>DATMNC010000083.1:0-70640 GCA_035569395.1 Thermoanaerobaculia bacterium | reverse complement strand
CCCGCTGGCGGCTTCGACGATCTCGAGATCGAAGCTCTCCGTCCCCCCCTCGATGATCGTGGTGAGGTAGGCGCGCATCGAGCTCGAATCTTCGACGACCAGGACTTTCAACGTCGGGCCTTTTCCGCCGCGAAGACAGCGTTGCCGAAGGCATAGCCGGCCTGGGAAAGGAAGATCTCGAGTCCTGTCATGGTGTCGATCGGAGCGCGATTCGCGGCGTTGTCGCCGTACAGAATACCAATCGTGCGCCTTGCGTGCATGATCGGCAGCGCCACGACCTCCGTCGGCAGCAAACCGCCGAGGCCATCAATCAGCTCCAAATTCGCGGCAGTACGGCGCATTTTCCCCCGATGGACCTCGCCCGAGGCTGCCACGTCACCGAGAATCGAGGGCATGGCGCGGGAGATGTGCATCGACTTCACACGCGCCGGCATCTCCTGGCCGCCCCCGGTCACGCCGAATCCCGCGACACCGGTGAACTCGTCGTCGCCGGCGATGAACAGCGCACCTCGGTCGAGATACTCGGCCGAAAGCCGCAGGATCGTCGCCGACACCTCGCCGATGTCGTTCGGATTGGACAGTTCGTTGATCAGCTGTTTGAGCAGACCGAAACTCCGGTCGATGTTCTCCTTCTCCGCGGTCTCGTAAAAGCGTTTGCCGGCGTCCGGATCGAAACCGCCGGTGTACTGCTCCCACTGCTGGAATGCGCGCTCCGCGAAGAGCACCAGTTCGTCCGCGAAGAGGTTCAGCTCCTCCTCGGCCAGCCCGGGCTGCAGGCGCGCGGGGGACGGCTTGGTCAGGTAAAGGTCGGCACCACGGCGCAGCAGATCGTGACGGCGCCGCATGTCCGCCTCGGCGTCGATGACCACCACCGGAAGCTTCGGATTCTTCCGCTTGAGCTGCTGCATCAGCACATCGGCGTTGCCGGCCAACTCCAGAAACGTGACGAAAAACGTACTCGCACGGATGAAGTCGCCGATCGCGGCGCGGGCGTCTTCGATCGTCCCGAACTGGGCGATCTTCACGCCGTTCTTCCCGAACGCGCGCCGTGCCGCGACCCGGATCAGCGGGTTGCGCTCGAACAGCACCACGTTGCGATACGTGGCATCGGGCGATTCGATCTCGATCAAACCGCCGGAGACTTTGAACTGGCCGGACTTTCGGGAAACGGGCGCACGGGAAACAGGCTCACGCAGACCGGACGCCCGCGAGACGGACTCATTCAGGGCGGACTCACTCAGGATCTGCTCGCCGCCCGGCCCGCCGGGGAACGGCTCCCCATCCGACACCTGCGTGAACGCCTGATCGTCATGCTCGTCAGGTGTCGGAAACGGGAGAACATTGTCGTCGGGCACAAGCGCCAGCTCAGGCGGCCTGGCGTGGCCGAGCCCGAGGTCGAGTGTCGGCGAGGGAGCCTCGGGAGAGGAAGCGGAACGGAGCAGAGCCTTGCCGACCTTCAACGACTCCTCGAGGCCGCGCAGCGGCTTGAGCTTCTCGCCATCGGCCGTACTGACGATCTTCTGGGGTGGGAATCCGCCTTCCTTGAAAATCGCATCAGGGTCGTACTCCACGTCGAGCGGACCGATGTGATCGCTGAGGATGAAGTTGAACTCCCCTTCGCGGCTTTGCAGCAGCGGCGCGACGACGCTGACGATCCGCTCGTGGATGGCGTTCCCAAGATCCAACGCCCTGATCACATTCATTTCCACGGCGGCAGTTCCGTACGGGATCCCGTTCTCCTCCATCTGCCGCAGCCCCGGCACCGCGGCCTCAGGGATCAGATCGCGCGCCACCAGGTAGGCCAGCAGGTCCGGATGTTCCGGCGACGAGGCGTTGACGACCAGTCCCTGCCGGAACAGCACCGTGTGCCGTCCGCGATCGTCGACGATCTCCAGCACACCCGTACGGCGGCTCAGATAGACGATCTGAACGATGTCGGTGAGAGAGAGGTCCTCGAGGCGGCCGAGAAGACTCACGAACGGTCTCCCCTTAGCGTCGGAAACCAGAAACCAGAAACCAGAAACCAGAAAAAGATGCTCGCCATCTTCTGGTTTCTGGTTTCTGGTTTCTGGTTTCTGCTCACGATCCGAGATTGTATCGTTTCAGTATCCCGTCGAGGATTCCGTTGATGAACTGCGACGATTTGTCGTTACCGAACTTCTTGGCGATCTCGATCGCTTCGTCGATGACGACGAGCTTCGGCGTGCCGCTCTCGTGCAGGAACTCGTACACCGACATCCGGATGATGTTGCGGTCGACGACAGCCATGCGCGTGAGGCGCCAGTTGTCAGCCTGCGCCTGAATCATGCCGTCGATGTCGGGCATGTAGCTGACGGTCCCGCGGAAGATCTTCGTGGCGAATTCGCGCGTAATCGGTTTCGCCTTCTGCAGGTCTTCGAACGTCTCGATGATCGTATCCGGCCCGTTCCCGGAGAGGTCGAACTGATAGAGCATCTGCAGCGCCAGCTCACGTGCTTTGCGGCGCGCTCCCATTACTTTCCCTCGCCATAAAGGGCACGGAAGAGGTTGACCATCTCGATCGCCGCCAGAGCAGCCTCCCACCCCTTGTTGCCGCTGCCGGGCGAAGAGCGCTCGACCGCCTGCTCGAGCGTGTTGCAGGTGATGACGCCGAAGGCGACCGGGAAACGCGCGTCGATGGCCACCCGCGAAAGGTCGCTTGTCACCTGCGCGGAGATGAAATCGAAATGCGGCGTGTCGCCGCGCAGGAGACAGCCGAGCGTGACGATGGCGTCGCTCCCACCGGCCGCGATGAGCGTTGCCGCCATCGTGGGAATCTCGAACGCCCCCGGGACGCGGTAGACGCTAATGTGGTCGTCCGCCGCGCCGTGCCGTGACAGACAATCGAGCGCCCCCCGCAGCAATCCATCGACGATCTCGTCGTTGAACCGGCTGGCGATCAGCGCAAAGCGCAAACCTTCGGCGTTGTGATCGCCTTCAAAAGAGCGGGGCATCGCGGCGGGGGATTATATGCGCGGCGAAGTGTTCTGAACCGCTGGTTGCGCGGTCTCGCAGTTGCGGGGTCTCGCGGCCCCTCCCACCCCGAGACCGCGCAACCGCGAGACCCCGCAACCGCGTTCATCGCCCGCTGGCGATCGACGGCACAGCCCGTTGCCCGTCGTCGCGGTCGTTGTAGTAATTTACCAGACCCTCGTAGATCGCTTCGGCCACCTTCTGACGGTACGACTTCGTTTTCATCAGCGCGCGGTCCTTCTCGTTGCCGAGGTTGCAGATCTCGAGGAGAACACGGGTGGGGATCAGGTTATAGCGGATCACGGCCGGCACCCACTCGCGGCCGCCGCGGACGACGTTGTCGCGCACGGGGTTGAACGGATGGACCTTCAAGCCATCCGACTGGAAGGCGTCGATGATCGAATCCGCCAGATCGCGCGACAGCCCTTCGGCGGCAAGCGACTCCTTCTCCGAATGCCGCACCACCGGGCTCTCGCGCACCTCGGCGCGCGCGAGATACACCTGATCGCTCTTCTCATACGACCCGGTCACATACCGCTGCCCCGGAATGTACGCCATCGCACCGCGCAACGCCGGATGGAGCGAGTCGGCGTGAATGGAGAGAAAAACAACCTTCTCGCGCGGCACGCTCTGCTTCATGGCTCGGCGGAAGATCGAGTTCGCGAGATACCACCGAAGATGCACGCCGACCGCCGGATCGCCGATGACGTACTTCGGCGAGGTGAGGACGATATGGTCCGTCGACTCCTCCAACTCGTCGTCATCCGGGATGGCGTAACCAGCCTGCTCCGATTTCGTCGTGGCCGAAACAGCCGCTCCCGATTTCTTCTCCAGAAGATGCTTGAGCCGGCACATGACGTCATACACGTAGTTCGATTCCCAGACGTCGTCATACGTGGCGCCGGCGTCGCGCCCGCCGTGGCCGGCATCGAGAACGACGCGAACGCCGGCAAGGCCTTTCGCGCGCGGGCGGACGGCAAGCTTGGCGCTCTCGCGCTTCACCTGCTCGTTCGCCATGCGCGTCGGATCATCGGCAGGCAGATATTCCGGCAGCAGCAACGACATCGGGATCTTGACGCGGTAACCGATCGGGATCCTGGCCACGTCGTCGATGCCGTTGAACGTCACGATGCGCTCGAGCACATCGCCGACGTCTTTCGCATACACGCGGCCGGTGAAACGGATGGCCACCGATGAATAGAGCGCCTCGCCCTTTTGCAGCCGGTAGACCGCGAACGGCTCGTCAGAGGTCCGGTCGTACGTCAGCGACGGCTGGCCGCTGACGGCCACTGCCTCAGGTACCGAAGCTGCCGCAGCATGAGCATCCTCGCTCGTACGCTCTTCCGGATCGTCCTCCGATTTCCGAACCTCGGCTGTCTTCGGTGCATTACGTTCCTCCATTTCGCCGCGGCGGAATGCCGAAGCGAGAAGCTCCTTCGGGATGAGGATCACGTCACCTTTGCGGGTCGAGAGTCCCTGCGACGGGTTCGCGGCACGGATGGCGGCGTAGTTCTCGCCGCGGCCGGTGAACCACTCGGCGATGTTCCAGAGCGATTCCCCTTCGATGCCGCTGCTGCCGACCACGACGTGACGCCATCCGTCGGCGGCGTAACTGTCAGAGGGGAAGATCGCCGCTGCAACGTCGCGCTGCAGATTCGGGCGGAGAATGCTGAACGGAATGCGGACTTGCTGCTCGGTGGTGAGGTTGCCGCCGGCATGATTGAATGCGGCGATCTCGTCCCATCGATCGCCGTCGCCGGTCACGCGCTTTGCCAGGCGACTCCAAGCATCGCCGTCATGCGCTTTGACCACGACCTCGATCGTGTAATCCGTGGTGAGCGCCGCACGCACTTCGGGCGTGATTACTTTGAAAGAAGTCGCGGCGACGAGTACCGCCGGAAGAAGTGACCCGAGTAGGCCCACCCACCACTTACGCACGAGCGAAAGTGTAGCAGAGGATGGGACGTTTCATCGCCCGAGGCCGTATCAGGAAGGTGCGCAGAATCATTTTCCCGCTTCTACTTCTCATTCTTCAGACGGTCGCGGCCTTCGCGCAGCCCACGGTCAGTGCGGAAATTGCTTCGGATCCGATTCCTGGCCAACTGTTTCCTCGCGAATTGACGCCGGCCACCTTCAATACTCCTGCCGTGGCCATGGCAAGGGATCGACGCGGCGTCTTGATCGCGTGGGCTATGCTCGGCTCCGACGGTTATGACCGGATCTCCGTGGCACGGCTGGACGCCACCGGCCACATCGCCGGCGCGGTTCGCAGAATCCCCGTTGCCTCACCCAATCTCGTCGAGGTGACCGCCCCTTCGGTCGCCGCCGACCCGAGCGGGCAGGGATTCACGATCGGGTGGCTTGAGATTCCCGATACCTATCCGCAATCCACCATTGCGGTGTATTGCCGGCTGGACGAGGACTTGAACCCCTCGGTTCCGTCCGTCCTCCCGATACTGATGGCGGCGCCCAGCTTCCCACCGATTGTCCGCTCGGGAAAAACGACATGGTTTTCTCTTGGAAAGCAGGTGTGGCAGATCAGGGCGGACGGCTCGGCTGCCAGTCCCCTGGATACCGGCATCGCAGTCAGCGACATGACGGTTGGGACCGACTTCCCTCAAGTCGTTTCCAGCCATGTGGTGACGACCAGGACGACAACCTGCGGCCAGGGACCCGGTTGCACCGGCGGTGGATTCTTTTTCGGGAACTGTCTGTGCCTGATCACCACATTCACAAACTCGTACCTTCTGCAGTTCGTTTCGCTCTACACACTCTCCGCTGAGCAGGGGTTTACGTTCGACAGCAAGGCGCAACCGGCCATAGGCAGCGACGGCCGCGACGTGATGATGGCCTGGTTCCGCGGAACGGACAACGCGGTAGTAACTGCCCGTCTACCCTCCTCGGGGCTCGTCGACTTCACCCAAGCCACGCAGCAGCCTAACGTTGTCGGCAGATTTGCCGGTAACTCCGGCCTGACGCGCCCGGATATCGCCGGTGACGGTGAGCGCTATCTGGTCATCTGGCGCACGCACGTGGCCGGCGCTGACCACGACGACATCCTCGGAGCGTCCATCGATCGCGCCGGCAACGTCATTCCCCTGTCGATCGCCACAACCACCGCCGACGCGAGAGATCCCTCGGTGATCGCCGTAGGACCCGGGCAGTTTCTCGTCGCCTACGAGAAGCTGGACGCCACCGAACGCCGTATCGCCGGACGTTTCGTGACGTTCGAGACGCGATCGCACGCCGTCCGCTGACCGATCAATCCAGTCGGCGGAGAGACTCTCGTCGCCTAAGGCATAGGGAGGCTCGTGGTCACCTGCGAACGTTTTGTGGTCGTGAAGCTCGCGAGCTTCAAAATGACGAATGCTCTCTTACCATGACAAGAGAGCGAGGATTAAAACGAACCAAGTTCTCGTGCCATGGTAAGAGCTCGAGGGTAAGAACGAAGCACGCGAGGTTCCAAATCATGCTCGCGAGCTTAGAAGGGATGCTCGCGAGGTTCGAAACGATCCTCACGCTCTTGCCATGGTAAGAGCACTAGTGTCCTATCGGCGACAATAATCTCACCATGGTTATATTTTGCAGCTCGAACTGACGAAATATCTCCTCGCGTGGCCGAGAATTAAGTCGAAAACGAAGTAAGCGAGCGTCGAAATGAAGCGCGCGACCTTCAAAAAGACGCAAGCGATGGACAGAACGAAGCAAATGCTCTTACCATGGTATGAGTGTCCTCGTCGAAAACGTCATCCGTTTTGATGCTTGCCAGTGTCGTTTCGATCTGGTGTACATCGTTTTGATCCCGGCGGAGCAAGCGAGCACCTGATCGCATCCCGGTTTGATCGAACGATTCGAACCGCAGATTGCCGGCAGGCAGAGTTGCCACGGAATGTCGCAATGTTGCCTTCAAACCGGCAGAAGCTCGCACCGATCGCCGGGATCGGTCTCGAAATCCATGAATGTGAGGACGAGGGAACGCACCGGGAAGCGCATTTCGGACCGTCCGCACCTCCACTCCTAAAGTTTTAGTTGACAAAGCAGGCGCGTGGACCGACCTTGTCCTAACGCTTTAGGAGATGAGATGCCTCGACGCAAACAAACCGACCAACTGACCCCTCTCGAGCTCGAGATCATGCAGGTGCTCTGGAACGGCGGACCGGCCTCGGTGGCCGCGGCGCAGGAGCGGCTTGGCGGCCGGCTGGCCTACACCACCGTCCAGACGATGTTGAACGTGCTCGTTCGCAAAGGAAAGGCGAGCCGTACGCTCGCCGACCGCGCCTATCACTACAGCGCGGCGATCTCGCGGGAAAACGCGCTCAGCGCCACGCTCCACGACGTCGTGCAGCGAATCTTTGGAGGCTCCGCGGAAGCGCTGGTCATGAGCCTCGTGGAAACGAAACAGTTGACGCCGGAGACCCTGCGGCGGCTGAACGGAATGCTGGAAGAGGAGGAGCGCCGTGGATCGGATCGCTGAAGTCATCGTGACGTTTGTCGTCAACGCGGCGTGGCAGACCGCCGCGATCGCGCTGATCGGAATCGGCACCGCGCGCCTCCTTCGCCGCGCGCCTGCAAATCTTCGCTTCTGGCTTGTTGTGCTGACGCTCGTCGTTGCCGTCGCCTCGCCGGTGATGACGATGGTGCCCCGCACCGAGGCGGGCATCCCGCGGCCCACACAACCGGCTTCCCCTTCACCCGGCGGCAACCTTCTGACTAAACGCGCGGTCATCGTCGAAGCGCAACCTTCTCTGAATCGCAGGACAGCCGGATTGATTGCCATCGTCTATCTTGCCGGGGCGCTGTTCGCAGCCGTGAGACTTCTGGTCGCCGGACACCACACGCGCCGGCTCCTCGCTCACTCCCGCCCTTTCGCCGAGGGTGTGCGCATCTCCGATAATGTGGCCTCGCCGGTGACCATCGGAAAGACCATCCTTCTTCCGCCGTCTCTGGCGGACAGCGAGTTGCTGCCGGCGGCACTCGCTCATGAGCGCGCGCACGTCCGACGAAGCGATTTCGCAGTGAACGCGCTGCTACAGGTCACGTCACTTCCGCTCTGGTTTCACCCGATCGCAGCCTTGCTCCGGCGCGAGATCGCCGAGTTGCGCGAGCTGGCCTGCGACGAAGAAGCAGCCCGGCAATTGTCGCCGCGCGCGTACGCGGCAGCGCTCGTCCGCATCGCAGCGATGAGCGTGCGCGGCGGTTTCGTACTGGGCATGGCTTCGAGCTCGATCGAACGCCGCGTAGCGACGCTCCGCCGGCCGCCTGCGCGCAGCCGCACCGCTGCCATCCTGGCTGTCGTTGCCATCGCCATCGTTCCGCTGGCCCTCTTCGCTGCGTGCACGCGCGCATCGATCACTCCAGCCATCGCCCGTCCGACTCTCAACGGCCGGTGGTCGCTGGTGGCGACGCAGAGCGACTTCGGCATGATGGTTCCGCACGCGTACGACGCCTACACGCAGTCGATCGCCCAGGATGCCCGCGGTGTCTCGGTGCGGCAGCACCGCGTCTCCGGCGGACGATCGGAAGATCAGGCGTGGCACGTCGTCACCGACGGACGATGGCGCGCCGTCGACGGCATCCCGGCCGCGCAGGGCCGGGCCACATGGCGCGAGGGGCGGCTCGACCTGACGTTACAAGGACCGGGAGCGCACACCGAAACCGTGGAGGCGTGGATCAGCGGCGGACGGCTCATCTGTGACGGCAACACCGAGCGCGGGCACTTTCGCGCCGTGTTTCAACGGGAGGACTGATGCGCATCATCATCGCCGCGATGCTGCTTCTCTTCGCTTCGGCGCAATCAAACGATCTGCCTGTGGAGCAGACGAAGAAAAACATCAAGACGCTGCAAGGCCTCTCCACGTCGCAGCTCATCCCGGTCATGGCCTTCATGTCCAACTCCCTCGGCGTTACCTGCGGTCATTGCCACGCGAAGGAATGGGAGTCGGACGAAAAAGCGGCGAAGGAGACGGCGCGGAAGATGATCGCCATGGAGCACGACATCAACGCACGAAACTTCGACGGCAAGACCGTAGTGACGTGCAACAGTTGTCACCAGGGCCACATCCGGCCGAACGGCGTTCCGAGCGTCGCATACGCCGGCTGGAACCATGCTGCCGCGCCGCAACCGGCCGTTCCGCTGCCCACTGCCGATTCACTCCTGGCCCGGCTGCCGGCCACACCGGGAGGCGCCGTGACGCGTGTCGTAACCGGGACCGTCGAGCGCTACAACGGGCGCGACGATCCAAAGAGCGGACCATTCACGCTGACGATCACGGCGGACAAGATCGACTACAAGAGCGAGCTGGCACATCCGCCGGAAGCGAATCGCGCGCTGGCAGCGTTCGTGAGCGTCCCCACTCCGAAAATATCGCGTGTCGCCGGCGGCGACAAGCTCGAGATGGCGAACGGCGAGGTCTGGACGATCGATGAAACGCACGGTGTCGTCACCAGACGCCATCGTGAACTGGTCACGCCGCTCGGCATTCTCCCCGAGGAGATTGAATACGACGACTGGCGCGAGAGCGGCGGAACGAAACTGCCGTTCGTCGCGCGCTGGCTACGCGCCGACTATCGCGTGACCTTCACCGTTCACGACATCACCAGCGGAGCCAGCGCCCGCCAATGATGTACTACGCGCACACCGGCGGCCGTTCACGCCAGTATCCCGTCTCGTGCTCGAAGAATCCGGCTGCACGGAAGAGGGCGCGCTCCGCGAAATGCGGCGCCATGATCTGCAGCGAGAGCGGCAGGCGCGCGCGCGAAAAACCAGACGGCACGGCGATGGCCGGGATTCCCACCAGGTTTGCCGGGGCGGTGAAGATGTCGCTGAGGTACATCGACAGCGGGTCGTCCGTCTTCGCGCCGATCGGAAAGGCCGGCTCCGGGGTCGTCGGAGTCAGGAGATAGTCGAACCGTTCGAAGGCGACGTCGAAATCGGCGCGCAGTTTCGCGCGAACGGCCTGAGCGCGACCGTAATAGGCGTCGTAGTAGCCGGATGACAGCGCGAAGGTTCCAAGCATGATGCGGCGCTTCACCTCATCGCCGAATCCTTCGCCGCGCGACTCGAAATAGACCTCGCGCAACGTCTTGGCACGTTCACTGCGCCGGCCGTAGCGAATACCGTCGAACCGCGACAGGTTCGCGCTCGCCTCGGCGTTGGCGACGATGTAGTAAATGGCGATGGCATAGCCGATCGACGGCACGCTAACCTCGTCGACGATCGCGCCGCCGGCGCGCAGGACGCGGAGCGCATCCTCGAAGTTCGCGCGAACCTCACCTTCCAGCTTATCGATCGCTTCGCGCACGACCCCGAAACGAAGTCCGCGGACGCCGGATTCGAGATCGGCGGCGTAGTCGTCCACCGGGTTCATCGACGACGTCGAATCGAGCGGGTCGTGGCCCGCGATCAAGCCAAAGATCTCCGCGCATTCGCGAACGGTTTTCGTGACGATACCGATCTGGTCGACGCTCGATCCGAACGCCACCAGTCCATAGCGGCTGACCCTCCCGTAGGTGGGCTTGAGTCCGACCACGCCGCAAAGCGCCGCCGGCTGGCGCACCGAGCCGCCGGTCTCCGAGCCGAGCGCCGCCGGAACCATACGCGCGGCCACCGCCACGGCGGAGCCTCCCGAGGAGCCGCCGGGTACGCGTGTCGTGTCCCACGGATTCCGCGCCGGTCCGAACGCCGAATGCTCGGTCGAGGAGCCCATGGCGAATTCGTCGAGGTTGGTCTTTCCGACGATGCTGCACGACCCCGCGCGCAGGCGGGCCACGGCGGTGGCGTCGAACGGTGAGAGAAACCTGCCGAGGATTCGCGAGGCGCAGGTAGTCGGCATCCCGGTGGTGACGATGTTGTCCTTCACCGCCACCGGCATCCCTTCGCCGGCGTCGCGCCCAACATGGAGAAATGCATTCAGCCGCGGATTGAGCGTATCGATCGCTGCGATCGACGCTTCGACCAGTTCCCGGCTGCTCGCCTGCTCACGCGCCTCGTGCCACGGCAGATGCAGAAGCTCAGTCACCGATCACCTTGGGGACGATGAAGTGACCGTCGCCGCTGAATGCCGGCGCGTTGGCGGCGACGGCGGCGCGTTCGACCGGAGGGCGCGGCACGTCGTCGCGCATCGGCGTCGCTTCCCCTGCCGCAACTGCCTCGAATCCGGCCACGTCGACTTCGCGGAGCTGGTCGATGTACGAGAGAATCGTGGTCATCTCCCCCGCCATCCGTTCCAGCCCCGCGTCATCGAACTCGAGATGCGCCAGATCGGCGATCCGTTTCGCCTCGTTGCGATCGATCTTCATTGGTGAAGTCTATCGCGGAGGTACGCGCGGAATCAGTGAGCCCGATCAACGTGCTGCTCCACGCCTTCCGCGCTTAACGCCGTGAATGTCTCATCGGAGCGGAGGCCGAGCCATCGGTCTTGGCGCGGTGTTTTGAACACCTCGGCGTAGACAGCCTCGTTCAGCTCCGCAAACGTTATTCGGGGATTCTCCTCGAAGAAGTGATGGATTTGCGGCCGGAGGACATACTCATTCTGCACGGTGTCGGCAGAGAGAGTCCGGCGAAAGGACTCGATCACGCGCGCCAGCGACTCTGCTGGTTCGTGGAGCGGCGCGCGTTTCTCCCGGATCAGAGCGAGCGCGTTGTCGTCGATCTCCGAGAAGTCGTCGCCGGGCAGGACGCGCTCGGTGATCGTCTGTACGCTCCGAACGATGGAGTTCATGCCGAAGGAGATCTTGCCGAACATCGCTGCCTCGCCGCCGCTCTTTGACACCGCATAACGCGAGGCCTCCCAGGCATACGCCGGCTGCTGTAGCCGGGCCCGGCGCGCCGCGGCGGTCGCCCCCGCGTTGTCGCGGCGCTCTGTCTCCGAGGCACTGATGACGCGCATGCCGTGATACCTGCGCAGTTCCTCCTCACGAGCATTTGCCGGCGTGTTCGACCACTGGCCGTAAAGCCAGACCATTTCGCGTAGCTGCGCCAGAAATGGCTTCGGTGCGTACAGACCCGGCAGCGCGTCGAGAGGACGTCCCGTCTCGTCGAGCAGGTAGTGAATGCTGTTGCCGGTAATGGTGCGGTGCAGCACGCGGCCGTCTCCGAAGTCGATCGTCACCGCCGGCACAGGCCTCTCCGACGACCAGTGAAGGACGAAATGATCGCGGAGCCAGGAAGCGATGTCGCGGTTCGGATAGAGCACGGTGCGGAAATAGCGGCTGTTCGCGCAGCTCATCTCCACGCCGAGGTCGCCGAGGAGGCGGAGCGAGAGGATGGGACGGTGGGTTACCTTCGCCACCTCTTTGGCCTCGTCCAGATCGGTGTACCAGTAAAGGCCGGAAAAGACGCAGTCGGCCTGACGGCAGACGCGGTCGAGCGCGGAGCGGAAGCGCGCTTCGGATGCCGCGTCTCCGGTGACGCGCGCATGGGCCGCCAGCATGGCGTCGACAGCAGGCTGGCCACCCAGACGCAACGCGGCGATGGCAGGAGTGGAAATTCGTGGATCGGGACTGACAGCGCGGAGCACGAGCGGATCGGGAGCGTACGGAGCGAGAGCAAGGGACAACAGGAACACGGAAGTGGCGAGCATTTGGTTTCTCCCTTTTCTTCCGACTCCGCCGGCGGGTCGTTGAAGGTGAGACGTTGGGAAGGGGGGCGGCGTTACGCCACACGCGCGCGCAGCATGTCGATGAAACGCCTGGCCAGATCGGGATCGAATTGTGTACCCGCGCCGCGTGTGATCTTCGCGGCGGCCTGGTCGAGCGACTCGGCCGCGGCGTAGCTTTCCACGGCGATGATCGTCTCAAAAACATCGCAGAGCTGCACGATGCGCGAGGCAAGCGGGATGTCCGAGCCGCGCATCTCGTTTGGATAGCCGGCGCCGTCCCAGCGCTCGTGATGGCAGAGAACGGCCCGGGCGATCTCGTTGCCGAGCAGCGGCTCGACCATGGCCGCGCCGACGGAGGCGTGCTCCCTGAGAATCGACAACTCCTCGGCAGAAATATCGCGCTTGCGGTAGAGGTGCTCGTAATCGAGCAGGCGCATTCCGACATCATGGACGAGCGCGACGATGCGCGTCTTCTCGGTCTCCGCCGGCGTCATCGAGAGAAATCTGGCGAAGGCCTCCGCGCGGCCAGCCACCGCCTCCGAGTGGCGCTTCAGCTCAGGGTATGTCGAGAAGTCGGGCTCGATCAGAGCCTCGGCGACCCGCGTGCGGGCGGCCTGCATCGCGCCCCGCGACATCGAGTGCTCGATGGCCATCTGTAGCTGCCCATGAAACGCGGCCAGCAACTCGTGCGCGGGACGATCCGGTGCGACGGGGAAAACCACGGTCAGATAGATCCCTTTGAACGAGCCCGCCGCCACCGGCGCGGTAAAGACTTTCTGGATCTGCGTGGCCGTGATCGGTGGCTCCTGATTTCCGAACGGAAGGGCGAAATTCGTTCTGACGAAGCCGCCGGCGTCACCGCGCTTGGTCAGCCAGAGGTTCAACTTCGACTGGAGGACGTTCATCGCCTCCTCGGTCAGCGTCGAGCGCGCGGCCACTTCCTGCACACCTCCCATATGTCCGAATACCGAGACCGAGGCCACCGCGGCACCCGGGATCAGGAGCATGGTTCGCAGCATGTCGCGAATCGCGGCCAGCTCCGCCTCGCCGATCGATTCCGGAGACTCAGGGACGGCGATTCGCTCGGCATTGCCGCGCGCTTCGATGATGAGTGTGGCCAGCCGCGGCACGTTCGTGGCCGGCGGGCGCTCGGCCGGCCAGAGCGATGCTTTCGGCTTTGGAGGGCTCTGCGCCGACGGGGCGGGGCCGGCAACCCTTGCCTCGGCCACGGGAACATTCGTGCCGATGACGAGAGGCCGCTCCGGAGCGTCGGAGAGCGTGATGAATTGCTGGCCGAAGACGTTCCTGTTGACGAACTGCTCTCCGATCCGATCGGCGATCTTTTGTGCCTTCGGCAGGTCGGTGGCGTCAAACAACGCCTTGCCCGCCTTGTCGCGCATATCGATGACGCCGACGAGTTTGCCGCGGAAGTAGATCGGTGCGGCAAGCAGTCGGTCGCTGGCCGACTCGAACATCACATGCGAAAACCGCGGCTCGGCGTTGAGACCGTTGACGAAGAACGGAGTGCGCCCGCGGCCACAGCGGTCGATGACGGGATCGGTGCGTTCGGCCGCCGCGCGGACCGCGCCGCGGAAGCCATATTCGGTAACCAGCTCGAATCGCCCTTCCGCGGTGAGGAGATAGAGCGCCGCTTTGGTGGCGCGAATCTCCACCGCGCAGTCATAAAGGATTTCCTTCAGCTTTGTCTGAATCTCCTGGACCTCGGGATGCACGCACGGAGTTTAACCGGGCTGAGGGCTGTCTGCGCTATCGCGCAGACCTACGCCAGCGCTCTCACTTTATCGAGGATCTCGCGTTCGGTCGGGAAGCGTCCTTCATCTTTTTTGGAAAAGATGCTCTTTCCGTCGATGCTCACGACGAAGATTCCGCCGCTTCCGCGGACGATCTGGCTGTCGATGCCGAACTCGCGTTTGATTTCAGCCGCCAGACTGGAGGCTCTCGGAAGATAGTTTCAAACGCCGCAGTAGTCGATTCGAATGTCCATAGATTTAGGTGGTCTTCACCAGGATTGCCGTCACGTTGTCCAGCCCGCCGTGTTCGTTGGCCACGTCGATCAACTGACGACATGCTTGCTCGAGGTCGTCGGCGTTGGCGGTGACGAGCTCGAGGATCTGATCTTCGGGAACCATGCCAGTGAGGCCGTCGGAGCAGAGGAGGTAGAGGTCGCCCGGCCGGCAGTCGATCTCCGAGGCATCGGGGTTGACGGAGAGAGCGCCGCCGAGGGCGCGGGTGATCACGTTGCGGAGGGGATGCTTCTCCGCCTCGGCCTCGGTGAGCATCCCGGCCTGCACCTGCTCGAAGACCCAGGAGTGATCGTTGGTGATGCGCGAAATCCTGCCGTTGCGGATCATGTAGGCGCGGGAGTCGCCGACGTGGGCCACGGAGATCTTGCCGTCGTCAGCCATACAAGCGACGACGGTCGTGCCCATCCCGCGAAGCTTGGCATCCTTGCGCATCGCTTCGAGAACGCGCGTATTGGCCATGCGCAGCGCGGCCATCAGCCGATTGGTGGTGCGGGTGTATTGCTCGTCGTAGGCATGCGGCCAGGTGCCGTCGTCTTCCTTCGTATGAACGATGAACTCGGAGATCGAATCGACGGCGATGCGCGAAGCGATCTCGCCGGCGGCGTGCCCACCCATCCCATCGGCGACGAGAAAAAGCTTCGCCTCGTCAGCGACGAGGAATGAATCCTCGTTGTGCTGGCGCTGCCGTCCGACGTCTGTGAGGCCGTATGCCTTCACGTCCATTCCCACTCAGCCCTTTTTGAAAAGGGTAAACCCCTTTCCACTTTCCTTGGACTCGCCACGTTGCCGCAATTCAGCCAATGCCGTACGGATTTCAATATTGTCGGCATCCCACTTTAACGCCTCATCCAGGTATCTCTCTGCTTTCGCCGTCAGTCCGGCGCGTTTGCAGATCATGCCGGCATCTTTCAGATACGCGGCGTTCATCGGCTCCCGCTGAACAGCTGTTTCGATTGCCTGTACCGCCTGACGGGCGTATCCCGGGATACGCGTTGCCGCCAGTGCCAGATGTTGAAATGCCTTCGCATCGGCCGGATTGTGCTTGGCGGCCATGTCGAAGTTGTCGTACGCGGTGCGGAAATCCCCTTCACGGTACGCCTTGATGCCCTTCGCCAGATAAACTTTCCCGACTTGCGCCAGATCGGAAGCGCCGCTCGCGGAGCGCGCCGAGGGAGTGGCAATCTCCGCATCGTGCTGTTTCCTTCGCGCCGGGTTCGTCAGAACGTTGACGGCCTCGGTGAGAGTCTGGAACTTCCCCTCGGCCGCGGCTTTGTCAGGGCCCTTGTAGCGGTCGGGATGCTGCTCCCGCGCGAGCTTGCGAAAGCGTTCGCGGATCTCCGGCTCGGAGGCGGAGCGATCGACTCCGAGCACTTCGTAGTAGTTGACCTTCATTCAGGATTTGATGCTTCGCTGCGCGAAAAGCTTCCGGGCGAGGGCGCGGACCGTCTCGCTCACACCCTTATCGTCCTTCAAGCCCTTCAAATCACGCAAGGTTAATCGATTGATCAACGGCACGACAACCCCCACGGGGCACTTCGGATTGCGCGCCAGGGCAATGACGATGTTGTACTTCGAGACCCATTCGCGCCGCAACGTGATGAGACGGAGCACCTCCTCCTCGACATTTCGCATTCCGGCGATCGATTCCGCTTCGAGCACGCTCATGCGGGGGTTGCGCATCACGGCGCTGCAGACGAGCTTGTTGTGATCGCGGACGAGAATCACCCGCTCCGTCTTTCCCCCCTTGAAGGCCAGCTTCACCTTGTCCGAAACGCCCATGAGAAGGATCTGGGAAAAGATCGACAGCTTTTTCTCATCTTTCTGCTCGGTCTCGTTGAGCTCCGGGGGTGGCGCGTCGCTCTGCGGCTCTTCGACCGCCTTTTCCAGCAGATCGGCGATCGGTTCCTCGGAAAGGCTGAGCATCGGCTCGTCTTCATCGACCTCGACCTCAGCCGGCTGTTGCGCGACGATGCGAGCCTTCTTCTCGAAGAACTCCTCCCGCGCCTCGAGCGCGCGGCGGCGCACGTCCGCGGAGAGAGCAGGGTTGGCCAGAAGAGCGTCGAGGATCTCCGGCGCACGAAGAATGCGCGAATGATTGATGACGATGACTTCCTGCACGGCCGCGTCGGCCACCGATGCGAGCTCGGTGATGAGATCGTCGGGAACGGCCCGATTGCGGATCAGCGCCTCGAGAATGAATGGATCTTCGCTGGCGCGCATCAGCATGACCAGGTGCGTGGGCGGCGCGCTTTCGTTGGAAGCGAAGGCGTGAATGCTGCGCGAGGGAACGTCCGCCAGCGACCGCGCAGCAGCGTCGGCGATCTCGCCGTCCGGCGATCGCGTCAGATAGGCGAGCACGGCAATCAGGTCATCCTGCGGCAGCGGCAGGAAGCCGCGGGCGATCGTCTCCACGACTTCGCGGGGAAACTGGCCCGCATCGATCCGGCCGATGACGAGATCGCCGGAGAGCTCGGCGGATGTTGTGCTCATTGTTGGGTCTGCGGGGGAGTTTGCATCTTCTGAAGAGAAGCACGATCTAAGACGACGTCGTGCAACACCTGGCCGGTGCGGCCGAGGGCGGGCACCGGCAGATCGTTGAGGGTCAGCGTGATACCGGCGGCGTTTCCGATCGTGCGGAAGCGAAATCCATCCTTTGCTTCAATGCTGCGGTGAAAACCGCGGACAAGCTCATCGTCGATGATGGTCTCCCCGTCCGCGTCCAGCTTCACCCACGACCGCCCGGTCACCTCAATATTCAGAACCAACTTGGCCGGCGGGGTCATTTCGGACTGCGTTGCGGTTTGCGGCGCGGCAACCGGCGGTGGCGCGGTAGCAGGGGCGGCTTTCGTCTCGGCGGCGAGATGCTCCTCACCGACCGCCCGGCTCTCGCGCCGGTGCTTCAGCGCCCAGTAACTGACACCGGCCAGCGCTACGACGACGAGGATGAGGATGTAGACGTTGCGATCGACGCGCGCATACGCCGGAGGGATGCCTTTCTGCGGCTGCTTCTTACCGGGCAGCGGCGGAACCTGGGGCGTGGTCAGGCGCTCGAGATGGGACGACTGCTCGATGCGGTCATCGCCGACAGCAGCGAAGTTGTATCGATTGACCATCTCCTCGGCGTTCAAGCCGAGGTAGCGGGCATACTCGCGGACGAAGCCGCGCGTGAAAACCGGAGCCGGCAGCGTCTTGTGATCGTTGCGCTCGATCGCCTCCAGAAAGCGTTTGCTGATCTTCGTGGCGTCGGCGATCTCCTTCAGTGAGATGCCCCTGATCTCCCGCTCACGCCGAAGCTCCTCACCAAACGAGGCGAGCTCCGACACTTGCGGCTGGGGATCCTGATCAGGCATGGGGTCAGTGGCCGATAACTCCGTGCATTCTAGTCAATTCGTTCCGTCTCGCGCGTGAAAACGCCCGGCTCCAGCCGCTCGATGCAGCGGCGGATGTACGTCGTCGTTGCAGGATCGCCGTGAATGAGGGAGAGGTCGCGCCGTGAGAGGTACCGCAACTGCGACGCGGCAGCGGCCCGGGGCGTCGAAGGATTGAGCGCCAAGGCTCTGCGGATGGCGTAACGAAACGACCATTTCGGATCCGAGGAGAGGATCAGCAGCTTCTCGGCGGAAGCACCGTCCGAATCGGCATAGAGCAGCAGATCCTCCTCGCGGAGACGCTGATTGATGAGCAGCGCGGCGAAGACCTTGTCATCGGGATCGAAGAGAAAGACCCGGATCAGCGCCGCGCTGCAGCGTTTCGCGGCGGCGATTTTCTCCCCTCGTGAGAGCTTGTCGATGCGGAGAAGAAGCTGCGTCTCGACGGCCCGCCGGACCTGCGCCGGAACCTTGACGTCGACGGAAAGCCGCAGGAGATCGGGCCAGTGGAGGTAGTGCACCAGTTTGACCGATTGAGCCAGCGGGGTGGCGCGGTTCCCCACCAGACGCAAACGGACGGAGTAGAAGGCCGTCAAGCGCAGATTCTGCGCGAGCGTCTCGCAGACCGAGGTGGGGCAATGCGGGTTGTCGAGCAGCGCCAGCGCCTCGGCCTCGAGCAGCGACCCGGCATTGGATGCCACAAAACTGGAGATCTCAGTCGATGAGAAGCGGCGGATCGCTTCGATGGCGTGAGAGGAGACCATAGAGTCGATGTTCGCGAATCCTCTGCCGGGAGGTGCGCGACGCCCATGCTACTCTTCGCCCGATGCGGGAACGACGTTCCGCGGCGCGCGAGAGAACCGATCGCCTGCGGTACTGGCTCAGCGCGGTAATGCTGCTCGGCGCCGGCATCGTGTTGATCCCGATCCTCTATACCGGAGGAGCCCTGGACGCCTTTCGCCTTCCGAAGGAGATGGCATTCCGGGCCGAGGCGATTGCGCTGGCGTTGACTGGTGTATTCGCCGCGACCGCGCCGCGCGCCGCGTGGCGTGACGCTCTGGCGGCACTGCCGCGGCGGGAGTGGTTCCTCGTCGCCGCGATCGCAATCTGGAGCATCGTGACGACGGCGACGTCGACGAACCGTCCGCTGAGTGAGGCCAGCCTGGTAACCGTTGCGTGCGCACTGGTGATCTACATCGCCGCCCGTCTCGTCGCGCCGAGGCTGCGGCTTGCGGTGCTTTTTGTCGTCTTTGCCGGAGCCTTCGCGAATGCGGTCGTCGTGACGCTTCAGGAACTACGCATCTGGAATCCCTTCGTCTTCACGCCGGATGTCGTGGGCCACGTGCAGAGCGTGGGGCTGCTCGGGAACGCGAATGATGTAGGTACGCTGCTGGCCGGTCCGGCGATCGTCGCGCTGATCGCCGCCGTGGCGGTAAAGGGCTGGCAGCGCGTGTTCTTCGGGGCGTTGGCCGCGATCCTCTTCACCGGAATTGCAATGAGCCAGACGCGCACGGCGATGATCGCCTTCGTGGCGGGGACGGTCGTGGCGATGCTGCTGCGTCCGTGGCGGCAAGCCATCGCGGTCTCGGTGCTGCTGTTGGTCTTCGCCGCGGTGGCGCTGCGGCCATCGACAGGAATCGGGGGCAATTTCAACCGGCTCGTCGCCGCGGCGCGGCAGCGCGATTACCCCGTTCTCTTTTCCGAGCGCGTCGTGCCCTTCCTTAGCGCGGTCGAGATGATCCGGGCGGACCCGATCACCGGCGTCGGTCCAGGCTGTTTCAAATTCCATTTCATGCTGACCCGGCTGGCTCTGGAGAAACGTTATCCGCCGGCGTGGACGCGCGGTTGGCCGATGAACTTCGGCGAGACGCACAACGATCACCTGCAGGTCGCTGCCGAGACAGGACTGCCGGGTTACGCGCTGTTCCTTGCCGCGATCGCATTGCTTGCCATTCCGGCACGGCGGCGCTCCGGTGGCCTCGGGCCACAGACAGCCGAGCAGACGGTGGGGCGTGCCATCCGCACGCCTCTGGCGGCAACGTTCTTCGTCCTGGCGCTGGCGCAGTTTCCGCTGCAGATCGCCGCGCCGCGGTTGATGTACCTCACACTTGGCGCGCTTGCGATCGCCTGGGACCGTGGCGATGCGTAACCCGATGGCGCGTGCTCTCTGCCGCCTCGCCGCTCTCACCGCCGCGGCGCTGGCGGTTTATTACTACGCCTGGATGCCCGAGCACGCAGACCACATCCTCAAATCGCTGACCCTCCGCACGCAGGCCGCGCTGCAGGTTGATGGTGACCGTGCGGTGTTCGTCGCGCGCGACAACCTGGCGCGTCTGCAGCCGATCGAGGGGGCCGGCAAGCTCTCCGTCGATTACCACCTCATCTGCGCGGTGAACGACCGGATCCTCGGGCGCAACGGCGAAGCGATCGAGCACTACACCGCGGCACTGGCAGCCGATCATCGTCCGGAGATCTATTTCGACCGCGGCGTTACCTACTTGAAACAGGGGAACCTCGATGCCGCCACGGCCGACATCGCCCTCGCGGTCCGCTTCAATCCGGTGTTCCTCGAGGACGTCGACACAGGGATGCAGGAGCGCGTCGCCGCGCTCAATAAAGCCGTACCGTATAATCCGCCGCCGCGCTGAACGCCCGACCGCGCGCACGGGGGAGACACGATTGAGGGTTCTAATCACAGGGGGCTCCGGCTTCATCGGATCGCATCTCGCCGACCATTACCTGAGCCGCGGAGACGAGGTTTCCATCATCGACGACCTGTCGACCGGAAGCATCGAGAACATCGCGCATCTGAAGTCGAATCCACGGTTTCACTACACGATCGACACGGTCCAGAACATGCCGATGGTGGCAGAGCTCGTGGATGCCTGCGACGTCATCATCCACCTCGCCGCAGCCGTCGGCGTAAAGCTGATCGTGGAAAGTCCGGTGCGCACCATCGAGACGAACGTGCGCGGTACGGAAGTGCTGCTGTCGGTCGCGAACAAGAAGAAAAAGCGAATACTCATCGCCTCGACGTCCGAGGTCTATGGATTGAGCACCGATGTACCGTTCCGCGAAGACGGCAATCTGGTGATGGGAGCGACCACGAAGGGGCGATGGAGCTACGCCTGCTCCAAAGCCATCGACGAGTTCCTCGCTCTCGCTTACTGGCGCGAGAAAAAGCTTCCGACCACGGTCGTCCGGCTATTCAACACCGTCGGGCCACGGCAAACCGGCCAGTACGGAATGGTCATCCCTACATTCGTCAAACAGGCGCTGTCCGGCCGCCCGATCACGGTTTACGGGAGCGGCGAGCAGACGCGCTGCTTCGGTTACGTCGGCGACGTGGTGAAGGCGCTGGCCGCGCTGATGGACCATCCCGACGCCATTGGCAACGTCTACAACATCGGCTCGAGCGAGGAGATCACGATTAACGCGCTGGCCGAGCGGGTACGCGGTCTTGCGGGCTCGCAGTCGGAGATCGTGCACATTCCATACGGCGAAGCGTACGAGGAAGGCTTCGAGGACATGCCGCGCCGCGTGCCGGACACGACGAAAATACACAAACTGATCGGCTTCCGCGCCGATACGACGCTCGACACGATTCTGAAGGAAGTCATCGCGTATTACTCCGGCAGAGTCCAGTCGTAGCTCTTTGCGCCTGCCGCAACGCAGAACGAGCTCTTCCATCAGGAGATAACTTTGCGTTTGCGTTGAAACGGCACATCGAATAACTTATGCGTTCCGAGAAATGATGGAACACTCTTTCGGCGCCGCCGCGGTAAGGACAGCCGTCTTCGGGCTTGCGCTGTGCGCCATGGCTACGCCGGCCGTCCGCGCGCTGGCACGGCGTTTCGGCATCGTCGCCGCGCCGAAGGCCGACCGGTGGCACAAGACGCCGACGGCCATGATGGGAGGCGTTGCGATCTTTCTCGCGGTGATCGCGACCGTCCTCCTGTTCGTGCCACAGACGCGCGCGAGCTGGGCGGTCCTGGGAGCGAGCACTCTCCTCTTCGCCGTCGGTCTGGTCGACGATTTCCTGCACATCAAGCCGTATCAAAAGCTGATCGGGCAGATCATCGCCGCGGCCATCATCATCAATTACGGCCTCGTCCTGCCCTGGACCGCGTCGCCGACGTTCAACATGCTCGTGACGTTCATCTGGCTGATCGGCCTCACCAACGCCCTCAACATGCTGGACAACATGGACGGACTGGCGGCCGGAACGGCGGCCCTGGCGGCGGCTTTCCTGGGCGTGAACTTTTTCCTCAATCACCAGTTCAATGAAGCGATGACGCTGGAGGCGTTCGCCGGCGCGCTCCTCGGCTTTCTCCTCTTCAACCATAACCCAGCGTCGATCTTCATGGGCGACTGCGGCTCGCTCTTCATCGGCTTCTTCCTGGCCAGCTCCGCGCTGCTGAGCGGCGCCGGGGGCGGCCGTTCACGCAGTCTGCTGGCTGTGCTCGCGGTACCGGTGCTCGTACTCTTCGTGCCGATCTTCGACACGACGTTCGTGACGGTCATGCGCAAAATGGCCGGACGCGCGGCCTCGCAAGGCGGGCGCGATCACACGTCACACCGCCTCGTGGCCCTCGGCCTGTCGGAGAAACATGCCGTCTGGATGCTGTACGCGTGCTCCATCGCCGCCGGCTCGCTGGCTCTGCTGGCGCGCCGCGCCTCGCTCGACGTCAGTCTGGCGGCCATCGCCGGCTTCGTCATCGTCTTGACGTTCCTTGGCATCTACCTCGGCCGGGTACGCGTCTACTCGGAAGAGGAAGTCGCGGCCGCGCGCAGCAAGCCGCTGGTGGCCTTCCTCTTTGACCTGTCACACAAGCGCCGCATTTTCGAAGTGCTTCTCGACGTGCTGCTCATCTCCGGTGCGTATTACCTCGCCTATGCCATCAAGTTCGGCCCGTTCGACGGCTCGCCCAATTGGCAGTTGTTCCTGCAGACGCTGCCGCTGATCGTCCTGGTCAAGCTCGTGGCGTTTCTCGTCACCGGTATTTATCGCGGACTCTGGAAGTACGCGAGCCTCAGCAGCGTGACCGACTTTGCACGCGCCGTTGCACTCGGCTCGCTGGTAGCGGTACTGGTCATCGTCTTCACGTTTCGCTTCGACGGCTTTTCGCGGGGCGTGTTCGTGCTCGATGCGCTCATGCTGTTCATGCTCGTCGCGGCCAGCCGCTTCGCCTTCCGCATCCTGCGGCGCCTCTTCCCCGTGCATGCCCACGGGGGCAAACGGGTGCTGATCTATGGCGCGGGCGACGGCGGCGAGCTGGTATATCGCGAGTTGCTCAACAACCCCGGCCTGGAGTACGTGCCGGTCGCCTTCGCGGATGACGACGCGGCAAAAACCGGGCGGTTCATTCACGGCATTCCGGTCTACTCGACGACCACCTCATTCGCGGAGGTCCGCCGCAGACTGCAGGTGGAAGAAGTGCTCATTTCGACAGCGAAGATCGCCGATGACCGTCTTCGGGCGATCGTCGGGGAGTGCGCCGCGGCCGGACTGATCGTACGCCGTGCCTGCATGTCTTTCGAGCCCCTCGTGCCGAGCGACTTCGGATGGGTGATCTCCGACATCCCTGCCGCCGCGCCGCTGGTCTCGCGTCAGGGCGACGTGAACCTGGTCCACGATCATCACCTGCACGTCAGCACAGACCACTAGAGATCGCGTTTTCTCTCCTTTTTGACAGCATCAGAAAGCAGGCGATATCGTTCCCGCCCTTTGCGGCAGCCCGCCAACAATGTCCGACACTCCGAACGCACTGACGATCGACTTCGAGGAAGCCTGATGCCCGAGGGCCGTCCGCTTCGCGTCCTGCACGTCATCACGCGCCTCATCCTCGGAGGCGCGCAGGAGAACACGCTCCTGACCTGCGAGGGACTCGACCGTATGGCCGAGTACGACGTCACGCTGGCAACCGGCGTCGATCGCGGCCCGGAGGGGAACATGTTCGACCGCGCGGAGAAGAGCATCAAACTCGTGGTCATTCCCGAACTGGGACGCAACATCAACCCCGTGGCGGACTTCGTGGCGCTCGTGAAGCTTTATCGACACATCCGTCGCAATCGCTACCACATCGTACACACGCACTCATCGAAAGCAGGCGTCCTCGGCCGCATTGCGGCGAAGCTCGCCGGCACACCGATCGTGATTCATACGCTTCACGGTCTCGTTTTTCACGAATACCAGCCATGGATCGTCAATCGCACCTGGCGGCTGGTAAAGAAGATATGCGCGCCGATGACGGACCACTTCCTGTCTGTCTCGTCGATCATCATCGACAAAGCCGTCGCCGCGGGGATCGACCGCCGGGAGAAGTTCACGACCGTCTACAGCGGCATGGAGCTCGACTGGTTCCTCAATTCGAAGGCGGACGGCGCCGCCGTCCGGCGCGAGCTCGGCATCCCCAAGGATGCGCCGGTAGTGGGAAAGATCGCCCGCCTCTTCCCGCTCAAGGGCCACAACGAGCTGATGGATGCCGCACCAGAGATCGTGCGCCGCCAACCGGACGTGCGATTCCTCCTCATCGGCGACGGCATTCTGTACGACCACCTGCGCGAGCGTGCCGCAAGAGCCGGCATCCTCGAGAATTTCGTATTCGCCGGTTTGATGAAGCGCGAGCGGATTCCCGAAATGATCGCGGCAATGGATGTGGTCGTGCATACCTCCCTTCGTGAGGGTCTCGCACGCGTGCTGCCGCAGGCGCTGGCGATGGGCAAGCCTTGCGTGAGCTTCGACATCGACGGTGCGCCGGAAGTGGTCATCGATGGCGAAACCGGCTATCTCGTTCGCGCACATGACTACGAGACCCTGGCCGACCGCATCTCGTCGCTGCTCGCCGATCCCGGCCTCCGCGCGCGCATGGGCGAAAATGGCCGCCGTCACGTCGACCCAAGGTGGCGCGCCGAAACGATGGTCGCCGAGACGGCGCGCATCTACGCAATGCTGACCGAGCGTCTCCGCGGCCGCCTGGACGCATTCGATGCGTTCTCGAACCGGGAAAAAGGCGGCACCATCGCTGCCGGCAGCACCTAATCCGGCAGGTTTCTCAGCCTCGCGGCCGGCGCTGCCGCGGCAAGCGGCAGCAGCACGAGGCCTACGAGAAGCATGTCGCGGTGGCGGAACAGCGTACCGAAGTTGCTCACCGTGTACACGAGCGTCAGGCCGATCGTCCCGGTCACGAGCAGCGCCAGCCAGAACACGGGCGCACCAAGGGTTCGGCGACGCACAGCGGCCGCCATGGAGAAGATTGCGAACGCAAGCACCATGTCGAAGACGATCGTGTCGATCTCGACGAACAGCCACAGACTGCGGCCTCCGCGCACGTCGACGATGCCGAGCCACTGCCCCAGCGAATGCGGCAGCACCATCGCGGCCGTTCCGGCGAGGATCCGCGCGATCGGCGACACGGGGAGAACGGTTGCCGGAAGCGGTTGCGGAATCACTCCCGGCGCGAGCGGAAGGGGATTCACCGGCCGAGGCAACGGTGGCGGAGCCGCGGCAGAGGTCACGTTCCGCACCGGAGACGACGGAGCGGGCTGTACCGATTGCCGCAAGGGCGCGGCGCTCCGTTCCGGACGTGGCGTAGTGGCCTGCGCCAATCGCGGCGACGGTGGCGGACCCACGGCAGCTACGGCGTTCCGTGCCGCCGGCCGCGGTTCGAATTGTGACGGTCCCGGAGCCGGGGCGGCGACGACATTGGGTGCTGGAATCAGCGAAGCGATCAAGAGAGGAGCCGAGGCTCCCGTTGGTGCCTCGCGATGCTCGGGAGTCTCCCTCACGATGTTCGGGACAGATGTCCGTTTCGGTGCCGTTGTCTTTCCGGCGAACGCGGCGTCGATCTTTCGGATCGCGCTCCCCGCTCCGATGATCGTCGCCCCCCCCGCCCGGTCGAAGCCACGTCGCGACTCCCCCATCGTTGTCAGAACCATCTTGGGCACGGCAGCCTCTTGCTTCACGTCCTGCGTGCGCAGAGCGTTCTGAATCGAACGAGGGATGTAGGGACCGGCCGAGATGAGAAACGCCCCCAAGGACAGCGCCAGAAGCAACAGTGAAACCGACGCCGCGGCGAATCGGGCGCGCGCTCCGATGATCGACATAACCGCAAACGGCACGGCCGCCGTCAGCATCACCGCTCCGAAGTACCAGCGGACGCCGGAGATGCCGTACATGAGCCCGGCCAGAATCACGCTCCAGATGACACCCTGCACGACCTGATTCCGGCTCGATTCGTTTTTCCAAGTCTGCTGCCAAACGCGAGCGGCACCGAAAAACGCCATGACCAGAAAGAGGAATGTGACGTCCTTAAGCGGCTGAAGCGACCATACGACGGCGGAGGGAGAGAGACTGAGCACGGCGATCGCGAACACGGCCGGGCGCCGCGTAGCGCCGCCGAACGAAAGCACGATCGCGCAACAGCCGAGGTACGCCGCGAGGTTGAGCAGGATCGCCACGGAGACCACGCTGCCGAAGCAGAGCATCGCCCCAGCCAGCATCTGGATGAAAAAAGGCGCCGGAAGAGACCTGTCGACCAGAAGGATGGCCTGAAGTCCTTTGTCGGCATAGAAAAGAGCAAACTGGACATACGTGGTCGCATCGATGGCGAATACCCACAGGCCGCGGCCGATCTGGAGTGATCGCGCGATTGGCAGGCCTAGATACGACATCCAGAACGCGACAACCCCGCCGATGGCGCGGACGAGCAGGCCTATCGTGACGAGCCAGAAGACGGCCCTTCCGCTGGCGGCGATGTTGCGCCAAAGCCGAAAAATGGCAAAGCCCGCGATCGATGAGAGTACGACCTGCACCACCGCGAAGATCATCAGCCCACCTCACCGTGCAATAAAGGGAGCTTGAAGGTTAACACAAAACCGAGGGATGTACTGACGTAAAGTCAGCAAACTCAAGCACTAAGAGCCCTGTGCCCGAGCGCGCACCAGAACGGAGCGTGCGGACTGAAGACGATGTCCACCAGCCCGGCATCACGCATCATTGCCTCAACCTCGGCACGCGTAAATCGTTGCTCGAGGCGCGTTCCGAAACGATCGAGTGCGTCCGTGCGCAGCACGTAGTACGACCGGTTCCGATAGTAGGCCAGAGGGAACGATTCGGCGTGCATCCCCATCCGACCGGCGAGGCGTGCCAGGCGGGAGAGCGGCCAGTAAACGGTCGCCGCAAGAAGCTGGCTCACCCCATAACGGACCGGCTTGGGAGAGCGGGAGACGGAGTAGCGAATGACCTCGCTGAGCTTCCAAAGCATCCGGTACCAGGCTGGCCGGTCGTCAAATCGATAGTAAAGGTAGAGGAGAAACGGCGCGCCGGGACGCAGCTTGCTGACGCAGGCACGCAGCGCCGCGGCCGTATCGGGAATGTGATGTAGCACGCCGAGGGAGTAGGCGAAATCGGCGCTGCCGTCGGCCACCGGCAATTCGTCGACACCTGCCACCGCCACTTCCGCATTCTCCACGCCGGCCAGCATTCGCTTCGCGACGTCCACCGCGGCCTGACTGGCATCGAAGCAGAGGAGACGCCCGACCCGCGGTGCCACGAGACGCGCCCATCGTCCACTGCCACAACCGAGGTCCAGACCTACTGATCCAACCGGCAACTCGTGCCAGGGAAAGATGTCGAAGTACTCATCGAAGAGCTGCCGCGCCTCGGCCGCGGAGAGACCTCTCTGGTCGAACCGGCTCCATTCGTCACCGAAGCCCTCCACGACCTCGGCGTCGATATTGCGGCTCATGTGTCGACTTTCTCGAGCACGAACCGCACTTCATAGCATGGAAAGATGTAGCAGAAGTTCTCCTCGTAGAGCTCCTGCATATACCGGCACGAGTTGAACAACCACCCGGCTGCTCGTTTCAGCACATGCCGCACGTAGAAAGGCCGCGTCGACTTGAAAACGAGATCGACCGCCTGAAGACGGAGACTGCGGCGTCGCACGTACGCGGGAACTCCGCGGCGCATGATCCCGTCCTCAGCGAAGTACGAGAACGTGTACAGACCGAAAGGCTGCCTGTGCGTCGGATCAGACGAGAAATAGGGATGCGCGAAATGCGGCACCACGACCTCGATTCGGCCTCCCACCCGCACAACGCGCGCCATCTCGTCGAGGAAGTGACCGACGTCGGGGACATGCTCGAGGAAATGACTCGAGGTGATGAAGTCAACCGAGGCAGGAGGAAACGCCCGAAGCGCCTCGGCCGCGTCGGCGACGATGTCGACGTTCTCGTAGTCGATCGCGTCGATGCCGATCGAGCCGGCATACCGCTTTCTCGGCCCGCATCCAAGCTCCAGAGTCAGAGGACCGCGACCGTTCAGATTCGAGAGTACCGAGTGTTTATCGATCACGGGCATGGACAAACCTGCCGATCAACTCACCGGCTCTGAATTGGTCGATACAGGCGGGGACACCCGCGTCACCGCGAGCAACAAGGCAAGCCCCAGCAGAATCATCGAGCGGTGCCGGAAGAGTGTGCCGAAGTTGCTGATCGTGTACGTGAGAAGGATTGCGATACCGCCGGTCATCAGGGCCACAAGCCAGAACGACGGATCGCGCAATCCACCGGCCGGCGCCGCGGACACGACGGTGAAGATCACGATCAAAAGAAGCATGTCGAAAAGAAGGGTATCGGCTTCGACCACCGGCCACAAGCCGCCACCACCGACGTGAATGATGCCGAGAGATTCGCTGATGAAACGCGGAACGACGACAGCGGCCATACCGGCGGTGATCCGGCCGATGATCGATCGCGGCACGGAGCCGGCGTGCTGCAGTTGCCGTGCGTCGGCTGGTGACTCCGTCTCGACCTCGGGCTCGGGCGGCATCGTTCGATCGACGTGCGCCAGCGCCTCCCCTTCCTGAATTTGAGACATTCCTCCCGCGGCATCGAACCCCCGGCGTGACTTCTCGACGACGGAGACGAGATTCTGGGCCGCTTCCGTTGGAGCCCCCGCCCCCTTCAGCATTCGGGCGAGGGGCGCTGGAAGATACGGCCCCCCGACGAAAAGGACCACCTGCAGCATCAGCAGGAAGAGGAGTGCGTTGACGATCCCCGTCACAACCCGCCGGCGGCTTTGCACGGCGGTCACGAGTAGAAACGGAAACGACACCAGACACATGAGGATGCCGAAATACCACCGGATTCCGACGATTGCGTACAGCGTCACGATGAGAAGCACGAACGATGAGGCCAGCGGACGCCAGCGCGCGCCGGCAGCGAGCCACCCTTTGCGCCATTGAGCACAAGCCATCACGAAGACGGCGACCACGGAAAGAAAGAACGCATCTTTGAGCGGCTGTGTCGACCAGAGCACCAGCGAGGGAGAAAAACTGAGCGCCGCCAGGGCAATGAGTGTCGGCCGCCGGGATGAACCTTCCAATCGGCCAAGACGCAGTACCGCTTCGCAGCAGGCCCAGTAAGCAAACAAGTTGAGAAGGGCCCCGACCGAGGCGACGGCGCCGAAGAGCATCAAAAAGACAGCGAAGACCTGCAGGAAGGCCGGCGATGGAAGCGTCCGGTTCACGAGAATCAGGCTGTGCCAGCCTTTCCCGAGCAGGATCCACGAGTCGCCAAAGTAAATCTGGGAATCGATCGCGAACTTCCAGAAGCCGTCGCCATCCTGCAATCGGCGGGCGACCGGGAGGCGGAGATAGGACACCCAGAACAACACTTGGGCGGCGAAGGCTCTGAGGATGAGTCCCGCTCCGGCGATCCGCCCCACGGCGGAGTCACGCCGTGCCAGACGCCGCCATCCTTTCCACAGGATCCAGCCTGCCGCCATGACAAGCAGAGTTTGAACGACGACAGCCGTCAGAGATGGAAGTGAAAGCATTCGTGAAAAAACGGCCGAGTCTACGTGGAGCACAATGCCCGGTCAAGAATGACCCACGGTATGCTCAATGCGGCACTGACTCCGGCGCCGGCACCTCGATCGCGTGCCCTATTCGCGGAGTCACTTTCTCACGAAAGGCGCGAAATGCGGCAATGCCGAACACGCTGAACGACACCAGTTCCGCCGTGGCGATTCCCGCGGCCACTCCCCACAAGCCCAGCCACTGCACGAAGGTGAACTGGGCAACCAGCGAAGCGGCGAGCGTGACGAAGGAGAGTCTGGCCGTCGTGCGCTCCCGTCCCAGCGCCTGCAACAACAGCCCCGACATCGCCGCGCCTGTGGTCAAAGCGGCGATGGACGCAAACACGATGACGAACAGCATCGACCCGGGTGCGACATGGAGAATACGGGAGATGACGTCGCGTCCGGCGAACAGCACGGCAACGCCCGCTGCAACTCCGGCCACCGACATGACCACGGCGCTGCCGAGAGCTGTACGAATCCGATGCCGGTCGCCCTTCGCCGCCGCGGTCGTGAAGATGGGGTAATTCAGCAAACCGATGGAGACCGGCAGCAACAGCAAAATGTTCTGCAGCGCGGTGGCCACGCCGACGAGTCCCAAGTCGGCGTGCCGGAAGTGCTCGACGATGAAGACCGAGAGGCGGGCGTAGAGGATGCCGAGGATCGCCTGAACGCTGAAGGGCCAGAGCGCGATCGCCATCGGCAGGACATGACGTGGCACGAGGTGAAACAGTCTCGTTCTCCCACTCATGAGAAAAACCGCTTCCACCACTTTTCCCGTGACATAGGCGAGAACGAGCAGATGCGGACCGGAGCCGACGCGCATCGTGCACCATGCCCCGATCGCAAAGATCGTCAGCCCCGAGGCCACCGCGCCGCCGATACCGGCGATCTCACGGGACACGATCCGGTCGCTCACGCCATTGACGCTGAAGATCGAGACCGGGTACAGGATGCCCAGCTCGATCGCGAAGCGCGCTGATTCCGCGGGAAGTCGTCCCGCGGCGGAGAGCACTCCGGTCAGAAGAAGGAAGGCAGCGGCGAGGATGAGCCGCAACGTGTTCGCCGTCGCCACGCCGGAGCCGCTACCCTCCTGCACGCCAGCCAGCGCCAGCTCGCGCGGCAGCCAGCGCGTGCATCCCCAGTCGACAACCATCAGGCCGATGGCAACGAATGAGCTGGCGAGGGTGTACGCCCCGAGCTCCGCCAGCCCCCAGCGATAACCGATATACAACCCCAGAAGAAGCGGCATCCCTCCGTTCAGCCCGCGGAAGGCTACGAGAGGGAGAACTTCCAGCGCGCGCGCGAACCGGCTCGCCAGCGGCGCCAGCGCGCTCACACGCAAACCTCGGCAGCGGCCGGCACGGCGGCATCCCGAAGAACGTTCCCGATCCGCATGGCGAAATCGCGCACCGAATAGTGATCGAGCATGTGACGGCGGCCGGCGGCCCCCATCCGCCGCCGTTCTTCGCGGCCCCGTAAAAGCCGCGCGAGCGCGCCGGACCATTCCGCAGGTGTGACAGCCTCGAAATGCGTGATTCCCGGCTCGCCGATCTCTTTCACGACGCCGACGGGACTGGCGACATATGGGATGCCGCAGGCGAGGTACTGGATCGCCTTCAGTCCCGATTTCGCCCCGGCCCACTCATCGTCGGGAAGCGGATAAAGCCCGACGTCGAGGCTCTGGAAGTCCTGAACCTCGCGATCGATCCGCCACGGAAGCAGATCGATGTCGATGCCGCGGAGCGAAAGCGCCCGCTGTCCTGAGCCGACGATCCGCAGACGGAACGGTACCGCCCGCGCGACCGTCTCGAGCGCGGGAAGAATCGACTCCACGTATCGCCACGTACCATGCGTCCCGATCCAGCCGACGACCGGCAGCGCCTCCTCGGGCCCGGCCGTCGCCGCCGGAGCGAAGACGGCTGCGTCGACGATTGTCGGCAATACCACGGCATCGACACCGATGGCGCGCACATGTGCCGCGATGGTCTCATTCCCGCAGAGGACCGTCCTTGCGTTTCGAATGAGCCAGTTCGCCTTACTCGGGAACTTCAGCAACCCGCTCCATCGCCCGTACACCGGGCTGCTCATCGGCATCCAGGTGGCGTCGTCGAGATCGAGCACGAGAGGAACCCGCGCGAGACGCATGGCCAGCCATTCGATCAGCGGCGGACCGACAAGCATCGCCTCCCGCTGAACGAAGAGAACGTCGGCGGCCAGGATGCGCGGCATCTGAAGGATCCGCCGGAGAAGCGCAAGGAGAAGACGAAACGCAGTGCGGACCATTCTCTTCCGATCGTAGAGTCCTTCGAAATCGGAGGCGGTGAGGAAGGGGAGTAAGGTGACCTCGACGCCCGCTTCCGCCAGAGCCGGAATGAACTGAGCGACCCGGAACCGCGTCGCCGCGGCTTCGACAGGGAAGGTGGCCAGGGCAACCGCCTTGACTTTGACGGGCCGGCGGCCGATGCTGGAATCTGCCGCCTCGGTCACGGACGCGAACAACAGCGACCCCGAAAGACCGATTCCGGCACCAAAATCGGTGACTCGGACGGGTAGATTGCCAGGCCGATCGCCGCAAAAAAGACAATTTTGTGTCCTACGTCACTGCCGTTGATGCATAATCCACCGAAATTCCCCGCATTCTCGTAACAAAAACTTAGGAGGAGAAGTCATGACCAAAGTCCGGTCGCGCTCAATTTTCTTAGCGATAGCGTTAACAGTTGGGGCAAGCGCCGCACACGCTCAGGCAACCCGTACATGGGTTTCCGGCGTGGGTGACGATGTCAACCCGTGCAGCCGCACGGCTCCCTGCAAGACGTGGGCAGGAGCAATTTCGAAGACCGCCAGCGGCGGAATCATCGACGCCCTGGATCCGGGTGGGTTCGGCGCCCTCACGATCACGAAGCCGATCACGCTCGAAGGGAACGGCACCCTGGCCAGCACGCTCTCGTCCGGAACCAACGGGATCATCGTCAACATCACGTCGGGTACCGGCCGTAACGTCGTGTTGCGCAACATCCTGATCGACGGCAGCGGCGTGACGCTCGGCGTCAACGGCATTCGCTTCATCGCCGGCGACTCGCTGCTTGTGGAGGACTGCTACATCAAGTCATACTCGGCAGCCGGCATCGACTACGAGAACGATACCGGTATCGGACAGCTCGTCGTCCGCCACACGTCGATCTCGCAGACGGCCCAGGGCGTCCTGGTGAAGCCGCAGGCCGCCGCAACCGCCGCGCGCGCCACCATCCACGACTGCATTCTCGCCACGAACGCGGCGGGCGTGCGCGCGGAAGACAGAGCCAACGTCAACATCTATGAGAGCCGGGTCTCCGGCAACAACGGCGATGGCGTGGTGTCGTTCGCCGCGGGCGGCATCGGCACGGTCGTCATCGTTGCGAACTCACAGATTTCGGGCAATACCGGGGCTGGCCTGAAGACTTCGGGCGCCAACGCCTTCATCCGTGTTTCCGCCTCGACCATCACGGGCAACGCCACGGGCCTCGATCACTCGGCCGGTGGCACCCTGGAGACGTACCAGAACAACGTGCTCAACCTGAACACCTCGAACGGCACGTTTACCGGTAACGCCGTACCTGGACTGCAGTAACCACTCGAATCGACCATCCGTACGGCCGCCCCACCCCTCCGGTGGGGCGGCCTTTTTGGGGCAGGCGATCTACTGGATCGTATCCGTTCTCGATGCACGCCGCGGGCTACCCTAAGTACAGTTCCCTGGAAAGAGTGTCCAGTCGGCGGCTGACGATTTGAGCCGGCGAAGCTGGCTTAAGGTCCGTAGCCCCCGGCTTCAGTCGTCGGCTTCAGTCGGGGGAAACGCGGACCTCCATGGTTCCGAGCCCGCTTCAGGGGGCGACAGAACTTCCGCCGATCACCGCTCTTCTGTCGCCCGCTCAAAAGCGGGCTGCCAACTTGGGGATGCTCGTTTTCCCCCGGCTAAAAGCCGGGGGTATTTGCCGCGCTAGCGGCAACAAGACAGTAGCCAGGGGTGCGAGCGTTTTTTTTGCGAGCACCCCTGGTAAAGAGGTGTCGTGGTTTGGTGCCGCGTCAGCGGCACTGGAGCAATCGTGGACTCCATCCAGTGCCGCTGACGCGGCACACTTTTCAGAGGCATCGAGTTCCAGGCGTGCTCGCAAAAAGCGCTCGCACGCCTGGCTACCGTCTTCAGCCGCTATCGCGGCGTCGTAACGTCCAATCTCCAGTGCCCCCGGCCAAAAGCCGGTGGCTACGGACCTTAAGCCAGCTTCGCAGACGCAGACCCGTTGCCCGCGGACTGGGACACTCATTTCCGGGAGGCTGAACTAAGGAAATCGCGGGTTCCGTCGGCATCTACGATTCACGGCACCCGACGGGCAGGTCTTCGTCATCTAGCTGAATCAAGGGAAAAGCGGGCCGGTCAACGGCCCGCTGACGGACAGCGCGCCCCATCGCGGAGGCGCGCATCGAGCGAGGTCTGGAACCTCTACTGGAAGTATCCGGTCACGTCGAGGATCACGTGCACGTTGCCACCCGAGTTGAAGACGGAGAGATCGCTGGCGTTGGTGGAGAGGCCGACGATGGCGCCGTTCGCCAGCGCGGGGTCATTCTGGGTGAAGTTGATCGTCGAAACCACGGGCCGCGCTCCGCCCGACGGCCAGAGGGTGAGAAAGCTGGTGGTTGTGGCGGCGGTGATGGTCACGTTGAGCGACACCGCCTTCGCCGAGGTCGGGATGCCGCAGGTCCCTCGAACGGCGAAATCGCGCTGCGAGTTGTTGCCCATGATCGGCCCGCCGTTGGTCGAATTCGGATTGCGCGTGTCGACCACCCGACAGGGAGGGACCGCGAAGAACTGAAACGGCCCGGTCTGGGCCGCCGCGGAGACGGCGCTGAGCAGGCCAACGATCGTGAAAAAGACGAGCTTCGAGACGGTGTGTGTTTTCATTTGAAGTACCCCGATACATCGATGAGAAAGTCAAGAGGTGTGCCGGCAGCGTTGAAGATGTTGATCGATCCGTCGACCCCGATGGTGATTCGCGCGTTGTTGGCCAGCGTACGGCCGGCGGTGTAGTTGATCGTGCTGACGACCGGTTTCACCGTATTCGCAGGCCCGGGATAGAGAGTCACCAGCCCGCCCACGGCAGGGCTGACCACCGTGACATTGACCACGGCCGCGGTTGCACCGGCCGCAACACTGCACTTCCCGGTCAAGACGAGATTCATGACGCCATTGGCGGGAACCGGCGCGCCGCCGCGCGTGTCGAGAACGCGGCAGGGCGCCAGGAGGAAGAAATTCGCGGCCGCGACCGCCTGCACCGTGACCGTCGCCGAGGCGCTGTCCACGCTGCCGCAGGAATTGCTCACCCGCACCCAATAGGTCGTCGTCGATGACGGGGTGACGTTGACCGAAGCAGCAGTGCCACCGCCGATGGGAGTGGTGGTGACGCCGCTCGTTCCGATGAACCATTGAAAGGCAAGCGACGTTCCGGTCGCGCCGACCGAGAGCGTCACCCCGGTCCCTGCGGGCACGGCCACGGATTGCGGCTGGGTCGAGATCGCCGGCGCCACACAGGTCACGATCGTCACCGTCTTGGTGTCGGTGATGCCGACGCCGCCGTCCGGGAACGATGACCCGTTCGTGCCATTCTTGAAGGCCGTAGCACGGAGCACGACGTTTCCGGACGCGCCGGCGGTGTAGGTGATGGAGGTGGTGTTCGTGGCGCTGGTGATGGTGCCACCGGTGATCGTCCACGAGAACGTGGGGGTGCCGCCATTCATCGTGGTTACAGAGGCCGTGTTTCCGGTTGAATTCGGGGCGACGGTCGATGAGGCCGTGATCGTCGACATCGTCAACGTGCCGACGGCGGTGACGATGTTGAAAGAGCCCCCATTCGGCGCAAGAGGACCACTGGCGTTGAGCATGTAATCGTCGAGCTCGTGATGACTGACTTCGCTTGCCTGCCCGAACGTGAACCGGCTCTGCGGGACCCCGCCCGAGAACACGTTGTGGCAGTAGCTCATGATCGTGCCCTTCTCGGTGGGGGCGGAGGAGAAATCGGTGCCGGTTGCACACGCGCTATTCGGCGGGCTTTGTTCGACCTCGCCCGTGTGGCACATGTCGATGAAGAGCTGGCTGGGATGATTCGTACCGGCGGCTTCCCCAGCAGTGATGACCACACAGTGAGTATGGTGTCCGGCCAGGTTGTGACCGAGCTCGTGTGCGTACTCTTCCAGCGGCCAGTAGTTATTGCCGCCCGTGGGCATGCCGAACTGCGTCCCATTCGTCGTCGCGTTTGGATCCGGAACGGTGCTGGTGAACGATCCCTGCAAATCGCCGATCGAGCCGCACCAGGCATAGGCTCCGCTGAACGTGCTGACGGAGTTGATGCTGGCCGCGGAATCACCTTCGCCAATGGTGCCTTCCCATGCGACGCCGCTCTGTGTGGTCTTGCCGCTCAGCATGACGACCGCGGAGCGCTTCAGCGCCAGGTGATTTGTGTGGTAGTTGTTTCCGAGCTCGGCCAGGCCGTTGAAGGCATCCGTCGCCATCCACGGATCCGTGCCTGGGCCGCCCGAATAAACGTGAACGTTCTGCTGCACGACGTTCGTGTGTAGATCGCGGTTGTAGATCGTCGACACGGCACCGGTCAGGTTTGTGGCAAGTGCCGTGACCGCGCTGACGCTGTTGCCCGCGGCGGCAAACAGCTCGTCGTCCGTTTCCACCTCGACGGTGATGGCGAACGACTGTGTTCCGGTGATGCCTTGCGCGATGATCGGATGTCCGCTGGCATCGACCTCGGTCAGAATCCTTTTGTTGACGTGCGGCAGAGCGGGCAAACTTTCGACGCCGCACTCCCAAGTCTTGCCGGTCATCGGCATCTCGTCGCTTTCGTCGGACGCCGTCAGGAAATAGTCGAAGTCGTCGCCCCGAAGGTTGTCCGGGCTGCGGTCGCGAGGGGTCAGATGGCGCCGGGCGGCATTCACGGAAAACTTGCCGTCACGAGTTGCGACCAATCCTTGAATGGCCCCGGTCGTCTCGTCGACCGAGAAGTAGGCGAATGATTCCGGATCACCGCTGACCGATCCGCGAAAAAACCGCATCGGAGGGGGATCGAGATACTGAACGCTCTTCCCGTCGTTGACGATGACTTTGCCGCCAGGCGCCCAGACGTCGAACTCCTCGAGATCGATCTTTGCGGTGCCGTGCTCGTAGAGCGGCACGTTGTTCAGGAGGATTCGCTTGGCGACGACTGGTCCGCGCAACGGGGCCAGCACGTCATCATTGAGCTTGCTCACGGTAGCCGCTGCCAGCGGCAGACAAAACGCCGCGGCGAGCACGCAGGTCACCGCGATACGACGCAGCAACGACGGCATCTGCCTCATCGACAACTCCTCACCGGCCGGCCCGGTTTGTTGACATCGCGCATATGCGAGAAGGGTTATTAGTGACTACGCCGCTGCTCGGCATTCTGTTTCGTTTGGCGAGGCAATGAGGTTCCGGTACCAGGAAATTCCACGCCGCAACAGTTATTCGTCATCTCACGGACGCCAGAGGAGCCTCGAAAACGGGCGGAGGCTCGCCAGCGTTCACCGCTCCGTCACGCCGGCGCGCATCGAGCCAGGCCTGGAACATCAGCACGGTCCAGACGTACTGCTGCCACTCGCCGGAGCCGGCCAGGTGCTCGGTCCATTTCTCTCGAACCGCGGGAACGCGGAAGAAGCCTTCCTGCCGCAACCGGCTCTCATCGAGCAGCGACTCCGCCCAGTCGCGGAGCGAGCTCCGCAACCAGTGATCGATCGGGATACCGAAGCCCATCTTCGGCCTCTCGATGAGATGCTCCGGCACGTAGCGCGAGAGCAGCTTCTTCAGAACCCACTTCCCTTTGCCGTGGCGCAGCTTCATACCGAGCGGCAGACGCCAGGCGAACTCGATCAGCCGGTGATCGAGAAGCGGCTCCCGGGCCTCCAGGCTCACGGCCATGCTGGCGCGGTCGACTTTCACCAGGATGTCGTCCGGCAGGTAGGAGATCTGATCGAAGTACATCATCCGTTCGGTGTAGTCGTCGATACGCGGCCACGAGGCGGGGGTGGTGATGCCGAGCGGAAGGTCGCGCGCCCCCTCGACGACGTCGCTCCACTGCGCGACGAGCTCGTAGTAGAGCCAGTCCGACGTGTTCGACGTCATCGCGCGCGCCAGCTTGTGAATGCGCTCACCCGCGCGCTCGCGGCGCAGGACGCGCGGCACGAACCGGTGCCGGGGAGAGAGCAGCGTGTTCCACGCCTCCATCGGCACCGCGCGCAGTGCCGCGCTGGCGAACGGCCGTGTGATGCGTGGCAGAAGATCGACCTTGTCCCACAGCTTCCGGCCGAGGAAGTAGCGGTGATAGCCGCCGAAGAACTCGTCGCCGCCGTCGCCGGAAAGGCTCACCGTTACCTGCTGCCGGGCCAGCCGGGACACGAGAAACGTCGGAATCTGTGAGGAGTCCGCGAACGGCTCGTCGTAGATGTCGGGAAGCCTGGGGATGACGTTCTGCGCGTCGGACGGCATGACGTACAGCTCCGTGTGGTCCGTTCCAAGATGCTTGGCCACGGCGGCCGCGTACTTGGCTTCGTCGTATTCTGCCTCGTTAAAACCGATGGTAAACGTCTTCACGGGCGTGCTGCTCTGCGCCTGCATGACCGAGGCGACCAGCGACGAATCGATCCCGCCCGAGAGGAAGACGCCGAGCGGTACGTCCGAGATCATGCGCAGCTTGACCGACTCGGTCACGATGCGCTCCAGCTCGTCGGTCGCTTCCTCGTCGCTGCCGGTGAACCGGTCGGCGGTAGCGCGCGTGATGACATCCCGCAACGACCAGTATTCACGCTCGTTGTACACACCATCCGCATCGATCGTGACGATCGCGCCCGGCCGCACTTTCCAGACGTTCTCGTAGATCGTGTACGGCGCCGGAACGTACGCGTACTGCATGTACAACCCGAGCGCGTCGCGGTTCACCGCATGCGGGAACTCCTCGGCGACGGTCATGGCCTTCAGCTCGGAGCCGAAGAGGAGGGCGCCCGGCGTAGGCGCGAAGTAAAGCGGCTTGACGCCCATGCGGTCGCGCACGAGGTGCAGCTTGCGGTCGTGGGCATCCCACAAGGCGAAGCCGAACATGCCGACGAAACGCTGCACCGCTCGGTCGAGCCCCCACGCTTCGAACGCCGCCAGCAGCACTTCCGTGTCGGAGTGTCCGCGCCACGGCGGAGCATTGCCGCTCTCTATGAGCTCGCGCCGGATGGCCTCGAAGTTGTAGACCTCGCCGTTGAAAACGACAGTGAAGCGGCCGCTCGCCGATTGCATCGGCTGATGGCCGGCCGGACTGGTGTCGATGATGGAGAGGCGGCGGAAGCCGAGAGCGATCCCGGCCGCGGGATCGTGCCAGACACCGGAGTCGTCAGGTCCGCGATGAACGAGACGTAGCGACATCCGCTGCGCCGTCACATCCGCGTCCCTGCCCCGCCGTCTCCAGATTCCCGCGATTCCGCACATGGGATGAATGATAGACGCTGGTCACGCCATCAGCGATTCGCGATTCGCCTCGTACCAGGCGATAGTCTTCGTCAGGCCTTCCTCCATCGACGTTCTCGCGTGGAAGCCGAACTCGGCGGCCGCCCGGGATACGTCGAGCTTGCGCCGGGGTTGGCCGTTCGCCTTCGTCGTATCCCAAACGATCTCGCCGAGGAATCCGATCTTAGCGGCAATCGTCCGCGCGAGATCGCGGATGGCGATCTCCTCGCCGGAGCCAAGGTTCACCGGTTCCTTTTTGTCGTATTTCTCCGCGGCGACGACGATGCCCTCGGCGGCATCCTCGACGTAGAGAAACTCGCGCGTCGGCGATCCGTCGCCCCAGAGCGTGACCGAGGTCTCGCCACGATCACGTGCTTCGAGGAACTTACGGATCATGGCAGGAATGACGTGGCTCGCCTGGAGATCGAAGTTGTCACGCGGTCCGTAGAGGTTGACGGGCAGGAGAAAGACGCCGTTGAAGCCGTACTCATCCCGATACGCCTGCAGTTGGACGAGCAGCGCTTTCTTCGCCACACCGTACGGCGCGTTGGTCTCCTCGGGATATCCATTCCAGAGGTCGTCTTCGCGAAACGGGACCGGTGCGAATTTCGGGTAGGCGCAGACGGTACCTAGGCAGACGAATTTCTCCACGCCCGCCAGCCGCGCCTCTTCGATGAGATGGATTCCCATGACCGCGTTCTCGTAGAAGTACAGGCCCGGATGCCTGCTGTTCGCGCCGATGCCTCCGACCACACCCGCGGCATGGATGATGAGGTTCGGCCTGTACTCCCGCAGCCACCCGCGAACGGCAACCGCGTCGCGAAGATCGAGCTGGTCGCGGGTCGGCGTGAAAATCGCGGCCGGTTGCCGGCTGGCGATTCTCCCGCGGATGACGCTGCCGAGAAAACCGTTACCGCCGGTGAGCAACACGCGGCGGTCCGGCCAGAAGCCACTCATCCGCGTTTCCCCAACAGCGCTTCTCCCGCCACGAGCTCGAGATCGGAATCGACCATCAGATTGACCAGCTCCTCGAACGGCGTCGCCGGAGTCCAGCCGAGTATGGCCTTCGCTTTCGAGGCGTCGCCGAGGAGAAGATCGACTTCGGTCGGACGGATGTAGCGCGGGTCGATCTCGACGAGCACACGGCCGCTGCCGCGTTCGAAGCCCTTCTCCTCGAATCCGGAGCCGCGCCACTCCAGATCGATGCCGGCACGTCGAAACGCCAGCGCACAGAGGTCACGCACCGTGTGGGTCTCGCCGGTGGCGATGACGAAGTCTTCCGGCTGGTCCTGCTGCAGCATGAGCCACATGGCCTCGACGTAGTCCTTTGCATAGCCCCAGTCCCGCTCCGCGTCCAGATTGCCGAGGTAGAGGCGGTCCTGCTGGCCGTGTTTGATCCGGCTGACGGCGCGCGTGACCTTGCGCGAGACGAAGGTCTCTCCCCGGCGCGGCGACTCGTGGTTGAACAGAATGCCGTTGACCGCGAAGAGGCCATACGCTTCGCGGTAATTCACCGTCATCCAGAATGCGTAGACTTTCGCCGCGCCATATGGGCTGCGAGGGTAGAACGGCGTCTTCTCGGTCTGCGGCGTCTCCGTCACCTTGCCGAACATCTCCGACGACGAGGCCTGGTAGATCCGCGGCCGGATCTGCAGCTCGCGAATTGCCTCGAGCAGCCGCGTGGCGCCGAGTCCGGTCACGTCGCCGGTGTACTCCGGCGTATCGAACGAGACCTTGACATGACTCTGCGCGCCGAGGTTGTAGATCTCGTCGGGATTGACGATGCGCAGAATGCGGTTCAGCGACGAACTGTCGTTCAGATCGCCGTAATGGAGAATGAGCCGCCGCTCTTTTTCCTGCGGATCCTGGTAGATCGATTCGATTCTGCCGGTGTTGAAGGACGATGAGCGGCGGATGATGCCGTGCACCTCGTAGCCCTTGGAGATCAGAAGCTCGGCGAGGTACGAACCATCCTGCCCGGTGATTCCGGTGATGAGTGCCGTTCGACGTGATCTGGCTGGCACGATCGTTACCTCAGGCGCGAACGACGTTGATGCCGGCATTGCGCGGGATGATGTTTCGCGTATCGATGACCAGCTTCGCCGACTTGTAGAGATTTGCATCGGCGAACTGCGAGTGAGCGGTCGAGATCAGAACAGCGTCGTAGTTCGCAAACTCCTCCGGCGTGCAAGGCACGGAGCTGAGATTGATATCGTGCTTGCGTCCCCGTCGGGCCACGGGTACGTAGGGATCGCAGTACGAGACCACGGCACGGCGTTCCTGCAGCAGCTCGATGAGCTCGAAGGACGGCGACTCGCGGTCATCGTCGATGTCCGCTTTGTACGAGAGTCCCAGCACGAGCACCTTCGCGCCAACGATGCTCTTGCCGTTCCCGTTCACCGCTTCGACCGTGCGGTCGACGACGTATCGCGGCATCGATGTGTTGATCTCGCCGGCCAGCTCGATGAAGCGGGCCCACGTCCCGTACTCGGCAGCCTTCCATGTCAGGTAAAAAGGATCGAGGGGAATGCAGTGACCGCCGAGCCCCGGTCCGGGATAGAAGGGCATGAAGCCGAACGGCTTCGTCTTCGCCGCTTCGATCACTTCCCAGATATCGATGCCCATGCGGTCGAAAACGACCTTCATTTCGTTGACCAGGGCGATGTTCACCGCGCGGAAGATGTTCTCGAGCAGCTTCGCCGATTCGGCAACCTCGGTCGTCGACACCGTTACCACGCGGTCGATCACCGATCCGTACAGCGCCTGCGCCGCGCGAAGCGACGGCTCGTCGATCGCTCCGACGATCTTGGGAATGGTCCTGGTGTTGAAGTGCTCGTTGCCGGGATCTTCACGCTCCGGCGAGAAGGCCAGAAAGTAGTCGCGGCCACAGACCAGGCCTTTCGCCTCGCACCGTGTCAGCAACTCCTCGCGCGTCGTGCCCGGATAGGTCGTCGATTCGAGCGCGATCAACTGACCCGGCCGAAGCCGCTCCGCGATGGCCTCGGCGGTCATACGGATGTACTTGAGGTCCGGCTCGCGATGTGTGCCGAGCGGCGTCGGAACACAGATGATGATGGCGTCACACTCGGCCAGGCGATCGAAGTTCGTCGTGGCGATGACACGATCGTTGTCGAAGGCCTTCCGGATGCGGTCGACGCCGATGTGCTTGATGTAGGACTCACCGCGATTGAGGGCGGCAGCCTTGCTGGCATCGACGTCAAAGCCGATCACCGGGAAGCCCTCCTGTTCGAACAGGAGCACCAGGGGAAGGCCGACATATCCGAGGCCGATCACACCGACACGCGCAGTGCGCGTGCGGATCGACTCCAGCAACGCTTCCAACGTCTCCGTGTCAGCCACGATCGTCATGCCACCTCAAAGTAGCCTTTGTACCACTTTACGAATTGCGCGATCCCCTCGTCGATGGTCGTCGAGGGACGGAAGCCGACGGCCTCTTCCAGCTCGCTCACGTCGGCCCGCGTCGAAAGAACGTCACCGGGTTGCATAGGCAGGAGATCCAGCTCCGCCTTTCTCCCGAGACAACGCTCCAGCGCTGCGATGTAGTCGAGGAGGAGCACGGGCTTGTTGTTGCCGATGTTGAAGATGCGATACGGCGCATAGCTGCGGGCCGGATCGGGAGCGGCGGCTGTCCACTTCGGATCGGCCGCGGCGCGCTGATCGAGGACGAGGACGACGCCTTCGACGATGTCGTCGATATACGTGAAGTCGCGGATCATCCGCCCTTCGTTGAAGACCGGGATGGGCTCACCGGCCAGGATTCCCCGCGTGAAGCGGAACAACGCCATGTCCGGCCGGCCCCATGGTCCATACACGGTGAAGAACCGCAGGCCGGTCGAGGCGACGCCGAACAGGTGTGCATAGGTATGCGCCATCAGCTCGTTTGCTTTTTTTGTGGCCGCGTAGAGCGACACGGGGTGATCGACGTTGTCGTGCTCCGAGAACGGCTGCTTCGTGTTCGCGCCGTATACCGAGCTCGAGGAGGCGTACACGAGATGCTCGACTCCGTGGTGACGGCATCCCTCGAGCATGTTGAGAAAGCCGGTGACGTTGCTCTCCGTGTACGCGTGTGGATTGGTGAGCGAGTAGCGCACACCGGCCTGCGCGGCAAGGTGCACGACACGGCCCGGTTTGTAGCGCTCGAAGAGCGCCGCGATCGCGGTGGCATCGCTGATGTCGGCGCGGACGAACACGAACCGCTCGAATTGCCGCAGCTGCTCCAGCCGGGCATGCTTCAGAGCGGGATCGTAGTAATCGTTCAGATTATCGATCCCGGCCACCTCTTCACCCCGTTCGAGGAGGCGTTTGGCAACGTGAAATCCGATGAAGCCGGCGGCTCCGGTGACGAAGATCAAAGCGTGAAACCAGCCTTCCTTCCGTCATCGAAGAACATCTTCACCGTGTCGAGCGAGTAATCAGACAGGTCTTTGCCGACAAGCGTCAGCTTCTTGAGGATGTCGTTCGTCACGGTAATGATGTGGCAGCCGATGGCGTCGGCCTGCATGATGTTGAGCAACTCCCGCGGACTGGCCCAGATCAATTCCGCCGCGGGAGCCGCCTTGAGGATGTCGACGCATTCGGCCATGAGCGGGACTGGATCGCGCCCAGTGTCCGCGATCCGGCCGGCGAAGACGGAGATGCACGACGGCGCACCCTCTCTCACGGCATCGACGATCCGGCGAACCTGTTCAACCGTCATGATGGCGGTGATGTTCAGCCTGATGCCCTCGTTGGACAACCTCCGCACCAGGTCGTAGGCCGGCTCGCGGCGCGTGTTCGTGACCGGGATCTTGACGTAGACGTTGTCACCCCAGGTGGCGATCTCGCGCGCCTGCCGCTCCATGTCGCCGAACTCGTCGGAGAAGACTTCGAAGGAGATCGGCCGGTCGGGAATGGCCTCGAGGATCTCGTGGGCGAAGGCGCGGTAATCGGTAAGCCCCGCTTTGTGCATCAGCGTCGGGTTCGTGGTGAAGCCTTTGATGAACGGCTTGGCGTACATCTCCAGCATTCCGGCTTTCTCGGCACCGTCGGCGAAAATCTTGACTGTCAGCTCTTCCACTCGTTTCATCATTGGTTCTCGAGAATCCATTCCGCCGCCGCCGCCAGCGAGGCCACGCGGACGAACGGTCCGGCCGGCTGCTGCTCGCGGTATCCGTGATCGACGAAGAGACAGCGGCACCCTGCCCGCTGCCCCGCTTCGATGTCGCGCCAGCGGTCGCCCACCATGAACGAGCGCTCCAGCTCCAGGCCATGCCGGCGCGCCGCATCGAGCAATGCCCCCGGCTTCGGCTTCCGGCAATCGCAGGCATCGCCGTCGTGATAGCAGGCCACGATCTCGTCGACGGCCAGCGAGGACGCCAGACGCTCGTGCATCGCCTCGATGGTCTCGCGTGTCTGCGCACCGCGTGCAACGTCAGGCTGGTTCGTGACGACGATGAGACGAAAGCCTGCCCGGCGCAGCTTCGAGAGCGCATCCGGAACCCCATCGAGCACTTCCAGCTCGTCGAGTGTGTCCGGCGGATACGGCTTCCCATCGCGCACGGTGACGCGGTTGATGACACCGTCCCGGTCGAGAAACACGGCGCGCATGATCACCTGGTCGATTCCCACTTCGTCTCGGACGCTTTCAGGATCGGATGCGACACCAGCAGGTGCCACACCACGGCCTGAAACGCTTCCGTGTGCGGCGTGACGTTCTGCGGATTGACGGTAGGTATGATGACGCAGGCGTCGGCGACCTTGGCCGTGTAGCCTCCGTCGCGCCCAACGATGCCGCAGATCTTCGCCCCGACCTCTTTTCCGTACTCGAGGGCGGCAACAAGGTTGGGGCTTACGTTCTTCTCGCGGTTGCCCCCGCCGACCGACAGGATGAAGAGCAGATCGTCCGGGCTGAGCCGGCTGACCTTGAGCCACTCGATAAAAACCGAGGGCCACCCCTCGTCGTTCGTGCGTGCCGTCAGCTCGCTGACGTTGTCCGTGGGGGCATACGCCTCGATGCCGCAGATCTTCCGGAAGTCATTGACCGCGTGGGAGCAATTGGCCGCGCTGCCGCCGACGCCGAGGAGGAAAAGGCGCCCGTGCCGCTCGCGAAGCGCGGCCAGCAGTCCAGCGGTCCGCTCGATGGAGTCGATATCGAGCCCGGCAATGATTGCGGACGCTTCTTCGAGATGCTGTTGGGAGTAGGTCATGGACGAAGCGGGCATTGTATCTGCCCTGATACGTAGGTTGGGGGTCGGGTGTCGGGGGCCGTAGGGGATGACTCTGCACTACTCATCACCGATTTCTGCGGGCTACGCGAAGATTTTCTCCACACCCTTGGGTTGCCGAGAAGCCGATCCGTGGGCATCCCATGGGCAACGGTTTGCGCGCGGAGGCGCGCACACACAATTCAGCCCCGCGCTCGGCGTAGCGCGAGCGCGGGGAATCGGTAGGGATGTGATAGTGCGGCCGCGGAGGCGGCCGCCACAGGAGCTGTGCCGATCGCGCTTCTGGTGCAATTTGGGCGGTTTGTCCCGGCCGCCTCCGCGGCCGGCAAATTGGAGGCGCCCTCTTACCCCGCGCTCGCGCTACGCCGAGCGCGGGGCTGGATTGTGGAACGCGCCTTCGCGCGCTTCCGGTGAGGGCTGGCGTCCATCGCGTTAGTAGGTTGCGGCGACGACCTCGTTGCAGTCTCCGACCTCCGACCCCTGCCCACTCACGACATCAACACCTTCGTCCCTTCAAAATCGAAACGGAACCGCACTTCCTCCAGCCCGGCGTCCCGCATCGACTGACGCAGGCCTTTACGGTCTTCGGCATAGAACATCAGGAAGCCGCCGCCGCCAGCGCCGACCAGCTTTCCGCCGATGGCGCCATTCTGCCGACCGAGCTCGTACCACTCGTCGATCTTCGGGTTGCTCATGCCGCGCGACCGCCGCTTCTTGTGCTCCCAGTGTTCGTGCAGCAGCTCGCCGAACTCATGGCACCGTCCGGCTTCGAGAGCGCGCTGGCTCCGGTAGCCGAGGTCTTTGACGTAGTGCAGGTTTTCGATCATCTCCGGATCGGCGGCGTCGGAGCGGGCTTTCTGATCCTGCAACAGGCTGCCGGCACTGCGCGAAAAGCCGGTGAAGAAGAGGAGGAGGTTGTCCTCCAGCTCGAAGAGCGTGTCCATGCCGAGCGCCAGCGGTTGCGCGGAGACCGAGCCGTCAGGATGAAAGTCGAAACAGGTCACCCCGCCATACGCGGCGATGTACTGATCCTGCTTGCCGACCGGCTCGTGAAGCCGCTCGATCTCGATCTCGCAGGCCAGCCGCGCCACTTCGCTCGAATGGAGGAGACGGCGCCGATGCGCATACAGCGCCTTGACCAGGGCGGTGGTGAAACTTCCGGAGGATCCCAGGCCGGTGCCGGACGGGATCTCGGCAAGCGTCGTGATCTCGATCTGCGGCGTGCGCAGATTCATCATCCGCAATGCTTCTCGAAGAATGGGGTGGCGCACCTCATCGACCGTATCGACGTTCTCGATGTCGGAGTACTTCAGCCGGATCCCCGCGCCGAATGGCCTGTTGACGGTGACATAGACATAGCGGTCGATCGCCGCGGCGATGAGAAACCCGCCGAACTTCTCGTAGTACGACGGCAGATCGGTGCCGCCGCCGCCGAGACTGATCCGAAGCGGGCTGCGCGTGATGATCATCGTGTCCTGCCTTCATCGCGCAGCCACGCGAACGTCTTCGCCAGTCCGTCGCGCAGCGGCGTTCGCTCCGGAAGCGCGGCCAGTTTTCGCAACCGGCTGCCGTCGAGAACGCTCCGAAGCTGCTCTCCCTCTTTGGCTGGGCCGTGTACGGCCGCGATGTCCGCCCCGGCGATCGACGCCAGCAACGCGTACAGGTCGTTGACCGATGTCTCCACTCCCGTGCCGACGTTGTACTCCCCCTGCCATTCGGCGTCTGACGCGGCAAGGTTCGCGGCCACGACGTCATCGACATAGACGAAGTCGCGGGTCTGCGTGCCGCTGCCGTTGATCGTCGACGGCTGGCCATTCACCGGGAGATCGATCAGCCGCCCCGCGAAGATGGCCACCACGCCCGCTTCGCCATGCGCGCTCTGTCTCGGGCCGTAGACATTCGCGTATCGGAGAGCAACCGACGAGAGCCCGTGCACGACGCGGTAGTAGTGCAGGTAGTGCTCGACGGCGAGCTTGGCGCAGCCGTACGGCGAGAGCGGTGCCGTCGGGTGCGATTCGTCCTGCGCCCCCTCGACCGGCTCACCGTAGATGGCGCCTCCTGTCGATGCGAAGACGAAGCGCTTAACCGCCGCGCCGACCGCCGCCTCGAGGATTCGGAGCGATCCGACCACGTTGACGTCCGCGTCGGCGGCGGGATCTTCGACCGATTTGCGAACGTCCATCTGCGCGGCGTGGTGGTTGATGACGTCCGGCTTCAGCGCGCGAATGAGATCCGCCGCGGCCTGGTCGCGGATGTCCACCTGGTGAAAGGCAGCGCCCCGATGGATGTTGCGCCGGTTGCCGCTGGAGAGGTTGTCGATGATCGTGACGCGCCACCCGCGCTCGATGTAGGCGTCGGCGATGTTGGAGCCGATGAAGCCGGCGCCGCCGGTGACGACGACGTGTTTCGTCATGTGGCCGTCGCCGTCCTCGCCGCGCGCTGCGCCTGTTCGTCGAGAAGGTTATGCAGGTAACGCCCGTACGTGCTCCGCGCCAGCCTGGTGGCCAGCTCTCGCAACTGCTGGGCATCGATCAACCCCAGATAGTAGGCAACCTCCTCGGGGCAGGCGATTTTCAATCCCTGGCGCAGCTCCACGGTTTCCACGAAGTTCGCCGCCTGCAGCAGCGATTCCTGCGTGCCGGTGTCGAACCAGGCGAACCCTCGCCCGAGCTGCTCCACACGCAATTCACCGATCTGAAGGTAGACGCGATTGAGGTCGGTGATCTCCAGCTCCCCCCGCTTCGACGGCGTCAGGTTCGCGGCAAAATCACACACACGCTCGTCGTAAAAGTAGAGGCCAGTGACGGCGAAGTTGGAGCGGGGCGTTTCCGGCTTTTCTTCGATGCTGATGGCCCGTCCATGCTCGTCGAATTCCGCCACGCCGTAGCGCTCCGGGTCAGGCACCCGGTAGACGAAAACCGTCGCCCCGCTCTCGCCGGCCGCAGCGCGGCGGAGCGAGTCCGGCAGTCCGTGACCATAGAAGATGTTGTCGCCGAGAATGAGACAACTCGGCTCACCCTCGACGAAGTCGCGCCCGATGAGAAACGCCTGCGCCAGCCCCCCCGGTTCCGGCTGCGCCGCGTACTCGAGCTTGACGCCCCACTGGGAGCCGCTGCCGAGAAGTTTCTGGAAGCTGGCCTGATCCTCCGGCGTGGTGATGATCAGAAACTCGGTGATGCCGGCGAGCATGAGCGTCGTCAGCGGGTAATAGATCATCGGCTTGTCGTAGACCGGCAGCAGTTGCTTCGACATCGCCGAGGTCATCGGGTACAGCCGCGTGCCCGATCCGCCGGCGAGAATGATTCCTTTTTTCAAACGTCCACCTCTTCCGGTACCTATGGTGTCACACGTTCCGGCGAGCGTCGCCGCGCAAACGCTCCGATGATCGCTCCGAACACGAACCCCCCAACGTGCGCCCACCAGGCGATGCCGTTCACCTCCTGCGTCCTGTGCGCCGCGGCAATGGAGAGGAAGCCGTTGAAGAACTGCATGGCAAACCAGATCGGCAGAAAGATGACGGCGCGGATCTCGATCATCGCCCAATAGACGACCAGCGGCAACAGCGTGATGATCCGGGCCCGCGGCCGCAGCACCAGGAACGCCCCGAGGATGCCGGCGATGCTCCCCGAGGCGCCGATCGATGAAACCGTCGACTGCGGGAAGAGCATCGTGTGCGTGAGGCTGCCGATGACGCCGCAGACGATGAAGAAGGCCAGGTAGCGGACGTGTCCCAGTGCATCCTCCACCGCACCGCCGAAGACCCAGAGATAAATCATGTTGCCGACGAGATGAACGAATCCGCCATGCAGAAAGAGCGAGGTGATGAGCGTGACCGCCACTTCGAACAGCGAGTAGCCATACGCCGCCGGATGGACCAGTCTCGCCGGAACGAAGCCGAAGATGTTGATCATTGTCTCGGTCCGCTGCCCGAGAAACAGCTGCGCCACGAAGACGGCCGCGTTGGCAATGACGAGCGCCCGGTTGACGACCGGCGTCGATCGCAGAGGGAGTGTATGGCGGAGGGGGATCATGGGGTTTTTGGGGGGGTTGGTGGTCAGCGGTTGTCGGTTATCGGTTGTCGGTTGTCGGTCGTCGAGGACGAACGTCAGAGGTCACACGGTTGCAGGCTGAACTCTATTTCAACCCAGTCTCCCGATAACCGATAACCGATAGGCGATAACCGATAACCCGATCTACCGATAACCGACAACCGACAACCCGGCCTACCGACAACCGACAACCCAAGAATCTACCGACTCCCCAGCGCCTTCCCAATCTCCCCCACCACCTCCGCCATCTGATCCTTCATCAACTCGGGAAAGATGGGAATAGCCAGCGTCGTGGCCGCGGCGAGATCGGAGTTCGGGAAGGGATCGCCCGACGAAGGAACGTCGGTAAAGCATTCCTGCTGCGGCAGCGTGAGCGGGTAGTAGACCTCGCAACCGATGCCGGCTCCCTTGAGATGATTCATGACCCGGTCGCGCGTACCGCCGTCAGCGAAACGGATGATGTACTGGTTATAGATGTGACGGCGTCCCGCCAGCTCGCGCGGGAGCACGACGCGGTCGCCGAGGTTTGCATCCGCGAAGAGCTCCGCGTACCTCTCCGCATTTCTTCTCCGTCCCTCGGTCCACCCCTCCAAGTGCGGCAGTTTGACGTGGAGGATGGCCGCCTGCAGCGCATCGATGCGGAAGTTGCCGCCGACGTAGCGGTGGTAGTACTTCGGCCGCATGCCGTGGACGCGGAAGTCGATCAGCTTCTCGTATGTGGCGTCGTCCTCGCACGTCACGGCGCCGGCGTCGCCGAAGGCACCGAGGTTCTTCGACGGAAAAAACGAAAACGCCGCTATCGTGCCGAGCACCCCCGCGCGCCGGCCGCCGTACTCTGAGCCAACCGCCTGCGCCGCGTCTTCAATCACCGCCAGGTTGTGTTTCGCGGCGATGCGGTTGATCTCGTCCATCGCCGCACACTGGCCATACAGGTGCACCGGCATGATCGCCTTCGTGCTCGAAGTGATGCGCGATTCGATCTGCTTCGGGTCGAGGTTGTAGTCGGCCAGGTCGATGTCGGCGAAGACGGGGATTGCGCCCAGCCGGTCGACGACACCGGCAGTGGCGAAGAATGAATAGGCAGGGACGATCACCTCGTCGCCCGGGCCGACGCCGAGGACCATGAGAGCGATGAGCAGCGCATCGGTGCCCGACGAAACGGCGACGGAATGCCTGCTCTGGCAATAGGCGGCAAAGTCGCGCTCGAAAGCGTCGACACGGGGTCCCAGGATGAAGTACTGCGAGTCATACACCTCGCCGGTCACGCGAAGGACTTCCTCGCGGATGGTGGCGTATTGCTGTTTCAAATCGAGCAGCGGGATAGGCATGGAGTGGGAGTATATCGGGGGCGGTCGTGGTCGCGCGGTCGCGCGGTTACGCGGTCTCGAGGTGGTGGTTGCTGGGTTGCTGGGTTGCTGGGTCAATGAACGTAGTGATTGCGAGTTGGCCCAGCAAGCAACCCAGCAACCTAGCAACCCAGCAACCACCACCTCGAGACCGCGTAACCTCGAGACCGCGAGACCGCGCACCCCAACGTTCTCCCCTCCTCTCCCGTATCTACAACGCCAAACGCACACGACAGCGGCTGCAACGCGCGGCTGCACGTGTGCGTTTTTCGTATCTATTTAATCGTCTCGATTGTAATGCTGAGATCGCATAAAGTTCTAGACACTCTTTTTCGTACGCGCGTACCAGAGCGCAACAAACGAAGGAGAAACCCAAATGAACTTCAAACGCATCCTCATCACCATCATGGCAACGATTCTTCCGCTGGCCGCCGGTGCCACCACGCTCATCGTCCCCGCCTCCGGCACCGGCGCGGGCTTTAATGGCAGCCAGTGGCAGACGGAGCTCACGCTTCACAACACCAGCGCCAGCACCATTACGGCCACGCTCACCTTCCACGACGCAACCGGCGCCGGGGGAACGACGACAGTCGATGTCGCCCCGCGCGCAACGGTCGCCATCGCCGACGTCGTGGCTACCCGCTTCGGCCGCACCAGCGCCACAGGGGCGATCGAGGTCACGTTCGACAGCGCCTTCGCCCAGAAGCTCACCGTCAGCTCCCGCACGTTCAACAAGTCAGCCAACGGAGAGTTCGGGCAGGACGTCCCGGCAGTCGATGCCGCCAGTGTCCCTGATACCGGCAGCATCATGATCCTCAGCGGCCCCTCGTCCACGGCGGATTCGCGCTTCAACTTTGGCCTCTATGCGGTAAGCGCGTCGACCGTACAGTGGCAATTGGTGCGCGCCGATGGCACGATCGCTGCCACCACCGAATTGGGATACGCCGCCGGCACGCAGGTTCAATACAACGGCGGTGTGATTTCCCTCTTCAAGATTGATGCACGCGACAATGACACGGTTCAGGCAACGGTGACCAGCGGCCGCGCCCTCGCCTACGGCAGCGCCATCAACAGTGTCTCGGGCGATCCGACCTACATCCCGGGTGTCCTGGCCCTCGCCGATCTGCGCATCAATTTCGCCGGCGTCGACTTCGGTGACAACGGAAAGATCAGCGTCCCCGACGCCAACCACGACGGCATCCTCGATCACCCCATCGACGTCCAGACCGGCACGTGGCCGATCGCCTTCCGCGTCGTCGTCATCTCCACCACTCCGGCCACGTTCGAGCTGCTCAACGCCCCCAGCGAGCTCCGTTTCTTCGACGCGCATGGCGGCCTCACCTGGTCGCCAAACGCCCTCTCCGCCGGCACGACGCTGAACCTGAAGATCCGCGTCACCGCCGACGGGGTAACGGAGATCATCACGATCCCGGTGAATATCCGGTGAGACAGGGATCGTGAAGCAGTAACGAGGGGACGAGGGGAAACCCTCGTCCCTTTTTCTTTGCTCAACGTCGTCACCGCCTCAGGCTTTTCACGCTCCAGATCACGCCGCCGACGACGACGAACATCACGAGCCCTGCAATGGCGATCATCGGAGTCGATCCTCCGGGGTTCTCGACTTCGACGCGGAAGGTCTGATCGGGACTCTCGATATCACTCAGACGGCTGCGCGTGAGAGCCTTGAGCTTGACGTCGTACTCTCCGGCCACCGCGCTGCCGGCGGCGATGAAGGTCATGGTCACCCGCTGCTGTGCGTGCGGCCCGATCGACTGGACGGTGGCCGGCGAAAACTCGGCCGAGATGCCAACCGGCAGAGTGGCCTCGAACGTGACCTGCCGCGCATCCGTACCACCGAGGTTGTCGAGAATCACAACCGTTGTTTTGCGCTCGCCCGCGCGCAGCCGGACGAGCAGGTTCTCGCTCGAGAGCGCGAGCTGGGGCGCGCCCACGGGGCGCAGTTGCAGATCGAGGGAGCCAAGAACGCGTTCCGAGCCGCCGGACAACGCATGAACCCGCAATGGGATGACCTTGTCCATGAGCGCCGAGTCGAGCTGCGACGGCATGAAAATCCGCAACAACAGCTTCATCCCGTTCTGACTCTCGGTGAAGCGAAGACGATTGACCTTCGCCTTGCTGTCGACGTCGACCCACTCGGTCGTGAAGCCGGCCGGCAGACCATCGACCTTCAGGGCCAGGTCCTGCGCCGACGAAGAAAAGCGGCCCAGGTTCACCGGATACTCCACCTTTTCGCCGACCACTCCGTCCTGCGAGAAGTTTGGGGAGGAGAGCTGGATGGTGTCTCCGCTGCGGTCGTGCTGCAGCAGTACCTGGAGGTCCTCCTTCTTCGTCCCGGAAAGGATGGAGATCGTCAGCTCGTCGGTGTCCTTGAGCAGCCGATATTGCAACGTGGCGGTCTGGGTGGAGTTGCCACTGATGCGAATCTGCTGCTGGTATGGCTCCGAGACGATGGTGTCACCCTGCTTGAGGCCGATCAGGTACATCCGTTCGAACGAAGCTTCGTAACTGTGACTCATCGGCTGCAGCACGACCCGGACGCGCGGCTGGCCGTCGCCGTCGATGGACTTGATGGCCGAGAGGACACGGAACGACGGCAGTTCGTTCGCCAGGGCGATCTGCGCCTTCTGTGTATCGAGATGGATGCGCTCCAGGTCGGCGACGGCGCGGTCGAGATCCGAGCGCGAGGTCAGCCCCGCTTTGAAGAGATCGTCAGTCTGCTTTTGCTTTGCCTCGGCCTGCTGTTCGTTGAGCTGGGCCTGGCGCAGCTCGATGTATTTCTCGGCGTTGGACGACTGCGGGTACGCGGGAAGTGCGGCGGAACAGAGGAGGATGCCGAGAACGGCGGCGATGGGTCTACGCATAGGCCAGGAGCTCACAGATGTCGGTCATTGAGCGGGATGCGAACGACGACGCAGATTCCTCGAGAACCAGCCGGCCCTCCCGGAGCACGCCGACGCGGTCCGCGGTGATACCGATGCTGTTGACGTCGTGCGACGAGAAGAGGACGGCCTTGCCGGCAGCGCACAGATTGCGGACGGTGCGCGCCAGATCGAGCGACGCCTTCGGGTCGAGCCCGGCGGTCGGCTCATCCAGCAGAAAGAGATCGGCTCCTTTCAGAAGGCCGATGGCGATGGCCAGTTTCTGGCGCATCCCTTTGCTGTAGATGCCGACGAGATCGGCTAGCCGCTCCGGCGGGAAGCCGACCTGCTCGGCCACCGCGGCGATCTCGGAGCTGGCGCGTTTCCGGCCCATGAGGCCTTCGAAGAACTGCACGTTCTGGTCGCCGCTGAGATGCGGATACAGCCGCGTGACCTCAGGGACATATGCCACTTTCGCCTTCGCAGCCACCGGCTCGTGCCGCACGTCGATCCCGCAGATGCGGGCTTCGCCCTGGTCAGGGATGAGGTACCCGAGACAGACGCTGATGAGCGTGGTCTTTCCCGCGCCGTTGGCGCCGGCGAGCGCGTAGGCCGTACCGGGACCGACGGTCAGCAGGATGTCGAAGATGCCCTTTCCGGTGGAGGCGAAAACCTTCGTGACGTTACTGCACACGAGCGACGGGGCGTCGGACGCGAACGGGCGCAATGTCTCCATTCGAGCGACGCCCGCATGTCTTTCATCAGAAGTTGAAACGGCCTGGCTCATCTGCGCCCTCTAGAAAGTGATGCGTACGATTGCGATGTATCCGGCAAGAAACCAGAGCGCGGAGTACGTGATCAGCACGAGGATCGGCGCGACGACGTCGGGCAGGATGTCGCGGGACGGGACGAGCGAGCCTTTGAACGGCATGAGGTATGGTTTGATGGCGTCCTTGATGATGAGCGCGCCGACCCGGCCGCCCTGGGCCTTGCCGTAGAAGGCTTGCCGGCTTTCTGCCAGCTTGCGCCCGATGCGTTCGTCATAGTTGCGGCTCTCGTGGACGAAATGCTCGCGCTGCCGGTAGCCGGTCCACGCCAGCTCGGCGGCGGTGTCGTTGAACATCGCCGTCGGGGAGAGGACCGAGAAGATGGACACAAGCCGCTCCCGCGACCGTTCGTCGCGTGATTGCTCGTCCCAGAGCCGGCCCACGATTTCGCGGCGCTTCGCGCTCAGCTCGTCCGCGGATTCGCGGCGCGCGCGATTGAAATCTTCGTTGGCGCTCTGCGACTCGCCGGCCGAAAGGTAGGACTCGAACGCCTGTTGCTGTTTCCTTCTGAACTCGAGACGCAGCTTCGAGACCATCTCGTCTTCCTTGATCGACAGCTCTACGGCGCGCGTGGGCGGATCGAACTGATTGACCGTCAGGGCCACCACTCTCGGGACGACGAAGACGAACAGGACCCACACGAAAAGACAGAGCAGCGCCGCGTCCGCCGGCCGCCGGGTCATGGCACTGATGGCCGTGCCGGCCGCGACGAAGGACAACAGATAAAGGATAGACGCGGCACCGTACGCCGCCCAATGCCCGATACTCTCGACGCCGGCGCCATAAAAGGCCGTAATGGCCATGGTCAGCACGAACGAGGGGACGAAGCAGACCAGCAGAACGACCGCGTTGCCGGCGACCTTCGCCAGCAGAACCGAAGAACGCGATACGGGATAGGAGAGGACCATCGCCAGCGTGCCGTGAACGCGCTCGCCGCAGACGCTGTCGAACGTCAAGGCCGTCGCCAGCAGCGATAGCAGAACGCCCACGACGAACGAAATGTCCAGAAAGCCGAACAGCGCGTCGACGGCATTCCTGGCGCTGCGGGTCTCCCCGTAGCGGAGCCCCTCTTTGGTCGAGGTGAAGCGGAAGGGCATGACCGGCTCCAGGCCGATCGAGAGAATGGTCAACGGAGAAATCCCGCGCGTGTTCTCCACCTGAACGTTCTCGTCGCGCTCGAGCTGTTCTTCGACGGACGGGATCCAGCGCTGCAGAAATGCATTGCGCTCATGGTGAGCCTGACGCAGGTCGCTCAGACGGACGACGGTGGCCAGCATGCACAGGACGAAAACCATGGAGGCACCGAGATAGAAGCGGTAGCCGTGCAGGTGATCCCACAGCTCCTTGCGGACCAGCCATCGGAAGGCCCCCATGGACACTCGGCGGCGCGGAAGATCGATAGGTATCGCCGTCATGTTCGGCTATTTAGGCGCCGGCGTCATATGGGAGGACGGGTCTTTCCGGAGATCATTGGTGCACTCCGCCGTCAAACCGACGAAGATCCCGATGTCCCAGCTCTCCACGCGCAGACAGCGTACCCAGCGTCCGTCGGCCGGAATGTGCATGCTGGCCCTGGTGGAGATTTGCTCCCCTTGGATCGCCGGCTTGCCGGCCCTGGCTGGAATGGAGATGGTGTACTTGATGGGGAAGGTCACGCTGGCGGCCATTCCACGCGGCGCGGCACCGAGGTCTTTCGAGAACGAGAGACGGAACTGTTTGGGAGCCACGACCCCGTTTGCCGGGACGACGAATTCCCAGACCAGGGGCGCGTCCGCGGCGAGGCGGAATTTCACGTTTTGATCGCCCGCCGTACGGCTGACCGAGGGCCGGCTGCGCTCCTCGGGTGTGAGCGGCGCGAATTCGAGCAGCCGGTATTCGCCGCCCGCTTCCACGCGAACGTGCGTGCCAGGCGGCAGGTTGGACGTTACCGTGTCGACCACGATGGTCGTACCAGCGGCCGCGAGACTGGCGGCGGCCACGAGGACGAACAAGCCCGCACCTCTCAAAAGTGCACGATGATGCATATCAACCTCCGTTAAGCGATGAGATTGAGGACGTGGAGTGGCCCAAGGCCTCCACATCCTCGTTCAGTAAGCGCCTGGGACTAGATGTAGCAGGTGTAGAAGCAATACGTCGTGCGATCGGGGGTGATGACACCACCGTCAAAGTCGCACTGCGACCACGTCTGGCCACCGTCCGTCGAGATGAACACGTCGGGGCAGTCAGCAGCGAACGTGGGAACGGCCATGGCAAGGACAAAAACAAGGACAGAGATAAGACGAACCAGCCTCTTCATAGACACACTTCTCCCTTATTCTTGAATTTTTTGTTGCGGCTTCTCCCCGGAAAGACAGGGCCGCTCCCATCCGGGGGAAAGGGTATCCGTTATACGCGAGAAGCCATTTATAAGTAATTCTGCAATATATGTCAAGCTTTTTTTGCGTAGCACGCAAAGCGCGCCGGGGCCGGGTCTGTGATCCTCCTCGCGAACGACGGTGAGAATTCGCGCCGGTTATCTGGGTGGGCGAGCTGGCTTTACGTCGTGAGGCAACGCGGCGTGGCCTCTAAATCGCGAGACGAAGCCGCGGGCAGAATCCCCGCGGCCCTCATCCCACGTCGCTGCCGAACGTAATCTTCGCGAAACGCCGCTTCCCCACCTTCAGCACATACGACGTGCCGCCGGAGGCATCCAGCGTGGCGCGCGGGTCGCTGACTTTCGCGTCATCGACGAGCACCCCACCCTGGGCGATGACACGCTGGGCGTCTTTGTTCGACTCGGAGAGGCCGGCCGCGACGATGATTTTGGAGAGTAGCTGCGGCTCGGCCGCGGATGGCAGCGTCGTCTCTTCGATCTCCGCGGGGGCCTGGCGTTCGCTGAAGACGCGCCGGAACTCCTGTTCGGCGGCGTCGGCGGCATCGGCATCATGAAAGTCGCGGATGATCGATTTGGCCAGCTCGCGCTTGGCCTCCATCGGATGCAGCGCAACCTTCGTCGCCGCGATCTCGGCCGGCGTCAGGTCGGTGCAGAGGGTGTAGTACTTCCACATCAGCTCATCGGAGATCGACATCACCTTGCCGAACATGGACGCCGGGTCTTCGTTGATGCCGATGTAATTGCCGAGGGACTTCGACATCTTCTCGATGCCGTCCAACCCCTCGATCAATGGCGTAGTGATGACGACCTGAGCCTCGAGCCCGTATTCGCGCATCAGATCGCGGCCGACGAGCAGGTTGGTCAACTGATCCGTGCCGCCCATCTCCACGTCCGCCACCAGGGCCACGGAGTCGTAGGCTTGGGCAAGGGGGTAGAGCAGCTCGTGAATACCAATCGGCTCATGATTGTCGAAGCGCTTGCGGAAGTCGTTGCGCTCGAGGATGCGGGCCAGCGTGCACTTGGCCGCGAGGCGCATCATCCCCTCCGAGCCGAGCGCGTCGAGCCATTCGGAGTTGAAGCGAATCTCCGTAGTCTTCGGATCGAGGATCTTGAAGATCTGTTGCTTGTACGTCTCAGCATTCTGCAGGATCTCCTGGCGCGAGAGCGCAGGGCGCGTGGCCTTCTTGCCGGTCGGATCACCGATCATCGCCGTGAAATCGCCGATCGTGAAGACGACGCGATGCCCAAGCTGCTGGAAGTGCCTCATCTTCCGGATCACGACGGTGTGCCCGAGGTGGATGTCCGGCGCCGTCGGATCGAACCCGACCTTCACCGTGAGCGGCTTGCCGCGGGCAAGCTTCGTCTTCAGATCATTGCGTTCGATGAAATCGACCGTCCCCTTGCCGAGGAAGTCGAGCTGTTCGTCGAGAGTCATGCCGGCGCATTGTAGCCGCGGTCGCGGGGTCTCGCGGTTGCGGGGTCTCGCGGTTGGGGTTGCTGGGAACTGAGTTGCTGGGTTGCTGGGTTGCTGGGTTGCTGGGTTACTGAGCAACTCAGCAACCTAGCAACTCAGCAACCCCGAGACCGCGCAACCGCGAGACCGCAACTGGAATTTGACACATTCCACCCGCGTCTCTACACTTCGCCACCCGATGAACACCGACTTCGCTCACACCCGGCACCACCACCATCATCACGTGATGTAGGGGTGCCGCACGCGCCCCGATCGGACAAGGGGCGCTCAGCGAAGACGACACAGCCGACTGACCTGAACCTCTTCTCCGATGCGGGGGAGAGGTTTTTGACTTTATGGCCACAAATTCGAGATACCCGACAGGCGTTCACCCGTTGCTGGCCGAGGAGACCGCGCGGCGGCGGCGCATCGAGGCGCGCTTCGTCGATGCCTTCAACACCGCCGGCTTCGCCGAGGTCGTCCTGCCGATCATTGATTACGTCGAACCGTATGCCTCGCTCGTCGACAGCACGGCGGCCAAACAGAGCTATCGCTTCGTCGACCGCGAAGGCGATCTCGTCGCCATCCGCGCCGACTTCACGCCGATGCTGGCCCGCGCGCTGGCGCCGGCGATCGACGCCGATGACTTGCCGCTCCGCCTCTTCTACCGCGGCGACGTCATTCGCGTCGAAGCCTCCCGCCTCGGCGCAAACCGGGAGCTGTTCCAGATCGGCGCCGAGATCATCGGCGACGACTCCATCGACGCCGACCTGGCCATGCTCCGGCTGGCCGCCGATCTCGTCAGCGATCCGGCCATCGTCTACAACGATGTCTCCATCGCCGCCGTGCTGATCGCGCAGTCGTCCGCCGTGCGCGAGGCCCTCTCGGCCAAGCGGATGACACCCGGCGTGCCGGCTGCATTGCAGACCATCGTGGCGAGATTGATCTCGGGAGAAGCGACGCTCGACGACGTGGCACCGTTCGCTCCCGAGGCCGCGGCGCGGCTGAGTGCGATCGGCGACGCGCTCGATGGCGATGCCACCTTCGCCCTCCATCTCGACGACATCGAGGACATCGGTTACTACACCGGTCTTCGCTTCCGCGTTTACGCCGGTGCGTCCCGCGCCAAGGTGGCGCAGGGCGGCCGCTACGACACACTCTACGAACGCTTCGGCCAGCGCGCCGCCGCGATCGGATTCACATTCACCATCGACGACCTGGATTGAACGATATGCGAATAGCCATCCCCAAAGGACGATTGCAGGAGCGGGCTCTCGGCGTCTTCGCGGGCGCCGGATACAAGGTGCCTGACGATGCCGATCTGAAGACGCGGAAGCTCGTCTTCGACCGCGGCGGCATCGAATGGATCTTCGTCAAAGATTGCGATGTGCCGGTCTACGTCGAGCACGGCGCCGCCGATGCCGGCATCGCCGGCCTCGATCAGATTCTCGAGCACGAATGCACCGCCTACCAGCCGGTCGAGCTCCCCTTCGGCCGTTGCCGAATGATGCTCATCGCAGCCCCCGGCTCCCCGCCGCTGAGGAAGGTGGCCACCAAGTACCCGCGCATCACCCGCCAGTTCCTCGACAGCCGCGGCGTCCGCGCCGAGATCGTCCCGCTCGGCGGCTCGGTCGAGCTGGCCGCGGTGCTGAAGCTGACCTCGCACGTCGTCGACCTCGTCGAGACCGGCGAAACGGTGCGCGTGCACAAGCTGGAACTGCAGGACGTCATCGCCGAGATCTCGCCGCGCTTGATCGTCGGGAAGAACTTCTATCGGACCGAGCCAAAGCAGGTGCGCGAGTTGATCGCGAAGGTGGAGGAGGCAGTCAATGTGGCGCGATGACCCACATTTCTTTCAGTACCACCTGAACTCTCGGGACCCTCTTACATCGAGAGCCCTTCTCCCCCGCGGGTTTTTGCGGGGGAGAAGGTGCCGACAGGCGGATGAGGGGGCGATTTACGCGTCCGTATGTTGCGCACCAGCGACGTGGCAACTAACCGGCGTCCGGCAAACGTCGCAAGACCATACATCTCCTGTAAACGCCCCCCTCATCCGCCTTCGGCACCTTCTCCCCCCGCAAGAAACCGCGGGGGGAGAAGGGATCTCGACAAAGGGAGTGGCAAGAGCGCCTCGAGCAGACAGTGAGCGACATGGAGACCATCATGCGAAGCGATGAGATAGACACCACCCTCCTCGCGCTCGCATCCCGCCGCGGGGCGTCGAATGACAACGCCATGCGCGTCGCCGCGGAGATGATCGCCGGGGTCCGGGCGCGCGGCGATGCATTCGTGCGCGAACAGATCGTGCGCTTCGATGGCGTGACGCTCGACGAGATTCTTCTCACACCACGCGACGTCTCGATCGATCCGGCCATGCGCGATGCCATCGAGACCGCCATCGGGCGGATCGAGGCCTTCCACCGGCCGCAGCTTCCGGAGTCGTATCGGTGGGAAGGGATGCAACATCGCGTCCGGCCGTTGCGGCGGGCCGGCATCTACGCTCCCGGCGGGCGGGCCGTCTATCTCTCGACGTTGATCATGTGCGCGGTTCCGGCGCGCATCGCCGGCGTTCCCGAGCTGGTCGTCATCACCACCCCCGCCGCGGCGGCACGCGATGAGCTGCATTACGCCTGCTCCCGCCTCGGCATCAGCGCGATCTACCGTTGCGGCGGCGCGGCCGGCATCGCCGCGGCGGCGCTGGGGACGGAATCGTTGAAACGGGTCGACAAGATCGTCGGCCCCGGCAATCAATACGTGACGGCGGCGAAGGCGCTGCTCGTCGGCGCGGTCGGCATCGACATGACCGCCGGCCCCACCGAGCTCATCGTCATCGCCGATGAGCTGTCGGACGTGACGCTCGTCCAGGCGGATCTCGATGCGCAGGCGGAGCACGGCGAAGACTCGGCGGTGATCTGCATCTCGATCGGAGCGCGCCTCGATGTGCGCGCGACGCTGAACCTCGAGGTCTCTTCCGTCGACGACGCCATCGCGCTCGCTGACCGCATCGCTCCGGAGCATGTTTCGATTCATGCACGCGGAGCCGCGGAGATCGCGGAGAGGCTGGAGAACTGCGGGGCGATTTTCTGCGGTCCGTTTTCGCCGGTGGCGGCCGGCGACTACGTGGCCGGGCCGAATCACGTGCTGCCGACCGGAGGCAGCGCGCGCTTCTTCTCCCCGCTCGGCGTGTATGACTTCGTGAAGCGCTCGAACGTCATCACCATGACCGCCGAGGAGCTGGCGGAGATCGGCGAGGCAGGGGAGCGGATTGCGAACTTCGAAGGACTGCCGAAACATGCCGCGTCGATCGCGGCAAGGAGGAGCCATGTCGCGTGATGTCGTAGCGGCCATGACCGCGTACACGCTGGAGCTGCGCGAGGCGGAGATCAAGCTCAATCAGAACGAGAGTCCGGCCGACTTTCCGCGCGCACTCAAAGAGCAGGTGCTGGCCCGCGTCCTGGAACGGCCGTGGAACATCTACCCCGACTTCGAGTCGATGCTCCTTCGCGGCGCGCTGGCAAAAACCCACGGGTACGCCGCGGAGAACGTCCTGGTCGGCAACGGATCGAACGAGCTGCTGGCCGCGGCTGTCCCCACCTTCGTCGGGCCCGGCACGCCGGTCGTATTTCCGAAGCCGTCGTTCGCCCTTTACGAAAAGCTCGTCGCCGTCGCCGGCGGGATCGCGCTGCCGATCGCCATCGATCCTTCGACCGGTTTCCTCCCACTCGACGAAATGCTCCGCGCCATCGAGCGCTGCGACAACGCCATCGTCATCGTCTGCTCGCCGAACAACCCCACCGGAGGCGTGCTGCCGGAAGGCGGCATCGACGCGCTGCTGGCCACCGGCGCGACGGTGCTGTTCGACCGGGCCTACGGCGACTTCGCGGAAGATGCGATGCCGCCGCTGCACGACCGGCTGGTCACGTTCTCGACCTTCTCGAAGGCCTGGGGGCTGGCCGGTCTGCGCGTCGGGTGGCTGGCCTCGACCGCGCCGACCTGCCGCGAGATCCGCAAAGTGAAGCTCCCCTACTCGCTCAACATCATCAGCGAGGCGGTCGCGGCAACAGCGCTCGAGCATGGGGATATCCGCACGCGGAATGTCGCCAACACGATCGCCGAGCGCGCGCGGATGTTCGAGGCCATGCAGCGGATCGAGGGGGTGACACCGTTCCCGTCGCGCTCGAACTTCATCGCCTTCAGGACCGTGCGCAATGCCAAGGAGGTGTTCAACGACCTGCACGCAGGCGGCATCCTCATCCGCGATATCGGCGCCGCCGTGGCCAACGCCCTGCGCGTCTCGGTCGGGAACGCGGAGCAAAACGATTCCTTCCTGGAGGCACTCTCGTCATGCGCGTAGCGACGATCACCCGCACAACCAAAGAAACGAATGTCGCCGTCACGGTCAATCTCGACGGCGATGGGACCCACTCACGCATCGAGACGCCGGTCGGCTTTCTCTCGCACATGCTCGACGTCATCGCCCGGCACGGCCGCGTCGATCTCGAGGTCGTCTCCACCGGCGACACGCACATCGACTACCACCACACGGTCGAAGACACCGCCCTGGTCCTCGGCGAGGCCTTCGCGCAGGCGCTCGGCGACAAGCGCGGCATCCGCCGCTTCGGCCACGCCTACGTTCCGCTCGACGAGGCGCTGGCCCGCGTCGTCGTCGACTTCGCCGGCCGCCCGTACCTGGTCTTCGAGGTGCCGATCGACCGCGAGATGCTGCTCATCCACAAAGACTTTCCCTTCGCGCTGGTCGAGGAGTTCTTCAAGTCGTTCGCCAACAAGTGCGCCTGCAACATCCACGTCGATCTCATCCGCGGCCGCAACGGACACCATGCCGCCGAGTCGATCTTCAAAGCATTCGCGATCGCCCTGCGCGAGGCGAAGGCGGTGGTGGGGAGCGAGATTCCGTCGACGAAGGGAGTGATTTAGTCGCTCGGTCTCGCGGTTGCGGGGTCTCGCGGCAAAACCACCGCGAGACCGCGAGACCGCGCAACCCCGCGACCCCGCTCATGAAAACCACCCTCATCGACTCCCCCGTCGCCAATGTGGCCAACATCGCCCGCGCTCTCCGCGTGGCCGGCGCGGAGTTGGAGATCACGCGTGATACGGACATCATCGCCAACGCCCCCAAGCTCGTACTCCCCGGCGTCGGATCGTTCGTCGCCGCCATGCGCTGGCTCACCGAAAACAAAATCGACGCCGCCATTCACGAAGCGGTGACCCGCGGCGCAACACTACTCGGCATCTGCGTCGGGCATCAGCTCCTCTTCGATCGTTCGCACGAGATGGGCACCACTCCGGGACTCGGACTCGTGCGCGGAGAAGTGCGGCAATACGACGGCATCCTCCCCGTGCCGCAGATCGGCTGGAATCGCATCACCGCGCGCGGACCGTTATTCGAAGGCGTCGAGAACGGCGTCTTCTACTTCGTCAACTCCTATGCGGCCGTCGACGCACCCGACGAGATCGCGCGCGCCGACTACGGCGGACCATTCACCGCCGCGGTGCAGCATCAGCGCGTTTTCGGCGTGCAGTTCCATCCTGAGAAATCGTCAGGTGCCGGGCTGCGCGTCCTGAGGAACTACATCGCATGGACGTGATTCCGTCGATCGATCTTCTTGACGGACAGGTCGTTCGCCTGCTGCACGGCGACTTCGCGCGCGTGACGGCGTACGGCGATCCCGAGACCGTTCTCGACACGCTCGCTGTCCCCCGCGGCTCGCGACTGCACGTCGTCGATCTCGAAGCATCGCGGAGCGGCAGGCCGGTGGAGACGGCGATTGTGCGACGGCTGGCGTCGCGCGGCCTTCGCATCCAGGCCGGCGGCGGAATCCGATCGCTCGCTGATGCCCGGACCTGGATCGACGCCGGGGCGGAGAAGGTCGTCATCGGTACGGTCGCGGCGGATGCGCCAGAGGTTATGCAAGCGATCGTCGGCGAGCTCGGTGCAGAACGCGTCATCGCCGCGGTCGATGTTCGCGACGGCATCGTTCGGGTGGCAGGTTGGGAGCGCGAGGCGACCGCGTCGCTGGCCGAGGTGCTGGCACGGGTCGAGGAACTGGGCATCGGCGAGGTGCTCATCACCGACATCAGCAAAGATGGCGCGATGCGCGGACCATCGTTCGCGCTCTACCGGTCGCTGCGCACGGCGATGCGCATCATCGCTTCCGGCGGCGTCTCCACGATGAGCGACGTCGTCTCGCTCAGCCGCATCCAGAGCGTCGGGGCGTGTGTCATTGGGCGCGCTCTGCTGGACGGACGGATCCGGCTGGCTGAGGCGCGCACGCTGGTGGCTGCGCCCAACGCCATCCCCGAGCGCGTCATCCCCTGCCTCGACGTTCGCGACGGACGCGTGGTGAAGGGCGTGAACTTCGTCGACATCCGCGATGCCGGCGATCCTGTCGAATGCGCGGTTCTTTACGAAAGCGCTGGGGCTGATGAATTGGTGATCCTCGACATCTCCGCCACCGATGCGAACCGTTCGACGGCGCTCGACGTCGTGCGGCACGTCTCGGAATCGCTCTTCATCCCGCTCACCGTCGGCGGCGGAGTGCGGACCATCGAGGATTTCCGCGCGCTCCTCCGCGCCGGAGCGGACCGCGTCGCGATCAACACCGCCGCCATCCGCAACCCGCAACTCATCGCCGATTGCGCGCGCGAGTTCGGGGTGCAGGCGGTGGTGCTGTCCTGCGACGCCAAGCGCGCCGGCGATCATTTCGAGGCCATGGTGCGCGGCGGCCGGGAATCGTCCGGCGTCGATGCCGTCGAATGGTGCAGGCGTGCCGAGGAGCTGGGAGCGGGCGAGATCCTGCTCACCTCTGTCGACCGCGACGGTACCAACAGAGGCTACGACATCGAGCTGTTGCGCGCGGTCACGAGCCTGGTGAAGATCGGCGTGATCGCTTCCGGCGGCGCCGGCAGCGTGGAACACTTTCGCGACGCCATCGAAGCCGGCGGCGCGCGCGCCGTGCTGGCCGCGTCGCTCTTTCACGACCGCCGCCTGTCGATCGCCGATGTAAAACAGTTTCTGGCAAGCGAAGGGATACCGGTGAGGTGAAGAAGTGGATTAGTGATTAGTGGATCAGCAAAACCCAAAGCCTTCCTGATCCACTGATCTACTAATCCACTCCGAGGACAAACGAATGGACGCAAACAAACTCACTCCCGCAATCATCCAGGATGCACGAACCGGCGAAGTACTCACTCTCGCCTATATGAGTGAGGAATCTCTGCAGAAAACGCGCGAGACCGGCGAGACCTGGCTCTGGAGCCGTTCCCGCAATGAGCTCTGGCACAAAGGGGCAACCTCGGGGAACACGCAGCGCGTGGTCGCCGTCAGCGAAGACTGCGACCACGATGCGCTCGTCGTCAGCGTCATACCGAACGGGCCCGCCTGTCACACCGGGGCCAGGTCGTGCTTCACCGGCGTCCCGCCGCGCGCGCTCGACCGCCTGATGAACGTCCTCCGCGACCGGCGCGAGAAACGCCCCGAGGGCTCGTATTCAGCCAAACTCTTCAACGGCGGCCGCGGACGCATGGCCAAAAAGATCGGCGAGGAAGCGACCGAGGTCGTCATCGCCGCGCTGAGCGAAACGCGCGAGCGCCTCGTCAGCGAGATCGCCGACCTCGTCTTCCACGTCAGCGTGCTGATGACGGATGAGGGGATCGCATGGAGTGAGGTGGAGGGGGAGCTGGCGAGTAGGGAGAAGTGAGCAAACGTAACGCTGTCACCTTGAGAAAAACACCGTGTAAGCGTGTGTTCACTCCTCGTCCGGACCCCAGATCGACGCGAGATCGATCTCCGCTTCCGGGAACGGCTCCGCGCGAACGACTTCGCCACCGGCAAACGTAGCGACGAACTTCCAGTTGTCGCCGTCGAGCGTCAGCACTTCGAGCACGCGGCCGATTGGATCGACGACCCACATCCACGCCACGTCGTGCTCGGCGTAAATACGCATCTTCTTGCCGCGATCGATGCGAAAGGTGGACGGCGAGATCACTTCACAGACCCAGTCGGGGCTGACGATGAAACGATGATCCTTGGGAATCTGGGGCATCCGCTCCCGGCGCCAGCCTGCAAGGTCAGGAACGACGACTTGTTCGCCTAGGTGAAGCTCGGGCTCGTCAACGATCCACCATCCGCCGGGGCCTCCTCGCCCACGGTCGTATGGCGTACCGATGTCCATGCCAAGCGCAGAGGAAAAACGCGCATGCGGCCCCGCGGGCCGCGGCCATGCGTACAGATCGCCGTCGATCAACTCGGCGACCATGTTCTCCGGCACCTTCACCAGATCGTCGTACGTTGCGTGCTCGCGCAGCAACGCTTTCATTCGCCGACCTCCTCATCTGTTCCCCAGATCGACGCGAGATCGATCTCCGCTTCCGGGAACGGCTCCGCGCGGACGACGTCGTTGCCGCTGTACGTATGTACCCGGCTCCAGCGCTCGCTTTCGAGTGTGAACATCTCGAATAGCCGAGCGATGGGATCGATGATCCATAGCCAGGCAACGTCGTGTTCGGAGTAGATGTCCATCTTCCTGCCGCGGTCGATGCGCGCCGTGGACGGCGAGATCACCTCGCAAACCCACTCAGGCGGAATGACGAATCGATGATCCTTCGGAATACGAGGCATCCGCTCCCGGCGCCAGCCCGCGAGATCGGGCACAACCACCTGCTCGCCGAGATGAAGCTCCGGCTCGTCGACGATCCACCATCCACCCGGACCTCCGCGGCCGAGGCGATAGGGGAAACCGATCAACATGCCGAGAACAGACGACATGTCCGCATGCGGTCCGGCAGGACGCTGCCACGTATACAGATCGCCGTCGATCAACTCGGCGACCATGTTCTCCGGCGCATCCAGCAGATCCTGATACGTCGCTGCCCTACGGCTCAGCGCCTTCATGACCTCAATTGTACGCGCACCCTCTTTCCGCTAACGTTCACCGCCATGCTGCCCCGCCGATTCCTCCCGCTCCTCCTCGTCTTCTTCGCGCTGACAGCCTACGCCGCTCCACGGCAGGTAGACATCGTCATCGCACACGGCACCGTCATCACCATGGCCGGACCGAATATCGACGATGGTGCGGTGGCCATCGACGAGGGCGACATCGTCGCCGTCGGCAAGTCCTCCGACATCACCAAGAGATTCGCTGGACGCGAGATCATCAACGCCCGCGGCAACGCCGTCCTCCCCGGCTTCGTCAACGCGCATACGCACGTGCCGATGACGCTCTTCCGCGGCATCGCCGACGACCGCGATCTGATGGACTGGCTGCAGCACTTCATCTTCCCGGCCGAGGCAAAGAACGTCGACCGCGAGTTCGTGCGCTGGGGAACGCGCCTCGCCGCCGCCGAGATGATCGCCTCGGGGACGACGACCTTCACCGATATGTACTACTTCGAGAGCGATATCGCCGCCGAGGCGAAGAAGGCCGGGCTGAGGGGCGTGGTCGGAGAGACGATGATCGACTTTCCTGCGCCCGACAACAAGACCTGGGACGCCGCCGTCGCCTACGTGAGGGATTTCGTCAAACGGTGGCATGGCGACCGCCTCATCACGCCGGCGCTCGCCCCGCACGCGCCGTACACCGTCTCGCGCGCGCACCTCGAGCAGGTCCGCGCTCTGGCCACCGAGCTGCACGCACCGATCCTCATCCACGTCGCCGAGACGAAGAATGAAGGCTCGCAGATCAAGGACAACACCGCCGGCCTCTCCCCCGCCGCCTATCTCGATTCGATCGGCTTCCTCGGCCACGACGTCGTGGCGGCACACGGCGTCTGGCTGACCGCGGACGACATCAGGACGTTTGCCGCCAAGCGAGTGGGCGTCGCGCACTGTCCCGAAAGCAACATGATGCTTGCCTCCGGTGTGGCTCCGGTCGTCGACATGCGCCACGCCGGCGTCGCCCTCGGCCTCGGCACCGACGGTCCGGCCGGCTCGAACAACAACCTCGACATGGTCGAAGAGGCGGCCAGCGCGGCACGGCTGCAGAAGATCACCCGCGGCGATCCGAAAGCGCTCAGCGCCCGCGACGTTCTGGAGATGGCCACGCTCGGCGGCGCCCGAGCCCTCGGCATGGAGGATCGCATCGGCACGCTCGAAGCCGGCAAACGCGCCGACGTCATCGTCATCGACCTGCAGCAACCGAAATCGCAGCCGGTCTACGCCGTCGAATCGGCGATCGTCTACGCCGCCTCCGGCAGCTCCGTCATCACCACCATCTGCGACGGCAAGGTGCTGATGCGCAATCACAAGGTCCTGACCGTGGATGTGCCCGCGGCGGTGGCAAAGGCGAAGGTGTACCGGGATCAGGTGGTGAAGAGCCTCCATCCTGACGCGTAGGCATCAGGCAGGATGCTGCTACAAACCGACGCCCTCGCGGCCTGACCGTAGATCCTGACGCTAACGCGTCAGGCTAAGCTGGCGCGTCAGGATAGACTTAGCGATCATGAAGAAACTCCTCATCGCATCCCTCCTCCTCATCGCCTCCGCGGCACAGGCGAAGGAAGTCCTGCCGTGGATCGAGAACGATTACGCGAAAGCGATTGCTCATGCCAAGGCGGCGGACCTGCCGGTCTTCGTCGAGGCGTGGGCACCGTGGTGACACACGTGCCGCTCCATGAGGGCCTATGTCTTCACCGACAAGTCCCTCGAGCGGTACGCCGGACAGTTTGTCTGGCTCTCGATCGATACGGAAAACGCCACCAACACGGCCTTCCTGAAAGCGCATCCGATCAGCATCTGGCCGACGCTGCTCATCCTCGATCCGAAAGACAAGGTCATCTTCCGCTACGCCGGCGGGGGGACCGTGCCGCAGATTCGCAAGCTGCTCGATGATGGCGAGCGCGCCGCGCACGGATCGCATGCCAAGGCGGACACGACGCTGATTCGGGCCGACGCACTGGCCGCGCAAGGCAAACAAGCCGAGGCGGCCAAGGCGTTCGACGAAGCAATCGCCGAGGCGCCGAAGAACTGGCCGCGCCTCGGGCGCGCCTCCGAGTCGCTCATCTTCGCGCTGAGCCGTGATCCGCAGCGCTGCGCGGAGCGCGCGCTCGCGCTCTACCCGCGCGTGCGCGGCACGGGGTCAGCCGTCAACGTCGCCAGCACCGGCTTGTCGTGCGCGACCGATCTCGATGCGAAATCGTGGAATCGTTCCGAGCTCGTTGCAGGACTGGAAAAGGCCACGAGCGAGACCCTCGCCGCGGCCGGCAGGATCGCCATGTCCGCCGACGACCGCTCCAGCCTGTACGAGTCGCTCGTCGACGCGCGCGATCAGGCGAAGGACGAGGCCTCCGCGCACAAACTCCGCGAGGAGTGGGCGGCCTTCCTGGAGAAAGAAGCAGCGAAAGCGAAGACACCCGATCAACGCGCCGTTTACGATTCGCATCGCCTGGAGGTCTACCTCGGCCTCAAGCAGCCGGAGAAAGCGATCGCCATGCTCGAACAGTCCGAGCGCGATCTGCCGAAGGATTACAACCCTCCGGCGCGCCTCATCTCAGCGTACCGTGCGGCAGGCCGCCTCGACGACTCACTGGCCGCATCCGACCGCGCTCTGAAACTCTCCTACGGTCCCCGGAAAATCGGTATTTATCGCAGCCGCGCCGCCACCTGGCTCGCCAAAGGCGACAAGGCATCGGCGCGCAAGACAGTCGAAGAAGCGATCGCATACGCCGAGTCGCTCCCAGCCGAGCAGCGCAGCGAGGGAATGATCGCATCGATGAAGAAGCAGTTGGATACGATGTAGTTGCGGTTGCGGGGTCTCGTGGTTGCGCGGTCTCGCGGTGTGAGGTTGGCAGATTTTCAACTTCCCGAGCTGAAGGACGCCGCGCTGTCGGTTATCGGTTGGACTCGCGCGGAGAGCAGGCATCCTGCCTGCTCCCGGCGCGGCGTCTCGCCCGACGGTGGGACAAAGGCGAACGTAGATGTTGGCCATACCCCGCGTCGGTTGGACCTGAAAAATAAGCGAATTGGGACGCCGTCGTTATTGCCCAACAGTTGCGTTTGCGTTCGTTCCCACCGTCGGGCGAGACGCCCGCCGGGAGCAGGCAGGATGCCCGCTCTCCGTCCGC
>DATMNC010000082.1:0-111554 GCA_035569395.1 Thermoanaerobaculia bacterium | reverse complement strand
GAGGAAGTTCTCCGGGTTGTACCCCGTCTGGTTGTAATCGATGGCAAAGGGGCGGGCGTTGGGGATTGTGTCCGGCACCGGAAGCGAGTAGTTGTTGGCGATATCGGAGCCGGCGCTGGTGATCGTGGCCGAGTCGTTGCTCAGATATTCGTGATGGAACGTCGCGCTCGCGGTCCCGGTCCAGAAAAGCGTGGTGCTCCCTTTCTCGCTGGTCTTTCGCCACGAATCGGTCAGAATCGTGCCGGTGAAGGGTGGGAACTTCGCGCGGTTATCGCGCACGAAGTTATTCGAGCCGACGCCGGTCGGGATGTTTCCGGTTGCAAGCCACGTGGGGTAGACGGAGTCGGGATAGAGCTCTCCCAGCCACGGTTGGGACCACCAGCGGGTGTCGGGGACGGGAGTCACGGCCGGATTTGCCCGGACGAGACGGACGTTGCCGGTAATCGTATTCTCATACTGGTTTCCGCTTGCCCCGTTGAACGGCTTCGTGGAGACCGGAATGCTGTTCGGGAAGTTGTTCGCCGAGTCGTAGCCGATCTCGTTGCCGATACCGATGTAGTAGTAGGAGAAGCCGGTCATCGTTGTCCAGATGGCGTTGGAACTTACGAGCGCCGAGCGAAGCATCTGGAAAAGGCGGTGGACGTCGATCTCGAGGGAGCCACCGCCGGAATCCCAACCAGCGTCGGAGAGATTGCCGTTGTTATTGATGCCGTATTGCTCCGCTCCGATACTGTAAACCCACCCCGGCCAGCCGGCGGTGGTGTTGACAGCATTGGTGAAGCCGACGATCGCTGCGCAGTTGTGGGAGACAGAGGTGTCGAACTGTACCGAGGAGCCGGCCCGGCCTCTCGACAGGATGCGGACCCGGTTGAAGGTAGGCGGCAATATTGCCGGACTGACCGGCGGATCGGCGGTAGCCACCGCGGCAAAGAGGGCGTTAGCGTTGAGAGCTGTAGCGATGGTATAGGCCGAGAGGCTGCCGGCCGGCAGCGCAACCGAGATCGTGACGCCTCCGTCGATCTTCACGGCGAAGATGTTGTTCTGGCCTGCACCGCTGGTTGCGATCGCGTAAGGCTCCGCCTTGCTGCTGGTGACCTCGGCCGAGCCGCCTCGGTTGCGATCGTTCGAAGCGGCCGGCGCCGCTGCATTGGCGCGGCGGGTGTCCGTGTCCTCCATATCGTCGAAGTACCGGTTGTAGCCCATGCCGAGAGGGCTTTCATAGCCGCCCCTGGCCACGGCCGGCGGGCCGACAATCGCCGCGGGAGGGAACATCCCGGGAGAGGAGACATGCGGCCGCTTGAGGTCCGCATACGGGCAATGGCGCGGATCGCCGAGCACCTGAAAGCGCTCGGTGAGTGGCAGAGCCGCCGGTGTGGTGGCATTGCCGAAGATGTAGGTGTTGGTACCCCACCAGGTGTAGGTCCGTGAAATGTTCTCCGGGTCGACCGCCGCGGGATAGACAACGCCGCTCGTCAACTGGTCGCCGATGCGCGTCTCGATCGTGAGGCGTGTACCCGTGGCCGAGACGGCGGCGGGAATGGCTCCCGGGGGGATCTTGATGACCCAGCGGGCGGTGTTCTTCGGCCGTACGGAGGTCGAGGTGAGATCGGTGGAGAACTGAACGCCGCCCGTGGTGAGATCTTCGACGGGCGACGGAATGTATTCGAGTCCGTACAGCCGGTCCTCGCGAGACAGACCGCGGCCCGTGGCATCGTCGATCGGCGACACCAGCGGCGAGCCGTAGAGTTTGATAATGGTGTCGCCGGTGGCCCCGTCGATGCTTGACGTCCAGGCCATCTGGTTCGATTGGCCGGCGACGGGGTAGGCAGCGGCGGCCACCGGAGCGGTGTCGTAGGCGTCGGCGGCGCCACTGCTGTCGCTGTCGACGCCGCCGTGAATCGCCTGGATGTTGCAGGTCGTGTTAGCGCCCACCGGAGGAGCGACCGGCAAGCAACCTGCCGGGTTGGACGGATTCCAGTTGTTCAGGCCGCTGATGCGGATCGTCACCGGTACGGGCATGATGCCCGTGGCAGGATTGGGAGGATTGGGCGGGCTGTCAGGGTTGGTGATGTAGGTGTACACGCGGAGCGTCATCCAGTTGCCGTTCGCATAAGCGAGCTGCTCCGGATGAGTGACGGCGCGGATACCCACGAGGTTGGGTGCCAGCGTCTGTCCCGGGCTCTTGGCGGCGTCCGAGTAGTTGCGAACCGGCGGGAACGGCATCAGCTCGCCGTGCAGGTTGATGAGCAGCGCGTTCTGGTACTTCAGCGGGTTCATGTACATGTCGTCCATCAACAGACGCCACGACATCTCCTCGTTCACGTTCGCGCTCTTCCGGGAGGTGTAAAGCGCCAGCTCGTCGGGATAGCGCATGGCGTTGTTGTACTGGTCGGCGATGGCGTATGGGAAGGGGTTGGTGGCGGCGTCGTACCCATTCGTGTCGGTGCCGTCGACGCTCACACGGCCGCGGAAAAAGAAATATGGGTAGTAATAGTCGTCGCCGCAGAGACCGGCGCTGACGCACGACGCCGGCATCTTCCCGGGATAGAAGTAGGCAGAGTTGATGTCCGCGTAGGAATCGGAAAGGTTGTTGACGTACGGCCTGTAGAGCTGGTCGCGGCCGTATGCGAGCGTGTTGATCCAGTGGGTACGGAAGACGAGGCCGGGGTTGCGCGACTGCAGATCGTTGATCGCGTTCCGCACGAACGGGACGACATTCGACATGTAGACCCACCAGCCCGGGATATTCTCGATGGCCAGGGCATAGACGTCATAGACCTGGGTCGGCGGCATGTTATCGACGAGAGTCCGGACGACGCTCGAGACCTCCGCCAGGAGGATCTGACCCGCGGTGGTGTTCTGGAAAACCTTCACGTTCACCAGCCGCACGTCGTTGGCCTGACCGGTGACCTTCTGGACGTTGATGCGCCGCTCATACATCCAGGTATCAGGAGCGGCGATGAGGGTGTTGCCGCTGATCGTATCGTCCGGTTTCACCGTCTGCGGGGTGTCCAGCTCTCCGACAGTCGTCAGCAGCGTCTTGTTCACGACGCCGTCGTCGTAGTGGTCGAGGTCGACGATGGTGCTGCCGCTGTTCGTCTGCACGAGCGACTTGAGCTCCTCGATCATCGAGATCGCCTTCTCCGTGGCGAACTGCTTATTCGTGGTGAGCTTCGTGAGATGGTGGGCATTGCTCATCACCGTAATCGTTCCCAGTGCCATCACCGACACGATGGCCAGGCCGGCGAGCACCTCGATGAGGCTCATTCCGGATTGCCGTTTGCGAGACATCGTCATCGTTTTCCTCATGTTCTATTTCCCGACCCAGTATCTGCTGCGGCTGAAACGGTATTGCCCCATCTGCGCGTTGATCTGGCCGATCATCGATGGGTCGTAATCGACCTCGGCGATGTCACTGCCGCTGTTGACCGTCACGGTGCTGGTGGTGCTGGCGGATATGATGGCGCCGCTGACGAGCGACGGTTCGGCGATCGATATGTTCCCCGTCGCGTAGATGATGCCGTTCCAGTCGGAGTCGGAACCGGACGAAAGCGTCAGATTTCCGAAGACCACCAGAATGCCGCTGCCGGTGAGCGGGCGGGCGTTGGTGAAGGTCGCATCGGCGTTGACCACGATCAGACTCATCGACGGCAGCGTGGCCGGGAGATCCGTGATCTGGGTTACGTTTACGTCGGCCAGGCCCTGCAGCTCCTGCGTCGTGACGCCGAAGACGGTGGGAACGTCGTATGCGGCAGTGGAGTTGGTTTTCTTTTGGGTCGTGCCGGTGACGATTCCGTTGTTGACCACTCCGCTTCCTCCCCCGGCGTGGCACGAGATGCCGATCGCGGGACCGCCCATGATCTTTGACTTGGCACCGATGGTGACCTTGTCGCAGTTCCCGCTGTAGACAGCCTCCCCGCCGTCAGGAAGGGTGACGGCCATCCTTTGAACCTCCGTGCGGAACGTCTGTTGCGACAGGATCACGTTCGGACTGACGTTGTAGTTCTTGGACGTATCGTTCTGCACCCAGACCGTACCGACAGACTCCAGTTGCCAGACCGTGCCGGCGGCGCCGCCGGTGGCACTCTTTCCCTTTGTTGGAGTGATGTCGAGAACGCCGGTTCCCGCCGCGGCAACGCCGTAGCGGACCTCGTAGCGGCTCATGAGACGGCTTGGAACGCTGACCTGGTACGTGCGGACGATACCGATGGTCGTATCGTCCGTGTCGTTGATCGGAGGATTGGCGGAGGCGTTGATGGTTGGGTTGAACGTCGTTACGACCTTCCCCTGCCGGCGAAACCAGGAGAGGGCGTCGACGAGACCGGCCTGCGCGACGTTGGCTGCCTGACCCTGATACGTCAACTGCCGGGAGACCAGTTTGTTGGATAACTGCACCTGCGTAAGCATCGTCAGAAGCGCCAGCAGAACCAGCGAAAGGATGATCGTCGCCGCGATTACGGCCTGTCCTGATTCACTACCGCGTCGTTTCATGCGTTCTCCGTCCATGCGAGTGAACCTCGTCTTGAGCAATGGCTGAGCCAGAGTAGCCTGTCCCGTTAAGTGCTTGATTATGCGCTTGTTTCGCGCATGTTGCCGATTGACGCCTGATCGACACGATCGGATTTCGTTACAAAATGTAACGGCCCGGTAGCCGCTCCGGCGCGATCTCGCCCGGAACGAGCTCCTCGCGCGGCACGTCGTCGAACTCGATCTCCGCCACGGCTCCCCCCTCGGCGCGCGCGATGAGCTGAATCGTTCCGTGATGGAGCAGGATGATCTTCTTCGTCAGTGTCAGCCCGAGACCAAAGCCGGCCGGTTTTCCGGATTGGAATGGGACGAACAGACGAACGGCGGGATCGAGGCCGGCGCCGTCGTCTTCGATCGTGATGCGCCGGCGGGGATGAGCGGTCGTGGCGATGGCGACGTGCCCTTCTCCTCCGCGTGCCTGAATCGACTCCACGGCATTGCGCACGATGTTGTCGAGCGCTCGCGACAGCAAGGCCGCGTCACCACCGATCGAGACCTCGTCGCCGGTAATGGCAAAGGCGATCGAAGGGGCGAGCGGTGCGATGCGGGCCACCACATCGCGCGCCAGCGCCGAGAGCTCGACCGGTTCGTGCCGGGCCGTCATCGGACGCCCGAGCGCGAGGAGGCGTTCGACGGCATCAGAGAGCGCCAGCGCTTCCTGTTCCGCTTTCCGCAGCCTCTCGTTACTCGATTCGTCGGTGGCGCCGCGCCGGGCCAGCCGCAGATAGCCGAGGATGGCAGCGAGCGAGTTGCGGAACTCGTGGGCGATGCCTCCTGACATCTCGCCAAGGTCGGCCAGTGCCTGCATGTCGCGAACGCGCTGCTCGAGCTTGCGGACGTCCGTGAGATCGGCGAAGAGAGCAAGCATGCCGAGGTAACGTCCTTCCTGGTCGAGCAGAGGGACGGTCGAAACGCCAATGTGTGTTGCCTCGGCGCCGCCGCTCGTCACCTCACGCCGCTGCACCGCCAGCCGGTGCTCGTGGGCCAAGGCAAGGGTGTGTGCGAACGACGACGTCCCGAGCGCCTCTTCAACCCTGCGGCCTGTTACCGCGCCGCTGCCAGGCAGATTGAGTACGTCGCAGGCCACCTGATTGATCTCCACGATGCGCCCTGCTTCGTCCAGCGCAATGAAGCCGGAAGAGAGACTCCGGACGAGCGTACCCGTCAATCGTGCCAGTTCGTCGGCACGCTCTTTTTCCTGCTGGTGCAGGCGTTTCAGCTCGTTCTCGCGCTGCTTCAACGTCTCCAGTGAGCTTCCAAACGTGTGCAGCAGGTACGATGTGCCGCCTTCGTTGCCCTGCGTTCCTGCCTCAGCGGGAGCACGTCCGCGGATAGCGTCCTTGACGTAGATCGGGAGCAGGAGAATTGCAGCGATACCGGCGACAAACCCCGCGATCATCGCCAGTCTCACCGTACGCGCGATGTGCTGCAGCGCGCTCTCGGCGAAGTGAATCCGCAGAGCGTTTCCCGAGACGACGCGGGTCTCCGTGTGCGACGCCGCTCCGGCCATTGGAATGGTGCCTGAGAGAATGAGGTCTCCGCTCTCCAGCTCGATAGCCTCGATCCGATAGCGTTGCCGAAGGCCGTCGAGAGTGGCGGCGCTAATGGGATGGCCCGCCGCGGATTGAACCGCGATCGCGGCGGCGCAGGCATCGCTGATGGCGGTCTCCCTCTCCCGTTCCGATCGCTGCGCCACCACCCACAGCGCCGGAATGGTGCTTGAGAGAACGACCACTCCGGCGGCAAAGAGCGCCAGCAGCATCGACGAGACGCCGAGCAAGGGCGCGCGCCGGGGAGCGGATGCGTTGGACATTGCGAACAGGATAGCCCCCGCGTCAGGGCGGCAAGAAGCTCAGATACCAGCCGGCCATGGCATGACCGAAGAACAGCACGCCGAGAAAACCGATGCCGAGAAATACCCCGAAAGGGATCGCCGTGCGCATTCCATGGGGGCCGCGCAGCACCAGCGGCACGCTGATCAGAGTACCGGTCACCGAGGCGAGCATCAACACTCCGGCAACGCTTCGCCATCCCGTGACCGCGCCGATCATGGCCAGCATTTTCACGTCTCCCAGCCCCATCCCCTCGGCGCGCCGCCAGAGCCAGTACGCCCCGATGACCGCCAGCAGAATTGAGGCGCCAAGTAGCGCTCCAAACAGTGAGTCGAGCAGCGAGTCGGCCAGCATCAGCGGCGGATGAAGAATGCCCAGACCGAGCGCTCCCGCGCCGAGACCGATGGCAACGCCAGGGATGTCGATGACGTCAGGGAGGATCTGGATGTCCGCGTCGATGTAGATCAGAACGATCGTCATCGAGATGATGGCAGCGACGACGACAAAGCCGGCAGTCGGACCAGTGAAGAGAAACGTGGCCAGATAGAAGAGTGCGTTGGCCAGCTCCACGAGCGGATAGCGCCAGGCGATGGCGTCTCCGCATGCGCGGCATCGCCCGCGCAGCAGGAGAAAGCTGAGGATGGGGATGTTGTCGTACCACCGGATCGCCGCGTTGCAGTGCGGACAATGACTCCCCGGAAAGACGATCGACTCCTCCCGCGGATAGCGGTGGATGACGACGTTGAGAAAGCTGCCAACGATCGCGCCGACGGCAAAGGCGTAGAAGGCGAGGAGCGCGAACATTGTGGGGATTGTATGGTTGGTTGCTGGGTTGCTGGGGTTGCTGGGTCTCGCGGTTGCGCGGTCTCGCGGTCTCGGGTGTGTAAGCCTTTGTCCTGCGCACGACCTTCTCACCGCGCAACCGCGAGACCGCGAGACCAGCAACCGCATAGACTCTCCGCACCGTGCTCGAAGTCCACCGCGAGTTTCTCCTCGACGATCTCCGCACGAATGCGTATCGCCACGCCATCCGGCAAGTCGTTACTCCCGACAGCGTCGTGCTCGACCTCGGCACCGGCTCCGGGATCCTGGCGTTCTTCGCTTGCCAGGCCGGGGCGCGCCGGGTGTTCGCCGTCGAGTCGACGCACAGCGCCGATCTGGCGGCGTTTCTGGCGAGGCAGCTCGGCTATTCCGATCGCCTGGAGGTGATTCACGATCACTCCACGAAGATCGACCTGCCGGAACCGGCGGATGTTCTCGTCACGGAGACGCTCGGTGCCTTCGGTTTCAACGAGCACATCCTCAGCAGCGTCATCGACGCCCGCGCGCGGCTGCTCCGGCCGGGTGCGGCCGTCATCCCGCAACACATCTATCTGGCCATCGTTCCGGTCGAAGCGCCGGTGGTTTTCGACCGGCATGTCGGCTTCTGGCGGCGGGAGCAATTCGGTCTCGATTTCTCACCGCTGGCCGTCTTCGCATCCAACGCCGTTTACGTGGCCAACGTCGACACGGCCTCTTTCCTGGCGGCGCCGGCCGTGGTGATCTCGGCCGATCTCGCCTCGATTACCAGCGCCGATGTCTCCGGTCGTGCGCACTTCACAGCTTCGCGGTCAGGTCTCCTTTGCGGCTTCTCCGGCTGGTTTCGGGCCACGCTTGCTCCCGGCATCGAGCTTTCGAACGAACAGCCTGGTACGACCCACTGGAACCATGCCTTTCTCCCGCTGGAATCGCCCTTGTCCGTCGAAGAGGGAACCCCGATCGACATCGACCTGGAAACGGCCGACGGACTCTCCTGGCGCTGGAGAGGCCGGATCGGCTCCGAGCCATTCGATCAGATGACGTTGCTGTCTGGGCCGCCGTGTTATCGATGAGGTTGTCGGGGGGCGGTTGTCGGTTGTCGGTTGTCAGTTATCGGTTGTCGGGTTGTCGGTTGTCGGTTGTCGGGTTGTCGGGTTGTCGGTTGTCGGGTTGTCGGTTGTCGGTTGTCGGGAGATGGGACCCGAGAACGACTTTAAAGTCTTCTCTCAACATACATCTCCCCACAACCCAGACAACTGACAACCGATAACCGATAACCCGACCCCCGACCACGACCCCAACCCCCGCCCCCCCAACCCCCGACAACCACTCACCTTTACACATTCTTATTGTCCGCCAGTCCCACTGCGCGTACACTCCGCCGTCGCGCTGAAAGGCGACAGGGGGAAACGGCTTGACCGAGGGTCCGGCGTCGAAACATCAAACACGCGAAGAACCGACCGGTCGCCGACTTTTATCCCTCTCGCTGCTGGCCCTGGGTATCGTCTATGGCGATATCGGCACCAGTCCGCTGTACGCGATGCGGGAGTGCTTCTATGGCTCGCATCCGGTCGCATTGACGACGGCCAACGTCCTCGGCGTCCTCTCGCTCATCTTCTGGTCGCTGGTCATCGTGGTGATGATCAAGTACCACGTCTACGTCCTCCGCTTCGACAACCGCGGCGAAGGGGGAATCCTGGCGCTGATGGGGCTCGTGGGGATGGACAAGTCGCGCCGTGCGGCCGTGCGCTCGACCCTGATCGTCCTGGGCGTCTTCGGCGCGGCTCTCCTCTATGGGGACGGCATCATCACGCCGGCAATTTCCGTTCTCAGCGCCGTGGAAGGGCTGGAGATCGCCACCCCCTTTTTCAAACCGTACGTCATCCCGCTGACGATCATCGTCCTCATCCTTCTTTTCTTCTTTCAGCGGCGCGGCACCGCCGGCGTCGGCGCGATCTTCGGACCGATCATGCTGGTCTGGTTCTCGACGCTGGCGCTGATGGGGATCCGCGGGATCCTCTGGCATCCCTCGGTGCTCTTCGCGATCAACCCGATGCATGCCATCCGCTTCTTTATGGCGAACGGGATGCAGGGTTTCCTCGTTCTCGGGGCGGTCTTTCTGGTCACCACCGGAGGCGAGGCGCTCTACGCCGACCTCGGTCACTTCGGCGAGAAGCCGATCCAGGTCGACTGGTTCAGCATCGTCGGCATCTCGCTCGTCCTGCACTACTTCGGACAAGGCGCGCTGCTGATCCGCCAGCCGTCCGCGGCCCACAACCCGTTTTACCTGCTCGCGCCGAAATGGGCGCTTTATCCGCTCGTCGCTCTGGCCACGATGGCGACCGTGATCGCCTCGCAGGCCATCATCTCCGGTGTCTTCTCCCTGACGCGCCAAGCCATTCAGCTCGGATATCTGCCGCGGATGGAGATCGTTCACACCTCGCGCGCGGAGATCGGACAGGTGTACATCCCCACCGTGAACTGGGCGCTGATGTTCGCCACGATCGCGCTCGTGATCGGCTTCCGGAGCTCGACGAATCTGGCCGGCGCGTACGGCCTGGCCGTCAGTATGACGATGATCATCACCACGGTCCTGGCCTACGTCGTGGCGCGCGATCTCCTCGGTTGGAGTGCGCTCACCGCCGGCGCGGTCACGGTGGCCTTCCTGATCGGCGATCTGGCCTTCCTCGGCGCGAATCTGGCCAAGATCGCTGACGGCGGCTGGTTCCCGCTCCTGGTAGCCGCCGTGGTCTTCACGCTGATGACCACGTGGCGACAGGGGCGGCGGATCCTCAATGTGCGCCTTCGCGAAGGAGCCCTGTCCCCCGAGGACTTCGTGAAGTCGCTACGCGGCCATCCGCCGGTGCGCGTCCCCGGCACCGCGGTCTTCATGCATCGCTCCGGAGACGACATTCCCCCGGCGCTGCTCCACAGCCTCAAGCACTACAAAGCCCTCCACAAGCAGGTCGTGCTCCTGACCGTTCACACCGAGGAGGTTTCGCACCTCGGCGACGACGAGAGGCTCCAGGTCGATGACTTCGGCGAAGGGATTTACCGCGTCACCTGCCGCTACGGCTACATGGAGGAAGCGGACATCCCCGCCCTGCTGGAGCGCGTCAGCAAGGAGCACCACCTGGACATCCCACCGATGGATACGACCTACTTCCTCGGCCGTGAGTCACTGATCATCACCTCGCGCCCCAGCGGCATGGCCATGTGGCGCGAGAAGCTCTTCGCCTCGATGATGCGCAACGCCGAAAGCGCCGCCCGCTTCTTCCGGTTGCCGCCGAACCGGGTGGTGGAGCTGGGAGCGCAGATCGAGTTCTGACCCCCCGGGACCAAGAGCGTCTCGAGTTCTAACTTGCCAGGCTGAGACGAAGATCGCCGTCGTACATCGCGCCGGGGCGTCTCTCTTTGCCAAGCACGTTGCTGAGGGTGCGCAGCAGGACTTCGGCGGTGTAGGGCTTGGCGAGAAAATGTGGGACGCCCGCCTTCGCGGCACTGGCGTTTGCATCATTTCCGCTGGCGACGACGATCTTTACTCCTGGATCGATCCTGCGCGTGGCGGCGATGAGTGCCGTGCCATCCATCACCGGCATCATGATGTCGGCCAGGATGACCGCGATCTCGGAGCGATGCATGGCATAGAGTGCGATGGCCTCAGCACCATCCTCCGCAGTTTGGTACGAAAACGCGACGGGGCGCTGGACTTTGGAGTTCACAAACTCCTGCAAGCTGGAATCGTCAAGATGTGTCGATACCCCTACGGGCACGCTCCGTCCTCCGCGCACTTCGTTGACGCCGATTAGGATGAAGGCCTCAGTACGTCGCCACGCGTTCGCAAAGGCTAGGAGATCTTTCAGTAGCTCACTCTTTTCGTCATCCGTTGCGTGAACAAAAGGATATTGATCCCGCTTAAAGTCCAGCGAGGTGCTTTCTTCTTCGTTCAGTAGTTCTTCAATCGTATTGGTATCCATGTGATGTTCGTGGCAAAACCTAAATTGTCCGGGTACTCGTGTGTGCCGCGGTGAGCGTGCGTGGGAACTGCAGAACCAACCCCTGGATTCCTCGTCCACCGCTTTGCGGAGGGCGGCGAAGAGGCTGTCGGGGAGCACGATCTGTACGCTAGTCACGTCGATTCTCCTGTTTCGATATCGAACAGCTTACCGCTGCCGGCAAGTCCATCGACTGGCACTGCCGGTGGGTGCAGCGGCTGTGGCGTGCGTTCGAAAGCCACCTGAATGTGGGAGCGCCAGGCTTCCGTGCGTTCGAAAGCCACCCGGGGGTGGGATCGTCGGGCCTTCGTGCGTTCGAAAATCTTCTGAAGGTCTGATTTTCAGACCCTCGAGCGTTAGAAAGCCTCCTCAACGTCTGATTTTCAGACCTTCGAGGGTCGAAAAGCCTCCTCAAGATCTAAATTTCAGACCTTCGTGTGTCGTTTTGCCTCTTCAAGGTCTGATTTTTAGACCTTGAGGTGGCGTCACTCCTCTTCGAGAGCTGAAATCACACCCTCGGGAGCGAATCCGCCGCACGAATGGATGGAAATGCGGGTGGAGGAAGGAAAGTGACGGGTGCGCGGGCGGAAAATGAAGCGGCGGTGATGAAAGTGCCTTTTGATGCGCGTGATTGCATGTCCGTGAGTGCTTGCCCCCCTGGGACCGCGCGCGTCTCGCGCGCGCGGTGCTTGCGCGAGCTGAGGCCAGTAACGATGCAGCCTCCCAAGTACGCGCGTGCGGGACGCACGCGGTCCCAGGGGGGGTATAGTCTCGGGCAGCGATGGCGTCGGAGTCGTGGCCGGTCGATCTGAGGGCGGACGTTCCCGCTGCCGGACGCGTACGCACCTACCTGGTCTGGTCCTTCTGGATCGGCGTGGCCTTCTTCGGGGTCTATCCGGCGATGAACTGGGTTACATCGCTGCGGCGGGCGCCGTTGCATCTCTACTTTCGCCAGGAGTTGGCCATCCCGTTCGTCCCGCAGTTCATCTGGGCCTATCTCTCGATGTACGTGCTGTTCGTCCTGCCGCTGTTCTTCATTCCGGCGGCGCGGATGCCGGCGCTCGGGAGGCAGCTCATCGCGGCGACGCTCATGAGCGCGGTGTTCTTTCTCCTCATTCCGGCGGAACTGGGGTTTGCGCGGGAGGTGCCGGCGCAGGCTCCGTACACGGCCATCTATGCGCGCATGTTCGGGATCGACCGTCCCTTCAACCTCGTCCCCTCGCTCCATGTGATCTACTCCTGCGCGATTGCGCTGGCGTGCGCGGACTTTGCGTGGGGAGCGGTGCGCATGGCCATCTACGGCTCGCTGGCCGTCATCGTGGCGTCGACGATGTTCGTCCATCAACACCATCTGCTCGATCTGTTCTCGGCATTTGCAATCGTGGCGTTTCTGCGGCGCCGATATGAGGTGAAGCATGGTTAAGCGTCTGTTCGTCGCCTGTTTGCTGGTTGCTCTTCCCTCATTGGCAGGTGAGGCCGATCACGAGATCCATCAGGAGCTCCGCGGCATCCTCCTGACCGTGCAGAACGCGGTCAACAGCGGGAACTTCGACGCCATGCTGCCGGTGCTGAGCAAGGACATTGAGGCCACCACCATCACCCAGGAGGTGATACGCGGGCATCAGGAAGTGTCCGCCTATTTCAAGAAGTGGTTCGGGCCGGGCGGGTATCTGAAGAAGCTGCAGATGCAGTTCACGGCCGATGCCCTTACGGAGCTGTCGGCGGATAAGAGCTGGGGGGTCGTGCGTGGCTCGGCCATCGAGAGCTACACGCTCGCCGACGGCCGGAAGTACGACATGAAGTCGCGCTGGACGGCCACGGTGGTCAAAGAGGCGGACGGGAAGTGGCGGCTGCGGACCATTCACTTCGGCACGAACTTCCTCGACAACCCGATCCTCGATGCTGCTAAGCAGGCGGTGGTCAGGTACGCAGCATTGGCCGGCGGCATCGGGCTGCTGGTAGGCGCGCTTCTAGGCTTTCTGCTGGGCCGACGCAAATAGCGATCGTTCGGCCGGTGCGCCCCACGCCGGCGCCGGCTGAACACCGTGACGCCACAGGCTGGCGTAGATCCGCCAGAACGCGGGACGGTCGCCGTCGCTCCGTGCGAGGGCGGGAAGCTCCGTCCACGGCACCGCGGGGTGCCGGTGATGCGCCTTATGGAAGTGATAGTTGAGCGCCAGCCATCGTACCGGGGCGAAGACCTTCAGGTTCCAGGCGCCATTGGACACATCGCGTTCACTCCAGGCGTGATCGACGTATTGCAATGCCGACCAGTGCATGGCGAAGAGCCAGTGCGCGAGCAGCCATCCCCATAGATGAAGATCGAGCGCCCACCAGAGCGCTGCCTGGAAGCCAAAGGCGCAGGCGATCTCGATCCAGACGCGGATGGGTCGCAGTTGTGCGATGTCGCGGACGTGCGGGCCGAAGCCCATCTTCGGAGCGAGCCGATCGATGAAGATGCGGGAGCGATAGAGCGGTGTAGCGAGCAGGTAGATCGCGTTCGAGAGCGGGATGCAAAACCAGTAGAGTCCCAGCAGGTTGCCGGCATAGAGCCAGATGTTGCGCATCAGCCGCGACTGGCTCGGCAGGTAGTAGTCGTAGAGATCGTCGTCCGTGCGATTGCGCGCGTGGTGGCCGAGGTGCGCGATGCGTTGCAGGGAAAACGAGGTGGGAAACATGCAGCTCGCCAGAAACCCGAGCGCGTAATTGCGCGCCGGCGTACGGGCCCCTACTCCGTGCACCGCCTCGTGCATCAGCGCGAACGGGACGTTGTTCACGAACGCGAAGGCCGCCGCGGCGGCCAGCGCCAGCCACCAGGGTGTGTGACTGGCCAGCCACAACAACGCGGAGGTGGCGATGGCGGAGGCGGCCAGGATGACCCAGTTCAGACGCTCTGACATTTGGTGATTCTGCGATCGTGTAGCGTCCTGGATTCCAACACTTGATCTTGCAAGCGCTCCGCGGCGGCGGCTTCGGCCCCAGGCACAGACAAGAGTGTCTGTGCCACATTGGTCCCTGCTTTTTGGCTTTTTTGCTTCATCACCGGCCGCGTCCCCCAATGGCCGTGGCGAACGATCGACTGACCGACATAGCCGGCCGTAGGAACCACGAGCGCGAGGCCAAGAACGATGCTCACCACCGCGAGGAACACGGGCATCGTCAACGCTCCTCGGAAATCGAGCAGCTCCAGTGTCGCCATCCCGCCGCCGTAGATCGCGCCGAAGCCGCCGAAGAACCAGGGGCCGTAGTCGAGAACGATCTCCGCCGTCCCTTTGCCATCCGCCCACGGCTGGTTATAGACACGCAGAATCCCCGCCTGTAACGCCTTGACGTCATAGAGCACGTTCCAGAATCCGAGGAGCGAACAGATCACCAGCGCCTTGCGAAGGATGTCCGTGAGGTCTCGTGCCGGCGCCGCGTGCGCCAGCCACGCCAGCATGGCCGTCGCGGAACCGAACACGAAGCCGTGATGCGGACGGAAGCGCCCCATGCGGAGGCGCGTATCGAACTCCCACACGCCCAGCACGTTCGTTCCGATGCCGGGGACGATGTAGGCCCACAGCACCGGCAGCAGCATCGCCGCCAGCGTGAGCTTCATGTTGCCCGCGTACTCCCTTCGCCAGAGCAGGAACGAGCAGGGCGTCAGAACCAATGGCGCGGCGTATTGATAGATCGAGAGCGCTCGTTTCATTGCAGTCCGAACCGCATCCCGTGCTTCTTTGGAATCTCCTTCTTGAAGAGGAGCGTGTACTTCCAGAAGGCACCCATACGCGACAAAGAACGCAGGTGGGTCTTCACATCGGAGAAGCGGTGAACGAGCGAGGGGATGGTGTTGAAGCGCGTACGCGCGGCGTGGCAGGCATCCGTCAGCGCGTCCGGCGACATGAGCGACGGCACGAAGGCGGCGGAGTTGAAACGATACTGCGTATGTAGCCACCATTTGCCGTCGTAGAGCAGCCGCCCCTCCTTCTCCAGTTTGCGATAGAGCGGCGTGTTCGGATACGGCATGAGGATGTTGTACGCGGCCAGGGTGAAGCGGCTCTCCAGCGCGAAGTCGACCGTGGCTTCGATCGACTCCTTCGTGTCGTGGTCGTATCCCAGCGTGAAGGCGGCCCAGCTCTGCATGCCATGCTCGCGGAGGATGCGCACCTCTTCCTTGTATTTGGAAAAGCGGGGGATGTTGGGCGACTTGCGGGCGTCGCGCAGACTCTCCGGCGTGATGGTCTCGAAGCCGGTCACGTTCCCCCAGTTCCCGGAGCGCTCCAGCAGTTTCATCAGCGGCAGATTGCGGGTGACGTCGAGGCTGGCCTGGCTGACCCAGTGCAGGTTCATCGGGATGAGGGCGTGGCAGAACTCGGCCAGCGCCTTCTGATCGCTGGCGATGTTGTCGTCGATGAAGAAGATGAACTTCCTCTTCTGCGCCTCGATCTCGCGCAACACGTCGTCGATGGCGCGCACGTAGTGCTTCCTCTCGAAGTACTGGCTCACCGCGCAGAAGCTGCAGGCGAAGCGGCAGCCGCGGACGTACTGCATCAGCGTGAGCGGAAGGTACCCTTTCCCTTTGAAGAGATCGCGCCGGGGAAGGACGCGGCCGATCTGGCCGACGCCGGGGGGACCTTCGTAGCGCGGCTTGAGACGGCCATGCTTTGCGTCGTCGACGACGTCGGCCCAGACCGTCTCGGCATCCCCGAGGAAGATGCTGTCGGCATGCAGTGAGGCTTCCTCTGGCAGCAACGTGATGTGCATTCCGCCGAGGATCACCGGCACGCCGCGGAGGCGGTACTCGGAGGCGATCTCGTAGGCGCGGCGCGCTGTGTACGTCTCGACTGTTATGGCGGCCAGATCGGTCGGCTCGTCGAACGGGATCGACTCCATCCGGTCGTCGTAAAGGACGCATTCGACGTCCGGCGGCGTCATTCCCGCCAGTACCGCCAGCATCAGCGGCTCCATCCGTCCTTCGTCGACGTAGAGACTGTGCTCCATGCGGCCGATATTCGGTTTGATGAAGGTGATTCTCATGGCGTCACAATCCGAGCTGACGGAACTGCTTCTTGTAAATCTCTCTGCGGGAGATGACGTTGGCGATGGTGGTCAGGCCGGCGCGGAACGGCGAGAAGGCTGTGCCGGCGTTGAGCACACGGCTGCCGATCGAGCGCCAACTGTAGAAACGCCGCCGTGCTTCGAAGACGCCGTCAGTCAGCTCCTGCGGGCGCAGCCCGCGCGGCTCGAAGATGGCGTCGCCGTAGCGATAGTTGGGATCGAGCCACCATTTCGGCGAGAGCAGCCGCCCCTCGGCGAGCAGGCGGTCGTAGAGCGCGGAGCCGGGGGTCGGCGTCAGCGGATTGAAGTTGGCGATCTCGAGGCGCGACTCCAGCGCGAAGTCGAGCGTCCGGGCGATGCTGTCCTTCGTGTCGGCGTCATAGCCGAAGACGAACGTCCCGTAGATGCCGATGTTGCGGCTATGCAGAGCGCGCACGACGCGCTCGTACGATCCGCTGACGCTGTTCCACGACTTGCCCATCTGCGCCAGGCTTGCTTCGTTCAACGACTCGAAGCCGATGAGGACGCAGCGGCAGCCGGCTTTGGCGAGTCGGTCGAGCACCGCCTCGTCGCGTGCGACGTCGATGCTCATCTGGCACGACCAACGGCGTTTCAGCGGCGTCAGCGCGTCGAGCAGGGCCAGGAACTCGCTCCTGCGGCCGAGCAGGTTGTCATCGACGAAGAAGAGGAGCCGATTGGCCGGCAGCGTTTCGATCTCGGCGACCAATCCTGCGAGCGGGCGTGCACGCAACGTCGTCCCGTAGAAGCTGTGGATCGAACAGAAGTCGCACGCGAACCGGCAGCCGCGCCCGTACTGGACGAGCTCCACCGGCGCGTAGTGTTTGCCGCGGTAGATCGAGCGGTCGAGCCGATAGTCATGCAATGGCGCGTCGTTGCCGCCTGAATAGATGCGCTGCATCCGCCCTGCCGTAAAGTCTTCCAGCAGCCGCTCCCACGATCCCTCGGCATCACCAACGACGACGGCGTCGGCATGTTCGAGGGCTTCTTCGGGAAGGAAGCTGGGGTGATAGCCGCCCATGACCACCGGCACGCCGCGCGCGCGATAGCCGTCGGCGATGGCATAGCCGCGCTGGGCGGTGAAGGTCTCGATACTGAATGCGGCCAGGTCGGGCTGATCGTCGACCGGCACGACCTCGGCCTTTTCGTCAAAAAAACGAACCTCGAAGTCGCGCGCGCGGGCGGCCAGGATGCCCATTGCCAGCGGCGGCATGGCATCGGAGGAGCGGTAATCGCCGAGGTTGGGGCGGATGAGCGTGAGCTTCATAGCAAGGCCGCCTCCGGTTGCGCCGGGCGCCCGTTCGGCGGCGCAGTCCCGTCAAAGGAGACAGCGTACACGCGGGCGGGATAGGAGATCGGCTTGAATCGCTTCACGACCGGAATCAGTGGATGTGCCGCGCAGAGGCCGATACTCGCCGTTGAGGTGTGGCAATGGGAAAGAAGGTCTTCCACCAGCCCGCGTGCCTCCCCCATCGCCGGATCGGACAACGCCAGGAAGGCGATGAAGGTCTGATCGAGCGTGCCCCCTTCGTGCGGGAGCGGAATGCGGCGGAGAAGCCGGGCCCAGGCGTTGTAGGCAGGCAGCAACGCACGGAGCGGCTGCCGGTACCGCCGCGCCACGATCTGCTTGAACGCGCGTTGATCCCACAAAGCCGAAACTGCCTGCAAGCTGCCGTCGCGTTCGTACATGTAGAAGTGTTCGATACCGATCCTGTTGATGAGATCTGCATCCAGCACCGGCGAATATTGAAACCGCGCCGCCAGTCCATTATGGAAATCGACGATCGCCGCGACGTCATTGTCCCCAGCGGCGCGCCACAGTTTCCGGCGCCGTCCTCGGCTGACCGGCAGCGCGAACGTGACGTAGTCTCCCTGCACGTGATAGGGAGGCAGTCCGCGGACGCCGGCTTCCAGAAGGCGCCGCGCGTTTTTATTCTCAGCGGCGACGACCGTGAACCACCATGGCCGGGTGCCCGCTGATGGCGCTAGAGGTCGGATCGAGGCGTACCCTTCGCGCAGGTGCCGGATGCGGCGGCGGTAGGCGGGTTTTACGCGCAATCCTCCGAGATAGCCGATCCGTTCCGGACGGCCATCGACATGCACGGGAACGACCGCGGCCGTGTACATGCCGATCACGTCGCCCGCTTCTTCGGCGATCACCGCCCAGTCGCGGCCGAAGAGATCCGCCGCCGCGAAGAACGACGGCTCGCGCTCGATGGCCATCTCCACCCAGGTGGGCATGCCGTTGTCGCGCAGGATGGAGCGGAGGAGCGCGTCGTCGGCCTCCGTCGCCACTCGGAAAGTCGTCACTGGACCTCCAGCAACCGGCCTCTCCACGTCTCGTCGCCGAGTGGATAGCCGTTTCGCTGCGAGATCTCGTTGCGGTGAAGGGCGTTCACGAGGAAGAAGTTCCGGAAGACGAAACTGTCCCGGAAGTGCCGCGTGCTGCGCCGCAGAATGTTGGGCCAACCGTAGAAGCGCCGCCGCGCTCCAACACAGCCCGCCGTCACTTCCTCCGGCGTCAGAGTCTTCGGAACGAAGGGGAGAGCGTTGTAGCGATATTCGGGATCGAGCCACCACGCCTGGTAGCGAAGACGCCCCTCCTTTTCCAGCCGCTTGTACAGCGGCGTTCCCGGAAAGGGGGTGAGGTGATTGAAGGCGGCGATGTACATCCCCTCTTCCGTTGCGAAGTCGACCGCCTCGTCAAACGATGACGGCGTGTCGTGCTCGTATCCGAAGATGAAGGTGCCGTAGACGAAGATGTTGTGCCGCCTCAGATTGGCCAGCGCTCCTCGGAAGCCGCTTCGCATCGTGTTGAAGCGCTTGTTCATGATCTCCAGATTCCTGGAATCGAGGCTCTCGAATCCGATCAGCACGCCGCGGCAGCCGGCCCGATGCAGCTCGCCCAAAAACTCCTCGTCGTGCGCTGCATCGATGCTCATCTGCGTGATCCAGCGGATGTCGAGTTTCCCCAGCTCCGCCAGAAGCGGCTTCCCTGCTTTGAGGTCGCCCGCGAAATTGTCATCAACGAAGAAGAACACCCGCTTCTCCGACCGAAGAGCGGCCAGCTCGGCGATGACATCCTCGACCGGCCGGCGGCGGTACGTGCGCGAATAAAAGGTCTGGATGGCGCAGAACTCACACGGGAACCGGCAGCCGCGCCCCGTCTCCACCAGACCGATCGGCAGATAACGCTTTCCGCGAAAGAGCCGGCGGTCGACGCGGATGTTCGCCAGCGGTGTCTGCTCGCTGTGATAGCGCCGCTGCAGAGTTCCATGCCGCAGATCGTCGATCACCCGCGCCCAGACGCCTTCGGCCTCGCCGGTGACCACCGCATCGGCGAAGCGCGAGACCTCGCCGGGCACGAGCGTCGCGTGGAATCCGCCCATGACCACCGGAATGCCGCGAAGCCGGTATTCGCTGGCGATCTGATAGGAGCGGGCGGCAGTGTAGGTCTCGATCGGGATGGCCACGGCGTCGGTGGGGGCGTCGTAGTCGATCGCCTCCATCCGGTCGTCGTAAAAGGCGACGTCGATCTCCTCCGGAGTGAGGCCGGCCAGGACGGCGATCGGCAGCGACTCCATCTGCCACGTGCGGACGTAGCTCTCCCCAGCGCGATGGCCGACCGCCGGATGGATGAACGTGAGCTTGAAGCGTTTCACGATGTCAGCCGCAGACGACTTTACTCATTGAGGGCATCACCGAGAGATGCCAGTCGCAGTTGTAGAAGCGATGAAGGCGATGCGCATAGAAACGGTAGCCGAGATTCGCGGCAATCCCGAGCGGCTCGACCGCGCCGGCCTTCCAGAGGCGCCTTGCTATGGCGCTGTAGCGATAAACGCTCTTCCACGCGCGCTCGTGGCCGGCCGCCAGTTGCTGAGGACTCATGTTCCGCGGCTGAAAGACCACGTGCTGGCCGTCGTAGAGCTCCCAGTCGCGGGTGAAGATGCGTCCTTCATCGTCAAGGCGTTTGTGAAGTGGGGTCCCGGGGAATGGCGTCAGGATGGCGAAGCGCGGCAGGTCGATGGCCGTGCGAATGGCGAATTCGGCGGTGGCTTCGAAAACGTCCAGTGAATCGTGATCCATGCCGAAGACGAAGCAGCCCTGAACGGCGATGCCGAGGTCGTGGAGGTCGGCGATGAGCTGCGCGTAATCGACGGAGCTGTTGAAGCGCTTGTTCGCGTCGCCGAGGCTGCCGGCGGTGATGCTCTCCAGGCCGAGGAGCAGCCCGCGGCAACCGGAGCGCGCCATCAGCTCCATCAGCTCACGGTCGTGGGCGATGAGCACCGTGGAAAGGCCGAACCAGCGGACCTTGAGAGGAATGAGCGCCGAGAAGAGCGATTTGGCGTACTCGAGGTCGGCGACGAGGTTCAGATCGATGAAAAGGATCCGCTTCTGGCCGACACGGCGGATATCCTCGACCACCCACGAGACCGGCTTCTGGAGCTGCTTGCGGCCCCACGCCGACGGTGCGATGCAGAATTCGCAATCGTGGCCGCAGGAGCGCGTGGCCTCGAACACCGCCTGCGTCAGGAATTGCCTTCCGCTGAAGAGCTCGCGCCGGGCGAACGGCATATCGCGCCGGTCGAGCGAAAAGTCGAGTGCCTGGCGATATTCGTTTTTCAACGTGCCCCCCGCGTAGTCGCGCAGAAGCTCAGGCCAGGCATCCTCGGCATAGCCGACGACGATGGCATCGGCGTGCAGCGCCGCTTCATGCGGGACGAGCGTCACGTGCGGCCCGCCGAGGACGACCACGTTCCCCTGCGAACGAAACCGCGCCGCCAATTCGTAGGAACGCTTCGACGTTCCGGTGATCACGGTCATGCCGATGAGATCGGCGCTCAGATCGTCCGGTACGTCCTGAATCCCTTCGTCATAGACCTCGATCTCCGCGTTCAGCTCCGGCGGAACGAGCGCCGCCAGCGTCGTCAGCGTCAACGGCTGATAGCGAAGCGATTTCCGGAAGATCCCGCCGCGGTAGCGGTAAAGAGGTCCCTTGGGCGAGATGAGCGCGATCTTCATGATGGTTCTTCCAGTCTGCGAATCCATGCCGGCTCATTTCGCAGTGTGGCAGGTTTCACATCGCCGAGCCGGACGCCCTGCTCCGCCTGGATTCGCGCATAACGGTCATAGAGACGGCTGACGGGCATCAGGCGGAGTGCGGCGAGCTGACCGAGGCGGCGGGCGTACGCGTATTGGGGATTGCCGCAGAGCCTGCGCTCGACGTCGTCGATGCTGATGGTGGCATCCGCGTCGGCCAGCAGAACGTAGCCGTCGCTGTCGGAGGCGGGGACGAGCAGACGAAAACCCGGGACGTCTTCCAGACAGGCGGCGACGAAGGGCTCGGTGAGTTTTTCACCGACCAGATCGGAAACGGCATTGCCACGTCCGGCGAACTCGAGGACCGGCCGGCCGGCACGCGATCGCCCTTCGTGTCGCACCAGATCGCCGGTGCGATACCGGTAAAGACCACTGGAGGTTGTGGCGATGACTTCATAGAGCGAGACTTCGCTCAGCTCATCGTGAAGGTAGAGCTGCCCCTCCCGTTCGAATTCGAAAAACCCATGCTCCGTCAACACGGGCCGGTCGTCGATGTCCGGCACGGTGACGACGCTCTCCGTCGACAGCAGCCCTTTCGGCTGCAGGTGAGCCTGCGGCAGTCGCGCGGCCAGGGCGTCGGCAAACGGCTTCGATGCCGCTGAGGCCCAGCAGCTCACGACCTTCATCCGCGGCCACAACCCGTGAGGATCGTCGACCTGATCCAGAAGCGACAATAGAAAGGTTGGACTCCAGACGGAGATCAGCTCCAGATCGAGCGCCGGGACCAGATGGCGCATGGTTTCCGAACGCCAGAGAGCAACGTCGCCGATCGCGCCGATGCCGAATGGTACGGCGGTCATTTCGGCGAGCACGGCTCCGGCAATGTCGCCGAGATAGGCGCCGTCCGGGAGTCCGACCGGAATGCCGCCGATCCGCTCCGGCCGACGTGTGGCCGGGCTGATCGAGAAGTACGCGCGGCCCGTGATTCCGTGATTCTTTACGACCGTGTCCAGCCAGGGCACGACGCAGCGCTGAAAGTCGAGCAGTCCCTCCGCGGAGTACGGAATGAGCTTTGCCGCGCCGGTGCTGCCACCGGTGCGCTCGAACGCGACGGGAAAGCCTGCGAAGAGAACATCGCGTTCGCCGCCGCAAATACGATCGAACCAGGACGTCAGATTTTCATAACAAACGATCGGAACCATCTCGCGAAACTCCTCCCTCGTCCGCGGCGATCCATACGCGCGCAGATAAGCCGTCCCAGCATTGCGACCAAGCATCGTCTCCAGCCACGGCGCCCCTATCGGTGCCGGCAGTGTGGCGGAGAGGCGATCCCACGGATTAGCAGCCATTGAGGCCTCTACTGAACAGTTTTAGCGTGAGTGGCTTCATGTTGTCCGATTCCACTTCGCAGAGGCACACCAGCTCGTGGCCGCGTTGAAACCCCGGATTGCGGTCGACGAAGAACCTCACGTCCTCCCTCTCCAGATCCCTCGGCGATGGAATGGCAATGTCGGGCTTGAGATGCCCGCGCGACTTCTTCAGCTCGACCACGCCGGTGGCCGGGTTGTAGTCGTCCGGAAACATGCTCTGCGCCAGAGAATCGGCCAGCGACTTGAGATCGCCGCGCTGCATGCTCCAGTGGGGATGAAACGACTTGCTGAAGAGCGGGAGGTAGCGGAACGTGCGATGTCCCTTGACCAGCAGAAGCCAGTACAGCGGCAGCTCCGGCCGCTGGCGGCGAAGCACTCCCAGCCGCGCGATCCAGTCGAAGGCCAACGCCTGCTGTCCCCAATGTGCCCGGTCTACGACGGTGTCGCCCGAGTAGACCACGCGCACCGGCTTCTGCCGCCACTCGTGCTCGTAGACGAGGACCGTCGTGAAACCGACGACTCGTCCCTCCTCGTGCACGAGCAACACCTCATCTTTCTTCGCCAGATCTTCGAGAAACAGTGCCTCGCTCGACCCGTCGTAGCTGCCGAGGTAGAGGCTCGCCATCTCCCTTCTAAGCGGATCGCTCAGCGCGGAGACGGAGACGAATGCGGTCGAATACTGCCCCATTGCAGCCGATGAAGAAGATGCCGGAGAAAGTACCACGCGCCGCGCGCAAGTCCAACGGAGGGGGATCGTGTGCTTCTGCCTGAAAGACTCACGGAGGCGCGGAGTGCGCGGAGAAGGAAGCTCCTCGTCTTCTCCTCCGCGTCTCCGCGCCTCCGCGTGAGTGGTCACCCTTCCCTCGCCCGCCGCTCCGTTCGTTCTAGTTCGAGCAACCGTCGGGATCGCCCTCACCCGGCAGCGCCGCCTCGACCTTTCCTGTCTGCGGATGGATGCGCAGCGCATCCTGGTCGGTGCGGACGATCACGTTGTCGCCGCTCCAGCTCACCCGCGGCCCGCTGCCGGCGAGCGAGACTTGCAGGCTCGTCGTCTTCACGTTCTTGCCGTCGAGCGAGACGGTGACCACGTACGTCGCGCCGGCCACTTCGTCGACCAGCGCGATGCGGTGGCTGTCGCGAGCCCACACCGGCGCCGCGACGAAACGGTGATGCTGGGCGTCGTCGGCAGCTGGGTAGACCGCTTGGCCATCGACCTCGAGCACGGCGCTGTTGAACTCCTCCGGGGCGCCGAGCGGGACGTGCTGCCGTTGTGCGACCGAGTTGCCGTTCGGCGATACCGTGAAGAGCAAGCCTTCGCGCTCGGCGGACACTACGCCGGTGCCGGCGTCGAATTCGACGAACAGCGCCGTGGCCGGGTTGACGTGCCCTTCGATGAAGAGGCGCTTCGAGTCACGCCAGCCGAGCTGCAGCACGCCGTTGACCGTCGTCTCTTCGGGGACGGTGATGACTCGCACCATCTCGCCGGTGTCCTTCAGCACGACGATCTCGGTGAGGACGGCACCGGTGCCGTCCGCCCGTTCGCGCGTGTACGCGATGCGGTTGCCGAACAGCGACGGCAGCGCGACACCGTTCGGGTCGGTGAAGACGAGGCGCTTGTTCGCCCCCTCTTCGAGCCAGATCGATTGCCCGTCGGTCGAGACCTTGGGGCAGTCGGCGAGCGCCGGCGCCGCCAGCGCCACGACGATGAGGATCGACGTCATGAGTCGTGTCAGTTGCATGATCCACCTCCGCTCAAATACCGAATCGTGCCGTGCGTCAAGGTGTGGCCTCGCAAGACGCTGAAGCCCAGGCCGAGGAACAGGTCGATGTGGTAGCCGGTGATGGCGGTCCCGGTGTCGTCGGCGGTGCGGCTGCCGTACCCCTGGAGATTGACGCTCGCGTCCATCGGGATGATGCTGGTGTCGACGGCGATGCTCACCCCCGCTTGGACGCAGCGCCCGGAGCTTCCTCGCGCGCACGTGACGTAATGGAAACAGCGCTGGGTCCCGGTGCGGTGCTCGTTCCGGTTGCGCGCGTAGTCTTGTTGAATGAATCGCCCGTCCGAGTCCTCCCCTGTTCCCTGCCTGGGGATCCCGCCGAAGAGGAACCCGGCCGAGTACTGGCGATCGAGGCCGCAGGCGTCGACGAGCGCGCCGGGATAGTCGGCCTCGCTGGCGATGATATAGCCGGTGTAGCGGAAGGGTGACTCGTAGTTCGCCGCGCCAAAGACGATCGCGGCGGGAGACGTGGTAGCGATATCGGAGTTGGCCGCGGTGATGTTCGCCGTCCCCTGCTTGCGCGTGCTCACGTTGCCCGTTGCCGTGCCCGCGGCGTTAGTCGGGGCGGCCGGCTGGGTGAATGTGTCAGCGCTACCGCGATCCGACTTGAATTGAAGGGCGATGTCCGGCTGCGGCTGGCCGGCCTTGGTCACCGTACCGGTGAGATCGGCGCGGTAGAGCACGCAGTGCGAGGCGTTGACGCGCGACTCGGTCGGAATGATCGGATCCGTCGCCGTGACCGTCGCCGTGGTCGCGTTGCCGAAGGTGACTTCCCATCGGAACCGCGCATCGGCGCGATCGCTCTGCGTGGCCGAGCCCCACCCGGTCACGCAGCAACAGTTCTCTTGCGCCCGGAGGAGGAACGATGCGGTGTTCCCGCTGATGGTGACCTGATCGGAGACGTCCTGCTCGCCGGTAACGGTGCCGACGTCGGTGCACTGCGCCGGGACCGAGGTGACGAGCCTCGAGCCGACGTAGCCAATGTCGTCGGCGCGGCCGGCGACGATGAAGAGCTTCAATGTCCCGATCGGCTGGTCGAACGTGCGGCTGACCGGAAAGTCGGCGAAGGCGCCGATGCCGACCGCCGGGACGGAGTAGGTGTACGAGGTGAAGTCGGTGATGGGTGGCGGATCAGCCGCATTTGCCGGGACGGACCAGGGCAACACGAGTGCGGCAAACATGAGCGCAGCGACACTCCTGCCGCTGAGTTTGACGTGCATGGAAAAACCTCCTGATGGTTGAGCGCCGGGGACGGATTTCCGCAGCGTTTCGAGACTCTGGACGCTGCCATAATAGTGCAAGGATGTTTTTGTGGCTACGATTTCTGGTTTATCTGCGTCATCTGCGTCATCTGCGTCATCCGCGGATGATCGGCTGAGAGCTCGCGAGCTCGCGCGGGCGGACGCCTGACGGTCCCAGTGAGGCGAAAGCCTTTGAATGCGCGGGGCACCTTTGTCAACCCCACCCCATGGCGGTATCGATGTTCACCATTATTGGTGAGATTGCGCGTCATCGTTGACGTCGATGACGTCAACGGAGCGTTCGTTCTCGTCTCATGAGCGGTTCGTTGTCGTCTCACGAGCGTTCATTCTCGTCACGCGAGCGTTCGGCGACGTCATCGAATGGGACTCTAAACCTCAGGGAGCTCGCGAGTGGCAGCGCTTCCGACTCAAGGGCGGTTCTGCCCAGGGTTTGCTTAACCCACAACCTCACCTCATCGAATGGGTCCGACAACGTCATCGAATGAGACGTTGAACCTCGGGTAACCCAGCCGTCGCCGGATGCTTACCACCAGATCCCTACCGGACCCTTACGACTTCATGGCCGGGCGGACCTAATTTGACACTCGTACATCGATGTCACGGAAGTTTGGTGGTAGCAAACAACAACAGCAACAACAACGTTGCATGCATAGCGACGGCTCCGGCTCTCATCGTCTCGCGATCGGATGTCGCCCTGCATTCAAGACAGGAGATACACTCATGGCAAACTGGGATCAGGGACAATTGTCCACTCTGTCACAAGGAAACACACTGACGTGCTCGACGCTCGCCTCGGGCCAGCTCTATGCGATCTTTCTCTACAACAGCCAGGGCAACGACCAGAACGCAACCGTCAACGTGGTCACCGCCAACTCTACAGCGCCAGTGCCGATCACTATTCCGGGTACGACGGCCAACGAGGGTCTGGCGTCGCTCGTTCTCGTGTCGGGCAGCGACAGCAGCACCGTCGCAATCTCGATCACCGCAAGCAGCGCCGCACCGAGCGTCCAGGCATGGCTCGGAAGTGTCGGGATGCCGATCAACACCTCCGGCTTGAACAACCAGCCCTTGCAGACCAACGGCTCCAAGCAGACCTTCGCCAAGTACGATCGGTACTTCGCCGTGCCGCCGTCGTCGTGGAATGCGCTCACCATCACTAGCAAGATCACGCAGTTCATCTCCGTTCAGTTTCAGGAAGCGTTCGCCACGGTCTACATCTGCAACCCCGGCCCGAACGCGGCGGCGGCTGTGACGCCAATCGGCCCCTCGGTCAAGTACACGACCGTTCTCGGCACGACTCCGCCGCAGACCATCTCCACGAATATCTTCGGAAACGGCTCGCAGTTCGTCTGGATGAGCGCCGACAGCTCGCAGGACTCGTCCGCTGCGACAATCGCGCTGCAGAGGCTTTCGCTGAAAGCGCTCGAATAGAACCCGCATTGATGTCGAAATGGCCGCCGGGAGCCATCTCCTCGGCGGCCCTTTTCATGACTGGTGGAACTCAGGGATGTTCAAGCCTTCGGACATGTTTCATTTGCGTACATCTGCGGATGATCGGCTGAGAGTTCGCGCAAGTACGCGCGGGCGGGACGCCTGGCGGGACGCCCGCGGTCCCAGGGGGCGATCCTCAGGCTCTCCGCATCACTACGATGGTCTTGTCATCCGTCGGCTTGGCGCCGCGCTCGAAGGAGGTGACGGCGTCGAGGACGCGCGAGGGGATCGACGTCAAGGGGACGTCGCGCTGGGCGAGGAAGAGCGAGCGCAGGCGGTCGTTGCCGAACTCCGTCTCGTCCGGGTCGGCGGCTTCGTTGAGGCCGTCGGTGTAAAGGAAGAGCGTCGAGCCGGGAGGCAGTTCAATAGTGCCCTCGGTATACGACGACTCGGGGAGGAGTCCGATGGGGCGGCCGGTTGATCCGATCTCGGTCAATGTGCTCGTTGTGACGACGTAGGGCGGGTTGTGGCCGGCGTTGACGTAGCGGAGGAGGCCGGTCGACGGAGTGTAACGGCCGAAGAAGAACGTGGCGTACTTGCGGCCGCTGGAGCCGCGGAAGATCAGGGCGTTGAGTCGGGCCACCAGGCGGGCCAGATCGTCTTCGATCGGCGCGGCCACGCGTAGCGCGGCCTGGACGCTGGACATGATCAGCGCCGCGGAGACGCCTTTGCCGGAGACGTCGCCGATGGCCAGGCCGAGGTCGCCGTCCGGGAGCTCGATGAAATCGAAATAGTCGCCGCCGACCTCGTAGCAGGGAAGGCTCAGCGCGGCCAGCTCGACGCCGCGGACGTCGACCGGCGCCGACGGCAGAAGACGGCTCTGAATCTCGCGGCCGAGGGCCAGCTCCTGCTCCATCCTCTGCTTCTCCAGCAGCTCCATGTGCAGCGTGGCGTTCTCCATGGCGATGGCCATATGCTCGGAGATGCCGCTGAGGAACTCGAGGTCGCGCGGCCCGAAGGCGCCGTTCATCTTGTTGAGGAGCTGCAGCACGCCGACGACCCGCTGGCCGCGGTTCTTGATGGGGACGGAGAGCATCGAACGCGTGCGGTAGCCGGTCTTCTGATCGAGCGAACGGTCGAAGCGCGGGTCTTCGTAAACGTCGTGGAGGATCAAGGCCTCTCCGGTTGCGGCCACGGTCCCGGCCAGCCCTTTCCCGATCGGCAGACGGATCTCGCCCGACAGCTCGCCGGCGATCTTGGTCCAGATCTCCTTTTTCTGATCGTCGACGAAGTAGAGCGTGCCGCGCTCGACATGCAGCTCGTTCCGGGCCACGGTGAGGATCGAGGCGAAGAGGGTATCGGGCTCGATCGATGAGTTGATCAGCTTCGATGCTTCGACGAGGGTACGCAGGCGCTCCATCTCGTCGCGGTCGGCCAGCGTCGAGACGATGCGTCCGACGACGACCCGGTCGCGATCGCTGAACAGCAGGCCGCTGTGAAACGCGGCCTCCAACGGCTCGGTGCGCAGGAGCGTGCAATCGACCGCGATCTCCTCGCCGTCCCACTGGAATTGCAACCTCTGCGGCCCGGCCGTCAGCGGTTCGTCGTGCTCGATACGCGTGCCGAGGAAGCCGATATCGACGATGCGAACCGCGCTCTCGGCCACGCGTCCCGGAATCGGAGAAGGAAGAAGGAGCCGCTCGGCCCGGCGCCGGTCTTGATCGAGCATGGGGATATTATGCGGCGCTTCTGCTGCGCTTCGCGCGTTGTCTGCGCTTCGCGCGTTGTCGGTTGTCTGCGCTGCCGCGCGTGGTCAGAAACATGAGATAACGCGCGATAGCGCAGAAAACCGATTAGCGACAATTCACGTCTGCGCAGAAAGCTGACAACGCGCGTTAGCGCAGACAACGCGCGCAGCGCAATTCATGTTCGAAGCATTCGCGGAACGCGACTACCGCCGGTTCTGGACCGCACAGTTTGTATCCAACATCGGCTCGTGGATGCAGGGGCTGGCGCAGGGATGGCTGGTTTACCGTCTGACGGACTCGCCGTTCCTTCTCGGCTTCGTCGCCTTCGCCAATTCCGCGCCGTCGCTCTTTTTCATGTTGCCGGCCGGCGTGCTGGCCGATCATCTCGACCGCCTGCGCACCTTCCGGGCCTCGCAGATCACGCAAGCGCTTTCGGCGCTCTTCATCGCCATCTCCATCTACACCCACCACATCTCGGTCTGGCAGATCGTGGCGGCATCGGTCGTCAGCGGCGTGGCGGTGTCGTTCTCCGCGCCGGCGTACCAGGCCATGGTGGTCGACCTCCTCGACGACCGCGCCCGCCTCTCCAATGCTGTGGCCATGAACTCGCTCCAGTTCAATCTCTCGCGCGCCCTCGGTCCGCTGCTGGCCGGCCTGACGCTGCACGCGTGGGGCGCCTTCTGGTGTTTCTTCGTGAACGCGCTCTCCTTCGTGCCGCAGATCTTCGTCCTCGGCCGGCTACAAAAACGGCAGGTGCGCGCGGAGCCGATCGGCGCGATGTCGACGCGCCTCGCCGAGGGATTCCGCTTCGTGCGTGGGGACCGGGTGATGATGTTGCTGCTGGCCATCGTGGCGATCGTCAGCCTCCTCGGCTATCCCTACGTGACGCTGATGCCGATGGCGGCGCGCCTTCTCTATGTACACGACGATGCCCGCGGGCTCGGCATCCTGATGGGTGCGATCGGCATCGGCGCGCTGCTCGGCGCGCTGGCGCTGTCGATGCGGACTCCCGTGAGGATCATGCGCATGATCGTCGTTTCCCTGGCCGCCTTCGGTCTGGCCCTCGGCGCGGTCGGATTCACGCACTCCCGTCTCATCGTCGTTCCGCTGCTGGCCGTCTGCGGCTGTGCCATGGTCGTCTGCGCGGCTCTCTGCAACACCGCCATCCAGAACCGCGTCCCGGACGCCATGCGCGGCCGCGTCCTGAGCATGTACACCTTCGGCTTCTTCGGCTTCCTCCCCTTCGGAAACCTGATCGCCGGCGCGATCGCCGAGCATCGCGGCCTACCGATGACGATGATGGTGCTGGGCGGTGGGTTGGTGGCCGCGGCCGGAGCGGCGATGGCGATCAGGAATGGGTGAGCCTAGCGAAACCCTCTACTCTTTGCTCGAACCACCAGGAGACGCGCCGGCACTCACCAATACGGCTCCGAGTTGCCGCACCGGATCCCACCCGGAAGGCTTTTCTGTGTAGTTGCTAAACCACGGGAAGTTTCTATTTACCCATCGTATTCGTAGTTCAGCGTGTGATGCATCTTCGTCATCGAGACCAAACTCGGTTCCGCAGCACGGACAAATCATGTAGTCGCTTGGCGGTGAATCCATGTCAGGGAAGAAGCAAACAGGACATTTGTAGGGCATCTCGTTCCAACCTAGTTTCTCGAACATTGCCGAGCAAAATAGTCGCGCTTCGTCTCGCCGTGTCGCGGGCATGGTTTGTACAGAGTGCGGACGAAACAATCGTGGGAAAGCACGCCGAAGTACTCGTGTACGAAATCGAGCCGTGCGATATCGCTTGACGGTCGAGTGCATTCCTGCAGGGTTGCGCTGAGCTCCGCCGCGAACAACGAAACAGCGGCGGCTTCGTACTCCTGCGGAGTAGTGAATCCGAGCTCATGACCATGCTTCCCGAAGTGATCCATCAGGTGCGCCGTTGTTCGAAACCCTGCCGTCGCGTATGGCACGAAACACTGAACATCATACCGTCAGAGCCATGACACGCCAACGTGCAGGCGATCGTTCATGCTAGAACGGAAAGCGGGCGCGGTTAGTTCCGGACTAACGCTCGACACGGGTTGATTTACCGCGAATCATTCCGAGCGCAGCAACCCCGCCTCGCAAGTCCCTCGATCACATGTTCCCTGCCTCGTTCTCGATCCATGCGTCGATCTAGATCCGATGCTTCGCACCGTGGCGGGAGCGGCGATGGCGATCAGGAATGGGTGAGCTCGACGATCGCTTCCTCGACCTTGTGCGGAAGCTCGATGGCTAAGAACCAGTCCGCCGGATAAAGGTAGTCCTCGCCTTCTTCGTCGATGATCCTGACCATGTTGTGCTTCGCGGCCGCGGAATCTTCGAGAACCTCGTAGATCTTACGACGCTCAAGCGATGCCTCGTACTCATCATTTCTGATGCAGACTGCGAAATGCCTGATGTTGTCGTTCATGGGCGTTCGATCAGACGCTGATCGAAGGATACGCGAGAAGGGTCGTCCACGCCTCCGGCGTGAAGGTCTTCTCGTTGCCACATTCCTTGTTGCCACACTCCGGATTAATCCGCTCGCAGTAACCCCGCCACGCACGTTCCTTCGATCACATGGGCCCCTGCCTCGTTCTCGATCCATGCATCGATCTCGAGCCGATGCTTCGAGCGATCGATGGAGCGGACGACGAAATGAGCCGTTACCGTTTCGTCGATGTGAACTGGGAGCAGGAACCGGAGCGTCTGTGAGCGGTAGATTGCGCCGGTTCCGGGGAGGAGCATGCCGACCATCGTCGAAAAGATCGAGGCGGTGAGCATGCCGTGGAGGACGCGGCGGCCGAAGGGGGTGCCGGCGGCGAAATCGTCGTCGACGTGGAGCGGATTCACGTCGCCGGTGATCTCGATGAAGCGTTGCAGGTCGGCCTCGGTGAAGGTTTTGGTGAAGCTGGCGTGCTGCCCGACCTCGAAGTCCTCGATGCGCTTCACCGTTTCCCCTCGGCGAGCATGGTTTCGATGACGGACTCCATCTCGGCGCGGAGCTGGTCGAAATGGCGGCCGGTGCCGGGGCCCGCGAAGCCGGAGTAGATCTTCTTCACCTTGCCGTCGCGGCCGACGAAGAGCGAGGTGGGATAGGCGAGAACGCGCGTCAGGTCGGGGAGCGTGGCCGAGGCCTTCTTCTTGTCGCTCACGCCGGCCAGGAGCAGCGGGTAGGTGATGCCGTAGCGCTTCGCGAAACGGCGGACCATCTCCCGGTCGCGGGCGGCGTCGCCGGTGAACTCGTACGCCAGACCGACGATCTCCAGACCCTGACCGCGATACTTGCGGTCCCAAGCCGCCAGCAGCGGCGCTTCGTCGTTGCAGTTCGGACACCACGATCCGAAGATGTTGACCAGCACCACCTTTCCTCGAAAGCGCTCGTCGCTCAGCGTGATCTGCTTCCCGTCGAGATCGGGGAAGCGGAACTGGAAGCGCCCCTCGTTGTTGGTCAGACCGACGTCCTTCCAACCGTCGGGCAGCGTGGCGCCGGCGTCGTCCGTGCGTGTGGCGGTCCAGGTGGCGTGGTACGCGTCGCGCGACCAGTAGTCACCGGCGAGCCGGCCATCGCTCGAGGCATGCGCCTGGAAGAGAAAGGCATGCGCGCCATCAAACGTCGACAGCCGGAGCAGGCCATGTTCGAACGAGCCTTCGAGGTAGCGATCGTCGCCGGTCGGCGTGAGGAACGTGCCGGTAACGCGGCTCGTACCGGGATCCTGATGAAACTCGCCACGCGCCGGAGAGACGCCATCGGAATCGGCGAACTCCGCCTTCCAGATCCCGCTGACGTCGCCGCCGAAGGACGTGGGATCAGACGGCGCCGGAAGAAATCGCGGCTGTTCTCCCCGACTGGCGCGAAAGGCGAGACGGCACATACCCGCGGGCACCCTCCGCGTCCATGCGCCGGTCATGGCCGTGCCATCGCTCGACAATGCGGCGTTGATCGCGGAGTCGTAGCCGTCGAAGCGGATTGTGATCGAGCCATCATGGACATCGACGGCGCTTACCGGCGCCCGCTCCGCCCCGTTGACGATGACGGCACGGAGAGCGGCTCCGTCGCGCGCGATGCTCAAGGTAAAGGGCAGCTCGCCGCCGGGCGACGTCAGCACCGCACGCCACGTCCCTTCGACTGCTGTTGGTCGAGGATGGCATGCCGCGAGAGCGAGCACGAGAGCGGCGATACCGGCGTTTCGGCGCATGATGCCCTCAGCATAGATGCTCGCTTCGAAAACGTGGTAGAAGCGCTGCGGGCATGACGGCGCGGATCATCGACGGCAAGGCGATCGCGAAAACGATCGAAACAGAGGTGGCACAGGCGATCGCACGCCTCGGTTTCGCACCGGGGCTCGTTGCCGTCCGCGTCGGAAACGATCCTGCCTCCGAGGTCTACGTCCGGAGCAAAGCGAAGAAGGCGCGCGAGCTCGGCCTGCATGGTGATGAGCTGATCCTTCCGGACTCGACCAGCGAAGCAGATCTCCTCGCACACATCGATCGGCTCAATGGCGACGACGCGGTCGACGGCATCCTCGTCCAGTTGCCGTTGCCGCCGCAGATCGATCCGAAGAAAGTGATCGACGCCATCGATCCGGCCAAGGACGTCGACGGGTTTCATCCGGTCAACGTCGGCAAGCTTCACCTCGGGCGTCCGACACTGGCCCCCTGCACGCCGGCCGGCATCGTCCGGTTGATCGAATCGACGGGCGTGGCGATCGCCGGCTGCAACGCGGTCGTGATCGGCCGCAGCGACATCGTCGGCAAACCGATGGCGGCGCTGCTGCTGCAGGCGAATGCGACGGTGACCATTGCCCATTCGCGCACGCGGGATCTGGCCGCGGCCGTGGTCGGCGCGGACATCGTCGTTGCTGCCGTCGGAAGACCGTTGCTGGTCACGCGGGAGATGGTGAAGGCGGGTGCAATCGTGATCGACGTCGGCATGAATCGTCTCGCAGCCGGCGATGCCGGCCGGATCGCACACGACGAGGAAAAGTCGCGGCTTCTGGCGAAGAACGGCACGGTGCTCGTCGGCGACGTCGACTTCTGCCGCGGTCGCGAGGTGGCGGGATGGATCACGCCGGTGCCGGGCGGCGTCGGACCGATGACGATTGCCATGCTGATGCGCAACACCGTCACCGCGGCGGAGTGGCGGCGGCGATGATCCTTCGCACGGGCCTGACGGGCGGAATCGCCAGCGGCAAGTCGACGATCGCACGACTCTTCGCCGCCCTCGGATGCGTGACCATCGACGCCGATCAGATCGTGTCGCACCTGTATCAGCCCGGCGAAGCGGGGCATGAGGCTCTGGTGCGGACGTACGGCAGCGGCATCCTCCTGAAAGACGGTACGGTCGATCGCCGCAAGCTGGCCGGCATCGCCTTCGCCAGCGAGGAGTCGGCGAAGGCGCTCAATGCTTTGATCCATCCGCTCGTCGCGGCGGAGGAGGTCGACTTGATGGCCGCCGAGGAGCAGCGCGCCGGTGACCGGATCGTCATCATCGAGGCCACCCTGCTGATCGAAGCAGGCGGAGAGGAACGCTTCGACCGCATCGTCGTCGTGGACGTCGATCCGGAGACGCAGCTTGCCCGCGCGATCGCCCGCGGCATGACGCGCGAGGAAGCGGCCCGGCGCATCGCCCACCAGATGCCGCGCGAGGAGCGCCTTCAGCACGCCGACTACGTCATCGACAACAGCGGCGATCTTGAAGCGGCGAACACGGAGACTAAGCGCGTCTACGAAGCGCTCCGGCGTGATCTCGAAGAACGCCGCTAGGCGTCAGTTCTCACACGCTCACTTGAATTGTTCCCTCGAGAGCATTGCCACTCTCGATTAGAGGGCCTGCCGAAAATCTCGAAGAGCAAAAAAAACGCCCCGCCGGGAGGCGGGGCGTTCGAAACGGGGATTGAGTCGAAGATCAGTGCTTCTTGGTCGTCGACTTCGTGGTCTCGGTCTTGGTGGTGCTGGTGGTCGCGGTCGTTCCGGTGGTGCCGGTGGACATCGCGGTTGTGCCCGTGGTCGACATCGTGCTCGTGCCCGTGCTGCTCGTGTCGGTCGACATCGTGCCGGTCGTGCCGGTCATCGAGGTGTCGGTGGTCGCCGTGGTCGCGCTGGTGGTGCTGCTGGTGGTCGACGAGGTGTCGGTCGCGGCCGCGCTCGTATCCGTGTTGTTGGCAGCCGTCTCGCTCTTGCAGGCGTAGCCGAAGAAGGCCAGGGCGACGATGGTCAGGAGAATCAGGGTTTTCTTCATGTAGTTTTTCCTCTCAGATGTTGTGTGTGTTTCGTTGTGGCGACATGAGGGAGTTCGATGTCGTTCTGGGAGTGCCCGCCTCACCTCCTTCGCATGCGTCGAATCGTCGATGTTTCGTGAATCGCTGGCGAGGCAACAGCCGCCTCGCAAAATCGGAACATTGATCGGGACGAGAGGAATCGGGAACCAGGTGTACCAGCGGAGTTACAACAAAAGACGCCCCGCGACGTTACGCGGGGCGTCTTGATGATACGGAGCTCGTGTTAGTGCTTCTTGGTGGTGCTCTTGCTCGTGGAGGTCGTGCCGGTAGTGGTCGTGGAGGTCGTGCCTGACGTAGACGTAGCCGTCGTCGCCGTCGTGCCCGAGGTCTCGCTCATGGTGCTGGCCGGCATCGTCGAGGTCGACGTGGAGCTGGTCGTGTCGGTCGCCATCGTGCCGGTGGTGGCGGTGGTGTCGGTGGCCATCGTCGACGCCGTATCGGTCGCGCTGGCGCTGGTGTCGGTGTTGTTGGCAGCCGTCTCGCTCTTGCAAGCGAAGCCGAACACGCACAGGGCCAGGACTGTCAGGAGAACCAGAAGTTTCTTGCTCATTTGTTTTTTCCTCTCGTTACTTTGTTTTCGTTTGGTTTGTCCGGGGATTGAAATCCGATGAAAGAGTGCCTGCTCACCCCCCTTGGCAATCGATTTGGAAATATCCGCGAAGCCGTGCTTCGCAAGCTTGGTCTGAAAAGCGAGTTCTACACCTGAGTGTTACACGATCCGCAACGTCGATGCCAGCCTGGCATCGGATACCACGCAATAATGCAAACAACAGCCGTTGGAAACCGCGATTTTGAGCGTTCGAGCGCTCGGGGGAAGGGGCTATAGTCTAGGACGCCCGTCGCCATGTCAAGTGCACCCGAATCGCTGCCCCCGCTTCACAGGACCCCGGTAGCCGGAATCGTCTCGTCGTTCGACGCCACTCCGATCGCTTACGACCTTTACGATCACACGTCGCGCTCGCTGGTTCTCGTGATTCCCGGCTTCTGGCGCGACCGGCGTCACCCTTCAATGCTGACGCTCGCATCGCACCTGCACGAGCTCGGTTACCGTGCCGCCATCGTCGATCCGCGTGGGCACGGCGACAGCGGCGGCACCTACGGCTTCAACCTCTACGAGCACTACGATACGGCCGTGGTCGCCGAAGAGCTGCTGCGCCGGCTGCCAACCGTCGAATCGATCACCATCGTGGCTCTCTCCTATGGTGCGTCGGTGGCCATCTCCACCGCGGCGCGGCACAAATTGCCGATCGCCTCGCTGCTTCTGATCTCCGCGGTCTCCGATTTTTCGAAGATCACGCCACGGATCAATCCCTTCACGATGCACCGGCACATCGCTCTCTCGCAGGCGCTCAAGGCGCCGCATTTCGACTGGCAATTCATACGCAGCCCGAAGCTGCGGGCAATCGACGACGTTCGCGACGTCCACGTTCCGATATGCCTCATCCACGTCAAGAACGACTGGCTGATCGGGCACGACCACTCGATGGCGCTCTACGAAGCCGCCAACGAGCCGAAGGAGTTGCACGTCATCGACATCCCCGGCAACTACCACGCCGATCGAATCTTTTCCGTCGCCGCCAGCGAGATCGATCCGGTGTTTGGGGAGTTTTTGCGGCGGTACACACCGGTTTGAACGGAACGCTCGCGTAGACGGGTCGCGCGGTTTCGAGGTCGCGCGGTCTCGGGGTGTTTCGTCCCTCGGGAGATCGAAGTCTTGTCGCGCCGCGAGACCGCGCAACCCCGAGACCGCGCGACCCTACCGGTTCCTGCTCACCACCAGCAGCGTCACGTCGTCCGCGAGCGGTGCGTCACCGACGTGGCTGAAGACGGCGGACTCGATGGCGCTGGTCAGGTCGTCGGCGTCGGCGCCGTGCATCGTGGCCAGACGCCTGGCGATGTGTTCGAGTCCGCCCAGGTCCTGGCCTCCATCGTTCTCGGCCTCGGTCACTCCGTCTGTAAAGAGCACGAGGGCGTCGCCGGGAGCGAGCTGCAGCTTGTGCTCGCGGAAATCGGCGCGCGTAACGACGCCGAGCACGAGGTCGGTCTCGCCGAGCTCTTCGACCCCATCGCTTCGGACCCAGAGCGGCGGCGTGTGTCCGGCGTTGGCGTACTCGATCATGCCGGTGGCCAGATCGAGGCGGCCGAGAAAAAGCGTCACGAACTTCGACTGGGGCAGGGTGTCCTTCAGCGCGTCATTGAGCTGCGAGATGAGAACGGCCGGCGATGGATCGTTTCTGCTGAAGATGCGGAACGACGCCTGAAGCCCTGCCATCATCAGTCCAGCCGTGATGCCCTTGCCGCTGACGTCGGCGATGACGAAGTAGATCCGGCCGTCGGGACGACGAACGAAATCATAGTAATCGCCGCTCACCGTCCGGCAGGGCCGGTTGGCGCCGGAGAAGGTGTAGCCGGCCACGCCCGTCGGCGCCGGCGGCAGCAGGCCGCGCTGGATCATCGACGCGGTCTTCAGCTCCTCGTCCATGATCCGTTTCTGGATCGCTTCCTCGCGCAGGCGCGTCGTTTCCAGCTTGATAGCGGCGAACCGCGCGATCTGCGCGACCAGGCGCACATCATCCTCGGAAATCTTGCGCTGGTTGAAGAGGTAGTCGACGTAGAGGACTCCCACCACCGACTGCCCGATCATCAGCGGGGCGCAGAGGATCGACCGGATGCCCTGCATGATGATCGACTGCGCGCGGCTCAGTTTCTCGTCGACGCTAACGTCCATGAAGGCCAGCGCCTTTTTCTCCTCGACCACTTCGCTGAGGACGGTGTGACTGATGCGCAGTTCGGAGGCGTCGGTCCTGTCCTGCCTCCGCACTTCGACGTTGACGAACGACTTGCCGTCCGGGCCGAGGAGGCCGAGCGCCGCGCGCGACGCCTGCGTGTGCTCGAGGACCCGGTCGACGATGAAGCCGAAGAGCTCCTCCGTCGGGCGGTCTTCGATCAGTTCCCGCGCCAGGAGATTGAGCGTCTTGAGCTTTTCGAGATCGCCCCCCGTATCGGCTCTTCCGCCGGGCTGCTCGATCTCGTTGACCGGAATCGAGATGGTCATGCTCGGCGAGGTATCGGCGACGGCCAGCATCCGGTCGGTGTTGTGCTCGGCGGTCTCGAAGACGATTTCCGTGTCGCCGAGCCGGATGCGGTCGCCGGTGCGGAGCGGATGATCGCGTTCCACGCGCGATCCGTTCAGATAGGTTCCGTTCGCACTGCCGCAGTCTTTGAGGATCCATGAACCGTTGTCGGCGACGATCTCGGCGTGCTTGCGCGAGAGATAACGATCCTTGACCGGTATCGAGCAATCGGACGCCCGCCCGATGGAAACGGCCGTGCCTTGCAACTGCTGCCGGAAGGGCGAGAACAGAGGCGAGTACACCGTGACCTCAGCGCGAGGGGCGATGGGTTCCATAGTTGACACTGTGACGGCCGGGAGCGGGGATTGTAACGCGGTTGCGCGGTCTCGCGGTTACGCGGTCTCGGGGTTGCTGGGGTGCTGGGGTGAGGTTACTGACGAGCAACTCAGCAACCTAGCAACTCAGCAACTTAGCAAATCAGCAACCGCGAGACCGCGCAACCGCGAGACCCCGCGACCCCATGGTACGTTTCTCCCGTGACCGACGCAGCGTCAAAAGAAACCTACTTCCAGGAAATCGAGGCTCACTTTGCGCTTCGCCGGGGCACGCCGTTCATCCTCAGCGCAAAGGATTGGGCGTTGATGAAGAAGTGGCACGAGGACGGGGTGCCGCTGCCGATCGTCATCGAAGCGATCGACGCCGTTTTCGAACGAAACGAGACCAGCGGCCGCAAGAAAGTCATCTCCAGCCTCAGCTACTGCCGTCATTCGATCAAGGAGCTTTGGACGGAGCGGCAAAACCTTTACGTCGGCGGCGGCGATGTCGCCCCTGAGGCCGGGCCTGAGGCCTTGCTGGAATCGCTGGCCGCGCGGCTGGAGACCTCGGAGGTCGCCGCGCCGTTCGCCGACCGCGTGCGAGCGCTCGCTTCAGAGAAAAGCGTCCCGAAGATCGAGGAGCGGCTCATGGATCTCGAACGAGAGATTCTCGATGCCTTGATCGCCGCGGATCCAGCGTCGATCGAAGCGATCCGCGCCGACATCGCCCTCGCCCTCGGCGACACCTCGAAACTCGATGAGAAGACACGCGCGCGGACGGAAGAGGCGAACCTGCGAAGGTTGGTGAGGGAGAAGTTCGGGTTGCCGAGATTGACGCTGTTTTGACCGGGGTTGCGGGGTCTCGCGGTTGTCGGGTTGCTGGGCTGCTGCCGAGGTGTTCAATCGACGACAGGAAACCGTCACCTTGGCAACCCCGAGACCGCGCAACCTCGTTACCTCGACAACGCCCGATCCACCTGCTCCATCACCCCTGCCGCCACCCGCCCGCTGACGGGGGCGTCGATGCCGGCGCCCAATGCGGGATTGACGGCTGGATCGACGATGGCGCAGGCGGCCAGCAGCTTCTGCGGGTCGTTTCCCGCGCCGCGGGTGCACGCAGCTCCGCGCATCGTGAGCATCCGTGCGGCGATGCGCGTGAGCGCGCCGGCATTCACCGGAGTGTACGGGCCGACGCGGCGTGTGACCGGGTCAACCTGGTAGATGCCGAGGGCCATGGCACGAACGATCTCATCCCGGTCGGGCGTCTCGCCGATATCGATGGCGATCGGCGGCGCGGCCATGTTCGAAGCGAAGCGCACCGAGGCCACCTTCCAGTACATCAGCACGGCCAGATCGGCGCGCGTGATGGCCTCACTTTCGATGGCGCGGCGAAACTGCGGCGGCATGTTGGCCTCCGCGTACTGCCGTTTGATCTCGTCGAACCGCGGGGCGAAGCGCCGGTCGCGTTTCGACAAGCGCTCGTAGCGTGCGATGGCGGCCTCGTAGCGGCCGCGGCTGATGTCGATCTCGGCCAGCGCTTCCTGAACCTCGGTACGGTCGACATCGCCGCTGTTCAGGATCGGCTCTAGTTCGGTCCGGGCTTCGTCGAACTTGTGCTGTCCGACGAGTTTCTGCACCAGGGAAATGCGCGCCGCGCTGGCGGTCGGATTGATCGCCAGAGCTTCGCGCAAAAGGCGTACAGCTTCGTCGTCGGGCGCCGCGGCCGCGGCACTATAAAGCTGATCGAAGAGCGTCGTCCGCAGCTCATCAATCCGTCCGGCGACGATATCCGGCGCGTTCGGACGGTTGGCAAGGTCCCGGTAACGATCGTAGGCTTCGCGCGGCCGTCTTTCGGCGATGGCAATCTCAGCGGCGTAGACCTCGGCGGCGATGTAATGTGGCCGCTTCCCGAGGATGCGCTCCACGATCGGGCGCGCGGCGTCGGTCTTTCCCTGCCTCAGTGCAATGGCGGCCTCAGCGAGTTGCGCAGGTGCATAGCCCGGCTCTCTGGAGCGAATGTCCTCGAGGCGCTTGCGCGCCGTCGTGTAATCGCCGCCGAGGATGGCGCGCCAGGCTTCGGCGAACCGCTTCGCATTCGCAGGGGTGGGCTGGAGGTCATATCCGGTGCGCGGATCGATGATGTAGCGGTCACCGCCCTGAGGAGCCGGGGCCACGCTCGGCGCCGGGGCCGGCGCGCAGCTCGCCAGCACAATTGCGAGCGTGGCGATCAGGAGAATCGTCGATTTCTTTGTCACTTCAGTCCCTCTAGCAGCCGCATTGCGGCCGCAAACGTATCGTCAACCGCCGCAATATCGATCCATTGCACGTTGCGCTCCGACCGCAGCCAGGTCATCTGACGTTTGGCGTACGCGCGCGTCCGGCGCTTTGTTTCCGCGATCGCGGGATCGACGGTCATCTCACCCATCACGACCGCCACCGCTTCGGCATATCCGATCGCGCCGAACGGCCGCGCGGTGCGTGGATATTTCGCCAGCAATCCGCGCGTTTCGCCGACGAGTCCCGCCGCGTACATCGAATCGACGCGCTGATCGAGACGTTCGACGAGACGGCTCCGCTCCAACGTCAATCCAATCTTCGTCGCCGCCATCTCCTCCGCCGTCCCAGCCGCGGGACGCTCCCACTCCGAAATCGGCCTGCCGCTGAGCAGCCACACTTCGATCGCGCGTTCGACGCGATGCCGGTCCGCGGGCGCGATTCTTCTACCACTTTGCGGATCGATTTTCGACAGCCAACGATGCAGCCACACATTTCCCCGAGGCCGGCCGGCGACGCCGCGGATGCGCGCGCGCAGATCGGCATCGCGAGCGGGCATCTCCGGCAGTCCGTGAAGCAACGCCCGGAGATAGAAAAACGTCCCGCCGGCGAGGATGGGAACCCTGCCGCGCGCCGAGATCTCCCGGCACGCTTCGCGCGCCAGACGGGCGTAGTCAGCAGCGTTGAAATCGACATCGGCGGCGATGATGTCGAAGAGATGATGAGGAAGCCGGGCGCGCACCTCGGCAGATGGTTTCGCGCTGCCGATATCGAAGCCGCGGTAGATCTGCACCGAGTCGTAATTCACGATCTCGCCGCCAACTGTTTCCGCGATACGCAGCGCGAGATCGGACTTGCCGGTGCCGGTCGGACCGGCGATGACGATCGGCATCACGCGGGGGGACGCCCTAACTCTTCGGAATGCGCGTCATGTGCGTGATCTCGTCATCGCGGCTCAGGACTCGGCGCAGGTGTTTGCGGCAGTAGATCGCGCCGTGCTCGATCGGCGTCTTGCAGACTGCGCAACGGTTCTTGATGACCGCTTTCGCGCCGCTTTCGAGAAGGCGGAGGACAATGCCGGCGGCGACGAGCAGTCCGCCCAGAACCAGCGCCTTCTCCAACATGGCAGGGGCGAAGAAGTCGACGAACGGCGCATCCTCAAAGGTCTGCTGCATCACATACAACGCCACCACCAGAAGGATGATCCAAAGACCGAGCCGCAGAACTGTTGAGGACATGAGCGAAAATTCACTGTAGGACGCTCACCGGGGAGTGTCAAATTGTTGATGCACAACGATGTGGGCTGGAAGGAAGTCGACGTCGATCGTGCCGTTCCGATCAGTCCGCCAGGTGTGGATACCCCGCGAATGCAGCGATTCGACGACGCTGGCGTGGGGATGGCCGAATGAGTTGTGTAATCCGCAGGAAATCAGCGCGATCCGCGGGCGGACGGCGTCGAGAAGCGCGGGCGTTGATGAGGTCCGGCTTCCGTGATGTCCGACCTTGAGCACATCGGCGCGGATATCGCGCTCCGCGAGCATCTCCTCGGCATCCCGCTCCACGTCACCGGTCAGGAGCGCAGTCCAGCGGCCGATGCCGGCTCGCAGCACGACCGAGCTGTTGTTTTCCGGTGAGTGCTTGAACGTTCGGTCAGCGACAAAGGCATGGAGTGCTAGCGCTCCGATGGTCAGTGCGTCGCCGTCACGGACAAGATGAATCGGAATCGCGCGAACCGCGCATGCCTCGAGCAGATGCTGCGCGCAGTCACCGCGGAAGCGGCGCGGTGAAATCCAGATGCTGCCGACGTCGAGATTGTCGAGCACGGCCGGTAGCCCGCCGCAATGGTCCGGATGCACGTGCGTGAGAACAGCCACGTCGATGTGGCGCACGCCGCGGTCGACCAGCATCGGCAACAACTCCGTCTCGCCGAAATGAGCGTCGCCGAGCCGTCCGCCGGCATCGACGAGAACGACGTGCTTCGGCGACCGGAGAAGGAGAGCATCGCCCTGCCCGACGTCGAGCATCGTCAGACGCGGTGTGGCGACATCGCTCCTGCCGGCGATCAGCGCGGCGATCAGAGGAATCGACACCGCGGCGAAGATGGCGGTTGCACGAACGCGCCCGCGCAACAGCGCGATGGCCAGCATCGCCAGCGTGTAACCGCTTACGATGGCCGCCAGCGGCGGAGCGGCGAAGAAGCCCCACATCGGCGCCGCGGCCGCGTTTACGAGCGTGCAGACCTTGTGGAGCGAGCCGACGACGTCGAGCAGCGGCACGCAAGGGAAGACGCAGACGGCCACGGACGTCAGCAACATCGCGAAGACGATCGGCGTCAGCAGCAGCGTCATCAACGACCCGCCGAGCGCGTACTGGTGAAAATGGAAGAGCGTGAGAGGCGTAATCGACATCTCCGCCGACGCCGCATACGCCAGCCAACGCGCGCGACCGGCCGCCAGCGCCTTTCCGGCGAAGAGCAGTGCTCCCGCGCCAGCATACGTCAGGTGAAAGGCCGGCTCGACAAGGTCATGCGGCGCGATGACCAGCCGCATCAGCGCGGCGACGCACCAGAGGTTCTCGAGCGTCGTCGGCCGGTGCAGGATGCGCGAGATGGCATAGAGGCCGATACCGATACTGGCGCGCGACACCGACGCCGTCGAGCCGATGAACAGCGGCGCGCCGACGGAGAAAAGGAGTAGCGACCAGTCGCTCGCCCGCGGCGCATGCAGCCAGCGCAGAGCGAGCGCGATCAGCGCCGCCGCGAAGGCGATCTGCAGGCCGGAAAAGACGAGCAGGTGGTACGTCCCGCCGCGTTTGTAACTGTCGCGGACGTCGTCGGTCAGCCGCTCGCCGCGGCCGAGGGCCAGCGCTTCGACGAGCGCGACCTCGGTCGGGCGAGACGAAGCGAATGGGCGAAGGCGGTTCGCCAGCATCCGATTCCAGGCCGCCGGCGTGAACGCGTTGAGCGATCCCTCATACGACATCAACCGCGGCGATTTGACCGTCAGCACCACGTCGCCGCGATCGCTCCGGCGAAGAAATCCTTCCGCGCGGATCGAACGCTCCATGGCGATCACCCGCGGTGTGAACCGCGTGTAGATCATCAGCGGGCTGTCGATGACGACGCCGTCCGCGGCGAAGCGCGGACAGCGGAGGAGATGCGCGTCGCCATGTACCGACCAATCGCGATCGATCGGAGCGACGACCGTAACGAAGCGGTCGGCGATCAGCGGCGCCACGGCGCCCTCGTCGACGGCGCTTCGCGCCCGCGCCTGCGACGCCGCCCAAACACCACCGGCGAGCGCAAGACAGAGCATGGCCATGCGCGGTTTTCGAATCGCGATGAGCAGCACCGCTACGGCGGCAAATCCGATCGCCTCGGCGTACGAATGCCCGAGAACCAGACCGGCGGCGTAGGCGATCAGCGGAAGTGCGGCGGGAACGTCACTGCGCACGCTCGAACGAAGCGAGCGTTTCCACGTGATGTGTATTGGGGAAGAGGTCGAGCAGGTCGAGCGAAGCGAGCCGCCAACCAGACGCGATCAGCCGGCTCGCGTCACGCGCAAACGTTACCGGATCACATGCAAGGAAGCAAATCATCTCCTTCGCACGCGTGGCGATGGCATCGATGACGTTGCGCCGCGCGCCGCTGCGCGGCGGGTCGAGGAACACGAAGTCCGCGCGCGGCATCCGCTCCACCCACCACTCCACCGGTGCCTGAACGAGCGTCACATTGTCCGGCACGTTTCGTTTCGCACATTCGTGTGCTGCTTCCGCCCCTTCGACCGCGGTCACACGTTCGAATATCTCGGCCAAAGGCCGGCTGAAGAAACCGACGCCGGAGTAGAGATCGATGGCGGTCTTCCTCGTTGCCGCGCGCGCCGCGATTGCCGTCACCAACTCTCGCATCGTCACCAGCAGGTGCCGATTGACCTGAAAGAATGCGTCGGTCGTTACGTAGTAGCCGTCGATGGTCATCCCACCCTCGGTCATGAGCTTCCCGTCAACCTCCCAGGTTTCGCCGTCGCGCGGTTCTTCGCGTGTCCGCGGCCCAACCACCTCGCACTCCGGAGGAAGTTGCACCACGTCATTCGTCCGCATCGCGTAGAAGCCGACGTTCCCGCCGTCGCGATGCAGCCTGCTCCGCAGACGGTAGTTCAGCGGCGACGGATGAATGGCGATCGGAGGCAACGTGGCGGGATCGATCTTCCCGATGCGCCGCAGAGACTCGATGAGGATCCGCTGCTTCGCTTCGAGTTGCCGGTCGAGTCGCAGCGCCGTCCAATCGCAGCCACCGCACTCGTTCGTCACCGGACAGGGCATGACCCGCCGGAACGGACTCGGCACGATGAGACGCACAAGATCGGCGTGCGCGAAGCCCTTCTTCACCTCCAGCAGCCGCACCACCGCGACGTCGCCCGGATAGACGTTCGTGGCGAAGATCGGAAAGCCGTCCAGGCGTGCCATCGCCGCCCCGCCCGCCACCAACTTTGTCGGCGTGATCGTGATTTCGTCGCCAGCGAGCATGACCTGCGAGGATGTCATGAAATTCGCCCACAGTAGAATCGCCGCTCTCGATGAGACGACTTCGTGCAGCTTCGCTGGCCTGCGATCACGGCGACTACCGGACGAAATTTGTTTCTCGCACGTATTTCAACTATCAGCATGTGGACGAAGACACACGGGTGGCTGGCAGTAAGCGATCACGCGCGTCACGTCATGCACGCCCAGGGCGGCGGCCGCTGGCTGCCGGATGAACCGATCGGGCGCGTCGGCACATCCATCTCGCTGTACTACGTTCCGTAAGGCGCAGAGAATCGATCGGATGGTCAGTCCGTCTCATGGCCACGGCCCGCAGCGATCGCGTCCATCCCCTCCCTCGGATCCTCCGGCCGCGGTAAAGCCGCGATTCGGCGTCGCTGCCTGGATGGTCATCGTGATCGCCTCGGCCACAAAACTCTGGCTGACGGCGTGCCGGACGCTCGATGCGATCGGCTGGGCCGACTATGACGACCACTGGTTTCTTCGAAGAGCCATCTCCATTCTGGACGGACGCTGGCTCGGTACCTACAACTCAATGACCTTGATCAAGGGCGCGGCGTACCCGCTTTGGATCGCCTTCGTCTCCAGGCTGGGCATTCCCTTGCTGCTCGCGCAACAACTGCTGTACGCCTTCGCCTGCCTGGCCGTTTCCCTTGCGCTCGCTCCGTCCATTCGGTCTTCCGCGTCACGCGTGGTCTTGTTCGTTGTGGTCCTCTTCAATCCGATGACGTTCTCTGACGACATTTCGTCGCGCGTGGCGCGCGAAGGCTTCTATCCGGCCTTGGGACTCCTCATCTTCGCCGGAGTGGCGGGCGCGACCCTGCGGCTGGACGCCCGCCGGCGCGATGTGCTGCCGTGGGTGTTGCTGAGCGGTGTTTCGGTCGCGGTCTTCTGGCACACCCGGGAGGAAGGCGTCTGGATCCTTCCCCTTCTGGGGCTGGCAACGGTCGCCGTGGTCTGGTGGGTGGTCATCGATTGGAGGGCACGCTGGAGGCGAGGGCTGCTCGTTGTTGCTATGCCATGTCTGATCTTCACAGCCGCGCATGAGGCGATTGTCGTTACCAATGGCTTGCGATACGGCGTCTTTGCGGACGTGGAATTCAAATGGCGTCCCTATCTCCGCGCCTATGGGAGCCTCCGGCAGGTGCGCCAGTATCCATCGGCCCCTCGCGTTGCAGTGCCGGAAGAAGTGCGCAGGCGCGTGTATGCAATCAGCCCCGCATTCGCAGAGCTCCGTACGTTTCTCGAACGCGATCTGATCGGTTGGAAAAGGGGGGCAGCCGACTACGAGAACGATTCGTTCATGTGGGCCTTTCGCGAGGCCGTCGAAAGAGCGGGCTACTACAAGCGAGGTGCCGCCGTAGAGCGCTACTATGACCGTCTGAGTCATGAAATCGAGACAGCGCGCGCCGATGGCCGCCTCGATGCAAGACAAGCCCGTGCCTCTCTGTTTCCCCCTCTTTTGTGGGGGCAAAGGCGGGCGGTCTTTCAAACCTGGATTCTCGCCGCGGGGAGAGTGCTGCGGTTCGCCGACGTTTCTGTTAACCCGGCCAATTCGGAGGGTTCCGATGCCGAACTGCGCGAATACGCCGCAATTACCCACATGAGGCTGGCGCCGCGACAGGTGTTTGCTGAGAGAGTCCACGCCACAGGGTGGGTGGTCCACGTCCATGGCGCTCTGGCGATCACCATCGAACGCTCGGACGGAACAGCGGTCTCCGATGCAACCGTGACACGCCTGCCCAGCCCCGATCTTTACGAACATCTCAAGCAAAGCTGGAGGGCGTTCCCGCCGGCACGTTATGCCCGGTTCGATATCGAAGCACCTGGCGACGCACTCCTCGTTCTCTGGCTGGGCGAGCGCAAGATCGAGCGAATCCCTCTCGACAATGAGTTTCTGATCGCGCATCAACCAGACGTGCGCATGGCAGCCCAACGTTTCGCGATCGGGCGCGTCGGACCACCGCCGCCCAGCAGCATTGATGCCTTCCGCCTGCACGTGCTCGACGTCGTCGGCCAGGCGTATCAACTGTCCTTCCCGCTGCTCTTCTTGCTGGCGGCGTTGCTCTATCTGCCAAACGTGAAATGGCTGGCACTGTGGCGGGGAGGATGGATGACGGCTGTCCTCATCGCCGGCCTGATATCAGCGATTGCGGCGCGGGTCATGATCCTGGCATTGATCAATGTCACCAGCTTTCTAGTGTTAGTGGCAGGCTATCAGTCGCCCTCCCATCCGCTCCTCCTGGTCGCGGCCGCAATGATGGCGCTCCACGGCATCGCAGCGTGTGGTTGTCGGGTGTCGGAGATGAAGCCGTGAGCTCCGACTCCCGACTCCCGACTCACTCCTAATTCACCGTCACCGGCTCCGGCTCGAGTGACAGGGCGATCTTCCCGTCCTCGCCGACGTTGACGAACACCACATCGCCCGCTTTGAACTTTCCTTCGAGCAGTCTCATCGCCAGAGGGTCGATGATCAGCTTCTGCAGCGCGCGCTTGAGCGGCCGGGCGCCGAAAGCGGGGTCGTAGCCTTCCTTCGCCAACTGCTCTTTGGCGTGGTCGCTGATCTCGATCGACAGACCGCGGTCGCCGATCATCTTCGTCAGCCGCTTGAGCTGGATCTCGATGATCCGCTTGATGTGTTGCATGTCGAGCGCGTGGAAGATGATCACGTCGTCGATCCGGTTGAGAAACTCCGGGCGGAAGTGCTTGTGCAACTCCTCCTCGACCTTCCGCTCCATCTCCGCTTCCTGCGGCGGCGTCTGCATCGATTTCTGATAGTCGAAGATGTACTGCGCTCCGACGTTCGAGGTCATGATGATGACCGTGTTCTTGAAGCTGACCTCGCGTCCCTTCGAATCGGTCAGCCTCCCGTCGTCGAGGATCTGCAACATGATGTTGAAGACTTCCGGATGCGCCTTCTCGATCTCGTCGAACAGCAACACCGCGTAGGGCCGGCGGCGGATGGCCTCCGTCAATTGGCCGCCCTCCTCATAGCCGACGTAGCCCGGGGGCGCGCCGATCAGACGGGCCACGGCATGCCGCTCCATGTACTCCGACATATCGATGCGCACCATGGCGTTTTCGTCGTCGAAGAGAAACTCCGCCAGGGCGCGCGCCAGCTCGGTCTTTCCGACGCCGGTCGGCCCCATGAAGATGAATGAACCGATGGGCCGGTTCGGATCCTTGAGACCCGCGCGCGAGCGGCGCACGGCGTTGGAGACGGCGGTGACGGCTTCCTCCTGCCCGATGACGCGCAGCTTGAGGTTGTCCTCCATCCGCACGAGCTTCTGGATCTCCGACTCCATCATTCGCGTCACCGGCACGCCGGTCCACTTGGAGACGATCTCGGCGATGTCTTCGTCGGTCACTTCCTCGCGGAGGAGCGCGCCGCCTTTCTGCATCTCGGCCAGACGTGCCGAGGAGGTCTCGAGGTCGCGATTGATCTGCGGAAGCGTGCCGTAGCGCAGCTCGGCCGCCTTGTTCAACTCACCCTGCCGTTCGGCGGCATTGGCCGCCTCGCGCGTCTCTTCGAGCTTCTTCTTCAGCTCATTGATCTGCGTGATGACGCCCTTCTCGTTCTCCCACTGGGTCCGCAGGGTGCTGATCCTCTCCTGCAGCTCGCCGATCTCGCTCTCGATCTCTCCGAGCCGCTGTTTCGAAAGAGGATTGTCCTCGCGGGAGAGGGCCTGCTTCTCGATCTGAAGCTGCGTCATCCGGCGCGTGAGCTCATCGATCTCCTGCGGCATCGACGTCAGCTCGATGCGCAGCTTCGACGCTGCCTCGTCGACGAGATCGATGGCCTTGTCCGGCAGGAATCGGTCGGTGATGTAACGATGCGACAGCATCGCCGCCGCCACGACAGCCGAGTCCTGAATCTTCACCCCGTGGTGGACCTCGTAGCGCTCCTTGAGCCCGCGCAGGATGGCGATCGTGTCTTCGACCGTCGGCTCTCCGACGAAGACCGGCTGGAAGCGCCGCTCCAGCGCCGCATCCTTTTCGATGTGCTTCTGGTATTCGTTGAGCGTCGTGGCGCCGATGGCGCGCAGCTCACCGCGGGCCAGCGCCGGCTTGAGCATGTTCGAGGCATCCATCGCCCCCTCCGCCGCCCCGGCGCCGATGAGGGTGTGCAGCTCGTCGATGAAGAGGATCACATTCCCATCGCTCTCTTCGACTTCCTTGATGACAGCTTTCAGACGGTCTTCGAACTCGCCGCGATACTTCGCGCCGGCGATCATCGCGCCGAGGTCTAGCGAGACCACACGTTTGTTCTTCAGCCCCTCGGGGACATCCCCTTCGATGACACGACGGGCCAGACCTTCGACGATCGCGGTCTTGCCGACGCCGGGCTCCCCGATCAGGACAGGATTGTTCTTCGTCCGCCGCGACAGCACCTGGATTACGCGGCGGATCTCTTCATCGCGGCCGATGACCGGATCGAGCTTGCCGCGCCGGGCCAGCTCGGTGAGATCGCGCGCGTAGCGCTGCAGGGCCTGATACTTATCCTCGGGATTCTGATCGGTGACGCGCTGCGTGCCGCGCACCGATTGAAGCGCCTTGAGCAGTGCATCGGGCACGGCACCATGGCGCGCCAGGATCTTCGCCGCGGTGGCCTCTTTCGTCTGGGCGATGGCGAGCAGGAAGTGCTCTGTCGAAACGTATTCGTCATTGAACTGGGTGGCCACGCCGAACGCGGCGTCGAAGACCTTTCGCAGTGTCGAGCCCACCATCGGCTCCGCCGACGCCCCTCCCACGCGCGAATACCTGGCGACCTCCGCGGCCGTCTCCGTCTCGATTTGGCCAGCCTGCAATCCCAGCTTGGTCAGGATCGGGACGACAATTCCCCCCTCCTGCCTGAGCAGCGCGATGAGAAGGTGCTCCGGGGTTACCTCGGGGTTCCCGGCGCCCCGCGCAAGGTTCTGCGCCTCGGCCACTGCTTCCTGGGCTTTGACCGTAAGCTTGTTGAAATTCATATGATTACCTCACATTGAGTCAAATCGACTCACATCGTTAAACCGGCAAGAATTGCCACGCATTCCGGCGTGCAAGAAGAGGGCGCGGATGGCAGTAACCGTCGCTGCACGACCCGTCGCTTGAACGATCCGGAAACGTCACGAGGAGCCGGGGTCGGTCGAATCGTGGTGTAGCGGTTGGGGTGGGTGTCTGATTGGCAGTGTGATCGCCTTCAAATCGTCAACTGCGACGATACCGCGCCAAAGCAGCCAGCCAGAGATGCCGAGCACAAGTACTAATCGCCAGATATTGGTGGTCAATAGCCAGATATTGGTGGCATCAATACCCCCCTGGCTTACGAGCAGCAGACCCAGCTCGCTGAAACAGAGCAAGGAGGCGATAACCATGGCAACGAGAGAGCGTCGCCACGCGAGTATGCCGAGCACAGCTAGGATGAGTCCGGCGGCCAGGTTAACGTAAATGATCTCCTCTGGTCTCCCGAAGCAGATCACCGATGCGGCGAAAATGATCTGAAGAGTGGCGAACATCCAGATCAGGATCAGTGCCGTAAAGAGGATCCTGACTGGATCGCCCTCAGAGCCCGGGAGCGGCATGCCGTTGCGGGTCAGAAACAGCATGGGATTGCCGCGCGGGTCGAGCTCCAGCCACACGCGCAACACGGTATGGTCTCGAAGCGTGTATTCCACTCCGCCGTTCAGAAGCGCCTCGCGGTCGCTTCGGCCGAGCTCCCGGCCGCCGATGCGGACCACAATCTCGCTCCAGGTCTGCGTCCGGCGCACCGATAGCAGTTTCCGCCCGTGGGGCTCGATCGGATACCGCTTTGTGATCACGCCGAAATTATAGGCGCCCGCTACGGGAAGAGCGTCGGCCGGCCCGTTAGTCAGCGACATCAGAAGGGCTACGGTCCGTGCCGGCATCGGTCCGGCTGTTAGACTCACGCCGTGAACGGGAAAAACCGCCGCGATCTCTTTCTCGTCACATTCTCCATCCTCTCGCTCGAGTTGGCCGTCATCCGCTGGATGGCACAACAGATCACGCTCTTCGCGTACCTGGGAAGTGTCCTTCTCATCGGGGCCTTTCTCGGCATGGGCCTCGGCGTCGCTCTCGGGCGCAGACGGCCCGGGCTTTTCGGTCTCGCTCTGCCGGCGCTGGCAGTCCTTTCTGCCGTGCTCGCCTTCTCGGAACAACTGCACATCCTGCACACCCGTTTCCCGGGACGTGCCGTAGCGATGTGGGGGATGGACGGTGCGAAGAGCTTCGCCTCCAGCCTCGCCATCATCGTCGGGCTCTTTGCAGCGGTCGTGATTGTCTTCCTCCTGGCCGGAACACGTGTCGGCGAGATCTTCGCGAGCTCGGAAGCGCTCGACGCCTACTCGATCGACCTCGCGGGCTCGTTCGCCGGCGTCGTGGCCATGGCCATCGTCTCCTCCGCACAGACTCCGCCGCCGGTCTGGTTCGCGCTCGGTGGCATTCCGCTGGCGTGGGTGTCGCGGCGTTGGAGCAGTTGGGTAGCGCTTGGCGCGTTGCTCCTCTTCACGACACTCTCGATCCGAGGGGCGATTTTTTCACCCTACTACCGCATCGACCTCGACCGTGCCAACGACGTGACCGGCGCTCCGATCCGCCTCTCCGTGAACCGCGATTTCCACCAGTACGTGCACGATTTCTCATCGCGGCATCTCAATGATCCGGAGTTGCCAGCCAACGTCCGGGCGAACCTCCGGTCCGCCGAGCTGACCTATCGCCTTCCCTTCGCGCTGGCACCCCACCACGACAGCGCACTGGTGGTTGGTGCAGGAACCGGAAACGACATCGCCGCCGCTCTGCGTCAGGGATTCGGAGAGGTTGTCTCCGTCGACATCGATCCTCGGATCATCGAGATCGGCAAGGCGCTCCATCCCGAACGGCCTTATGACAATCCCCGCACCGTCCCCGTCGTGAACGATGCGCGCGCCTACTTCGAAAGGACGGACAAGCAGTTCGACGTGGTCGACTTCGGTCTCCTCGACTCACACGCCGTCTTTTCGGCCATGTCGTCGCTACGGCTCGACAACTACGTCTACACAGTGGAGGCCATGCGCTCGGCGTGGCGTCACGTACGGACGCCGGGACTGATGAGCGTCAGTTTCTCGATCGGCGACCGCGAATGGCTGTCAGACCGGCTCTACAAGATCGTCCATGACGCCACGGGAGTCGATCCCGTGATCGTCCCTCACGCCATTCAGCGCGGCCGCTTCTACATCGTCACGAAGGGAATCGAGCCGCGCGAACTTGCCGCCCGTGCCCGGCTCCGCACACTGCCGCCCCCCGATACCGAGCGGGTGGAGTCGGCGACGGACGACTGGCCTTTTCTCTATCTCAACCCGGGAGAAATCCCTGTCGGCTATATCGCCATGATTGCGGCCATCCTGGTGATCGGGGTGGCTGGCAGCCGCGTGGCATTCGGCGCCGAAATGTTCCGCGGCCATGCGTTCAACCCGCTGCTGTTTGTCATGGGAGCCGCGTTTCTGCTCATCGAGACGCGAGGCGTCACCGACCTTTCCCTACTCTTCGGGTCGACGTGGGCCGTCAATGCAGCGGTCTTCGCCGGCGTGCTTGCGGTCGTGTTCGTCGCGAACGCTGTCGTGCGGCGAGGCCGCGCACCCAACATTTCTGTCATCTTCGGTCTACTCTTCGCGTCGCTGCTGTTGAATTACTTTCTCCGCCCTGATCAGCTCCTGACGCTTCCCGTCGCGTTGCGCTCGATTCTGGGACCGCTCCTGGCCGCGCTTCCCATCGGATTCGCCGGCATCATCTTTTCCACCATCTTTGCGCGATCTTCAAACCCGAGCGCCGCGCTCGGCTCGAATCTGCTCGGCGCAGTGGTCGGCGGATGTCTCGAGTTCCTCTCGATGGCCACTGGACTCCGCGCGCTCACGCTGCTCGCACTCGTTTTTTACCTCCTCGCCTTTCTGCTGTATCGCCGACCACATGGGATTGAGCAACAGAAAATGACGGTTGTCGTAGACTGAGGTGCACATGAGCAAGGTACTCAACGCTGAATACGACGACGCGACGTGCAGTCTGCGTCTGCTCGAACCACTCGAAGGCTTTGCCGATCGCGAGAGGGTGTCGGTTATCGTTGATCACGCCGAGGCGAAGAGGCCGTGGAGCGATCTCGAGGGGATACTGACGGGCGAAAACGCTGAGAGCTTCGCACGAGCGATCGAGGAAGCCTTTCCGACAGAGCCCGTCAAGAAGTGATCGAACTCGCAATCGATACCAACGCCGCGGTCGCCTACATCATCCGCGAGGACAGGCAGTCGCCGCCTCAAATCAACGCCGCCGAGAAGGTCGTTGTCCCCCTGATGGTCATAGGCGAGCTTTTTTATGGCGCCTCGTGCAGCGTCCGGTCCGATGCAAATCGCGCAATTGTCGAGAGCATGGTCGAACGTTGGCAGGCACTGCTTCCTGACGTCGAAACCGCACGGATTTACGGCGATACTCGCGCCGCCGCATTGCGGACGACGGAGAACCTTAGTGCATCGAAAGTGAACGACCTATGGATCGCGGCACTTTGCATTCAGCATGAGTTGCCACTACTTACCAACGATCGCGGATTCGACCGCATCGCCGGCCTGACCGTCATCCACTGGTAAGGCTAGAATCTCAAGCATCGGACGCGGGTTACTCAGATAGACTTGCTCCCCGGAGAACCCCATGAGCGCGACCGCGCAAACGATTGATCGCATCTCGCCCGAGACAACTCTCTTCGAATCAATCCTTGAACTGATCCGCCGCACCTCGACACAACTGCCGGACGACGTCGTCCGCGCGGTTACCGGCGCGCGAAAAAACGAAGTGGAGGGATCGAACGCCGACGTGGCCCTGAACGTCATCGGTTGCAACATCGGTCTGGCGCGCGAAGGGTCGCTGCCGCTCTGCCAGGACACCGGCACGATCTTCTTCTACGTCCACACGCCGGCCGGCTACGACCAGATCGCGTTCGAAGAGATCGCCACCGAGGCCGTGCGTACGGCGACGACGAAAGGCTACCTCCGTCAGAACAGCGTCGACAGCATCACCGGAAAGAACACCGGCGACAACACCGGGCCCGGCTCGCCTGTCTTCCATTTCCACCAGTGGCGCGAGCCGCACGTCGAGGTGAAGCTGATGCTGAAAGGCGGCGGCTGCGAGAACATGAACGCGCAGTACTCGCTGCCTCACCCCGACCTCGGCGGCCGCGATCTCAAAGGCGTCGAGAACGCCATCCTCGACTGCGTCCTCCAGGCCCAGGGGCAGGGCTGTGGACCGGGCATCCTTGGTGTCTGCATCGGCGGCGACCGCGGCACCGGCTATGGCTTCGCGAAAGAACAGCTTCTCCGGCTTCTCGACGACACCAATCCCGATCCCGTCCTAGCCGAGCTCGAAGAGCGCGTCGTCGACAAAGCGAATCAATCCGGCATCGGCCCGATGGGATTCGGCGGCAAAACCACGCTGCTGGCCTGCAAGATCGGGACACGCAACCGCCTTCCGGCGTCGTTCTTCGTCTCGATCGCCTACATGTGCTGGGCGTACCGGCGGCGTGGGGCGGAGCTGGATCTCCGCGGGAGCGTGACGGAGTGGCTTTACTGAAAGGCGAATGGTGAATGTTGAATGTTCAGTGTTGAATTGAATGTTGAATGCCCACGGGTCTAGGGTTTTCATTCAACATTCAATTCAACATTGAGATTCTGAGAACTATGGCCCTCGTAAAACTCGCCACCCCCATCGACGAAGCAACCGTCCGCACTCTCCACGTCGGAGACACCGTCTCCATCACCGGCCGGCTCTACACGGGCCGCGATGCCGTTCATCATCGCATCCACACGGGTACCAAGCCGCCCGTCGATCTCGAAGGGCAGATCATTTATCACTGCGGTCCGGTGATGGTGAAGGAAGGCGATCAGTGGGTCTGCAAGGCTGCCGGACCGACGACCTCCTCGCGCGAAGAGCCGTACCAGTGGGAAGTCATGCGTGACTACAAAATCCGCGGCGTGATCGGCAAGGGAGGGATGGGAGAGAAGACGCTGGCGGCCTGCAAGGAGTACGGCGCCGTCTACCTCCACGCCATCGGCGGCGCCGCGCAGGTATGCGCTGCCTCGATCAAGCGCGTCGACGGCGTCGACTGGATGGACCTCGGATCGCCAGAAGCGATCTGGCACCTCTGGGTCGAAGACTTCATGGCCATCGTCACCATGGACGCCCACGGCCAGTCGCTGCACAAGAACGTTTTCGAGGAATCGAAGGCGCGCATCGAGGCGATGAAAGCGTAACTCGGTTGTCGGTTATCGGTTATCGGTTGTCGGGGGTCGGTTATCGGTTGTCGGGGGTCGGGGGTCGGGGGTCGTAGAATCTGCACCTGTTTCGCAAATTTCTGACTCCTGACAACTGACAACTGACAACTGACAACCGACAACCGATAACCGACACCCATGCGCACCGAACGCGACTCCCTCGGCGAAGTCAATGTCCCTGACGACGCGCTGTATGGCGCGCAGACCCAGCGTGCCGTCGAGAACTACCCGGTCAGCGGACTGCGCGAACACCCGCTCTTCGTGCGCGCGTTCATCGTGCTCAAGAAAGCGGCGGCACAGGCGAACAAAGAGCTCGGCGCGCTCGACGCTCCTCTTGCGGATTCGATCCTTGCCGCGTGCGATGAGTTGTTGACCAACGCCGAGACGTACCGCGGCCAGTTCGTCGTTGATGTCTTTCAGGCCGGCGCGGGCACCTCGTTTAACATGAACGTGAACGAGGTCATCGCCAACCTCGCCAATCCGCGGCGCGGAACCTACACACCGGTCCATCCGAACGATCACGTCAACATGGCGCAGTCGACCAACGACGTCTTTCCGACCGCCATCCGCATCGCCACGCTGCTCCTGCTGAACGAGCTCTTCCCGCAACTCGACGCCCTGGCCGGCGCATTCGACGAGCGCGGCGGCGCGTTCAAAGACGTCATCAAGTCCGGCCGCACGCACCTTCAGGACGCCGTTCCTTTGACGCTCGGCCAGGAGTTTCGTGCCTACGGGTCCGCAACGCGGCGGGCCACACGACTTCTGCGCGACGCCGCAAATGAACTGCGCATCCTCGGCATCGGCGGCACCGCCGTCGGCACCGGGATGAACGCACCACGCGGATATCGCCAGATCGTCGTCCGCCGGCTGAACGAGATGACGAACCTCGACCTCACCGCCACCGACGACCTTCGCGAAGCCATGCAATCGCAGCTTCCGGTCACCGCGGTCTCCGGCGCGCTGCGCAACCTGGCCCTGGAGCTGACGCGCATCACCAACGACCTGCGCCTGCTCGCCTCCGGCCCACAAACCGGTCTCGCCGAGATCACCCTCCCGGCCGTGCAACCGGGCTCGTCGATCATGCCGGGCAAGGTGAACCCCTCGATGCTGGAGTGCATGAATCAGGTGCTCTTCCACATCATCGGATCGGCGACGACGATCGACTACGCCGTCCAGGCCGGCCAGCTCGAATTGAACGTGATGATGCCACTGATGGCATTCGAGATCCTCTTCTCGATCGAGATCCTCAAGAACTACCTTCCGGTCTTCATCGCCAGATGCATCGCCGGAATCGAGGCCGACGGCGCGCAGTGCGAGGCCTACTACATCAGCTCCCCGTCGCTGGCCACAGCCCTCAATCCGATCATCGGCTATGCCAGGGCGGCGGAGATCGCCAAGGAGTCGGCGAAGAGCGGCACGCCGATCCCTCAACTGCTGCGCAAGAAGAAACTGCTCAGTGACGACGAGATCGCCCGCATCTTCACCCCTGAGTTTCTGGCCGGTCAGGGAGATTGACGACTACAATCTGCGCGCCGCGCCTCGTCCAGCCAACCAATGCGCCTCTTCATCGCCATCTCCTTTCCGGAGTCTGAGCTCCGCGCGATCAGCGACCGTACGTCGATGGTGAAGTCGAAGCTGCCGCCGGCGTCGTGGGTCCGTCCCGAGACCCAGCATCTGACGTTCGCCTTCCTCGGCGAGCAACCGGAATCCCTCCTGCCCACGCTCTCGCCTTTGTTGGAAGAGGTGCTCTCCGACGTGCCACGGTTTGAAGGCCATCTGCGAGGGAGCGGCTTCTTCCCGAACCCGCGCCACGCCCGCGTCGGATGGGTCGGCGCAGTCCCGGAGGAGAAGTTCCGCGCAGTCGCCGATGCCGTCCGCGCCGCAGTCAAGGCTTCCGGCGTCACGCTCGACCGGGGCGACTTCCGCGCCCACCTGACCCTCTTCCGCATCCGCGACCCCTGGCCGCCCGCCTGCATCGAGATCTTCAACGGCGCGCTGCGGGATTACAAGTCGGACCCATTCATCGTCGATTCGGTAACGCTGTTCTCCAGCGAGCTGAATCCGAAGGGCGCCATCCACACGCCGCTGCGGACGTTCGCGCTGGCGTAGAACCTGACAGGCATTCTCACAGTCTGTCTGATCGGCCGCAGGCCGTCGGACCCTCCCCGAGGCAGTTAACACACTTCCGGAGTCCGTGAATACACTCCGGGAGTCAAGGTAGTGTCCTAATTTGCCCGGCTCAGTTCGTTGCGGCATCAAGGGTGCTCCTGATCCATTCGGAAACGTTCTGCCCGTTCCGCTTCGCTGCGTTCTCGACTCGCCGGAGCAAGTCAGGATTGAACCGCACTGGGACGATGTGCGCCTTCGCGTGACCCTTTGCTAGTTTCGGGCGTCCGGGTTTTCTCTTAGCTGGCTGACTCAAGGCTTCTGAACTCCTGCACGATCGCGGCTTGCACCGCTTGACGTGCTGACTCGATTGGATGGCTGTGCAGGACCGTTACGTGCCGCCGTGGCGCGTCGGGGTTGTCGGTATCATGTGACCATGCGTAGACGCGGCTGGCCGTGGGGTGGCCGTGTAGGTCGAATACCTCTACGACTCCTTCCCAAACCGTTTTACCTCTGAACACTTCCTTGACCGGCACGCTCTCCACATGCGCCGCTTCCGCCCCGTGAAGGCGTCGGATCACTTCGCGCAGTTCCTCCAGATACGTCATGCGGTCGCTACCTCTACCAGTTGGCGGACGGTCCACGGCGACGATACAACCTCGGCAGCCATAGCGGGCGTGCAGCGGATGGTTTCATGGCGCTTCACGAGGTTGTAGTACGCGAAGTGCAGTGCAACCGCCGCGTCAAAGTTCTCCAGCTTCTTGCTGAAAGCATGCGTCAACCGGGTCAGGCGGCGTACGTGCTGGCGCGTCGTCGCGTTCAGGCGTTCAACGTAGCTGGTGTTCGCCGCCTTCATGTCGGGATCGCCCTGTACGGCGCGCTTCTCAATGGTGAGAACGTTCGCCGGGCTGTAGCGCCGCTCGGGGGTGTTGGAGTTGTCCTGCGAGTAGGTCTTGATTACCTGCGCGTAATCGACGTCGGCACCGAACGCCAGTTCCACGGCTTCAGGGTACGCGGCGAGTCCGTCAGTGGAAAGTTGCACCCGGTTGCGAAGGCGCGAAGCAACGTCCGCGACGAAGGCGTTAGCCGTCTCGCTGTCGCGCTTCCCGACCTTGAACGCCGGAACTAGTTTGGTGTCGGAATCGATCGCGCAGAACGTCCACGCATCGCCCATGGAGGGATCATCAGACGGAACCAAGTGGCGCTGCTTCTTGCCGATGTATCCCCAAATTTCGTCCATCTGGAGGTGAGTGCAGGGAAGGTCGCGCATGATCGCGTCATGAACCTTCGAGCATCCCTGCCCGACCTTCACGCCGAGACGCATGATGGTGTCGCGGTGGACTCCGGTCATGCGCTCGATGGAGCGGATGCTTGACCCCTCGGCGAGTGAGCCGATGATGACTGCCTGCTTGTCGAAACTGAGTACGTTTGCCATGTGAGAAAGTGTATTACAAGAATAGGCGCGTGTCAACAGTTTTTCTCAGTCTTTAGCTTCCATCGACAATGGTTCTTGATTCCCTCTTAACTCGCTCTACTTCGGAAATGCGAGAGCGGGCTGACCAGACGCACACAGCGGCACATATCAGTAAAATGACCGCGCCGATTGTTAACGCCCCATAATCGCGGCTAATACGGAGTTTGTCCGTCACATTGAGACAATCCAGGTAGGTACTTAGCATAAACCCTATAGCAGCTCCTCCTAGAGCTACGAAGATGTTGAGTATAGTATTGAGGGTACCGAGATTCCCTAACTCACCCTCTGTAAACGCGTAGGTTTTCATTTCGCGCTCCGTGCGTAACATCTTGACGAGCGCTCCGGTTGGGCTAGAAGTGAACAGCGGCTGGGTTGGTTGGGCCACGTCTGGCTGATTAGGCTCCATGTTTGGCCCCTTCGGTCTCTGGGTCCGGCGGCACTAGCCCGATCAAAATTGCGCTGTGCATTCGGAAGAATCCGCAACGGTTGCATACCATCAGCACTGCTGGAAACCCAGCGCCAATGATTATTGGGCCGCCAGTCTGGTACATCGGAACCAACACCAAGGAATCGCCAACAGCCCAGCTTGTGGTACCGCACGACGGACACGGCAGGACTGCCTGTCGCTCGGTCAGCCACTGCTCTGCCTTTGCCCGCTCCTCTCGCGTCAACTTCTTGAACGCATTCGCCATTATTGTGTCCCCCGCTGGCGCCAGAACGCCGCCCGGCAGGGTACCGCAGCCCAATCGCAAACCGATCCGCAGTTATTTGATGGCGCCGTAATTGGTGGAACCAGTCAGGGGCGCGACGCTCAGAACAGCGCGGACGGATTGACTCCGAGCGCGCGGGCGAGCCTGCCGACAACCAGGTAGCTCGGATTCGCCGTTCCGCCTTCGATGCGGCGGACGTGGTTCTCGTGGATATCCGCGAGTTCGGCGAGCCGTTCCTGAGAGAAGCCTCTCGCGTGCCGTAGATCGCGGACTCTCTTCCCGAGGGCGCGGAGCATGGCAGCGTCAGAGGCCATGAGGATGACGCCACCGAGGAAACACTATTGTGTTGCCGAATGACAGACAGTATGCTGTCGCTGCCATGAAAAAGACGAAGAGGGACACGGACTCGAAACAAAGCATTCAGACTCTTTTTCTCCAGCCTGCCGAGTCATACGAACTGCGCGAGGTTGCGCAGCTCACGGACACTCCAGTCCGCACGCTGAGGCGAGAGGTAGCGCGCGGGGGCCACGATGCGACGAAGGTACGCGGGCAATGGCGTTTCGCGTGGCGTCAGGCTGCCTACGTCGCCATGCAACGATGGACGCTTGGGAGATACAGGATGCGCTCGGCGACGCCGCAGCGGACGTTCTGCCGCCCCTGCTGGCGCTTCGCGCCGTTACCGTCCGACTTCCCGAGTACATCACCCGGGCATTCGAAGTGATCGCCGCAAAGGACGGGACGACACTTGATGCCGCCCTCGGTTTCGAGCTGATCGAGTTCGCCGGGTCGAACCTGACGCGGCTGCAAGGTTCCATTCCTGGTTACCGGCAAGCGTACCTGTTCCCCGGCCCGGTGTAGGCGTATCATCGCGCCTGCTTCCCTTGCTCCTCGCGCTCGATTCTCCTTAGCCGCAAGATGCTGGCGCGTACCGCAATCGCGGCAAGCGCTACGCCGAGTATGAGTTCGATGATGACCACTGCCTTGAGCAGCTTAACTACCGGATCGGCTTCGATATCCGATGCGTCCAGAACGCATACCCGCGTGTTTTGGCTGTATATAGCGTGGCTCGTGCTGGCCGCGATCGTATCGGTGGTGCTCACGGCATGGTTGTGGAAAGCAGGTAACGCCGAAACAGAGGCTCGCATCGCCATCGCGAACGAAGGAGCGGCTAGGGCGAACGAACGTGCAACAGCATTAGAGAACGCGAACCTGACTCTACGCGGACAGGTAGCGACTCTCGAAACAAGCGCGGCTGACGCAGCTAAGGATGTAGCACGTCTGCAAAAGGAAGCGGCTGACGCTAAGGCCGCGCAGCAGCGCGTCGAACTTGAATTGGCGACGCAGAAAACAGAGTTAGCAAAGTACCGGGAGCGAGCCGCAACCGCAGAGCGCTCGTTGCTAGAATTGCAACATAGGGTTGCCGACAGAGACTTGACGCCGATCATGCCATCACTGATAGCGGCGCTTAAGAGCGGACCAAAGTGCATCGTCAATTTTGACGTTATCGCGAATGACGCCGAGGCCGCACGGTTTGCCGTGCAAATAGGCAGAGCTTTGCGCGAGGCTGGGTGGGAGGAAGAATCGTCCTCAAATCTGACATATGCCGCCTTCAGCCCGTTTAGAGGGATAGAGCTTTTCGTCGGTCCGAGTGAGCAGTCGGTGCTACGTCTAGTAGCGCCCCCAACCGTACCACCGGCGGCGAGGCATCTTTTAGAAGCGTTCAAAAGTGCTGGCGTTGAGATGAGGCCATTCGTGAAAAGCGGCGAGCGAAGCGACGTGATCGAGTTACACATCGGCAGCAAGTAAAGCAGGTAGGCGAGTGCCACCACGATCGCCAGCGCCAGCCCGAAGGCCGCAAAATGTCCTAAAAAGTGGATTAGGACACTACCGGAGTCAATTAAGACACTCCCGGAGTCCGTGAATACACTTCCCAGAGTCAATCAATACACTCCCCGGAGTCAATTAATACACTCCCGGAGTCCGTGAATACACGCGCAGAGTCCGTGAATACACTCAAGTTAACCCTAGTTTAATCAGTTAGTTAACCCTTGGCTACCGCCGCGTGGCCCTGCTTCTGGCGACTTCTTTCCCCCGCAATTGCCCACACGCCGCGGCGATCTCGCGTCCTTTCGAGCGGCGCACGGTCACGGCAACGCCGTTGCGCACCAGTGTGTCGACGAAGCGGTCGATCGACCCCTCCTTGGGACGCTTCATCCACGGCGGCAGGTTGGGATCTTCGTTGAACGGGATGGCGTTCACCTTCACGCGCAGACCGTGGATCAGCTTCGCCAGCGCCACGGCATCGAGATGCGAGTCGTTGTAGCCGGCCAGCAGCACGTACTCGATAGTGATCTCGCGGCCCTTCTCCGACGGGTAGCGCTTCAGAGAGGCGATCAGATCGTCGAGCGGATACTTCTTCGTGATCGGCATGATCTCTTCGCGCCGGCGCCGGTCGGGGGCGTTGATGGAGACGGCCAGATTCGGCCGCCGCGGTAGCTTCGCCAGCTCATCGATGCCGGGGATGATGCCCGACGTCGAGATCGTGATCCGTTTCGGTGCGACGTTGCGATACAAAACATCGAGAGTCGTAACGAGGTTCTCGAAATTCAGCAGCGGCTCGCCCATCCCCATGAAGACGACGTTCATCAGCTCCATCGGTACGGCGTGCTCGTGCTGGATCGTGAAGAACTGGCCGAGCATCTCGCCGGGTGTCAGATTCCGTCCCGCTCCGAAAAAGCCGGTCACACAGAACGTGCATCCGACCGCGCAGCCGGCCTGCGATGAAAGGCAGACGCTCGTTCGATCGCCTATCGGCATGTAGACCGCCTCGATGCGATTGCCGTCGGCCAGGCTGAAGAGGTACTTCTGGCTGCCGTCCGCTGCCGGATTGGTTCGCTCGATGACCTGCGGAAAGGCCACCGTGTAGTGCTCGGCGAGCGCGCTACGCATCTCCTTCGGCAGGTTGGTCATGGCGTCGAAGGCATCGACGCCATGGACGTACATCCACTCCTCGATCTGCTTTATGCGGAACGGAGGGGAGACGATCGTGGCCAGCGCGCGCGCGAGCCGCGGCTGTGCCAAGTCGTAGAGGTTGGTGCCGTCATTCGTCACTGGTAGCCGGGAGTTTCTCCACGCGGCGGGCGCCTCTGACCTTTCGGGTCGGATCGATGCCGAGGGCGCGGAGGAGGGCGAGATCGTTCACGTTGATGCGGAACTGCACTTCGCGGTCGCTCTTGACCAGCATGCCTGCGGCTGCCGGCGGCGGTGTCTCCTCTTCCTCCCCTAGTTTGTTCAGGCCGATCGTGGCGTCGAGAACAACGTAAAGGTTGTAGCCCTCGTCGCGAATGCGCTGGATATGCTCGTTGACGTCTTCCGAGTTCGAGATGGAATCGTTGATTGCCGATCCGAGCTCTCGTAGAAGCTGCTTGATTTTGTCGTCCAAAGGAAAGGTCCCCGGTTGCAAAGCAGTGTAGTACGCCACCGGTGAACGTCAATATTCCGAAGTTACGAATCGAGGGCGTATCCTATTCGTCCTTCGCCTCGTCCGGCGGCTGCAAACCGGCCGCCACCGACTCCCAAAGCTCCGACCAGTAGGCGAGGTACTTCCACCGTCCCCACTTCGCGTAGCGCCGCAACATCGTTCGATCGGAGACGGTCCGTCCGCCGTGATAACGTTCGCGGACGAAGCGGCGAAACTCCGTGTCGACGGCAATGAAGTCATGGCGCCCGTCCATCGCCAGGAGATGCGCCGCGCCATACGGTCCGATTCCCGGCAGTTCCCGATAACTCCGGAACAGCTCCTCGGTGCTCTGCGACGGATCGCGTAGCGCATCCAGATCGATCTCCCCGCTGACGATGCCGCTCGCCAGCGAATGAATCGACTTGGCGCGATACCCGAGCCGGCAGTCCTCCTGCAGCTCATCGGCCGAGAAACGCGCCACCTCCGCCGGCTCTGGGAAGGCCTTGCGCCCCGACTTCGTCCGGCGCCCGCATTTCTCGACCAGCAGCTCCGTCATCCGCACCGTCTGCCGCCACATCGTGTTCGTCGTGGTGATGATCTTCACGACGTCTTCGAAGAGCGTGGCGCCGCAGAGCAGGCGCCCGAAGCCCGACGACGGCACCCACGCGTGCGCTGGGGAGTTGCGCGAGAGCTCGACGAATTCGCTCGTGTCGATGCTGAGCTGAAACATGCGGCCCAGCCTCCGCCGAAGCTCCTCGCTTTCCTCTGCCCCTTCGACGCGGAGAAACGCGCCATCGAACGAAATCCTGAGGTCGACCGCCTTCCCACCGAGGAGCTGCGGACGATGCAGCGTCTGCTCCTGGCGCGCCCAGCGGAAGGGCGCCAGGAGATACCAGCCGTGCGAGACAACCGTGGATGCGAAGTTGAAGTGCGGGGGAGTCTGAATGGAGGCGACGGCCGGAGTCGAACCGGCGAGTGGAGGTTTTGCAGACCTCTGCCTTACCACTTGGCTACGTCGCCCATTCAAAGGATTGGCGAGTGTAGTGAACCAGCCACGCAGCGTCAAATATTCGCCGGTTGACACAGGTTACCCCACTCGGCGACCATGCCGCCCCCTCGCCGTCGATACTGTGGTGTAGCTCAGTTGGTAGAGCGCCGGATTGTTAATCCGGTGGTCGGAGGTTCGAGTCCTCCCGCCACAGCCAAACTTAACAACTTCCGCACGAACGACTTAGCCGAACCCTCTTCATCCGCCTTTTCCACCGTTTCAGCCCAAGTGTCTAATCGCGCGTCTAATTCGCGTCGCGACGACATCGTTTCGCTCCGTTTGGAACGAGACGACTTGCGGGATGAAGTCCTTGCATTCGCTCCAGTGCATGGACATGAAGAACCTCATCTCGCGCATCGAGCTCGCCGCAGCGTTACACGTTCACCCAGCCACGATCGCGGCTTGGACCCGTCGCGGACTTTTCCCGGAGCCGAAGGAATGCCTCTCGGACCGCGTCATCCTCTACGACCGCGACGAGGTGCGCCGCGCGCTCGATCAGAGGAAGGCAGCGAGACGCCAGCGCATCGCGCCAAGACGTCGCAGCGCGTGAGACACGTGCGCCAGCGGCATGACCGCCTCGTAGGTTTCACCTACGACGAAGCAGCCGGCCTCGCACACTTCTCGATGTACGTGCCGGGCACGTCTGGCCGGGTTCGGAAACGCGCAACGGTGCATGCCGCCTCGTATGAGCAGGCGGTAGGGCTCTGGTCCGCGTTCCGGAGCCGTGCCGCCGAAGGACTCCGCCGCCCTTCGCCCGAAGCCCCGACGTTCTGCGAGTTTATTACCGACTACTTCCCGTCGATCGAGGCGAACGTCAAAGAGAAGACCGCGATCGATTACCGCTACAGCATCGACCGGCACCTGATTCCGCAGCTCGGCGCGCTGCGCCTCACGGAGATCACCTCGGGCGTCCTCAACCGCCTCGGTGCGTCCCTCAAGGCCTCGGGATATGCCGGCGCGACGGTCAACAAATACATGACGCTTGCGGCGCTCCTCCTCGGGTACGCCGTGGAGTTCGACGTGATCGCGGAATTGCCGCTCAAGAAGAAACTCAAGAAGCAGAAAGCGAACAAACCGTGTCTCGAGCTGCATGCGGAAGAGCGGGCGGCATTCCTCGCGGCATTCAACGACGAGCCGGGCTTCCGGCGTTTTCTCGCAGAAACGATGCCCAAAGGGAAGCCTCGGCAGACATCGGATGGCCGCTTCGGATCGCGACGGGCGTATGGCGCCGGGATGCGCGACGATAGCGACGCCGCGCACGCGTACTTCCTCCGCTTCCAGACTTCGAGGGATCTCTTTGTCGTGGCCCTCGAAACGGGCATCCGCTCAGGGGATCTTCGGGCACTGGCGCGCCACCATGTCAACTTCGAGGAAGGCTGGATACGTTTTGTCCAGCAGAAGACGGGCAAGGAGGTCGTAATACCCATCTCGGAGGAGTGCCGGCTCGCTCTTCAGCGCGCACTTGCAGATCGGGAAATCTCCGCCGACGATCCAATCTTCGTCACCGACGCGGGTCTGCCATACGGAGAATCGACGATGCGGCGCTACTTCAAAATCGCCAAGCGACTTGCCGGAATCACCAGGCGATGCAGGTTCCATGATCTTCGCCACACTTTCGGGTGCGACTTGGCCACGGCGGGCCTACCGCTGCGATTCATCGGGAAGGTCATGGGCCATACGAACGCGACGACCACCGAGCGATACGCCCGGCCAGATCAGATTGTGCTGGAGCGAGTTCGCGACGCACTCAACCGCGTACGGTAGAAACTGCACCGAAGATGGTTGGCCGCCACGATCTGTGGCGGCCAACCAAACTACCTACTTCTTGCGATGCAAATTAATGATAATGACGATCCAGCCCATGGCCTCCGTGGTGTCAAATCGGAGATCCATCGCGTGGGAGCGCTCGTCCTTATCCTGTCGCCAGATGCGTCCCGGCACAGCGTCCTTGTCCTTCCTCCACGTCAAGCGATAGAGCGTACCTGCCTTCATCCCCGCCAGCGCTCGCATTTCATCGAAGGTCAGCTCGTCCTTCGCCGGCCGCCATCTTCCGTCCTCGATACGCCCGGCGATCACAATCGTATCGAGCTCGTCCTTGAGAAACATGACTCGCGGTTCCGGCCCGAATCTGCTCGGGTACGTCGGCGGGTCGAAGTACGGCCTTCCTCGTTCCGACCCTTCGGTCTCGCGAAGGATGCCGCGCCGGCGCCGACGGCGCAGACGCTTGGAACCCGGAAGTTCATCGACAAGGCGATCGCTTTCCGCGAGCCAATCGCGAAGCCGCGGAAGCCCGTCCGTGATGCGATAGGCCGCCATCTGAAGATCCCCGCCGGCGCGCCGGTTTTTGCGATCAAGTTCAGCGAGTGACTCCATTGCCTTCTCTTCCGCCCGTGAAAAACGCGCATTTGCTTTGCCGCCGCTCACAGGGCACTTCCTTCGAACGCCAGGCCGCAGCGGAGTTTGATGGTCTGTGGTTTGTCCGGGTAAACCGAGATATCGACATAGACGACCTCGCCGCTTGGCTCGGGGCCGAACGACTCGATCGCTGATGGGCCCGCCGAAGCGAGCTCTTGCGGAGAAAGGTTATTTGTATTATTATTTTCGCGATCGGCAGCATTGCCGCCGGAGCGTAAGTCCTTCATAGGGTACTCCTTACGGTTCGGCGCCCAGTGCACCATCGGGCGAGGGCTTGGCTACGACCGCCAGGAAAGTAGCTGGGCCCTATTTATGGGGCGCTCTTACAGGCGCCCCTCTTCCTTTTCGCGACACCTCCCTAGGTCGAGGCCGCGGAAAGCGGTGCTGCACATACCGTAGAATCGCCAGCGATACCTTTCGGTCGCTCTTCAGACGCCTTCCGAGAGTATCCATAATCTTTTGTTGGACTTAGCGATGCGCTACGGTGGCCAAGAACTGAAAGCACTTGTCGCAGACACCAAGTTCGCGGCCATCGGCCGGTTGCGTGAGGCTGTCTGCGGTGAGCTCAAGGCTGGCAGACGCCGAACCTTCGCGAACATCCTTTTCGATCTCCTCCAGACCGCTGTCACCAATGGAGCTGGCAAGGACAAATTCATTTCGAGCCCACTCTCTCGCGAGCGAGCTGCGGGGCGGATTCATTCAACGATCGAATCGTCGACATTCAAGAGCGCGATCAGCCGCTTCGAGAAAGTCCTCGCTTCGTGTCGCCCCTTTGATTCCACGCTGATGCCCGAGGAGGAAAATCGACTCGGCGTGGCGTGCGTGGAGGCAGTCATCGAGCGCAGGCCTTGCGTTCTGATTGTCCGGGGACCAACGAGTGAGGCACGCGGCTCAACGCCCGACACGATGCTGCGCCTCGTCGCTGAATTTCGGTTTCTCGACGGGGGCCCGATTCCAGATTTCCTGTGGAATCTACCCCAGGTCCGCAACTTCGTTTTCACAGGTCGCGAAGACTATTTCGAAGCGCTCGGGTTACAGACTGATCGCTTAAGCCCGCCCATCGACGTTCTAGTTGGATTAGGCGGTGTCGGCAAATCGCATATCGCCATCGAATATGCATACCGCCTACGTCCCGATTTCGACGTGATTTGGTGGATTCGCGGCGCAGATCCCTCCACTCTTCAAGCCGACTACCACACATTGGCCAAAGCGTTAAAGCTGGCGGACGGAACTACGCCTACACCTGAGGCCGTGCTGCGTGTTCAGGCCTGGCTTGAGACGCACGACAGATGGATGCTCATCATCGACAGCGCGGAAGGTCCGCTGACGGTGCAAGACGTTCTCCCACGAGCCGGCACCGGTCGAATAGTCATCACCTCACTCAACCCGGACTGGCGCTCGCTCGGAATCGTTCATGAAGTTCGGCCCTTCTCTAACGAGGAGGCGTCGGCATTTCTGGAGCGACGCTCTGGCGTTACGCATCCTGGCGCCAGCGACTTGGCGCATGAGTTGGGCTATCTGCCACTCGCTTTGGAGCATGCCGCGGCATACATCCAAGCCGCCGGAACCGGATACGCCGAGTATCTTCAACTTTATCGTGCGCACCGGGCGCAGTTGCTCCGCGACGACGACAGCCATCTCTCACCGATTGTGACTACGTGGAAGATCAGTATCGACAGGGTTGAACGAGATAACGATCTTGCCGTTGATCTACTAAACCTCGCCTCATGCATGGCTTCCGCGCCCATTCCTCGCGTGTCGTTTGAGCGTGCGCACGCTATGCAATACGCCACCATGAACGCCGAGAACTCCGCCACGACCTTCCAAAGAGATGAACAGCAAAAGGGCAACAATCTGGCGATTACCGACGCGATTACTCAATTGCGACGTTATTCGCTCGTTGACGCACACGTAGCCGATGTCACCGTTCATCGCCTCCTTCAGGATGTCGTCTGGGAGAACATGTCACCCGATCTTCAATACCACTTCGCAAGTCTCGCGCTTGCGGTAGTTGCCGAGTTGTTCGCGCAAGATCGTTATCGCTATCACGACTCCGAATTGGCAAACGCTCTTTTGCCTCACGTTCTGTCCGTTACAGCGCCATCGCAGCTCGCGTCAACTGCCGCCGCAGTTAACCTGACGACGTTGTTTGGTCTGTTTCTCTATGACTCAGGCAACTTTGCATTAGCGCTTACGGCGCTGGAGCGATCCCGGGATCGCATGCAGGAATTAGAGGAGAATTCGGCCGTCAAGCTCACCGCCTTGAATTGTCTTGCAATGGTCTGCCGCGCGTTGGGTCGAGATTCGGACGCGGAGGCCACAATCACACAGGGTCTTCGACTGGTGAGCAACTTCAGCCCAAGCTCAAGCGAGGAAATTCAGTCGGTTGTTTCGTTCCTCAACACAGCGGCGGTACATGTTAGTGCCGCAGGCCAAGGCGAACTCGCTCTGGAGATGTTGGAGCACGCAAGCGAGCTGATGAGAGGTCAGTACATTCGGCCTGAATTGATTAGCCTCACGCTGGCCAACATCGGTGCCAATCTGGTCCACACCGGGCATGCTGGTCAAGCTATTGAACACCTCAAACTCGCTATCGACCTTGCTCGCGAATTCGTCGGCGACGCACACCCTTTGATTGCTTCTCATCTTAACTCTCTGGGCGCAGCCTATCGCGAGGCTCGACAGCTTCCCAAAGCTAGAGAAGCCCTCCACGAAGCGTGGCGCATTCAATTAGATGCTCATGGCGACCGCCATCCGATGACCGTGTATCAGGCGGCGGCGCTCGGCGAGGTACTCTTGGCGCTTGGTCTTGACCAGGAAGCGCTGGAAATTTGCGGCGACGATCTGAGTTCGCCGAAATCAGGGACCTATCATCCAATAGGGCTGACAAGATGGCATTCTGTCCGCGGTGTGGCTCTTACGAATCTCAGCCGATACGAAGAGGCGCTCGCGGAGATCTCTATAGCAATCGACCTAGCAGGAGAGTTGTCTGACCTCCTCCTTCTGGGAAAGTTGCATGGTACCTATCAGGAGATCCAGGAACTGTCGGCACGACACCATTGATGGTGGTTCCGGGCGATCTAACCAACCTTTTTGGCGCGCATGGCGTGCCACCCAGCCAGCACTCGGTTCTTGGGTCCAGAGGCCCTCAGCCCGCTGTAGCCGCCGATAGCAAGAAGTCGACCGTCCTGACTGAACGCGTTGGTCGTGCTAATCGACGTTCCTGATGACGTTTACCTGCTCGCTGAAGGCGCTCATCTCGATGCCAAGCATTCTTTCTGATAAAATGCTGATCCGCTACGATGGTTGCTTCTCCAGATCGAGGACACCGATGAAGATTATTTTGGAGTACCGAATTCTCGATGGCACGCCGCTCCAAAGAGGAGCAAAGGCGCCAGGAGTCAAGGTTCTAAATGAGCGGGAACTCAAGCCCGACCATCCTGCTGATTTTCCTCTGCAGCGAATCGAGTTCTTTGTCGAGGAAACTTCTGAAGCAGCACGCGCCATCTTCGGGGCGTTAGGCGTAGCAGCGAAAGGCGCCACGACTTCGTAATTCTTGTGGGCACTACACATTCGAAGAGCACCCCTACTGTTCCTCGTCCGCGCGCACTTGGCGTGAACTCAGGCCCTCGGCGAAATCGTGGTCGAAGGCGGCGCGCGTATGATACGCGGTAAATGCCGCATACGCTGCGACCGCCCAAGGTGGTCTCAGCCGACCGACACGCTTGTAATCAAACGAGAGATTGCCATTAGCGAAAGCCGGTTCGCGCTTGCTAAGCCTGCCAACAGAAAGTGCGCGGTACTCCGACGGGATGTCCTTGGCCTGCTCCAGCCGTTTTCGCACCTTTTCGGCCTTTACATGCCACCCGGGCAACAACAGTTCGGACGGGGTCATGGCCGAGGAAGCAGACAAGCTTCCATCATCGTTGAATACGGCGAGATCAAGGCAACACAGGTTCACGGCCGCCCACACGCGGAAATCAAGCCTCCACGTTGACTGGTCAACAAACGCCGGCAACTTGTAGAAGCACTGATTCGCAGCATCACCAGCACGAACTCTTGCAGCTTCACCGCCGGCGTCCAAATGCTTCGCGCGAATGAAGAATCCCTCAGTTGCAGCGCGCGAGCCGTTACTGCGAACTACGAGGTCACAGTCTTGTGCTAGCAGAACGTAAAGCGAGTTTCCCGTTTTGAAAATGTCCCCATTCACTAGGGGCGACCGTGTCGCGTTCACACGATCAGGCGGATCAAAGACCTCATCTCGGCGCCACTCAAGAAGTCGCGTCGATGGCTGCCGCTCTGCCATCGGCGGAAGCTCTTCCAACTGACGCAGCTTTCGAATGCGACCAACTTCGCGCTTGCAGTTCGCGTTCGTGCTAAAGACAGTCTGTGCCCGTACACGCTGTCGAAGCATGAAAATACGCGCGATTACGTCGAGTTCGGATGCTCCCTCGTTAAGGGAGTTCTGAAACACCGCCCGATCTAGCTCGAAGACCGACTCGGCGGACAGCTGCTGAAGCGTCGTTCTCATCTCGCTCTCCATCTCCGTTACAAGCGCTCCCGCAAGCTCGATGCAGGCGCGCTGCGTGAAGACGACCCGAAATGAACGCCGCAACTGCTCTTCCGTATCGGGGCTGCCGACCGTAGTCCGATGTTTCGACATCACGGCAAACTTCGTGCGATCGATCTGAAGGTCTTGCGCGAGCTTTTCCGTCGCGTCGTCAGCCTGTTCTCGTGTGAAGCTATGCGTTAGCATCACGAGGTTTCCAGCGACGTTTCCCGCGGCGGGCGTCGCGAATTCACGGAGAATATCGTCGCCTAAATTGGATACGGCTCCGTCGATGTAAAACTCGCGATCGACGATTACGACTGTTTCCGCAGAGACTGCGCGTTTCAGTTCCTCTTTCTCAGCGATCCACTTCTCGCGGCCAACTTGGGTGACCGCGACGTCATCGAACGACTTCAAAATCGCCGCAATCTCGTCTTCGTTATAGTCCGCCTCTTGGCTGCTTTCCGGTTCCACCTGGCGCTCTAACGCGAGAAACGCTGCGCGCGCGTTCTCGTCATCCGTCACGGCGAGTTCTTGAATTGCAGAAGCCCATTGCTCCGCCGTCATCTCTAGGGTCAGGTGTGACAGCGCCGGATGCGACGGCAGGATGTTGCTAGCGATGGCTGTCGCCGCGACCGCTCGAATTGAGACAACGCTAAGTTGAGGAGGTGTAGAGTCGAACTTATCGTCAATCCAGATAACCGACGAAATGTCGGCGGCCTGGAACACTTCGCGTAAGTTAGCGTGTCCGGTTGGCATCCTCAAGGACTCCTGACAGGTCCACCACGAATCGATAACGTCTCTTCGACCTGTTCCGCGTTTCGTCTAGATAGATATGGCAACTATCTCGCTCCAACAGTTGCCGCGCGATGAAGAGGCCTAATCCCGTTCCCTGCTCCTTCGGTTTGTCCGTTACGAACAGGTCAAAAATAACATTCTCGATCTGCGGCTTCACGCCGGGTCCCGTGTCAGAGACGATCATGTGCGGCCGGGCAATCTCAACACTGATTTCGAGCGCGGATTGGGGGTGATTGCGCCCGTACTGCTGCAGCCAATACTCGCTATTACGCACCAGATTATCGAGCACCTGGAGAAGTCGGCCGCGGTTCATGCGAACTGAGAACCGCGCTGTGCTGGTTATCTTGAAGTCGACATTTAGCTTCGCGAGACGATCGCTTCGTAGTTCGAAGTATTCGCGGACAAATGCCTCTACGTCGATTACTTGCTTGGTCTCTCGCGCTGTTCGAATCATGGGGTCCATGAACGAAACATGCTTACGCAGCGCGTCGGCCGTCGCGCGAACAGCCTCCAAATATCCCGCGAGAGGCGGGTCGTCGCGCACGCTAGTCCGTTTCGCGACCTTTTGCGTACGCGCGATGAGGTCATCTAGCACGGCGTAGATTTCGTGAGATAGAGCCTGAGCAGCCAGTCCAATTCCTACGGTTTCGTAAACTTCATCGACTTGATTGCGGAGCACGGCAAAGCGCTCCAGGATCGACTCAGCGAGTTTTTCCTCTTCGCGCAGGACGTCAAGCTCCGCCGTAAGCGTTCGCCGCATCGCCGACCACTCGGACGTAATTTTCTTTACCTCGCCGAGTGCGCCGGCAAGACGCTGCCGATCCTTTGGCGTAGCGCCGGCGCTTTCGCCGATCTGACGTTCAAGGCGGGCAAGCCCGGTGGTCCACCTCTGATCGGAAGCGGAAATTGCGCGCTGGCGTTCGTGCGCCCGTTCAGCGACCTCGCGCAAGCGAGAGGCTGCATCTGCCGCATCCCACGATGGTGGCAGTTTCGCAATTCGCGCCTTCTCTGCCTCTTGAAATTTCAGGTATCCGCGACGGAGGAACGTCAGAGCGTCGTGCGTGAACTTCACAAACACATCACGCAGTAGATAGAAGAACGCGTCAGACGCCGGCGTATCAATGAAGCCTTCCCGGTCGGACTTCTCAGTCAGCCGCGGATTACGGTCAGCGGAGATAGCGACAAAGCCGAGCGTGTTACTCGGTTTTAGACCGTAGTAGCTACGTCCCGAAGTCCACGCCTTTCCCAAGCCAAGCCAATCCTCCCCGAGCCGGACCGCAAACCCATCCCGATACACTTTCACTCCAGATTCGCGTTTCACGAATTCGCGATACTCGGTCCGGTTGGAAAAGAACTCGTTCTGGTCAGGGGTTGTGGCGTCGAGATCAAAGCTGTCAAGCTCTCCGTGAAAGGGTCCTGGCTTTTCGAATTGTGAGTGGCCCGGCAAGTTGACCACTTCCTTCCAGTTCCAAGACGAATTGAACTCCACATACCAACCGCGAGTTGTCGAACGCTTCAACTCAAAACTATCGGCGCGGGGCAAACTCTTCAACAATCGCCAGAGTGCTGCGCCGCCATCGATAAGAACGCTCCTGTCGAAGGCGTCGTCGTCTTTGCCTGCGCGAAACATCCCAAGCTTCACACGCCCTGTGCAATAAAGTTTCTTGTCGTCCCAGTCGAGCTGAAATTGAACCGATGCAGTCTCGCGTAAATCCCGACTGAGAGTTTGAAGCTCAACAGACTTGCCGTCCACTTGGATAGAGACTTTGAAATTATGAAACTCCTCGAACGGAGAGACGAGAGTTGACATCTCTTGTTGAAGGCTTTTGATGCGTTCTTCGCCCCGCCAGTATTCCCGATCAGCGAGGCCATAGATCGTAATTCGCGTGCCCCGCGCTTCGGCTGGCAACTCGCTGCGGGGCACTTGGACGCGGCTGAGAAGCTCTCCCGGTTGAAATCGATTCCATCGAATCGTCACGCTGTTTCCCGGAGCGCGGTCGGAGTAGAACGTCTCGATCTTTAAGATTTCTCCCAATTTCATCGTGCCGAGACGCCCAAGCCCCTTGTCACCGAGAGGAGTCCTCTGAAATTTTCTAGTTCGCAATCCCTTCCGTTTCATTTCTCGTTTGGGTGACAGACTAATCGTCAGCCAGCCGTTACGGATCGCGTTGATATCCATTCCGCTTCCGTCGTCCGTAATGACAAGGCGACCACGTGCACCAGGTGCAGCGCCGATTTCCTTTGGCGGCACGTACGTCGTATCGATTTCGATCCGACTCCAACTTGCGTCGGCGTCGTAGCTGTTCTTGATAAGCTCGAGGAGTGCTTGTTCCGAGTCACTGATGAGTTGGTCGCCGAGCTGGCGAATGACGTTTGCGTCAATCTGAATGGCCTCGTTAGTCGTGCCAACAGCGGTCGGAGCGGCAGTATCCTTACTCATGGCATTCAGGGATTCTTCCGAAGGACTAACACTCGTTCGCCGCGAATCGTTGCTGCCTGGTCGTTGCGGAGCGGCATCCGCTTCGTGGGAATGGTTCGATCGAAAATGGCAACCGGCGTCGCCCCCTCCGTCTCCAGCAATTCGCTCAGGATAGCGTCAAGCTTGACTTCAACATTACCAACTCGTCGATTGCCTAGAACGAAGAACAGATATGCGTTCGAATTCAGTGCGTTCAGGCTGGAACGGAGAGCGACGCGCAAATCGGACGCAAACGCAAGAACCTTCGAGAGTCGCTCGCGATCGTCACCCATCCTCCGCGCGAACTTTTCCAACGTCTTGGAAGCACCCAGAAGTTCTTTGTACTCCTTGCGCAGGACGCCTCGCTTTAGGAGGCCACCAAGGCTGCGCCGGTCGATCTCGTACGTAGTGCGCAATACTTCATCATCGCACCCCGGTATGTCGTTTAAGTCGATCCAGCTTAGGGGTAGGTATGCGTGTTGTCCGTATGGCACCGTCGTGCGATTATCGCCGTAGGGCGGCGACGTAATCAGGAGGTCGTGACGGCCCTGGATTTCAAGGCGTGAGTCCCGCAGGAGTGTTGTCGTTTGGGCGGTGTATTTGCCGTCGCGAAGACGCTTGGCGTCAGTGAGACGAGATGCAAAGTGTTCGTGCCGCTCAAGGTTATCTTCAAGCACGCGTTTAAAAGTCGTCATCGGCCCAGGTAGAGAGGCAATCTCAGATGCCGGTCGAACGTGCAGCTTGTAGGTCGACGTTCGTGAGTTGCTACAACGGCGGACCGTCTCTGCGAGTGTCACCCACAAAAAACGGCGAACGGAAACATCGGATGTCCTTCGGATCGAGCGGCGTAGGCGCGATAGCTGAACGGCAGTGCGAGGCCGGAACCATTTTGGGTGATTGTCGATGCTCGCTTCGATCGCACAGCTTTTGTCGCTCTCCGCCCGCTTGATAGCAGCCTTACCGCGCGATCGTAGCTCTTCTATGTTGAACGGTCCTTGTCGCACGGCGCACAGGAGCACTGCGAGGGGGTTAATATCCTGAGCTTGCGCGCATAACCCTGCCGCCATGGTTTCCGCCAGGACGGTGCCCGACCCGGCGAAGGGATCGAGTACGGAGCGCACATGACTCTGCACCTCGGAAACAGTGCTAATCAAGAGGCTCTGCATCGCCGGCACCATCATCGCGGCGTATAGAAAGTAAGCATCTTCGAAGGGCCGCCGTGTATCCCGTGCGAATGCCCAAAAATCGCGCTCCTGGTTTGTCAACTGCTCGAGGCGCAGAGCGATTGCCGCATCAGCGTTCGGCAGCCGATGGCTAGTGGTACGGTCGCTCCCGGCTGGCGCGGTCACTCGTCCCCCCCTCCCCCCGTACCACAGCTAGACGTTGCCGCGTTCAGGCGCATTTCGTTAGCGGACAATAAGATAGCCTGAATCATACATCCGCCGACCGAGTTTTCTCTTTAGAAAGTTCCGCTGCTTGCTGGCCAGGAAGCGGTCCGCCGCGAGGGAAGGTCGTGTCCGCGCGACGCCCGTTGTCAAGTCCCCGCCGTCGTGCCGGTCATTCAAGGTCGAAGAGATCACTCGCAGTGACCGGCTCCCGAGCGAGGCGGCGGCAAGCGGACACGATCGCCTTGATACATCTCCGGGTCGGTTCCATCCGCCCCATACGGATGCGGAGAAGGTGCTGGCGCGAATACTCCGAATGGAGCGCGAGCTGCGCGGGCTTGATGCCCTTCGCCTTCAGATACGCTTCGAGCTTCGTCATGTCGGCCTTACAATCTGGTTGATCGCGCCGGCAATCACGACGCCCTCAAGGATTTCGCCGCCTTCGACACGGAGCTGTTTCAGCCCGTGCTTCCGCCACCAATGGCCGACGTAAGCACGCCCGCCAAGAACGCCGAGGACGAGCTCACCGGTCATCGCGCGATTCCTCGGCTGGACGACGAGAATGTCACCCTTGCGGAGGCCAGGAGCGCTACGAACGCGATACACGAGTTCGTCCGGCTCCACGATCTCCGGGGGAAGGGCGACGGGTTCAGGGGCAATCGCGAGGGGCTTGCCGTGCTCGATCTCCCCGGAAAGTTCAACTTCGATCGTGTCCATATGAAAGCGGTCGGCCCGGTCGGGTTACGAGAACACCGCGGGTGTGTGAGCCCTGGCTTGGAACGTCCGAGCGGGCCGGCCGTCCGAAAGACCGTAACTCGGCGCTTATCGGAGTCAAACCAAACTGCACACGGAGATGTGCAGTTTCGGAGACTTTCTTTTTAGGTGACTCGCATCGGTTCCCGATCGGTGCTCGATAGGCCCGTGCCCCGCCCTGCGAGCTGGAAGACCAGGCGCAACGAGATACGCGCGGAAGCCGGACGGCCGCGCAGTCGAGCGTAAAGAGACCCCCGGCAAAGTTGTCGGGGGTGATCCTTCATGATGCTTCGAGGACTTCCGCGGGCCGCAGACTCCTTTCCGGGCGTCCTTGCCCTTTTGATTTATTCGGGACGGAACTTCTTGCAGCCGTCGGCTTCGTGGCACCGCCCGGTTCTGTCCTTGTGCGCCTTCTCGCCGTGCCCGCACTTGCAGATCCGTTCGGGTGTGAAGGTGCGACAGCCGCAGAGGGTGCAGGGTCCTGAGGGGGTGGCTTTGCTGCAGAAGTGGTCGCGCTTATGGTGGGTGCAGGTGCAGACGAGGATTCGTCGGGCGAAGTCCATCTAGGCCTTCTTTCGGGTCTTCCTCTCCCTCGGCGGGACCTGAAGCTCGGGAGCCTCGGGAGCCTTCTTGTCGAGGAAGATGACCTGGGAAGCGTGGACCTCGGTCTTCCAGCGCTTCTGGCCCGACTCCTTGTCGTCCCACTCCGAGACGCGCAGCGAGCCTTCGATCAGGACGTGCGAGCCTTTCTTCAGGTACTGCGCGACGTTCTCACCGTTGCCGTTCCAGACGACGATGTTCAGCCAGTTGGTGCGCTCCTGCTTCTCACCCGAACCGTCCTTCCAACGGTCGCTGACGGCCACGGAGAATTTAGTAACGGTAGTTGCTCCGGCCGGCTGGGTCTCGGGATCTTTGCCGAGGTAGCCGGTCAAGATGACGCGGTTCAGATTGTTCAAGAGGTACTCCTTTCTTAGTTCGACTCGTCGAAGAGTTCGCGGTCGTTGACGATCCACAGAGGTTGTTGCGAGGGTCTGCGGCAGCGAATCGGAGGAAGCGGCGCTCGCTTCTTGCGAGGTGGTGGGTCCGGTCGGATGCCGGTGATGCGCTCGATGACAGAAAGCGCGCCTTTCAGGTAGACCGTTACGCAGAGTAGAGCGTCGTCTTCGTAGACGGCCCAGAACCGGCGCTTGTAGCGCTCGTACCTGAGCATCGCGTTCCCTCCTTTCTCTCTCCGATCTCTTCCGCACACGGGATGCAGAGCCATCCGACGAAGGGGACGCGCGTGATGTGGATGATCGCGCTCCAGGCGACGCCGCACTTTTCACAGCGCATCGCGCTCCTCCTTTGTCCTAAGCACGTCGCCTTCGAGGTAGAAGGTGATCTCTGGCTCCGTGACATCGCAGTAGAGGTGCTGCGGGAAGATGAGCGGGTTCTCGTCGGAATCGCCCGAGTAGCAGTAAATGGTCGCGCGGCGAAACTGGACCTTGTGAACCCATCGCTGGACACTCCTGAAGCGCGGATCCCTCTTCACGCGCTTCTGCTGGGCGGCGATGAAGTCACGGAACCAGTAGAGGCCGTGGACCTGGCAGACGCCGTTCACGCCTCGGGTGTAGGAGAAGATGCCGGAGGTGTCTCGGAAGAGCATCAGGGGCCTCCGGCAGTGAGAGCATTGAGGGCGGTTGTGAGCTGTGTTCTATCCATCGCGGCCTCCCGCTTCGGACAGAACTTCGCCACGCCCTTCAGATCAGGGAACATGTGTTCACTCCTTTGTCGGTGGGTTAGTGAGCGAGCGCCGTGAGGCAGCTCAGGCAGGTCTTGAGGCGGAAGCGGAGAAGCAGGTCGGGCGGGACGGGTTCGGTTTCGCCGCAGCTATCGCAGGCGATCCGCTTCGCGTTCCACGGGATGCGCACGAACTCCGCGCGAATCCGTCGCCGCTTACGCCTTGCCCGTGGGGCCGCGCGGATGGCCGTCATGAGACGCCCCCGCAGCAGGACTCGCCTTCCGGGGTGAGTGTCCAGTGCAGACAATCGGGACAGACAACGGGATCGATCTGCCAACCCTCGTCGTACGCTTGCTCGTCCGTCTCCACCTTGCCGCACTCGATACAGGTCACCGTTTCGACGAACGCGCCGCGCGCTTCTTCGCCGAGGTCCTTTCCGCTCTTGAACGCAATCGGTTCAGGCATGAGCCTCACTCCTTTCTGTTGTGAAGTTGCTCAGCGGGTCTTCGCCGCTGACCCCTCGCGTTGCGGCGCGAGTTCGTCAGCGGCCAAGCTAGGAAAGGCGTGAGGGCGGGTGAAGCATCGAAGCGCGGGCTCAAGCTTCGTTCGCGGCTCGCCGATTTCCAGAGCGGGATGATCAGCATTGACGACCGCTGTGGACTGAGTCCTTTTGCAATTGGGAAAGTAACTGGCTCTGACCTTAGAGCAGCCGCCGAAAGCGCACGAGGGGGCAGAAGTCCCGTGGCGCGGTACTCAACGCCATCAAGAAAAAGCCCCGCGCATGAATGCGCGGGGCGAACTGCCTAGGGTGACCCACACTGAATGCCTGGGACTTCCGCGGGGTCGCGTGCTCCTTTCCTGGGACGTCTCGTCCCATGCATGAATTTCCGCGAACAGCGAGAGCTGCGGCCCTCCTATCGCGGAGTCTTGCTTTTCTCGGAGGGCAACATGAGCACGCCGAACTCCACGTATAGACTCACGTAATCGAGCGCTGAGTCGCGATCGCCCACAGGAAGCGCGAACGCCATGCTGTCGGCGTCCCTCATGCAGACCAGCACGCGCCGCGTCCCGATCGGCCGTAGTTCCCAGAGCTGGAAGATGGTGAGATCAGCGTCTCTCAAGGCCCGCCACTGCCAGGCGGCGATGACATCGATGAGCCAGAAGAGGCCGCAGCGTTCAGCCAGGAACTTCACGCCGGGGGTGTAGAGGAGAGCTTGTGAGGGATGGGGGTGGAACTCTTCTGATCTTCGGAAGCGCGCGAGCTGGGCTCGGAGCGCGTCCTCCTCTAAGAGGTCCATCACATGACGAGCTCCGGCGAGCTCGCGATGAAGTTCGCGGCCACGCATCTCCCGGCACCGAGGTCGCGCAGATCCTCGAACGTGAGCGTTACTTCCGCGATGGTCTTGCAGGGATGGCAGGTCGCCTGGAGCGTAACGGTCGTCGGGGAGGCGGAGAGACGGAAGGTGTCGATCGTTCGTGAACAGTCAGGGCATGGGAGCGTGATGATCGGATTCATAGACGGGTGTCCTTTCTTCTGTCGAAGTCGTTGTCCTTTGGTTGTGGATTGGGAAGCTGCCGTCTTTACCCTACGGCTCCGGAGAGATGCGCACGAGGGGGCGCATATCTCGCGCAGCGGTACTACGGGCTCACGCTGAGAGGCAGGCGGTACCGAATCCTCCGACCGCCCTGACCCCATGGTTTTTAAGAGCGCGAGGCGCTTCAGCGCCGAGCCACGATAGCGACCGCTTGTCCGCTCTTGCGTGGAGTTAGGCCGTGCCCGTTTGTGCACGTCGGCCGAGAACGCAAGGAAGAAAAACGAGACCGAGAGTAGAAAGCGCCATTCCCGGCATGACGAAAGGTGGGCGCTCTGCCCGCGGCAGCGACGCAGCCAGCACTAAAAGGCTGACGCCCGCAGCGAAAACCGCAATACCGGCCAAAGAAACGAGCGCTGCGATTCGTCGCTGATAACGTGACGCAATGGCCGAAATAGCCGCCGCAGCCGACCCAACAATGGCAGCAAATGGCGGTGGAAGCGTGAGGTGCATCGTGGCATTCTCGCAGGTGAGCTTCAGCAGAGGCACCATGTGAGGCTGCCAAGTAGCTCGAACGGCAACAAAGAGCAGCACTGCAGAAACCGACAACAGCATGCCGAGGTCCACGACCAAGACGGCACTGACGATTCCACGGAAGAGTGTATTGCTGGCGGATGCGACAACAGCCGCGGTAGATGCGGCCAGAACCATGAGAGCCATCATCGAGGCCGGGACTACCGCATTCGCCGGCGACGGCAAACCGACGAATTGCTCGAGACTAATATTCGTGAGCTCCAAGCCGGCCACGATAACGCCAGCGGGAATGGCCCAGGGAGGAAGCCAGCCCTTTCTCACCGGTATACGGAAACTCCAGAGGCCGACGGCGACGTACGTGACGCCAACGAGACTAAGCGCGCGTCCCTCGACAAGACCGTACTGAAAAATCGCGAGGAGTGAGACCGCCAGGACGGCGCCCCCAACGGTTGACACAATTACTGCCAATAGTGTGAGTGCTGTGAGTGCCTCAAATCGCTGTTTCATGGCATCGGCGTAGCAGAAGACGACTCAGCCGCGAAGTACGTGTCGGTTGCCACAAAATCGGCGTTCGAGAGCCATCGGGTGATTCTACCTGACCGAACGACAGTTGTCGTTTCACGCTCGCGCCGCGCGCGTCGCTCGCGCGAATATAACGCATGAAATCGGCCTACCTCCCGCTCACGCCGCGAGTGAGTCGCTCGCAACGGTCCCGAAGGCGTGGAGGACAAGCGAGGCCGCGTCGAAGACCTGCACCCGTGGCTCCTCGTCCATGTAGGACTTGCGTGGGCGTGGTACCCACGGCTCCAAAACGGGGAAGAAATCCTCAGCGATCGCTTGCGCGACGGCGTGCTTTCTCGTCACTCCGCGAGCACTCCAACCACGCCTCACGTCGAGGCGGCTGACCTTTGTGACCAGGAGCCCGCGCACCTCGGCTGCGCGCGTAAGGCTTTGAAGGAGCTTCCGCATTCTCGGTCTGCGTTCCGAGCCATCGGCATCGGGCTCTTCCAGTACGATCACATCGGCGGGGCACAGATTGAGAATCCCTTCAAAGGCGGCAATCTCATTGCCCGCGCCGCGGCGGTTGCCCCAGTCGAGGAGCCGGCCATCTTCGAAGAAGACGAAGGCGAGCCCGCGCTTCGTGGGATCGATCCCGAGGATCGCCCGCGGATCAGCAAGGCTTCTCATTGGAGGATGCGTTCGAGCGACCGTTTCCGCCGGGCGCGGAGCGCCGTGTTCGCAGCCCCCGATCTATCGAGGAGATCCCTGGCGCGCGCTCGCACCCCCGCGGCTACGCTGGCATACATGCCGGCGAAGAGCTGCGAGACGGGCTTTCGCATGACGGCTTCGTACCCGAGCGCGGTCTCGAGCGGAGGCAACGCCTCGCGGCGCTCGTAGCGGGAAACCTTCGATTTCCAGGGCGCGCCTAACAGGGCGGCGATATCCGCTTGGGTTAGTCCGGTTTCGCGCCGCTCATGGCGCAGATAGTGGATGAGTTTGGGAGGCATGGTGCGGATAGCGTAAACGCCGATCCGGGAACCTGCCGAGGGGGCATAAGTCCCGTGCGGTGTTCACTTTTTAGGGTCGTTTGGCGGCTACGAAGGGCGGGGAGCCCTTGGGAACTCACGCCAAACACGACAAGGACGCTGATTATGAATAACGACTTATATCAACATATCCCCGCACTATCGTCAAGAGCGGTTCTTCATGCCTTGGAGGCCCCCACCATCGCAGAAAAGTAACGATGGTTACTCTCCAGCACTGCCCCGGAAGCTACGCCCGGTAGAACAGATCATTGTGCCTTCCGCTCCAACCCGCATGGTTGCGCGAGAAAGCAGCGTCAGGGATAGCGGTTTCCGCAAGGTTTCCGCACACTCTGCGGATGAAGATCACGACGCAGAAGATCGGCGGCATATGGCATGGGTATTTCGAAGGACACCCGGAGGTGGACGAGCGGGCCTTGACGGAAGAAATAGCGAGGGAAAAAGTTCAACGGATAGTGGAGACGCGCGGATGGAAAAGTGCGGAAACTGCACCGAGATGTTCGGCGGACACTGCTGCCAGCTCGACAAAGGGCAGGGCGTCAGGTTGAAGCGAGCTTTGGTTCCTTTAACGTGATTGTCTTTCCGGTAAAGGCTTCCACCGACTCCCCGTTCACGAGCGGCCGGATCCAGAACGTTCGGTTTGGTAAGAGGGTGAGCTCGTACGGTTCGAGATCGGGGCGGAGCTCCTTGACGAGCTTTCCGGCATCGACCGCTCCGACTCGGAAGACGACAAGCGTGCCGGCGTTCCCCAAGATTGCAGTCCGGATCTCAGGCTCGATCTGGTCCATGTACTGATTGGCCAAAACTAACCCTACGCCGTATTTCCTCAGCTCCGCGAGCATGTTCGCGAGCGCAAGGGTCGTGAACGTCTGGAACTCGTCCATGTAGATGAAGAAGTCGCGCCGCTCCTTCTGTGGCACGTCGGCGCGTCCGAGCCCCGCAAGGCCGAGCGCCGTTACGAGGAGGCCGCCGAAGAGCATCGCCGGCGCTTCGCCGATTTTGCCCTTCGATAGGTTCACCAGAAGCACCTTGCCCTCGTCCATTGCAGCACGCGGATTGAACGTGCTTTTCGAAACGGTCAGGATTCGCGAGACGAAGGGGTCAACGAGCAGGCTCCCGAGCTTGTTCTCGATCGGAGAGACGGCCTCGGCGCGTTGCCGGCCAAGCTTTTCGAACTCGGTAGTCCAGAACCGCTTTACCTGTTCGTTCTGAGATCGTTCCGCCGCCTCCTTGCGGAAGTCTTTGTCGTGGAAGAGCCGCACTACGTCCGCGAGAGTAGCCTCCGGCTGTTCCAAAAGAAGGAGCAGCGCGCTTCTCAATATGTATTCGAGACGGACACCCCAGGCCTCGGAAAATATCTTCTTCAAAGCCTCCACGATCCCGTTCGCCGCCACTGAGCGCCGCAGCGGCGATACCCCTTCGAGCGGATTGAACCCGAACTGCTGCGTCGGGTCCGGCACGTCGAGATAAATCAGATCCGCTTTCCGCGACTCCGGCATCCAGAGCGCGAGACGCTCGGCGAGATCGCCGTGCGGATCGAAGAGCGCCAAGCCGTGCCCGGCAAGGAGGTCCTGGCGGATCATGCCTTCGAGGAGTGAGGACTTGCCGGTGCCCGTCTTCCCGATCACGTACATGTGCGCGCGTCGATCCGCGGGACGACTCCCGAAGTGCCGCCGCATGTCGCGCCAGTTCGTCTCGCCTATGAAAGTCAGAGGCTCCCCGCTCATGCGGCAGAGCTGTTCGTTTCGCCTTCCTCGACTGCAGGCGGGCCCGGATCGCTCTTTTCCGCGGAGGCAAGGCCATAGCGAGCGTAAAGCGCCGGCAGGCGTGCTACGTCTTCCGGCCGGAGAAGATACGTCCCCGTTGACTTTGAAGCTCGGAGTCCCAGGCGCCGGCGCACGATGGAGCCGATCCAATGCGGCGTGATCCGCCGTTCGTATTCGTGCCCGTAACGCGCGAGAAACGCCGAGGTTATGTCCTGGACCGCCAGCCGTGAATCGGGACCCTTGGCGACCAATTCGCGGATGACGCTCAAGACTTGCGCCTCGGCCGTCTCGCTGCGCTCCTCGACGGCGTCATCGTTCAACTTGCCGAGGACGGCAACGACGCGGTCACGCGCAGACGCATCGTCGATCACCGAAACGAGAGGCCCGAAAATTTGTTGTAGCCTCGGCTCGAGATCGCGAGCGCCCGCGCGGTCGTACCGCCGCGCGTCCTTGAAGTGTCTCAGACGATAGAGGAGCAATTGGTTCCGCAGGTTTCGGGCCTCCTCGTGGAACGAGTCGTCGAGATTCAGCGGAATCTCGCGTCGAAGCGAGCCGCCGCGCATGTCCTCGGTGACGCAGCGGCTCTCCAAGGCCCGGTCCTGGAAGAAGCCGCGGGTCGCCACGATCTTCGGGCCGAAGACGTGGTACGCCCGCGGGTCGAACTCTTTCTTCGGGGAGACTTCTGTGCGGAGGACGGGAAAGCCCCTTGCGTTGCCGTTATTGAGGATCTTTACCACCTCGCTCTTCTCATCCGAAGCACGGAAGTCTCCCTCGTCGAGGATGAGCGTCCCGCGGAAGGCGTCGAGCAGCCGGAAGAGCGGTGAGACGGTACTCGCGGCAGACGCGAAGATCGCGAAGCGGCATAGGGAACCTACCGCGAGCAGAAAACGCGTCTTGCCGGTACCGTAGCCACCGCGGATACGGACATAAGGGACTTCGTGGAAGGCGTCATAGACCCAGGTGAAGAGAATGTAGTAGGTAGCAATCGTCTCGAAATCTTCCGACACGTCCACGTAGCGATGCACGAAGTCCCGGATGCGGGAGACGAGCGCCGCCTCGTCGCCATACTCGGTTGGCTCGGACGCGAAGAGCACTACCCCGTGCTTCACGAGATTGTTGGTGGGAGAGTACGGCACGAGCCGCTCGGCCGGAGAGAGCTGGACAGTCTCTTCGTAGCCCCAGGCCTCCGAGCTGCCCATGACGAACCGCGTTTGGCGCTCTACCGGGTCATAGACCATCTCTACCAGCTCGCCGTTCGGTAGAACGGCGGAGGCGGTCGGTGTGACGGTTGGCTTCTGCTCCGGCTGTGCCTTTTTCTCGGGTTCAGCCGGTGCCATAAATTTCGTGGGTGAATTCGAAGCGCTCTAGGGCGTCGAGCGCCTCGGAGAACGTCATCGACTCTTTGTCCATCAGGAACTGCACGACGTCGCCCCTGGCGCCGCAGCCGGAGCACGCGTACGTGTTCGTCTCGGGGTAGACGCAGAAGGAAAGCTCCCGGTCGCCATGGAAGGGACAGTGCGCAACGAGGCGCTTGCCGCGCGCCTGGAGCGTCGCGTACTGCTCCACGAGCTCGTGGAGCTTGACGTCTTTCCTCAGGCCCTCGGCTCGGCGCCGCACTGATTTGAGGAGCGGCCGGAATTCGCGCACCGTAGGCGGCGTGTCGGACGGGTCATTCTCGTCCGACGGGGCGCTGGCCAGAAGGATCTCGAAATCCAGCTTGGTCTTCTCCTGAAAGACGAAGAAGTCGGTCACGTCGAGGGCACACGCCGGCAGCTTCACGATCCTCGCGCGTGGCAGGATGGCTTGGACTTTCCTTGCGGCCGCTTCGCCAGCGCGGTCGCGGTTGAAACACACGTAGACGTGCTTCACCGATTCGAAGTACGGCAGCCATTCCTTGGGGAACACTTCTGCGCCGGACGTTGAAGTTACAGCCGTAAAGTCGTTCGTTTCGAGAACGAGGCGGTTGAACTCACCGTCACAGATCACGACGCGATACGGTTTCCGCGCCAGGGCTTCGGCACCGTAGAGCTGCGCGCCGAGTTTCGGATCGGAGATTACCTCCGGCGAATCGGAGATATCGGTCGGCGACTTCGCGTAACGGAACCCGAGCACTTGGCGGTTAGGGCCGAAGATTGGAATCGTGATCCGTTCGCCGTTCCAACCGAGCAGATGGCGCTCGATGATCGTCGCCGGAATGCCTCGACCTTTGAGGTAGCTCCGGATCTCCTCCGGCAGGAAGTTGTGAAACTTCTCCGCGCGCACGCGCGGCCAATTGATGATGTTTAACACGCCGCTCAGCGTAGCGGCCGCGATCCTTGCAGACGAGGGTGCAGAAATACCGCGGCACGATACCGGTCCTGTAGCGAGGTACTTGTGCACCCTCGCCAAATTGTGCTGGCCCGTTAGAGTGATTCGTTATGCCCGACACCACCCAGAACGCGCTTCGCGCGTTGCTTCCCTCTGCAAGCGAAGAGGGTCTCCATGCAGCTAATGAGTGCCTTCAGCGATACCTCGGCCTCGCGATTGAGATCGCAACGTCGGCGCATCAAACAGCACCCCAGCCTGTTTTGACTCAATCGAGTGACAGAGGTACCGTAATCGCGGGGCAGGTCGACCCCGTAAGAACCTTCACAAACACCGGATGAAGCAACTATTTGCTTACATCCGTGTCTCTGGTAAGAAACAAACTGAGGGCGTTTCGCTTCCGGAGCAGCGGGCCATCATCAAAGCCTATGCGGACCGGATCGGCGCCACCATCATTGAGTGGTTCGAGGAGACCCGCACCGCCGCCAAAGCGGGACGGCCGGTCTTCGCGCGTATGACGACACTCCTTCGGGCCGGCAAGGCCGAAGGCGTCATCATCCATAAACTCGATCGGGGTACCCGCAACTTTCGGGACTGGGCCGAGATCGATGAGCTGATTGAGGGCGGCATCGACATCTACGTCGCGAATGACAACCTCGATCTGCGCTCGCGCGGCGGGCGCCTCGCGGCAGATGTTCAGATCGCGGTCGCCGTCGATTACATCAGGAACCTGCGCGAGGAAGCATTGAAGGGCATCCACGGGCGCCTGAAGCAAGGCATCCTGCCGGGCCATGCGCCGATCGGCTACCTGGACCGCGGTGGAGGCAAACCGAAGGCGATCGATCCCGTGCGCGGCCCGCTCGTGCGTCACCTCTTCGAGTTCTACGCGACGGGCGCCTACACGTTGCGCGATCTGACCGCGGAGGGAATCGCCGCTGGCCTCCGCAGTTTGAATGGCAATTCGCTCCGCCTCACCCAGATCCAGAAGATCCTCCGCAACCCCTTCTACGCCGGCATGATCCGCTCCCGACGGTTCGGCCTCTTCACCGGCGCGCATGAGCCGCTCATAAAAAGATCGCTCTTCGACCGCGTGCAAACCGTCCTCGATGGGAAGTTCGTACGTCGCACCAAGCAGCGCGACTTCCTCTTCCGGCGGATGCTCCACTGCATGACGTGCCAACGCTCGCTCATCGCGACGGCCAAGAAGGGACGTGTCTACTACCGCTGCTCGAACGTCGAATGCCCGACAACATCGGTTCGGGAGGACCGCGTGGATGCGGAGATCCGCGAGTTGCTTGCGCAGATCACCCTCACGCCGGAAGAGCTGACCGACATCGGTCAGAAGCTCGCCGACCGAGAGAAGAACAGTTCAGAGCTGGTCACTTCACGCCGCTCAGCGCTTCAGGACGCGCTCCTAGTTGCCAACGCGCGCATGACCCGCCTCACGGATCTCCTCCTCGATGGAAAGATCGAGGCGGCAGCCCACGACGAACGGCGCGCCGTACTCGTCATGGAGCGACAGAAGCTCGGACAAGACCTGGCGGGCCTAGAGGACGGAAGCCTTCAAATCGTCGAGACTGCGAAGCAGATTGTCGAACTGGCGCGATGCCCGGTTTTCCTCTACGAAACGGCTGACTCCTGGAACAAGCGTCGGCTGCTCGAAATCGTGTTGTCGAACTGCACGGTAACTGGCAAGACCGTTGAGTTTTCCTTGCGGGAGCCGTTCGCGGAGATCGCGAAACGGTCATTCTCGCAACAAGGTGGACCTCATTGGAACACGCCTCGAACTTTTCCGATCGAAGCCCTTATTTGCTGGGCCTCGGAATGTCCGCAGCGGCTCCGTGAGCACCTTCAGCTTATCAGCCTGGAGGCAGGCGTAAAGACCCGCGCCGCTTGACCCAGAGACACGGATACGAGGACCCGCCACACGGCGGGTCCCTCCGTTTGAAGTCCCCAAAGTCCCTGAAGTCCCCGAAGTCCGTCCGCCGCTCTAGGCTCAAGGGATGACCAACATTCATCAACCCCATCATTCACCCAAAGGTCGGTTCTTCGGCTACCTCCGAGTCTCCACCCCAAAACAGGGCGAGGGCGTCTCCCTGCTTACCCAACGAGAGGAGATCGCGAGGTTTGCTGCCCGGAAAGGCTTCCTCATCGTCGGCTGGTTCGAAGAGAAGGAAACGGCAGAGAAGCGCGGCCGGCCGGTCTTCGGCGAGGTTCTGAAGAGGCTCCGGAACGGTGAGGCAGACGGCCTCATTGTCCACAAGGTCGACCGCTCGGCCCGGAACCTCAAAGACTGGGCGGACCTTGGAGAGCTCATCGACGGAGGGATTCCCGTGTACTTCGCCGGCGAGGCTATCGACATGAATACCCGGAGCGGGAGGCTCGCCGCAGACATCCAGGCCGTGGTTGCCGCCGACTACATCCGGAATCTGCGGGAGGAAGCGAAGCGCGGTATTCAGAAGAGGTTAGAGCAAGGTTTCTTTCCAAGTCCTGCTCCGGTCGGCTACCTCGACCGCGGCGCTGGCAAGGCGAAAGAGATCGATCCGGAGCGAGGGCCGCTCGTCCGGCTTGCCTTCACCTGGTACGCGACCAGCGACTACACGCTACGGACGCTGGCACCACTCCTCTACGATATGGGACTCCGGAACCGGGCCGGAGGGAAGGTCACGATCACCGGGCTTTCCGTCCTCCTCCGAAATCCCTTCTACATGGGCTACATGCATCTCCGGAAACGGGACAAGCTTTACCCAGGGCTGCACGCTCCCATCGTACCCAAGGAACTGTTCTTCGCAGTGCAGTCCCGCCTCAAGTCACGGGTCTGGCCGAGACCTTTGAAGCATCGATTCAAGTACAGCCGCCGGCTGAAGTGCGGGACCTGTGGCAGGTCGCTCGTGGCCTCGGAGCGAAAGGGAAACGTCTATTACCGCTGCGCGACGATGACATGTCCGACGACGAGCATGCGGGAGGATGTGATCAGCAGTTTTCTGGACAACAGAATCAAATATCCGCCCTCCGGTTCGCCACTTGTTAGTGTTGTTGGACGAACGATTACTCTTCTGGCGCCACCACTACTGGTTCCTCAGTCTTCTGAGGTTTCATGTGATAACGCTCATACTCTAAATAGTTGATGCTGACATTGTCGCCAATGGCTTTACCAACCTGCTGTTGAACTGCGCGTCGATGCTTGAATGACTCACGGCTCTCGTCCATGTACTCACCAAGCTTGGCGCGACCCACATGCGTGATTTGCAGCAATAGCTCTTGACCGAACTTCGGCGTCGCTCCCTGAATCCCCACAACGTCGCGCACCTTGATACCTTTGTACCTGCCATCGATTGCGTAGAGTACGCCGACATCTTGATACCCTTCGAGATCCTTGATCGTCTGTTCGTCCAAGGAGATCAATACCTTAACTTCCGTAGGGTTCGACGGGGTCTCAAATTCCTTTGGAAATATCTTTACGCGTTTGAACTCCTTCGACAGGTGGAACTTTTCGTTCCCCATCTCCAGAGTCTCCCACCAACCGGCAAACGGGCCACGCGCGCCAAATTCGACGAAGATGTGCGGGCACTCATAAAGTACATCGCCCTTTTCATCGATCGCGGTGATATCCGCGTATCGAAGAAGCCCGTCCGTGACGAACATCGCTTGCCGCGCATGAGGCAAGAATTTCCACGCCTCAAGGACTGGTACCTGTTTCTTTTGAAACGCATTTCGGTCCTCGTCGCTTTGGCGCAGACTGTGCTCATCGTCGCAGAGATCTACTGCCGGCGTGAAGTCCCACTCCTTCTTCTTCCGATCCAGGTAGGCGTAGTAGCGATGGACATGCAGGCTGATTCCCAAGGGGTGGTGACCGGAAGCTGTGAGCTGCCGCCAGCGACGTCTTTTCTCAAAGTCGGGATACTGGGACGAATAGGGGTAGTGAGCATCGTTCAGATCACGCAACAGAACTTCTTTGTATAACTCTCGCCCCTCGCCGACAGCTCGGTAAAGCTTATTCTTGATTACTATGGCCGCTCTAACGTCTGACGTCCGTGAACGTCGCCTGCTCACGAGCGAGATGCCGAAAAACGCGAAGAGAATTCGATCGTTTTTGGGCATATGGAGCATGTCTTCAAGTTCGGCCCTGCCCCAGACATAGAACTCCCGCACGCCTTTCGCACGAAGGTCAGCCCTGAACACATCGTACGATTTCTTTGAAAAGTTCGTTGGAGCGGCCAAGATGTAGCCGTAGGGCGGACTGTCGGCGTCGACCTCCGCGACGATGCGTTTCACGTCGGAAGGACCTAGAGACTTTTCCCGCTTCACCTGAAACATCCAGGCGTTGCCCTCCATCGGATGCGGGCGCTCGCCCGGCTCGTCATCGTCGTCCGAGTCAGTTTCCGGCGCCGGCGATCTCTCGAAAGCTCGGATGTCCCATCCCTCGTCGGAACCGCTTCGGCCCGTGGCCTCGATGCTCTGCCAATCTTTGTAGTCGTACGCCAGCTCACGAACGAGATCCTCGAACCTATGGGGTTCCAGGTCTTCAAAGTGGAGCGGTCCGAGCGTTTTCGTGGTTCGAGGCGTTGCCATCGACCTAACGATACTACGCAGAGAACAACTTGCAACAAAGGACGGCAGTCAAGTTCGAGTCTCTTCCGGTGGTACTACCTCGTTGTTTTGTCGAACTTTCCGACTGCCGCAAACCCTTGTGCCACAAGGCAAACGGACTTCAGGGACTTTGGGGACTTTGTCTTTAGCAGTGGACCTCATTGGAACACGCCTCGAACTTTTCCCATTGAAGCCCTTATTTCCTGGGCCTCGGAATGTCCGCAGGCGATCCGTGAGTCCATACAGCTTATCAGCTTAGAGGCAGGCGTAAAGACCCGCCCGGCTTAACCCAGAGACACGGATACGAGGACTCGCCACCCGGCGGGTCCCTCCGTTTGAAGTCCCCAAAGTCCCTGAAGTCCCCGAAGTCCGTCTGCCCTCTAGGCTGTAAGGATGACCAACATTCATCAACCCCATCATTCACCCAAAGGTCGGTTCTTCGGCTACCTCCGGGTCTCCACCCCGAAGCAGGGCGAGGGCGTCTCCCTTCTCACCCAGCGGGAGGAGATCGCGAGGTTCGCCGCCCGGAAAGGCTTCCTCATCGTCGGTTGGTTCGAGGAGAAGGAGACAGCCGCCAAGCGGGGTCGTCCTGTCTTTGGCGAGGTCCTGAAACGGCTCCGGAAGGGCGAAGCGGACGGCCTTATCGTCCATAAGGTCGACCGCTCTGCCCGGAACCTCAAAGACTGGGCGGACCTTGGAGAGCTCATCGACCAAGGGATTCCCGTCTACTTCGCCGGCGAGGGTATAGACATGAATACCCGAAGCGGGCGGCTGGCCGCCGACATCCAGGCAGTAGTGGCTGCGGACTACATCCGGAACCTGCGCGAGGAAGCGAAGCGCGGCATCGAGAAAAGGTTAGAACAAGGCTTCTTTCCCAGCCCTGCTCCGGTCGGCTACCTCGACCGTGGCGCTGGCAAGGCGAAGGAGATCGATCCGGAACGAGGACCGCTCGTCCGTCTCGCCTTCACCTGGTATGCGACCGGCGACTACACGCTCCAGAAGCTGGTCGCCCTTCTCTACGGCCTCGGGCTCCGGAACCGCGCTGGCGCAAAGGTCACTATCGCCGGGCTCTCCGTTCTCCTCCGGAATCCCTTCTACATGGGGTACATGCACCTGCGGAAACGGAACAAGCTCTATCCAGGGCTGCATGTGCCGATCGTCTCGAAAGATCTTTTCTTCGAAGTGCAGTCGCGTCTCAAGTCCCGGGTCTGGCCGAGACCTTTGAAACACCGCTTCAAGTACAGCCGGATGTTCGCATGCGGGACCTGCGGAAGGTCACTCGTGGGGTCGGAACGGAAGGGGTATGTCTACTACCGGTGCTCGACGATGACGTGTCCGACAGTGAGCGTGCGGGAAGATCGTGTTGAATCAGCACTTTCCAAGACGAGCTGCGGCTTCTTGCGACGTTGAAGCCAAGGCGCGTTTCGGGTAACGTTCAAGGCGATGGATACAGTCTCCAGGGAAACACGCAGCCGCATGATGGCTGCAGTAAAGAGCAAGAACACGTCCCTCGAAAAACTCGTATTCAGTGCGCTTCGAAAGGCCGGGTTTCACTTCCAGAAAAACTATCGCAGAGCTGTCGGTAGTCCGGATGTCGCTTTCCCAAGTAAGAAGATCGCGATCTTCATAGACGGCGACTTCTGGCATGGCTACCGATACTCAACATGGCGACACAAGATTGACTCGGAGTTCTGGCGGGACAAGATCGAAACCAACATCCGACGCGACCGACGGAATTTCGCACGGCTACGACGGAACGAATGGCGTGTTTTGCGGGTCTGGGAACATCAGCTCAAGAAGCATCCCGTGGAGACGTTGAAACGGATCATCGATTTTATTTCGTCGAACTGAATGACCGCAAGTGATTCCGGATGCTGATCGCTATTGCCTGACCGAGTCGTACTGGCACGGCATTGCCGATAAACCTCGCTACTTTCGTCATCGATACCTCGTCAGGCGCGACGAATTCGTAGTAATCGGGGAATGTCTGAAGGCGGGCCGCTTCCCTCAGCGAGATGGCGCGATCCTGGTCTGGATGACCGTATCTTCCGGTTCCGAGAGTAATGCAATGCGTCGTCATTGTCGGACCCGGCGTGTCCCATCTCATCCGCCCGTAAACGGACGCCTTATAGGTGTTTTCATCTTCGGTCTTGTAGCACTCAGGCAGCAACGCCTTGCGCCAACTCTTCGCACTTCCGCCGTTCTTCGGTGTCGCGATAATCCGCTTCTTGTTCGTGCCACTTAGCCGACTCGCCCGATGGAATGTGTCGGCGGAATGGGTCTCGCCATCACCAAGTTTCGGCAGATCGGCGATTGCCTCGCGAACCGTTGGCAAGTTATCCACGCCGTGAGTCTCGGGAATGAGACTGATCTCTCCGAGGCGCGATGCTAGCAACACCAACCGCTTTCTGGTTTGCGGGACGCCATATCTGGACGCGTCAACCACCTTGTAGTTTACCTTGTAGCCGTTCCTCTTGAGACTACGAACAAATTCTCCGAACACAGGATATTTCTGCTCGTCGGCGAGCTCTTTGACGTTCTCCATCGAAACGATGTCGGGCTTCACCTTGAGAACGAGGCTGAGGAACTTGCGTAGCGGCTTCCAGTGTTCGTCCTCTTTCTCGTACATGGTCCTGGTCCGGTTCAGCGTGGAAAACGGTTGGCATGGCGCGCACCCGACAAGAACCTTGACTGGCGCGTCACCATAAAGTTCTTTCAATTCACGTGCAGTTACACGCGAGATGTCCTTTTTGAGGAACTTGCTGCCGTTGTTCTTCTCGAAACCGTGACGGCAGTCGCCGTCAATATCGATTCCGGCGACAACCTCGAAACCCTCGAGCACGAATCCGTGCGTCAGGCCTCCGATACCGGAGAAGAGGTCAATGACCCTTACTCCCGCCATCTTCTGTTTCTTCGTCATTCCCAAAGTGTAGCTCATGCGCCGTGAAAACTCGAGGGCCTAGCCCTTGTTGAACATGATGAGCGTCTCCAACTTGGTCGGCACCACGAGGGTGGGGTAAATGAAGCGGGAGCCGCTACCGATCGCGCTCTGTGGAGTAGCAGTAACATCCATGAGCCAGAGCGTCGGTTTGTCTTTTCCCCGCGCCTGATTAACCTCCGGTCCGAACAGGGTACCGGTTTCGATGTGACCAGCTTCACCCACGGTGCGGTTCGCGAATCTGAATTTCAGGAGAATACCGTCACCGAGTTCTTGCGCGAGCTTCTTCAGGACGACATCGATCGTTTTGTCTCGCCATGTATTCTTCGAGCCGGTCTTTATCAACTTGACCAGCTCGATGGCACGCGCAGTCGTGATCGTCGTACCCGCTTTCCCGGCTCGCTCAAACTTGTTTTCATCCGCGCCGGTCGTGACACCGAGGTCATCACGTATCATCCTGAGGATTTTCGCGTGCAGCCGCTGATCTTGCGGGAGGCGTACGTGGTTAGGGAAGATCTGCTTTCCGGGATGTACGGTATCCGTCTTGTTGACGTCGAGTACCCCTGGTCGGGTGGTTCTCAGGTCGTATTGAAAATCGATCGGGAACGAGTTGGGCAATTCCGCCTTGTGCTTGTCGATGAAGTCACGCAACTCACCGTCCGAATAGTGGATATTGCTGAACCGATAATACAAATGACGCGGGATGAACAGGCGCGTATATGCGAGCGTCTTGCTCCGGTAGCCGAACATCCGCGCATGTTGATGCATTGTGTCAATCTGGGAAATCTGGGAATCGCGGGTGTAGTAAGTCACGAGCAAGTCCTTGATCGCGATACCGCGCCCGAGCGTGTTGCCGCCGATCAGGAAATTCAGCCCTTTGCCATAGGCGATTCCCTGCCGTTTTACTTTCGCGTTGATCACGAGAATTCGTCTCGTCGCGAGCTGACGTGCGATTTCCGTCTTCAGGTCGTCGAAGGGCGGTGTCGCGGCGCCGAGCGTCACCTTGAGATCGCCATATGCCGCCTCCAGATCCTTCAGGATATTCGGGTCGGTACCCTTGAGGAGCGCGGACGCGACTGAGGTGAGGAACTTGTTGATTTTCCTGTCGGCGACCGCTTGTTCCTGATTCTTGAGGCTAGGATGACAGAGGAAAGAATAGCCCTTTTCGGGAATGCCAAGATTCTTGATCGCCGCTGCGCTGGCCACGAGGAAGAAAAGAATCGAGCGCCTTAGACCCTCGGGGATGCCGGAACCAGGTGCAAGGAGCCGCTGTTGCTCCATCACGTCGACGACCTTGATCAGTTTGCGAGCATTGTCCTCGGGTTCGTCGGAGTCGAAGAAGTGATCACCTCCGACATATGTCGCGCCGGGCGGCAACATCACGATGAACGACGGACGGTGACTGGATTCGGCGCTCTGCAACAAAACCGCTTGAGGCGTTCCCGTGACACTCACGTAGACGTGTCGAGGAGCAGTTACCCGAAGCTGTTGCTGGATGACGCGGTTGATCGTGCTTGGTGCCACCGCAACCGCCGATCGCGATCGACGCCGAGTGTTCGTGTCGAGAGAGGCCTGGTCACCTTCGTCGTCAAAGATGATCGTCGGATGATCCTCGGCATGGACCTTTTTCAGGAATCGACTGATATTCTCGAGGCTTCCTTTGCCTTTTGAGCCGACGATGAGCAACCGCCCGTCTCCCTGCTCAAGTTGGATTTTCACGTTGTCGATCTCGCGTTCGAGGTCGTTGTCCTTCGTGAATGTCATCACGCCCGGAAGACCGGCAACGAAATCGAAGTGGGTCTGGTTGACCAGGTCGTTGATGTTGCTCGTCATAACGACGGCGATTTTGAAATCGTTGTCGAACGCCAGAGCCGTGCTCGCAATCATCGCGCGCGTCTTGCCGCTCTGGATGCGTCCGTAAACGAGACCCGTCGCGGGTCGGGCGACCCTGCCTCCGCTCAGCGAGCCCTCGTAAGCCTTCTGAATCTCACCAACGATGTTCCGAGCGTTATTCTCGGTATCTTTGGCTTCTTCCCCTTCGAGTTTCAGAGCCGCCACGGCGGTGCTGAAAAGGCGTCCATCCATAACCATTCCAAAATCATACGCGGCCTTGACGAACGTCGCAAACGCGACTTTAGAAAGATTTTATCTCATCGGGCCGAGGCAAGTTCGACTCTCCTCCGGTGGTTGCAGACTGGTGGCTTTCGATCCGAGAGGACCGCTACATATCCTTGGGGCAGAAGACGAGGGGGCAAAAGTACCGTACGATGACTACTTTCTTGTCCGGTGGACCTCATTGGGACACGCCTCGAACTTTTCCACTCGAAGCCCTTATTTCCTGGGCCTCGGAATGTCCGCAGGCGATCCTTGAGCACCTTCAGCTTATCAGCTTGGAGGAAACCGTAAAGATGCCCCGCGCCGCCTGATCCAGAGACACGGATACGAGGACCCGCCATACGGCGGGTCCCTCCGTTTGAAGTCCCTGAAGTCCCCAAAGTCCCTGAAGTCAGGCGTCGAACACGCCTTGATTCGTAGAGTGGCGAGGACTCGTCTGTGCGTTCAGCACGTCCACCTTCACTCACGCGAGATCTGCCTCGCGTTCATATCATCAAGTGCGTTCTGCACGACTGTCTTGAAATTTCCGTCGCTCTCTTGTAGCAATTGCGGCGCCGCCCTCAAGAACTCTTTAAAGAACAATCTGGCGTTTTCGGTTTTGCTCACCCGTTCCAAAATATTGCCCGCTTTATAGTAATTCAGCGGATGCGCATCAATGGCCACGGCCTTTATAGCGGCAGCGCCAGCCCTTTCATACAGCCTGGTTTGCTCCGCTTTGTTAGCCAGAGATCCCGTCGTCTCCATGAGATATCGGTCGGCCAAGGTTAGCAAAGCGTCGGATGCTATCGTTTTCCGCATCGCGTCGACGATCTCTTTTGGAGCGTACCATTCTCCTGGGCCGTCTTCTTTCGGCATCGCCGATATGAACAACCTCCATTCGCGATCGACCGCGGCTCTCTCTTCATTGGTCAATCGTACCTCCTTCGCCCTCCGCTTAAATGGCCACATGTTACTTCTCAAAGCACCTGTTAAAGCTGCGCGCCAGCCTGTGAGCGAATCGCGCTTGATGTCAGAAACAGGTTGATGCTGGTCATACCCATCTTGTTAACTTGATTCAGAAGCACATTCCCTTCGATGTCATCCCAGATGTATCTGCTGGAAAACCAGGGATGTCTGGTGAACCTTCCCATTTGCTGGCGTAGGTGGGTTAGGGTCGCTCGGAACAACGCCGCCGCAGCAGCCTTGTCGAGGTTCATATTCTGAATCGACACTTTGTAAATCTTGTCCTCGCTTGCACCGATAACTGTGTTCCAGACTGAGTCGAGAAAGTTTATGTCGTGCCCGTTATAAATCCGCTCGTCCCGCAGAAGCCGTTTTACTCCTGCCATTTCGAACAGCGCGTACTGCTCGGAGTCGAACTCAATGAGATCGGGCACGTCGCCGACCGGCTGGTTCAATTGATAGCTGCCGAGCCTCGTTAGCATGCCCTTATCCTAAGCCTATGCTCCTGGCGTCCGATGTCAAATCGAGAGGCGGTAACTTGATCCTGGCCATGCAGGCTTGACGTGCCCGTCGGCTCCCAACTACTTCGCGAACAGGAGGTATAACAACGTGGCGATAGCGCCAACCGCACTCGCAAAGAATCCAATGACGAGCAAGAGGTACTTGGCGCGACAAACCACTGCCACATCATAGCCATGCTGAAGTTTCGCACGGGCTAGCTCCGCCGGGGAGCGACTTAAGACCTCGTCTGCGTACTCCGCGCTGTTCTCGTGCTCCGCGATGGCCTTGAAGAAGATCAAGCCACGCCGCGACCCACGCAAGCGTGGAAATACGACGAAAAGGAACGTCGCGGCGCCGATCGCGAGACCAAACATCGCCAAAAAGGCTATCAGGTCCAAAGCACTCCAGAGCTGTATATTCCTTAACCAGCGCGCTGCGACTCCGCGCTGATGGAGATACGCTATCAACGCAGTAGTCGCCGCGAAAAAGAACGCTGCTTTTTGATCTGCGTTGCGGATGTACTCGCGCACATACGAATGTATGTCCTCCGCAAATTTACCGTGCGCGTCCTGAAAATTCGACGCAACGGCCTGCTTCACGTCGCCGCTTGGCGGCTGAGTCGAGGGAGTCGGCTTCGGTAAAGGCCGCCCAACTTCGGTCGAAGTTGGCTTGGCCTCATCACCAACGTTGACTTGAGAATTCGCCATATTGCTAGACATTAGGCAATTTCCATCGACCGGTATACTCGTAGAGAGAATAGGCTGCGCCTGTCGCTTGGTAGATCCAGCCCGTCGTGAGTGTATGGAGTTTGGCGTACTGCGTCTGCCAGACAAGCGGTAGCTTCGCATATGCAGTAGCACCCAATACGATCTGTCCCGGTTGGGCCAGCGTCAACATTTTCGAGGCAAAGTTCGCCGTTGCGCCAATCGCCACTAATGCGTTGAATCGTTGTGCGGCACCGAGCCGCCCGATGGTGACATTGCCGTAGTCTATCGACACGCGGAACTTGATTTCTGGAACGGGTGTCGCTCGCAGAATAGGACTAATCAGGTGGTCGTTGGCAGCGAACATCGTAAGTGCGCTCGCAACGGCCTTGTGAACGCCTGTAGTCCCGAGAATGTCGTCCTCGAAGTAAGCCATCAGGCCGTCGCCAGTGTTCTTCTCCACGGTCCCGCCATAATCTTCTGCGATCTTAACCATTTCGCTAAAGAACAGGTTCAGGACACGCAGTAGCATCTCCTGCTCCTCGACGGATTCGGACTGCCGGCTCGAAAAACCGCTGATATCAAGAAACATCACAGCAAGCGGCAAACGGCGCCCCTGCCCGATGACCAGATCATCCTCTTCGGGGACAACGCGTCCTGGTAGGGCATTCGTTCGCGCGACAATCTTCTCGCGAACCCCGGAAACTCGTGCCCGTTGGCTTTGCCAGTATGCTGGTGTCAGAACGTTGTAATCCATGGTGCGTCATAACCTTACTCTCATGGACTGTCTCAGGCAATCAAACGGAGATACGACATTCCAGAAAACGCGGCTCCCGCCACCGTCTCCTTTTGCATCCGCCTTTGACGCAAGTCTGCCGCGGCCCTAAGATGAAGACAAAGGTTCGTCCTCCAACACTGCCTCCTTCTCATGTCTGAGACCTTCCCCGCTGGTTCCTCAGAGCCACTCTCCGGGTCTGAACTCCGGTCATTCATCGCCCGGCACCTGCCAGCCTGGGTTCGAGCCTGCGACGCCGATGATGGCGACTCTATCGTCCTCCATGAGGCCTCCTTTGGTACCTCGGCTCACGAGCTCTTCCTCTTTGCGTGCGCGATCAAATACGCGGCTTCCAAGGGCAAGCACGTGCATGTGGCCTCCGGAACCGGACAGACGAAAAGCGCGCCCGAGACGATGCTACCTTCGGCCAAGCTCGGAACGGTTTATCGCGAGACCGCTAGCAAGCGTGCCGCCTTCACCCGCCGCCCAAGCCCGAAGAGAGCAAAACCAAAGAAGTGATTCTGGCTTTCGGTCCTGAAGGGCGCCTTACTGCCCTCGCGATTCGTGATCCGCGATTACTGCCGCCGCCAACTTCTTAGCTACGTCGCGCATCTGCTCATCGCCGCGCTCGCCAAGCTTCTGGCCCAATCCTTCCTCGTACATAGAACCGGCACGCACTCTCAAATTCCCCTTGCCGTCGTCCTCGAGCGAAAAGCCGTACCGATCATCCGCTGTTCCATCGTGAGTAACATATTCCACTACGCCCGTGTCCCGATCTATCGCGGTCTCCCGCGAAGGTCGTTGCCCCTCGTTGTTCAGCAAATTACCTTGCTTGATCATGATGGCCACCCGGCCGGTCTTCGGGTCCTTAGCCACGTTATAGACCGTATCAAACATGGTGATTTCCCCTGTCTTGTCATTGATCTTCTCCGCAAGCGGGTTTTCCGCCTCGACAAGGACAGTATTGTCGTCAACTAACGTTGCCTCGTAAACATAGGGATGATCCTTCAATGACGGGTCAGCCGCGTATTGCTTCGCAAGTTCCTCGTCTCTCATGTCTATAGTCTTGCTGCCACCCCTTTTGACCGACTCTTTGAGATCGGAAATGGTGGAAATGATCGTTTCCGCTTTGTATGTGTCGAGGCGCTCCACTTTCGGATTCCTCTCGCTAAAAGCTTTGAGTTGTTCGCCGGACCAGGTTTTGGCTTTCTCGAAACAGGCTGAAAACGTAAGCGCCATCGCCAAGAGGGCAGTTAGCTTAAAGTCTACCGAACGCTGCGACGACTCCTGCGGCGGCTGTTCAAATCTACTCATGGATTTAGTGGGTTATTTGTGCGACCGTGAATCAAGTCAAACACGTATGCTGTGGTTGTCAAGTGGCGCACGGCATCAAGGGAGGCGTTTCACTCGCTCTAGGCGTACCGATCTACAAGCGTTCTGCTGTCTTGACTTTATGGCTCGTCTAGGTACGGTTAAGGCATGCCTGCCACGACCAAAGAGGAAGTAATTACTCACGAAGCCGGTAACGAAGAGGCGTGGATTTGCCTGTGCGACAACACGCCATCGGAGGACGGTTTCTACCCCTGTGACGAGAAAGGCGACGAGGTTGAACCCGTCGCCGGTTGGAGTGGTCGCTATGTGTGTTTCCGGTGCGGCAGGATCATTGACCCGGAGTCGCTTCGCGTTGTTGGACGCAACTCACAGCCGAAGCTTCTCGTCTGAAACCAGTCTTTAGAATCGGCGACGGTATTGCGCCTGCTGGTCATCATCGGCTACTCACCTCGACGGCGAAAGCCGCCCAGAACAACGCCATCACGCTTAGGAGAACGATGAAGACGAGCATCGTGGTGAGCCTGCTGCTGATGTCTGCCAGCATCGTCGAGTCCCAAAGCGCGCCTGGATCATTCACGGGTGTTCCGAATCCGCTCATGAACTTCTGGAGTGACACCCCTCCACGGGTCTTCCGCGCCTCCGCCAATGCCGCCTCGGCGTCGGGTCGGAGGTCTTTTTCCAACCCCACCACCAAGTTCTCGAAACGAGGCTGCTTTTTCCATCGAGTGCGCAACTGCTGCCCGTCAGGGCCGGACAATGGAATGGCGACGACGTGGTGTCGGCGCAAGCGGTCGAATCTGATGATCGTGCCGAGCGCCAGCGCGCCTGTGAGCACGGCACCAGCTCCGAACCAGATGTAGTTCGCCTTACTGATCGTCACATAGGTGATCGCTATCAGCGCGACCGCGAGAACGCGGGCCGCAGCGGTGACGAGGAAGGAGGGGGTGCCGGCAGTCAACCAAGTCCACCGTTTCACGCCGCCTATTGCCTTGAGAATCAGAATGCTAAACGTCGCCACGAGAGCTGACGCCACGGCGACAACGTTGGCGAAGGGACCATAGCGGCCAAGATCCATCAACATCCTCAGTAATTCAGGTGAGCGTGCGGCAGCCCCGGCAGCGTCACGACCAGGTTCAAGTCCCAGGCGATGGTGTTGCCATAAGCGCCTCCGTCCACTCCAAACACGTACGTGCCTGACTGCAGCACGCTGGAGGTAGGCGTCGTAGGATGGTTGAAATTGTTGGGGCTGAGACGATATGCGCCGGACCAAAACACCCGCAGGCCGTTCGAGTTTGACGAGACCGTAAACTGACAGCCGGGCGTCGTTGCCTGCCTACCTCGAAGTCTCTGAGGCAGGTTAAGAAGCGAGCGCTGATACCACGCGGTGTGACGGTCATCGTTGCGGAACGAACGGACGGCGGCGATTCGCGTTGCGACAAAGTCAGTCGCCCTTCTCACAAACGTCGCGCGCGCCTCGTCGCGACCGAGTGATTCGTAGCCATCAAAACGACGCTCCTTCGTGAATGATCGCAGAAGGTCGTACGCCATCTCGTGGAAGAACGGGTGTCCCCGCCACCGTCGGCGTCCCTTGCTGAATCGAAATGGCAGGAACAGCCCGCGATCACCGAAAGCCAGGTCAAGCGAAACCGGAACTGCCTCACCCTTTATCGCGACCGCGGGGACGTTCGCGTCGAACTCCGACAAAAAGGCGAGGTCATCGGAGAACTCTTCCGCATCGCTCTCAACATCGGAGACGACCAGATCCTGCTCAAGGTCGAACCCCTCCGCTTCTTCAGGGCTCATCAAACGGTTAACAATCCGAGCAGCGTAGGAGGCGTCTTCGCTGGAGTATTCCGACATGGTTACGCACTCCTCCTTTGCTGACTTTCAGCGTTCGATGCGTTTTGGACCGCTGTACAAGGAGTGCTCCGGAACGAGAAAACCCTACCCCCCCGCGTCGAGAACTTCAAGGAGTTCGCCGCCTTCGTCTGGGACAGCGGGCGTTTCGGGAGCTTCGTGACGGCCCTCAAGAGCTCATCCTCCGACCATGAGGTCGTGTTCGCATCGCCGTTCTCTCAGTTTAGCGGGCGGTCAAGGAATTGCTCACGGGCCGTCAAGGGGCAAGCCCTGTGACTGCCCGTTCCGCTCCTCCTTGACTTCGCCCGCTCCCGCTTCGCTGCGGCGGATGCGAACCGTCGTCGCCGGCCTGGTCGAACCGGCGCACACCACACAAACCAAATGAACCAAGTCACGAATACCCAGCGCCAGGCCTACGTCGGCCTCTTGGAGGACAAGTTCCAGATCGGGGAGCTGAAGAGCGCCCTGGCCCTCGCCGAACAGCGCGTGGCCGCGGAGATCATGGACTACGACGCCCGGTGCGCCACCGAGAAGCGCGGTTTCTTCCGGGAGATCGCCGCGTCTTTCAGCGAGCTGTTCTAGCTGATGGAAAAGAACGACCCGCCTCTATCCACGAGGCGGGTTTTTCTTTGCTCTGCGGAGACTTCTCTTTGCTCTGCGGAGACTTCAAGGAAGCGTTGTGCGTCGCGTGCTTTCAGTCTAGCGGGCGGTCAAGGAACTTCGACCCGTTTGCCGCAGAGCGGCATCCCTGGACGATCCTCCTTGACTTCGCCCGCTCCCGCCTGCGCGCAGCGACGCACAGGCGCTGCCCGGCCTCGTCGAACCGGACCAAACCAATCCCGCAACATGCCTAAATACCGAGTCTTTATCGCCGAGACAGAGGTGTTCGACATAGACGTCGAGGCTTGCGACGAAGCCGACGCGCACGTGGCCGCAATGAAGATCTTCGCCACCACGTCACGAAACTCCGTCATGCACCACAGCGCCGCGATGTTCGCCGCGCCTCTCTCCGACGAAGCTGAGGTCGAGAACGAGCACTAACCGGGCGTATCGAGCGCCCGCAAATCAATCTAGTTCCGCAATGCCTAGATACACCGTCAACATCCGCGAGACTTATGACTACCAAACGACGCTTGAAGCGCCCTCCGAAGCCGCAGCCGAGCTCCTCGCGAAACGCTACCACCGAGCGGGCTATGACCTCGACACGTGGGAGTATTACGACAACGACTCCGAGGTGACGAGCGTCATCGAAGCGGCATCGGACGCGCCCCTCTGCGATTTCACCGAGGAGGAGGAGTGGCTCGAAGAGCACCCTGACGACTGAAGACCGACCCGCGTCTCTCCTCGCGAGGCGCGGGTTTTTCTTTGCTCTGCGGCAGCGCCTTGGCGGCCGCTCTGCCTTTAGGTCTCCCTGCCTTTTCCCGCACACGCTTCCCGCGCCGTGCCGCACCGCTTCGCGGCACGGCGCGGGTGCCTTGCATTCTGCGTTGCCTGCCCGGCAACCGCCTCCGGCGTTCATGGTTGAAGATGAGAGATTGAGTTGATTGTTGTTTCCCTAATACGCCCCGGCTTCCGCGCGCTAACTATCTGGTTCAGCATAGGTTAACTCCTGCGGAGGTGTTAACTCGACTACACACCGGAGTTAACACCTGGAAGCTCCTCCAAGACCTCGACTAGGACCGGGATCGGGAGCTCCGGGAGCGCGTCTCGGACCGCCGCCCGCCGCCTCCCACGGGGTACGAGGACGAGGATGGTCGTGACGCATCCCGGCAGCCAGTCGTGAAGTGCATCGGCAAGGAGAGCGAGCTTCGGCAGAAGCACCGTCTGGATGGGCTCCGTACCGAGATCCACCTCGACGGCGAGGGCGGCGGGAGCGCTCCCTTCCGGTCGCCAGAGCGCCAGGAGATCCGGGACGACGGCCATCCGCCCGCCGAAAAAACGAAGCAGCGCGGAGGCCGGCAAGAGCTCCTCCGGAGGAATGGTCTTCGTCGCGAGCCACACTGCCGCCTCCCCGATCATGACCGTGTGTTCGAAATCCTTCGCCGCCGCGGGACCGGTCGCCGGGAAGAGGTCCGCCGCCGCGACGCCCTGTCCCACGAGCACATCCCGGCCTTTCCTTGTGAGCCAGAGGACCTGCATCCCGTTCCCGTGGAGCCGCTGCACGCCAAGCCAGCCTTTGCCTGTCGTGCGGTCGACGAAGCGCGTTACGACCGTTTCCGACACGTCGGCGAAGAACCAGCGCTTGAGCTGGGGACGCGTGAGCATCCGGAAGCGCCCCACGGCACGCATGACCTCGAGGTCGCGCGGGAGGGTCGGGGAGGCCATGTCAGAGGCAGTGGATCGTGACGCCGCAGCGGTCGCAGGCGAACGAGGTCGCCCGCGCGTCGCAGCCCGTGCAGCGGAGGCGATTGCCGTACTCGGTCGTCCTGCAGCGGGGGCAGGTCGAGAGGACATCGATCGGATTCTCCGCGCCGCAATGGGGGCAGTCCACGTAGCCGAGGCGGGAGATGCGGCGAAGCCGCAGGAGTCGGAGGAGGGTGAACATGGCGCGAAAGAGGTATGCGGGCAAGGCGAGGAGATAGAGCCAGACGGGCGCCGCGAACAGGCGCCGGGCCGGCGCTTTCACCGGCCATCCTCGCCGAGCTTCCGCCCGTGCTCTAGGAGCGCGAAGAACTCGTCTATCGAGCCGGGTGACTTCGTCTCCTTCGCGGTGCCTGCCTTTGCCGCCGCGGGCGTTTCCCGCTTCTCAATGACCGTTGATTCGAAGCGTGCGATCCGTTCCTCGGCATCTCGCGTCCGGATCATGGAACGCACGGCGATCTTCGACTCGAAGGTTTCGAGGAGCCGCTCGCGTGCATAGCGGCGGGTTGGGTCTTCCACGTCCGCGAGACGAAGCCGGAAGCCTGGGAGGCCTTTCCGCACGAAGACCGCTTCCTGGGTGGGGAGCTTCGCCATCAGGGAGGTAAACTCGCGACGCTCTTCGGATTCGCTCCGGCCTTGCCCCACCATGTGGGGCAGGAGCCACAGCGCCTCGTCACGCCCGCACTCGAAGGCGAGGAGCCACTTGGAGTTCAGGCGGAGCGCGGTCACGGTTTCCTTCGGGATCGCGTTCGAGGGGTCCTGCGCGACGCATACGATCGAGAGACCCTTCCAGCGGAGGGTGCGCGAGGCTTCGAGGACGTACTCCGCGACGGCAGGCTGCTTCACGAGGACGCCGACCTCTTCGAGAAGCAAGAGTTCCGGCACCGCGCGCGGCCGCACGTTCGCCTCGGTCAGGACGTCGATCAGGCGATTCGTCGCCATCGCTTTCGCGAGCGCCGGCGGACGTTGAGGTGTGGGACCGAAGTTCCCGAGGGTGATTGTCGGCCTTGCTCCGCGCGCGGGCAGGAGCTCGCGCGTCATCTCGGGCGAGAGGCCGAAGCTCACCCGCGCCGGAAGAGAAGCAAGGAGAAGGTCGAACTGCCTCACGATCGCCTTGCGGGTCTGCTCCGGGAGCGTGGTCTCCAGGTGCTCCACGCTGTCCCGCAAGCGCTCATCTGTGAGCTTCTTTCCGATCCGGTCACGGAAGGCGGCATCCAGGAAGAAAGCGCGCGCGATCTTTACCGTGACCCCCCACCAGAGGTCGATGGCCACCGAGTAGAGAAGGAAGATCCCGTACGCCATGAGGTCCGAGAACGCGTGGGAGCTCTGCTCCGCGACGGCTGCGGCCCGCAGGGTCGCGAGGAGCGAGGGCGACATGCCCTTCGGTACGCTCCAGAGATCCGCCGGCGTCACGCGCTCCCCCGTGACATCGAAGACCCGGAAGCGCGCAGCGAAGGCGTCGCGCTGATCCTCCGGAAGCGATTCGTAGGCGGCCGCAGCGGCGAGCGCCTTCAAGAGAAACGTCTCGCCCTTCGGATCGATGAGCGTGAGGCGCCGCCCGGTTGCGGTCCAGCCCTCGGTGATGAGGTGAAGGCCATAGCTCTTGCCCGCGCCGGAGGAACCCCACACCATCGCGTGCCGCCCGATCTCCCTCGGCGCGATGCGGACTGCCCTGCCATCCGCAAGCGTCCCCAGGACGAAGCTCTCCTTGCCATCCAACGACGCGAGCGCGCCGTGCACCTCGGACGCCGCCTCGCGCGCGTCGTTCGAACGGGCGCGGGACTCGTTCACCCGGGCCCGCTGATAGGCCCGCCCCGCATTGCCGTAGCACCAGTCGCGGAGGAGCCAGTCCTTCATTCCTACGATTCCTCTTCATCTTCGTCGTCGTGGTGCGTCCCCGCATGCTCGGAGGGACGCCGCTTCGCGTAGCCGCGATCGGCGTGCGGCGCGGGCTGCCGCGTCCCGCTCCGCCTGCGGAGGTCCAAGAGGCCGTAGGAAGCGAGGGACAGCATGACCAGGATGCCGAGCACCCCGAAGGCGGCAAGGAGGAGTTCGATCAGTGCGCCGGTCGAGTGCGGCCGGTGGAAGAGCGGTGCCACGAGACAGTAGAGCGTCGCCGGCACGAAGGCCAGGACGAAGGCGAAGGCGGCCGCGCGTCTCAACGCCCGCCCGGCGTCATGTTCGCCGAGCGGGAGGCTGAGGACGAAGAGAAGCGCCGCGACCATCAAGGCGAGCGACGTAAGCTGGCCGATCATGCCGACTCCTCGTCCTCGACCAGCGTCGGGAAGGACACATCGCGCCCGCCGCCCGCGACGTGTGGAAACTGCCGCCGCATGAATTCCACGACCTCGCGGTCGAAAGGTCCGGACGGCAGCGCCGCGTATTTCGCGTTGTGCGCCCGCCACGCATGTACGTAGCTAATGAAGCGCGAATTGAATGCTGCGATGTCCGCCACTGCGCGATCGATGGCTCGCTGAGCGCTCCGCTTTTTTATCCCGTAGCACACCGCATACGTCAGGTACGTTTTCGCTTCCTGCGCGAGGCGGCCGGCAAACAGAACGATCACATGCGCTGCGAAACTGACGACTGCAAGCACGACGATCATGAGGATTGGCGCGCTGTCATCGGCAACCACGCCGGCTGCCCGGGCCGCAGCCATCGCAGCGAGCGGCATCACGAGCGCGGCAAGGACACCGACCGCGATCCAGCCCTTGCGCGCGGCCGCACTACCGAACGCGAACCGCTCCGCAAAACCCGACTTCACGATCTGCAGCGAGATCATGACTTCGATCCCAAGGAAGCACGCGGGCGTTGCGTACTTTGCAAGGCTTGTCCAAAAATCATCGTCACTGCCGACAAGACCCGCAACGAACTGCGCACTAGCGCCGAAGAGGAAGACGTCGATGCCGTAGACGCAGAGAAGGCCGATCGCATACGTGACGTACTCCACGCGTTCGAGGAGTGTGAGCCGGGCCACCTCGCCGTGCGCCTCCTCATACGCGTCTCGATCACGAACCAGGCGCTCCGAGTCCGCGGCGTCCTTGAAATACCTGCGCCCCGTCTCGTTGATCCCGACCGCCTGTGCCACGAGCGACTGACGGCTCAGCTCCTCCCGCTCATTACCGGCGTACATGGCCGCCTCCTTCCAGGACATACCGGATCGCGGCGTCGAGCGCCTCGAAACGGATCGGATGAAGTGCTTCGAGTTGGCCTTCGCTGCCGGTCCCGTTCACGAGGAGGAGCTCGGCGGGAGCCCTGAACTGCGCCGGGGTCTGCGGATCGACGGTCTCCACGCCGTCCGTCACAAAAATGACGATGTTCTCGACCGGCTGCCCAAAGGCGTTCGGCTCCCCTACGAACACATCGCCACGGAGGAGCGCCGCGTGGATGTCCGTCGCTGGCGCGTCAGCGTTCTCGAAGAGCGGTGCGATCGCTTCCGTGAACGCGTTGATGCGCGTTGCAGCGTCTGCGTGCCAGGCCTGCTGCCGGGCCGCGTACCGTGCCCGTTCCTCATCTTCCCGCCTCTGCTGCTTTGCCTTCTCGAAAATATTGGCCGCCTTGCGCGGCGGAAACACGGGCGCGGCCGGCGGCACCGGCACGAAGACGCGCGCGAGCGGCGCATCCGAGTGATCGCGGATGAGACCAACCGCGAGTTCGCCCCCCGTCATCTGCAGCCGATCGAGAAGTGGCGTGACACTGTCCGCCGCTACGTGTGGTACGCGTGCCTGCTCCATCGATCCTGTCTGATCGATGAAGAGAGCGACCCGCATGACCGGCTGCTGCGTCACGGTCGGCGGCGTGGGCGCCTGGACGATATCGGGTTGCGCGCTTGATGCGACAGCGCGCGCCGCTGCCGAGCATCTCCCGCAATCGGTCGTGGGACGGACATCACCATGTTCCGATCTGTGGCAGGCGGTTGCGGTGACGATTACCAAGACCGCGATCAGCGCACGGCCTGCGAACCCCACGAGTCGCATTCCGCGCGTTTGCTTCCAACTGCGTTTCGATTTCATATGAAGCTCCTTTCGGCCCATCTCTGTCGATGAGCACGAGCCTCACGTAGAGCACATCGGCCGCCGCTTCCGCGCCTAGTGCGAAACGGATCGAAACGACTTCTTCCTGATCAGAAAACGAGCCGGGATGTCGCCGCACACCACGCGTCTAACGCGTGTCTAATTCACGCGTTTTCGCACATGTGCGGACAAGTCGGGACCGAGGTAAGATGTTGAGGAAAGGAGATATCCGCGTATGTCCCGAGACAAACGCGGAGTTGTTAATCCGGTGGTCGGAGGTTCGAGTCCTCCCGCCACAGCCAGTTCGTTATTTGCTGGAACGTGGAATCATTCGAGGCTGCCGAGGACGAGGTCGCGTGCGAAGACGAGGAAGTAAGGGTTGAAGAATCCGTTGTGTTGATGCAACACGTTCGGCGCGACGTGGACGACCCAGAACGGATTACCGCGTTGCACGTTCGGACCGCACGTCAGCAAAAGAGGCCCGAGGTGGCGCTCGGCGACGCACGGCTCTGCACCCCAGCCTTCGTCGCGCTCACCTTGGCCGACAAGGCGCTTCTCGAACAACGCGCCCAGGTTGGCAGCCGGCGGGATCTGGGGCATCTTGGCCTCACAGTTCGTGATGTCGAAATCGCTCGGGACCTCGGATCGGTCATCCGGCGGAAGGTCGCCCCGCCTAAGGTGATGTGTGACGAACGGCTCGTAGTGACCGATCGATGTGATGAGTGCCCGCCGCTGTTCTTCATCGCGCGTCTTTTGCAACATCGTTCCGAAGCGCTGCGCAATCGGGAAATACCGACTGGTCGGCAAATCGGTTTCCGACGATGCCACGACGAGCAGCGGCCTTTGGTTTTTCGAGAAGCTCACGTAAGACGCCGCGAGCTCGTGAATCGAGTGCCAGCGCTCCGCCTCGAACGCTGGATTCACGAGGAGGACGAGATCACCGAAACCGGAAATGATCCCGCTCTTTCCGTTGACGTCGCGTCCCGGCCAGGCCTCGCTTAGCCGTGCCTTATAGAGGTTCGCGAGCGCCTCGAAGACGATCGTACCGCCGAGACTGTGCCCGATGACCACGAGGCGTGAAGCCTCTTTGCGAGAGGCGTTGAGCTCTCGCCGAAACGAATCGAGGTGCGCGAGGAGCTCCGGAACGTCGCCGGAGGCGATTCGCGCCGCCGTGTCCTTGCGGCCTACGAATGAGAAGAATTCGAGCGGCCAGACGTAGCTCGAGTAGCCGCGCCAAGCGATAAAGATTCCGATCAAGGGATGCCGCCCCGGGAGCTTCCCGAGATCATCGATTGAGATCCGGCGAACGAACTCGCGAAAGGCAACGAGTGCCTTGTCGCAGACTCGCGCGTCATCACGCCATCCGTGGGTGAACACGATCGTGCTCACTGGTGCCTCATCAACTTGGCTCGCCTCCCTGGTCATTTCCGCCTCGAGCGCGGCGACCTGCCGGCGATCCCAGAACCGCCCCTGGTCATCGAATTCAACGATTGCGATCGTGTAGCCGGGATACCGCTCGATCGACGACGACGCCACCGCGGCGCGGGCGCGCGGATCGCTGAGTGGCGCGGTGACGTCGACCGGCACCGTACTTGTGCGCATCTGACGATGCGCCGTGCAAGCGGTACTGAGCGATAGCGCTGCGGCCAGGACGAGGGACCGCACATTCATGCTCCTGTAAGGACTCGACGAAATCATCCTCTTATGATCCTACATGCCGTTCTTACGTGCTTTGCTCCGTACGGACCGTCTGCAGCGCACGACCCCAGGCAACGACTTGATCGAGCATCGTGTGGACTTCTGATTCACGCTGAGGACCGGGCTTGAAGGTCCGGAACCCTTCGAAGTCGCTAAAGAGCGACAGCGCCGCGTACGCGCCGCCCACTTCGTTGGCACCGAACACCGCATCACCTGGCGCCCATGCCGCAACGGCACTGCCAATCTGTTCGACGACCCCTGAAAACTCATGACCAGGGATCCATGGCAGGTCGATCGGGAGTATCTGTCTTGCCGTTCCGGAGGCCTTGACAAGATCCAGGTGATTGACGGCGGTACTCCTGATCTTCACCAGGATCTCGTCGGGTGCGATCGCCGGCGCCGGTACATCGCTGAACATCAACTGCCCACCGTACTCCAACAATCTGACGGCTTTCATGCGAGCTCTCCTTGAGTCTGCCCTTGGCGGCGTGCCCAGTCGGGGAGCTTCGTGAGCACACGGCCGAATTCGCGTTCCAGGCCAGCGATGTCGGCGCTGTAGCCGACGCGCTCGAACCATTCCAGCATCAAGGCCATCTCCTTGCTGTACTGCCGGACCTGTTCGATTGGCGTCTGCGCGAACGCAATCGGCCGGCCCAGCGCGTCCGTCAGGATCTCCGCCGCCTCCCGCATCGTTCGTACGTCACCGGCGAGATCGATCTCGCGTCCGTTCAAGGCGGCGGCGTCGGTGAATGCGCGCGCGCCGAACCAGCCGATGTCGTCCACCGCAATCATCTGCAGCTTCGTTCCCGGCCCGAGCGCCCAGTTGAGCGTTGAGCCCTGGAGACTGTAGGGCGCGAGCAGGTTCTCCATGAAGAACACCGGACGCAGGATCACATGCGAAGGGAAGCGGAGGCCGCGGACGGTTTCCTCGATGCGCCACTTGTTGTCGAAGTGCGGGGTGCCGGTCTGCTTGTCCGCCGATCCCACGGATGTGTAGACGTGGTGTTCGACGCCGGCCTCGCGCGCCAGTGTCGCAAGACGCTTGCCCTGCGCCTCTTCCCGCTCGACGCCCGCCTCCGCCGTGTTCTGCACGCTGAAGACGCCCCACGCGCCAGCCAACGCACGGCGCAGCGTCGCCTCGTCATCGAGATCGCCCTTGACGAGGTCGACGTCGACGCCGTGGCGCGCCAGCGCCGCCGCCTGCTCGCTGTCCGGCTTGCGCGTCAGACCGCGCAGATGGAACCCGGCGTCCTGGAGCGCCCGCGCGACCGCGCCGCCCTGATGGCCTGTCACTCCGGTGATCAGAATCGTTCGATCGCTCCTCATGGCTGAAACCTCCTCAAATCGTGACGTAAGTCCGGTGAAGCGTGTTTCATGCCACACCGCTCCCAATCCTGTTCCGTGCGCCTCCGCTCGAGATTGCCGACGCCGACGCCGTCTTTGACACATCACGGCGCGCCCGTTCATCGAGTGAGACCGGTCCGGCGCCCCAGTACGCGATCAGGAGCACACCGCCAAGAATCCCGAGGTTCTTCATGAAGGACGCGAAC
>DATMNC010000081.1:0-159923 GCA_035569395.1 Thermoanaerobaculia bacterium | reverse complement strand
TCTGACCGAACACGCTAGAAAATGCGCTCAACGTCGGGCCTCCTGTCGAATCGTCGTTCTTGGTCGAACTGACTGACTCTACAGCGCCCGGCGTTTCTTCCGATCGGCCAACTCTCCGCTACCTAATTTGGACAACTGTGGTCTGTGCCACATTAGTCCCGGCTTTTGGCGGGGCATTGCTCTGGACGACACGGTGCCCGTCGTCGATAACCAGGGGCCTATGTGGCACAGACACTCTTGTCTGTGCCCCCGGCCGGAGCCGCCGCAGATGCCACACCACGCTCACCACCTCTTTGACGCCGGTGACCAACGCAGCCCTACAATGACTCTCTCGAATGCCCGAAATCCTCTACGTCTACGCCGTCGCCCGCGCCCTCCATCCGATGCCGGAACGGGTCGAGGCGGTTGATGGATCGGATCGGCTGAGCGTCGTCACGTCCGGCGAGCTTGCCGCATTCTTCACTCCCGTCGACGACGTCGATTTCTCTCAGGGCGTCATCGACGCCCGTGCTAAAGACGTCGAGTGGCTCGGATCGATCGGCTATCGGCATCAAAGCGTGATGAACGCATTGATGCACGGCGGGACGATCATCCCGTTGCGCGCGTTCACGTTGTTTGCCTCCGAGGAAAGCGTGCGGCGGCATCTGGAGAGCGAGCGCGCGCGGCTGGTGACGCTGCTTGACCGCCTCGACGGCAAGCAGGAGTGGACGTTGCGCATCGAGTTCGATCCGCAGCTCTGGAGTGAGGCGTTGGTGCGGCGCGTCGACACTCTGCGCGCGCTGTCGGACGAGATCGCCGGCGCCGCGGCCGGAAAGGCCTTCCTGCTGCGCAAGAAGCTCGATGACGAGAAGAAGCGGGCCTCGCGTGAGGCTGAGCAACAGGTCGTTTCGGAGGTCGAACGCGCGGTGATGGAGAAACTCGCTTGCGATACCGTGGCCGAAACGCGCCAGCAGCGCTCCGGCGCCTTTCCGCAGATCAACGTTCTTCTCGAGCGCGACGAAGAGGCGCGGCTCGAAGAGCTCCGCGACGCGCTGGCGCGCCGTTATGCCGAGGAAGGCGTGACCCTTGCGTTGACCGGACCGTGGCCTCCGTATACGTTCGCCGTAACGACCGATGACTGACAGTGAAGAAGAGTTAGGCCTTCTCGAAACGCTCGACCACCTGCTCGACCGCGGCGTGGTGATCGCCGGCGAAGCGGTCGTCTCGATCGGCGACGTCGATCTCCTCTACCTCGGCCTCAACATCGTGCTGGCCAACGTCGACGCCATCATCCGGACGTCGCAGCCGAAGCAGATCAAATGAAGCACGTCGTGATCGGCGCGCATCTGGAAAAAGGGGACATCGAGCCGTTGGCCGAAGCCATTCCTGTTGCGGACCTCTGGCTCAGTGGTATGCCGATCGATGATGCCCAGCCACTCGGCGACCGCGAGTTGCTGCTGCGCGTCGCCCAAACGCGTGCGGCGCTGCTCGATCGGGCCACCTTCATCGCCATCCGCTACGGCTTCACCGCGCATGGCCAGAGCGACGCGGCGGCCAAATGCGCGGCGCACATCGAGCGATGGCGGCGCATCCTTCGTGAATATCGAGGGATGGTGGAGATGACGCTCAAGGCCGCGGCCGCGTCGCCGCGTGCGCGGCCTGACCGGCACGACTTCGAAACGGGGGCCGCGTACATCCGCGCGCTGCACGAGGCTACGCGCGCCGCCGAGGTCGTGCCGGAGTTTCGGAACGCGGTCGATGCCACGCTCGCGCCGCTCGCGGTCAGACATCGATGGGCGACGCGCGACACCGCATCGCTCGAATTCGCCGCGCTCGTCCGCCGGGAATCGGTTGCTGCGTTGAACGGCGCCGGCTCGGCGCTAAAGCGCGATTTCGCCTCCGTCCCTTTCCTGCTATCCGGACCGTGGCCGCTGGAGGTCTTCGCTGATGATCACGAATGAGGAAGAGCGCCTGCGCACGTCGCTGACGTTCACCGAGCGGACCATCCCCGACCGCATCGCCGCCGATTCGGAGATCGTCGAGAACGGCTTGGCGAAGCTGGTGCTGTCGATCATCGAACTGGTGCGGCGCCTGCTCGAGAAACAGGCCCTGCGTCGGATGGACGCCGGCAATCTCACAGACGAGGAGATCGAGCGCGTCGGATCGGCGCTGATGAAGCTCGAAGAGAAGATGGCCGAGATGAAGCAGATCTTCGGTCTGTCGGACGACGATTTGAACCTGAAGCTCGGGCCGGTGAAGACGTTGGATTGACTGTCATTCCGAGCGACGCGAGGAATCCCCGGCTGGCGGCCGATTCTCAGTCGCTCGCGCATCGCATAGGCGGGTGGTGGTCAGGCGCGAAACATACGAGCTGCGCAGGACCGCCCGCCCTTGGGTGTGTCGCGTCATCCTCGAGCAGCGGATTCCATGCTGGGGGTTCTTCGCGTCGCTCAGAATGACAATGCTACTTCCTCGCCGGCGCCGGTGGCTGCAGATCGATCAGGTTCAGCGCGTACTCCTTCGAAACCTCGTCGTACACGCCGAGCGCGATGCGCAGGTAGGGCGTGGCAGATTCGACTTTGAACTCGTAGGTGAAGTGATTCGTCTTCGCCTTCTCCAGTTCGGCGGCGGCGATCGAGAACTGTTTCGTGTCGTGGTGCGTGTCGCTCACGCCGCCGAACGTTGAGCCCCAGGCCATGTAGACCGTGAACGCCCCGGCAGAGGCGTTGCCCTCGGTTGGGAGCGTCGTCAGCGCCGAGATCGGCACTTCGATCGTGATCGGAATCATGTAGTGCTTCTTCTCGTCGAGCTTGGCCGCGGCCAGACGGACTTTCATCTCGAATGACGACGGAGGCGCGTTGCCGAAGAGGGTGGCGATGACGCGGTCCTCCATCTTCGTCGTATCCGATTTCGGCAGGAACTGTTTGCGCGCGCGTACGGTGAGCTTCGGGTCTTTGACCCGGACCTCGATCTTGCGCGACGCCGCTTTGCCCGGCGTACCGCTGTACGCGAGCGAGTAGTACGACTCGAAGTCGTCGACGACATGGGGCAGGAGGTTCGTGACGTCCTTGCTTCCCCAGGCGGTTACGCCGCCCGTCTGTTGCGCGACGTATTCGAGCATCGGCGTTTCATTGTTGAGGACGAGGTAGTCATAGCCGATTCCCCTCGGCTGCGTGGCTCTGAATTGCGAATTGACCATCGCGTTCGTTCCCAGCCCCTCGGCGAAGATGGGGTAGACGGTGAATCCGTTCGCGTTGGCCGTCTCGATGAGCGACCGGACCAGCGGCTTGCCGTCGAACTCGCGGCGGAAATCCGAGGGGAGTGTGTTCGCGCCGGCCATGAAGAGCGCCTCCGCGCCGGCGTACTCCGAGAGGCGGTGCGTCGCCAGGAGGAGGATCTTTTTCCCCTCCAGAGCTGCGGCCGAGCGCATGAGAGCGTTGATCGTCTGCACCTTTCTCTGCTCGTCGAGAAGGGCGTTCTTCGCCGACATGCGCGAGTTTTCTTCGACGAAGAAACTGAGACCTGATTCACGAGGGATGTCGGGAGTGCCCATGCGGCCGCCCCCGAACTCCGCGATCTCCGCTTCCCACGTGGCGATGGCATCGACCTCCTGTTCGAGATCGTCCATCGGATCGTGGTCGACGGTGATCGTTCGCGCGGCGATGGCATCGATGGCTTTGTCGATCCGGCTGAGATCGTCGGTGAAATCGAGCCGCGTGCCGAGGATGCCGTGGTTCCAGGTCACGACCATGACCCGGTCGCCCGGCCGTACCGATTCGTGCAACAGCTTCTTCATCGCCGCGAAAAGCGGATCGCTGCGAAACGAGGCCAGTTGAAAGCGCTCGACGAAAACGATGATGGTTCGCTTTTGCGGCGGCGGCGACTGCGCCGCCAGGTGCGGGGCACCGGCAGTGGCCGAGGGCGTCGCAACCCCGGCCGAAGTCGCCTCCCGCTCGCTGGCGTACTCCGCGAAGTTCGTGATCGGCTGCCGCACTCCGTTCTCGTAGATCTCGAAGTCGTCCCGCCGCAGGCCGTGAATGCGGTGCCCCTGTTTGTCGGTGACCACGGTATCGACGTTGACGATCGAGACTTCGATGCTCTCGCCGGCGTGTGGAATGGCCGGCGCCGTCTGCGGCGTGGCCGGAAGCGGCATAGCGAAGAAAAGCAACAGCAGGCTGCTCCTGGGGCGCATGGAGAGTTCCTTTCGGGACCGGCGCCTGCGATTCTACAATGTCGTGATGCGCATAAAGCTGGCACTCCTTCTTTTGATGATCGTGACGCCAATTCTGGCCGCGCCCGCCGATGACCTTACGTCCGCGCGTGCTCTGTTCGATGCGAACATCAAGGCCATCCGGCAGCGGAATCGGGAGGCTTATCTCGCCTGCTATCTCCATTCCGAGGGGCTGGTGCGCGGTGGTCCGGAAGGCTTCGCCGTCGGGTTCGACTCATTCGCAAAAGGGGTCGGAGCGAGCTGGCCCGATCTCCTCGAGGCGGACGACGTCCACCTGACGCCGCTGCGGCCCGGGATCGTCTACGGCACCTATCGCTATCGTGTCCGCTACGGCACCGACGAGCATGTCGGCATCTCCGAGCGGCTTTTCGTCAGCACGCCCGACGGATGGAAGATCGCGGTGACCGGCGCGGTCGACGCGCCCGCCGGCACGCCTGCTCCTCCGCGCGCCCTCACGGGGGCGACGCTGATCGATGGACGCGGCGGCGCGCCGGTGGCGAACGCGAACGTGATCCTGCGCGACGGCAAGATCGATTGCGCCGGAAGCGCGGCGCAGTGCCCCCTTCCCGAGGGAATCGATGTGACCGATGTGCGCGGCATGTGGATCACGCCGGGTTTGATCGATGCACACGTCCACTTCTCGCAGACCGGTTGGGCGGATGGACGGCCCGACTCGATCGACTTGCGCGGGTCGCATCCCTACGAACAGGTCGAGGGAGAGCTGAAGGCGAATCCGGAGCGCTATGGGCGGTCCTACCTCTGTTCCGGCGTGACCGCCGTCTACGACGTCGGCGGCTACGCCTGGACGCTGCGGCTGCACGACCGCTTCGAGCCGAACACGCTCGTACCGCATGTCGATGCCGCCGGGCCGCTCCTTTCCACGCTCGATCACTGGCTGAACCTTCCTGCCGAGCGGCAGTTCATGGTCCTCAAAGACGAGGCCGCGGCGCGCGAAGGCGTGCGCTATCTGGCGTCGCAGGGCGCGCACGCGGTCAAGGTCTGGTACATCGTCCAGCCGCCGGCGCTGACCGTGGAGGCGTCCGCCGCCGCCGTCACCGCCGCGGGAGACGAGGCGCGCAAGCACAACCTCCCCCTCATCGTCCACGCCACCGGTCTGGCCGAGGCCAAGGCGGCGTTGCGCGCCGGCGCGACCTTGCTCGTGCACAGCGTCTGGGATCTGCCGGTGGACCAGGAGTTCATCGATCTTGCCCGGCACAACGGCACGATCCTAATCCCGACCCTGACAGTCCCGCGCGGATACGTGCGGATGTTCCGCTCCGCGGTCGAGCATACGCCGGTTGTGATCGACGATCCGAACGGTTGCGTCGACAAGTCGACGCTGGCCAGAATCGCCGAGACACCGTCGGCGCCGACGACAACGACCGCCGAGCAACTGGCCCGCCGCGACGAACGGACGACGAAGACGGAACAGACCGGCGCGCAGAACCTGAAAACGCTCGTCGCCGCCGGAATCCCGATCGCTACCGGCACCGATGCCGGCAATCCACTGACGCTGCACGGGCCAGCGATCTATGCCGAGATGGAGGCGATGCAGAAAGCCGGGATGACCCCGATGCAGGTGATCGTCTCCTCCACCGCCGTCGCCGCCCGCGCCATGCGACGCGAGAGCGAGTTCGGCATCGTCGAGAAGGGAAAGGACGCCGACCTGGTCATCGTCGCCGCCGATCCGTCCGCGGACGTGGCGAACCTGCGCAAGGTCCGGTACGTGGTTCGGGGGGGCGTTGTGCGGGGGATGGAGGATCTGCACGCGCTGGCTTCGCAGTAATCCGGTTGCGCGGTCTCGCGGTTGGCAAGTACTTCGAGACCGCGTCACCGCGAGACCGCGCAACCTAACGCGCGTGGCCTAGAATCCGCAGCGAATTGACCTCATGACCGACGACCAGCGTTCCGATGAAGCTCGGGAGGCCTTCGCCTACTTTTCGAATGAGTACGCCCAGGCGCTGCAGGCCTTCAAGACCATCGAGGAGCAGTCGTCGACGCTGATGTCGATGGGAGTTGCCGACGAGCTGCACGGTTTCATCGACCAATTCATCACCATGGCCTCGGGGACAAGAACCCTGGCCGAGGAGCGAGGCGAGGCTCACTTCGCGGAATGGTTCGGGGAGCTGATCCGAAACGCAGAGGAACTGCGGGGGGCGGTTTCGCGGTAGTGGGGTTGGTAACGGGTTCAATATCAGGATCGACCCACGTCGATATCAGAATCAAACCCGTCAATCAGAGTCGACTCGCCTCGATATCAGAATCAAACCCGTCGATATCAGAATCGACCCACCTCGATATCAGAATCAAGCGCGTAGATCAAAATCGACTCGCCTCGAAGATCAGAATCAAACCCGTCGATATCAGAAGATTTGCCCTGAGACGAAAAAAGTTGATCTTGAAGTCGGTCGATCCTGATTTTGAACCCCTGCGATTCTGATTTTGAGGTGGTCGATCCGTATCTTGAACCCCAGCGATTTGATCTTGAAGTGGGTCGATCCTGATCTTGCCCCCCCGGTTCTGATCTTGAGGTGGGTCGATCCTGATCTTAAGCCCACCGGTTCTTGCTCTACGCCCACCTGAAGAGGCTCACAGTCTCTACGAAGAGGCTATACACCCACCCGAAGAGGCTCACAGCCTCTATGAGGAGGATCTACGCCCACCCGAACAGGCTTAACACCTACACCGGTTGGCTCTGCGGTCGTCCCTGCAGGCCGGGCATTCACACCCCGAGACCCCGCAACCGCGAGACCCCGCAACCCCGCCATACAATGCGCCATGCGCTTTCTAGCCATCCTCGCACTGGAGGTCCTCATGTCCGCAACGCTCGATGCCGCTACCACCACGCTCGATCAACGCATCGACACCGCCTCGAAGAAGGTGGAGTCGAAAGTCATCGATTGTCGGCGCGATATTCATCAGCATCCGGAGCTCGGCAACCGCGAAACGCGCACGTCGAAGATCATCGCCGACCGACTGCGCGAGCTGGGCATCGAGGTGAAGACGCCCGTGGCGTACACCGGTGTCATCGGCATCCTCCGCGGCGGCAAACCGGGACGCGTAGTGGCCCTGCGCGCGGACATGGATGCGCTGCCGGTCGTCGAACAGGTCGACCTGCCGTTCAAGTCGACGGTGCGAACGACCTTCAACGGCCATGACGTCGGAGTCATGCACGCCTGCGGGCACGACGCGCACGTGGCCATTCTCCTCGGCGTGGCCGAGGTGCTGGCCGGCATTCGCGAGGAGATCCCCGGAACCGTGAAGTTTCTCTTTCAACCCGCCGAGGAGGGAGCGCCGGAGGGGGAGGAAGGGGGCGCGAAGCTGATGGTGAAGGAGGGGGCGCTCGACAATCCGAAGGTCGACGCCGTCTTCGGCCTGCACGTGACCTCGCGCTACCCGGTGGGCGAGCTCGCCTACCGCCCGGGCTCGATGATGGCCGCCGTCGACTCGTTCAAGATCACGGTACACGGCAAGCAGACCCACGGCGCCTACCCCTGGCTCGGCGTCGACCCGATCGTCGTGGCCGCGCAGATCATCCTCGGATTGCAGACCATCCCCAGCCGCCAAGTCGACTCCTCGCTGGCCCCCTCCATCGTCACCGTCGGCGCCATCCACGGCGGCGTCCGCAACAACATCATCCCCGACGCCGTGGAGATGATCGGCACGATCCGGTCACTCGACGCGAAGATGCGCGACGACATTCACACCCGCATCAAACGGACCGCCGAAGACATCGCCAAAAGCGGCGGCGCCACGGCCACGGTAACGATCGACGAGGGCTACCCGATCACCTACAACGACCCCGCCGTGACCGAACGGATGGCCCCCACGCTACGCCGCGTAGCCGGCCCCTCCAACGTCGAGGTGGTCAACGCCACCCTCGGCGCGGAAGACTTCTCGTTCTTCCAGCAGAAGGTGCCGGGCCTCTTCTTCTGGCTGGGTACGCGGCCGAAAGACCAGACTGCGGAGCAGGCCGCATCGAATCACTCGCCGTTGTTCTATGTCGATGAGAGTGGATTGGAGTTGGGCGTGCGGGCGATGGCACATGTGGCGGTTGACTATCTAAAAATGCGGTGAGCGTTGAAGTGCCAACAAGGGTTCTTCATTGGAGCGACGCGCCTCGGTGGTTTCGTCAATCTGATGCCGGGTAACGGGCGCGCGCGCCATAGAAGCGCCGAGCTAACCAATGGCACTCGGTCGGTTGCTGCGAAGAGTTGGACCGGGTGTTTATGTGGGTCTCGGGCTAGCCCGTATGCTTCTCTGAGCCACGATGGCCGTCGCTTTGTTCCGGATTACTGACGCGGCGACTCTGGCGATACGCCTTCTGCACACGGTCCCATGCCGCCTGATGGTCATCTCTGAATTTATCCAACTTGTCTGGCGCCAACGTTGCGTTGTCCACGCCGCTGACATAGAACTCCAACTCAGTACGAAGCCGATAGAACTCGGATAGTGCCTCGTCGTATGCTGCCCACGAGCCACGATAATTAAAAAAGGGATCAAATGCGTTGAGCAACGTCACGATCGCGCCTATGACGAAAGCGATTTGTTTCAGGTTACCCTCTACGCCGGGGACCTTAAATTGGATACCAAGAAGAATGGTTACTGCCGAGCTGAGAATGACGGTGACAACATAAAGCGCGGACGCCCAACGCTTGTTCTTCTTGCGTCCACTCAATGCGGCTGTGAGTGAGGAGTCAAACAGCCCTAGCAGATACCTCGCTTGCACGGCGCCCGGCTCGTTCGATGCGCGGAGCCGATCTAAGATATCGCTGGCCACTCAGCTACTTTAGCGCGACTTCCGCAGATGATAACGAGCAAGTCGCGTCACTTTCCTAAATTGCTGCCTGACCGGGTAGATCACGCGAACCATTTGCAAGGCGCTCGGGCTGAAGACACAGGCGTTCGCTCTGAACGGCTTACACGTACGTGCAGCCCCGCCCTTCACACGTGCGCCTGGCCCGGCACAACCGACAGCATGAGTTTCTCCGTGGCCCGGATCACCATGAGCTCCGACCGTCTGCCGACCTGCTCTTCCGTGAGGATGCGATGAAGATGATCGACATTGGCCACGGGTTTGTCGCCAAACGCGACGATCACATCTCCTTCGCGCAAGCCTGAGCTCTCGGCCGGACTCTCCTTCTCCACGCCCACCACGAGAACTCCGCTCTCGACGGCAAGATTGTAGAAACGAACGAGGCGGCGGTGAATCGGGACGGATTGACCGGAAACGCCGATGTAGCTTCGGGTGATCCGGCCGTCCCGGATGAGACGCGCGGCCACGAACTTGGCCATGTTGATGGCGATGGCGAAGCAGATGCCTTGCGCCGGCAGAATGACCGCGGTATTCACGCCGATCACTTCGCCACGCGAGTTGACGAGCGGTCCGCCGGAGTTGCCGGGGTTGAGCGCGGCGTCCGTCTGGATCACGCTGTCGATCAGCCGTCCGCTTCGCGCACGCATGGTGCGTCCGAGTGCGCTGACGACGCCGGCCGTCACCGTAGTCTGAAAGCCGAGCGGACTGCCTACCGCGATGGCCAGTTGGCCGGGACGGATCAGGTCGGAGTCGCCAAGCCGCGCCGGAATCTGATTCGGCGCCGATACGCGCACGACGGCCAGATCGGTGTCGGGGTCGTTGCCGACCACGCTGGCAGTGCAGCGGGTGCCGTCGATCAGCGTGACGTCGATCGAGGATGCATCGGTCACGACGTGGCTATTGGTGAGGATGAATCCATCCGGCGTGAACAGAAAGCCGGACCCGCCGCCTCGCCGTTCGCCTCGACGGCCGGGTGTCTTCACCTCGATGTTTACGACCGCGGGGGTGATGCGCGCGGCGGCAGAGGTCACGGCTGCCGAATACGCATCGAGGAGCTCGCCATCGTTGAAATCCGCCGGTGGCGCTTCGCCAGCGGGTTCCGCAAGGTAGTCGCCGGATAGAAGGTCGAGGTCGTCTCGCATTCAATCTTTAGAACAAAGGCGTATTCCAACAGACAAACGCCGACTTCCGAGGGGGACCAATCCGCAGATGACGCAGATGTACGCAGATAAAAGGAGCCAACGGTTCTCCATCTGCGGATGATCATGTTTCGCAGTAGAAGTAACGCTGCAAACAGGTTGTTACTTCGGCGCCATCTGCTGCACGCGCGTCCAGTAGTCCGCTCCGCTGAGCCACTGCCCGCCGTCGATGACGAGCGCTTCGCCGGTGACGTACGAGGCGTAATCGGAGAGCAGGTAGGAGGCGGCGTTGGCCACCTCTTCGAGATTGGCGAATCGGCGCAGAGGGATGGTTTTGCGGATCCCTTCCTCGACCATCTCGTTCGGGAAGAGCCGCTTGGAGGCACCCTCGGTGTGGACCGGGCCGGGGGCGATGGCGTTGACGCGGATCTTGTGACGCGCCCACTCCACGGCCAGCGTCTGTGTCATCGCCAGGACGCCGGCCTTGGCGCTGGCGGAGTGGACGAGGCCGGGCGCGCCGGTCCAGGCGTAGTTGGCGATGATGTTGAGGATCGTGCCGCTCTTCGCGGCGATCATCCGCTTGCCGACGGCGCTGGTGCAGTAGAACGTGCCGTTGAGGACGATGCCGATGACGGCGTTCCAGCCGTTTACGCTGAGTTGATCGGTCGGCGAGACGAAGTTGCCGGCGGCGTTGTTGACGAGAAAGTCGATGCGGCCGTGATCGGCATGAACCTTGGCCGCCATGGCCTCGACCTGCTCGGGCTGGCGGACGTCGAGCACGAAGTGATCGGCGGCGTTGGCGCGTCCCGTCTCGCTCCGCAACTGCTCGACGGCCGGCCCGAGGTGCTCCTCGCTGCGGCTGGCGATGACGACGGTGGCCCCGAGCCTGGCCAGCTCGCGGGCGATGGCGAAACCGATCCCGGTCCCGCCTCCGGTGATGATGCCGACTCGGTTTTCAAACGTTTTTTCAGGAAGCATGCGGCGGGGATGATACGTCAGGGCTCAAGGAACGCTTCGATCAATGACACGACTTGCGGAAGATCAATTTTCACGGTCTTCCACAGGGTTACGAGGTTCGTGTCGCGGTAGCCGTGAAAGAGGCGATTTCTCATTCCCATCATCGCAGTCCAGTCGAGGCCGATGGCCGTTTTCGTGGGAGCCGAGAGACCACGTGCCGCTTCGCCAATGATGCCGATCCGATACGCAACTCCGTCCTGGCCCAGCAGGTCGGAGTGAAACCGAGCCTCCGTGGTTCCCTGAACGTATGAAATCGCAAGTCGCGCCGACTCAAGGATGTCCTCCAAGAGTCCTGAATCTTCAGAGCTCAAGCGGCACCGCACTCGAAAGGATTGATTCGCGCCGGAAACGATTCCGGCTTCGCTCGACTCCTGGGCGTTCGCACAAGTCAACGGGCCGACCGAAAATCTCGGCCAGCTCGTTCTCCATGTGAACAAGGCTGAAGAGCGTCCAAGGTACGTCCTCTTCGAACGTTACCATCACATCCACATCGCTCTCCGGCCCGAAGTCGTCCCGTACGACACTGCCGAAAAGCGAAAACTCCGTAACCCTCCACCGCCGGCAGAAGTCGCGGAGCTTTTCCTTGTCGTAGTCGATGGCGATGTGGGGCATGGCAACAGTTTACGCCGCGGTCCCGTGGCACTTCTTGTACTTCTTGCCGCTGCCGCACCAGCAGGGGTCGTTGCGGCCGATCTTGGGCTCTTTGCGCTGTACCTGGACAGGGCCGGTTGATCCGCCGGAGCCGGAGAAGACCATGGGCGGGGCCTTTGGTTTCTGCGGCGGCATGGCGCGCTGGACGCGCTGCACCTCCTGCCGGTCGCCCTCCCGCTCCACCACCACCTCGGTCTTCCAGAGGTACTTCACCACGCGGTCCTGGATCAGCTCCATCATCTCCTGGAAGATCTCGTACGACTCCTTCTTGTACTCGATGAGCGGATCGCGCTGGCCGTAGCCGCGCAGTCCGATCCCTTCCTTCAGGTGATCGACGTTCAGCAGGTGATCCTTCCAGAGCTGATCGATGACCTGCAGCAGGATGTACTTCTGGTGGAGACGCATCATATCCGCGCCGATCGATGCTTCTTTCTCCTCGTAGCGCCGGTTCACCGTTTCGATGACGCGATCCTTCACAGCGGCGCGCGGCAACGTGGCCAGATCGACGTCGGCCATCTTCAGATCGATGCCGAAGAAGTCATAGAGCTCCGCGTTCAGCTTCTCCTCATCCGGATGCTCGCGTGCATCCTCGGGGATGTACGTTTCGATCAGGTAGTCGACGATCTCGTCGGCGGCATTGAGGATGTAGTCCTTCCCCTCGCGCCCTTCGAGGATGGAGCGGCGCAAACCGTACACGGACTCGCGCTGCTTGTTCATCACATCGTCGTACTCGAGGAGGTGCTTGCGGGCCTCGAAGTTGCGGCCTTCGACCTGCTTTTGAGCGCGCTCGATCGAGCGCGTGACCATGCTGTGCTCGATCGGGACGCCCTCTTCCATCCCCAGCTTTTCCATCCACCCCATCAGGCGCTCGCCGCCGAAGATACGCATCAGATCGTCTTCGAGGGAGAGATAGAAGCGCGAGGCGCCGGGATCGCCCTGACGCCCGGAGCGGCCGCGGAGCTGGTTGTCGATGCGGCGCGATTCATGGCGCTCGGTGCCGACGATGTGGAGACCGCCGAGGCTGACCACCTCCTCGTGATCGACCTTCCATTGCGTTGCGATCTCTTCCTCGATGCGCTTCCGCTCGGCCGGGTCGGCAACATCCTTGTTCTTCTGTGCCGCGGCAAACTCGGGATTGCCGCCGAGGAGAATGTCCGTGCCGCGGCCGGCCATGTTCGTGGCGATCGTCACCGCCCCTTTGCGGCCGGCCTGGGCGACGATTTCTGCTTCCTTCTCGTGGTACTTGGCGTTGAGGACGACGTGTGGCACGCCCTTGCGCTTCAACGCGGATGACAGCGCTTCCGACTTCTCGATCGATATCGTACCGACGAGCGCCGGCTGCCCCTTCTCGTTGAGGATCTTGATCTCATCGACGATGGCGTTGAACTTCTCGCGCTCCGTGCGGTAGACGAGGTCCGCCTGATCCTTGCGCACCATCTGCCGGTTGGGCGGGATGACCACGACCTCAAGGTTGTAGATCTTGTCGAACTCCGCCGCCTCGGTGTCCGCCGTGCCGGTCATGCCGGCCAGCTTCTCGTACATCCGGAAGAGGTTCTGGAAGGTGATGGTGGCCAGGGTCTGGTTCTCGGCCTCGATCTTGACGCCCTCTTTTGCCTCCACCGCCTGATGCAGACCGTCGCTCCAGCGGCGGCCGGGCATCAGACGTCCGGTGAACTCGTCGACGATGAGCACTTCGCCGTCTTTGACGACGTATTCGACGTCGAGCTTGTAGAGCGTGTGGGCGCGCAAGGCCTGCTGCACGGCGTGCAGCGTGTCCATGTTGTCGGGGTCGTAGAGATTGGTGACGCCGAGGAGCTTCTCGGCGTGCAGCACACCGTCTTCCGTGAGCACGGCCGTGTGTTGCTTCTCGTCGACCTGGTAATCCTTCTCTTTGACCAGGCGCGGGACGATGCGGTCGACGGAGTAGTACTTATCCGGCCGCTCCTCGGACGGGCCGCTGATGATGAGCGGCGTGCGCGCTTCGTCGATCAGGATCGAGTCGACTTCGTCGACGATGGCGTAGACGTGATCGCGCTGCACCATCGACTCGAGATCGAACTTCATGTTGTCGCGGAGATAGTCGAAGCCGTACTCGTTGTTGGTGCCGTAGGTGACGTCGCAGCCGTATGCCTCCTGCCGCTCGCGGTCGCCGTGGTGGTTCTGGATCACGCCGACCGTCAGGCCGAGGAACTTGTAGAGGCGGCCCATCCACTCCGAGTCGCGGCGGGCCAGATAGTCGTTGACCGTGACGACATGAACGCCGCGGCCGGTCAGGGCGTTGAGGTAGACGGGGAGCGTGGCCACCAGCGTCTTTCCTTCGCCGGTCTTCATCTCCGAGATCTTGCCGCGGTGAAGGACGACGCCGCCCATGAGCTGGACGTCGAAGTGGCGCATGTTGAGGATTCGTTTGCTCCCCTCGCGGGCGACGGCGAAGGCCTCGGGGAGGATCTCGTTGAGGGCGGCCTGCAGGTCTTCTTTCGCCGTGCGGACGACGACCTCGTCGCGCGGGATCTCTTTCTTTGCCGCTTCCAGCGCCTCGACGGCGGGGCGGAGGCGCTCGCGGAACTCGAGGGTCTTGCCGCGCAGCTCATCGTCAGTCAGAGGGCTGATCCCGGGTTCGAGTGCGTTGATCTGCGCGACGATAGGCAACATCTTCTTGACGTCGCGCTCGTGTTTCGATCCGAAAATGGATGTGAGTACTTTATCGATCATGGTGACTTCCTTCCCAGCAACAAACAAACCGCGAACCGGAGGGGGCTCAGCAGTTGGTTGCAGGGGCGCGAGGCGTGGCGGCGCCGGCGAGAGGCGCTTCGATACGGGCAGGGGCGCCGTCGGTGACGCGCGGCGCGGTCGATTCCGATCGGGCGTGATGGAGCGTGCTCCGGGGCGAGGCGATCGACTGCTCGCTGCGCATCACCCCGCATTCGGCCGCCACGTTGGTAAGACCCGGCCGTGCGACCGTAACTTCGGTCGTCCCGGAGATCGCACCGAGGGCGATGGCGATGAGGAGGTAAAGGTTCATACGAGCGGGCGCAAGGGTATCAAAACGAAATGTGTCTCCTGCCATTCCTGCGCCTGCAGCAGGCGCTGTTACTTCATCAGCGCCACCCATCGATTTACGTTCATGTATGTCTGGTGTCCGAGGAAGATTACCAATCCAAAATAGGCGATGGCGATGAATACCCTCTGCGAGATCGTGACGTCGTAGAACGACTTGTCATCCTTTTCGCGAAGGATCGACAGGTAAACCTGAAAGGCGACCAGCAGAACGATCAACAGCATGAGCGGATTCGGCTGCTTCACTACCTTGTAGATCAGGGCGCCGCCGCCGAAAACCCACATCCACTTCGTCACTGCGGCAGAGATCCGGCCCCCGTCGAGCATGCCGATCGGCAGGAGGTTGATCAGGTTCACCACGAAACCGGCGATGGCGATGGAGAGATACGTTGGCTGGTCCGTCCACTTGTAGAGCTGCAGCGCGACCAGCGAGGCGAACGTGCCCGCGATCGGGCCGGCAAGGCCGATCTGGGCGTCGTCGTAGGCCGATCGGGGCTGGTCCTTCAGTGTCACTGCCCCGCCGATAAAGGGGATGAAGACCATGAGACCGGCCTGGAGCCCTTTTGCACGAATGGCGACGGCATGACCAATTTCGTGGATGAGGATGATGACGACGAACCCGACTACCAGCGGCAGTGGATACTTTCTGGCCATGGCCCAGATGGAGAGCGCCATCGAGCCGCCGGCGACGGCGAACTGCGTGAGCCCGAAGCCTTCGAAGGGATTGACGGCGTAGCCGCGGAAAAAGTCGAAGACGATCAAGATCAGCGCCTTCAGCTTCAGCAGGACGAAGGCGACGGTGATGGCGGCGCCGGAGAAAAACTTCGCGAATGGATGGCGTTTGGGCAGGTCAGTGGGGGACTGCCCGGGGAGCGCCGGGTGGTCGATCGGAGTACCAATCGGATTATGAGGGGTGACCGCGCCGGAATCCATGGAAGAGCCGGGCGATAGAACGCCGGACCGAGTGCTATATTCCGCGCCGTGCCGGTGCCGTCCGTCGACGATTTGCGGCGCGATCTGCGGGAGCGCGGTTACCTCTCGCACGCCATCGAGCGGTGGTTCGCGCACGACCCCTTTACCGCCGGACGAAGCTCCCGCGCCTTCTGGCTCGAGCTGGCCACGGTGGCGGCCAAAGCCGCCCTGCTGGTGGCCCTCTTCGCGATCGTCCCCCTCGTCGCCGTCATGCTCTTTCGCAACCATCCACTCTCCGCCGGCGAGACACTGCTCATGTCCCTGCTCTATGGAGTGACAGGATTCGCGATTTCGTTTCTTTTGTTGATCGCCATCGCCCTGATTCTCAAGTTACGGCCGACGATCGTCATCGACACACCCCGCGCGTTGTTGGCCATCTCCTTTGCCGCGGCGTCCCTCCTGGCCACGCCGGTCGCGCTCTGGTGGTATCGCTTTCCGACGGCGCCGGGCTGGCCGGAGCTGCTGACCGGTATCGCGGCGATGGCGGCGTTCTTTCTCATCGCCACGATCGCAGTGTCCGCGGCGCTGCTGTCGTTCTCGATTTACGAGTTGCAGCGCGTGCCGCTCATCCATCAGAAGCCGCGGGGGATACCAATGGCGATCGCGGCCTCGGTTCTGATCGCGCTCCTTTTCCTGCCCACGTTCGCCGGGCAGGATAGCCGCCCTGCCGCGCCGCCGATTCAGGTTGTAACGGCACCAGGCACCCGCCGCGTCGCGCTGGTAGCGGTCGATGGATTGACGTGGGACATCTACCGGGCCCGGCCCGACCTAGCCCGAGCGGTTCCCTCCGCGTACGCAGTTCCCTCGCTGCCCGCTGGGTCGACGACCGAACGTTGGGCTTCGCTGGGCACGGGTGTGAAAGCCTACCTGCACGGCGTACGCGCCGTCGACGGCGTGCGGCTGCGCGGCGGCGCGCATCTTCTGCAGTCGGTGTCGCCCAGCGACCTCGTGCTGCGCGATCTCGCCGAGGCGATCGGGCTGGCGCGCCTGGAGCCGTTGCCGCCGACCGTGCGAAAACGCGACTTCGTCTGGGAGGTCTTCGCCGCCCGAGGCGTTCCGAGCGTGGCCGTGAACTGGTGGACCTCTGCCGACGCCCGCCTCGGCGCGCTCGATTCCATCGGCCAGACGTCGATCTTTGCTCTTCCGGCGGGCCCTCGCTTAAGCCCATCCGAATTCGCGCTTCGGGTCGACAGCGAGGCCTCGAGGCGGCTGCTGCGCTCGCTCGATGCCGATCGGGCCCGCTTCGCCACCGTCTACCTGCCGGCGCTCGACATCGTCCTGAACCGCCTGACCATCGGTCCGTCGGAGAAGCTGACCGCGTCCGTGCGCGCGCTCGACGGCCTCGTCGCCACGATCGCGGCATTGCGTGCGCGGGGATTCGACGTCATCGTCGCCGGAATGCCCGGCGACAACCAGCGTGACCAGGCGGTGCTGGCGTCGACACTGACGCTGGCGCCGGGCACCACGCCGTTCGACGCCGCGCCGACGCTCTGCTCGCTCATCGGCTTCCCGCCTTCGAATGAGATGTCCGGCCGGACCCTGGTGGGGAGCGAACTGCCGCGCGTTGCCACGTACGGCGCGCGGGTCACGGCCGGCTCGCTTGTAAAAGTAAATGAGGAGTACTACGAAAATCTGAGATCGTTGGGATACATACGATGAGAAAACTTGCACTGGCAGCAATCGCACTCTTCATTGCAACGGTCGCATTCGCGCAGCACGCGATGCGTTTCGAGGACCTCGCTGCCATCCACCGCATCGGCGGACCGCAGCCTTCGCCGGACGGCCAATGGCTGGCGTACGACGTCTCCACGCCGGACCTCGCGGCGAACAAGGGCTTCAGCGGGATCTACGTCATCCCGTCGGCCGGCGGCGCGCCGAAACTGATCAGCGACGCGAAGCATCAGGACAACGGCCCTGCGTGGTCGCCTGACGGCAAGACGATCGCCTACGTCTCCAACCGCGACGGCGGCGCGCATCAGATTTATCTCTACGACGTTGCCGCGGGCACGTCGCGCAAGGTGAGCGACCTCGCCGGCGGCGCCGGGAGCCTGAAATGGCTGCCGGATGGTTCGGGCCTGCTCGCCGTCTCCGACATCTATCCCGACTGCGGCGTCGATCCGGGATGCATCAAGGAGAAAACGACGGCCGAGGCCGCGGTCCCGACGAAGGCCCGCGTGCTGACGGGCCTGATGTATCGCCATTGGAAGGCATGGCAGGAACCGACGCGCAGCCATATCCTCTACGTTCCCCTCGGCGGCGGTGCTCCGCGCGACCTCACGCCCGGCGCCTTCGACGCACCTCCGTTCTCCGTCGGCGGCGGCGACGAATTCGACGTATCGCCGGATGGCAAGGAGCTGGTCTTCGCCCAGGACAGGTCCGCGCACCCGGAGGTTTCCACGAACTCCGATCTCTTCATCGTTCCGATCGCCGGCGGTACCCCGAAGCAGATCACCACCCGCACCGGTGCCGACACCTCGCCGCGCTATTCACCCGACGGCCGCTGGATCGCGTATCGCTCGCAGGCTCGTGCCGGCTACGAATCCGACCTGTGGGAGCTCTGGCTTTACGATCGGACGAGCGGCACGACCCGCCGCCTGGCGCCGACGTTCCAGCAGTGGATTGATTCATTCGTTTGGGCGCCCGATAGCCTCTCCTTGTTCATCAACTATCCGGTGGCGGCGAGGAACGGCATTTCGCAGGTCACGCTCAGTGACAACAAGCCGCACACACAATGGACTCTGGCATCGGCCAGCGCGCTGACGATCAGCCGTGACGGTACGCTGTATTTCGAGCGTTCCTCACTGACCCAGCCGGCTGAGATCTACTCATTGCGGCCTGGGAAAGGCGATGATCAGATCACGCACGTCAACGACGAAATGATGCAGTCTCTGGCCCTGGGTGCCGGGTCCGCCATCTGGTACGCCGGGACGGAAGGAGCGCAAGTGCAAGCGCTGCTCATCAAGCCGCCGATGTTCGACGCCACCAAAAAGTACCCGGCCATCGTGCTCATTCACGGCGGCCCGCAGGGCGCGTGGAGCGAGGCCTGGTCGTATCGCTGGAACCCGCAGATGTTCGCCGCGCGCGGCTACGTCGTGCTCATGCCGAATCCACGCGGGTCGACCGGCTATGGGCAGAAGTTCGTCGAGGAGATTTCCGGCGACTGGGGCGGCAAGGCCTACATCGACATCATGAACGGCGTGGACATGCTTGCGGCGTTGCCGTACGTCGACGGCTCGCGCATCGGCGCGGCCGGCGGTTCCTATGGCGGCTACATGATCGACTGGATTCTCGGCCACACCGATCGTTTCAAAGCGCTCGTCTCGCACGCCGGTGTCTATGACCTGAAGTCGGAGTATGGCGTTACCGAGGAGCTGTGGTTCCCGGAATGGGAGTTCAAGGGCAACCCGTGGGACAACCCCGAGCTCTATCAGCGCTGGTCGCCGGACAACTTCGTGAAGAACTTCAAGACGCCGACGCTGGTCACCCACGGCGAGCTCGATTTCCGGGTGCCGATCAATCAGGGCCTGGAGCTTTTTACTGCTTTACAGCGCCGTGGCATCCCGTCGAAAATGGTCTACTTTCCGGACGAAGGGCATTGGGTTCTGAAGCCGCAGAACTCGAAGCTCTGGTACCAGACGGTTGGAGACTGGTTTGATCAGTGGTTGAAGCCGTAAGCAGGTTCAACATTTGCACGTCGAATAAGGTAAGGAGGAGACCCATGAAGTTACATCGTGTCGTTATCGCCCTTCTCGTCGTCGCCGCAATCGCCTCGGGGTTCGTAGCAGGACGCGCAAGCGCCGATCAGCCGCACATGCAGGCGGCAATCGAACATCTGCGCCTGGCCAAGGTGGAACTGGAAAAGGCTGATCGTGACAAGGGCGGTCATCGCGAGAACGCGCTCCGGCTCACCCGGGACGCGATCGCCGAAGTCGAGCGCGGCATTAACTTCGACCGGCGTCACTAGGCGCGAAACGAAAACGCCTGCCGTGCGCTCTGCGCGGCAGGCGTTTGAAGACCGCGACTCGCGGATGCGTTACGTGCGTCCGACGTTTGACGCCGGCGTGTTGCTTCCCGTTCCGCCGCCGGTGCCACCTTCGCCAGGTCCGAGGGCCGGACGGGCCACTGTCGACGTGATACCGACCGCCTCGGCGTACTTGAGGTACGTGTCGATCGAAGCGATGACGACGCGCGCTTCAACCGTGATCAGGTCGATGCCGACGAGCGAGATCCTGACCCAGGCATCGACGACGATACCTTTGTCGAGGATCCGGTCGAGTACGTCGATGAGACTTGTGCCGCCTGGTGCGCGTTCGACTGCCATGACTTACCTGCCTTTCCTCTCGTCTGCTTTTGATTGCGTAGCCCGCGGAAGCGCCCGTGCTTCGAGCTTCTGTTCCAGCTCGCTCACGCGCGCCTTCAACGCGTCATATTCGTCGTTTCCCGCCACGCCGGCCGCGTTCGGTGCGGCGGAGTAGAACCGGTCCGAGCGCCACCAATTGATGCCGATGGCCTCGGCCTTGTCGATCGAGCAGATGACCAGCCGGAGCTGGATCGTCAGCAGCTCGACGTTCGCAAGCGAGACTTTGATGTCGCCCGCCACGACGAGACCCTTGTCGAGGATCTTGTCCAGGATGTCGACAAGACCCTGCGGCTGTCTCGACTCAATCGGCATGCGTCGCGAACAGTAGCCGTGCTGCGGGAGCGCGTCAAGAAGGTTGAGCGGAAAGGCGGGCTTGGCCATTCAGCCCCAACATTGAACATTCAACATTGAACACTGAACATTCAACATTCGCTTTTGACTTTGTCTCGGTACCCTCGCGAAATGACACCACCCCCGAAGGCGTTCCAAGCACCGTGACCCACAAATCCGCCGTCCGCCTGGTGATGGAGCCGATCGCGATCGCCATCGTGCTGGCGCTCGGCGTGCGTACGGCACTGCGGCTCTACGTCATCCCGTCGTCATCGATGGCGCCAACGCTCGTTCCCGGCGATCACATCGTCGTCACGCCGTACCGCTTCAGCGCCCGGCCTCTTCCCGGCGACGTCATCGTCTTTCATTCCACGCGCAAGGATGAACTGCTGATCAAACGGGTCATCGGCGTTCCCGGCGATCTGGTCGAGACGCGCGCCGGCCGCGTGATCGTCAGCGGCCACGCCCTACCCGAGCCCTACCTCGCCGCTCAGGCTGCGACCGGCTCCATCTCTCCTCAGATCATCCCCGCCGATTGCTACTACGTCCTCGGCGACAACCGCGCCGACTCTCTCGACAGCCGCAGCTGGGGCGTGCTGCCTCGCGATCTTGTGGTGGGGAAGGCCAGGATGATTCTGTGGTCGAGTGATACGGGCGCCGGGAGCCGGGAGCCGGGAGTCGTGGCAGCTTCTCGGTCTCCGTCTCCCGACCCCCGGCTCCAGACTCCCGGTCGCTGGCGCGGCGTTCGACTCTTCAGGCGCATCCAATAGGTATACTCACACCCGACGGAGGTCGTTATGCGCATGAGTCGTCGCGAGCGCGGTGAGAGTCAGTTCGGGTGTCTGATCGGCCTCATTCTTCTCGGGTTGGCCATTTTCGTGGCGTGGAAGATGATTCCGGCGAAGGTGAAGGCGGCGGAGCTGCGGCAGACCGTGGTTGACGAGGCCAAGTCAGCCGGCACGCACAACGATGAGCGCATCCGGGCGGCCATCCTGGCCAAGGCGCGGGAAGACAACCTGCCCGTGACGGATGACAACATCAACATCGTCCGCGGCAACGGGGAGATCACGGTCACGGTCACCTACACCATCCCCATCGCCTTCCCCGGTTACACCTACAACTGGCACCTCGAACACGAAGCAAGGAATCCGATTTTCTAGGAGAGTCATGGCCATCAATATCAAGGTCCGCGACAACGGTCCGTATCTCGTCGAAGGCGAGTTCACGATGACCGATGCGCAGGGCAACCCTATCGAAGTAAAGAAGGCCGCGCTCTGCCGTTGTGGCGGCTCGACGATGAAGCCGTTCTGCGACGGCACCCATTCGAAGATCGGATTCAAAGGCGCCAATGAAGCGGTGCAGGAAGCCGATCCCGCCGCTCAGTCGTCCGGCGGCACGTCTTCGACCTGAAAGACGACGCTCTCCCAACCCGTCAGCACACTCGACATCACCGTCTGGCTCTCGTTCTCGCGCTCCTGAATGAATTCACAGTCATCCATGGGACGGCAGGAAGATCAAGCGCCGCGCCGAAGGTGTGAATTCGCGAAGTAACGGCGCTGGAACGAGTTATACGGAACGTGTTCGTCAAGCGGCATGCGGGCGTGCAGAATTTCTCGAAATTATGTCTTTTGCAAACCCACTAGTTATTTGCGGGACAGCGCGGGACGTAGTGGGACGGCAATGCCGGACAATGCCGGAAATAGCTGGACGGGGATGGCAGGGCGCGTGCTAATTTCGCTCGCATGGGAATGATGAGAGTCGGCTACGAGCGCATCGGGGACCGGCAGTTCGATGTAAACGCATTGATCCCGATCGGCGAGGGCTTCGTCGTAATCGATCACGTAGGCGTCTCGCTTTTCGAGTCTGGCGTTCACGAGGTTCACTTCGGCGTGGAGGGTGACGTTCCTCTCGGCAGGCTGGAGATGAACGTTCCGGCGCTCGGTAAGCTGGTTGGCGAAGTCGCTCCCGCTGTTGGTGTGCATCCCGGCGAAGAAAGGGCGCTTGTTTACATGGCGCATCGCGCCCCAAAACCGCCCCAGCCGACGGAGGAAGAAATCGAAAGAGCACTCGGCGTCAATGAGCCGTCTGACAATTATGGGTAGGGAATCCCCTCCGTCCTGACACTCCGAAGGGTGAGCCTCGGAAAAGTTACTACTCTCGCGCTGGCCTTCGCGCTCGTCCTGTCATGAGGCTCCGGGCGAGCGAGGGATGGCGGTACGTTCGTCAGGTCGTCGTCCCGAAGGGCGATTCCATTCCCGAAAACCCGTTCATCAACGCGCCGCGCCTGATGGTGATCTATCGCCGAGCGCGCAAGGGGTAGGGAAAGCCCAGCCTACCGCCTCTCCTATCTCAGAGAGCTTCGAAGGGAGAGAGATCATGGCATCGCAACAGGTTTCCGGAAGACCGACCAAGAAGGTTATTTCTGCGGGCGTAGCCGGTGGGCTATCGGCAATCGTTGTTTGGGCGCTCAACGAATTCGATGTCTTGCCGAGAGGTACGCAGATTCCAGGTGAAATAGCCTCGGCGCTGACGACTGTCATTTCTTTTGTCGTGTCCTACCTGGTTTCGCCGTCGCCAGATGATCAAGTCACAAACACGTAGATAGGGGGTCGCGAGGTCGGCGAAGGCGGCGTGTCGGATATCGGAGGGGGGGGGTAGGAAAATAGTCAGAAGTGACACTCCACAGGTAGGAGGGTCACTTTCCATGCGCAAGGTCAGCGGTGTTTTCGCGGTTCTGCTGTTCTCTCTCGTCTTTGCTGGGCCCGTTGTCGGAGCGGCGACGAAGACCGCGACGAAGACCAAATCCAAAAGCACGGCCACGGCAACGGGCCTGAAACCGTCGTGCGCGAAAGACCTCGCGCACTGCCCTCCCGAGGGGTGTGGCCCGATCGTCAAGGGGGTTAAGAGCTTCGATCCGAATCTGAACCTGAAAAAGAATCTCCTTCCGAGCGATCCCGCGACTCAGCTACCAGTCACCGCTGAAACGCTCGACGGAATGAAGGCTCTCGCCGATCCAGCGGGTTTCAAGAAGTTCGACACACGCGAAAAGCTCGAAGCAATCGGCGAAGGCCGCAAGGTCGCCGTTGTCGCGTTCCTCCTTGTCGCGCGGGACGAGCCCGGCGGTGAGTCATGTAACTGCGGACTGCATAGCTTGGACGAGACGGACAACCATCTTGTGCTGGTATCGAAGGACACCATCGATAAGTTCCCGCTAAAGGGCAAGACGGCGGCATCAGTATCCACTGCCCTGAAGAAGCGGGAGCCGGAATCGCTCACCGCAGAGTTCACGCCGCGCGTCCGCGCCGCCGGTCATCCGAACTTCCTGAAAGCGACGATGGACCCTCTCATCGCGAAGGCGAACCAACATGCGCTCCTCGTGCGGGTAACGGGGATGCTGATGTTCGACTCCCAGCACTTCCTTGAAAACCATCTGACCCGCGTGAACAACTGGGAGATTCATCCCGTGCTGAAGATGGAGTTCTGTTCGACCGGAAGCGACTGCACGGCCGACAGTGATACGGGCTGGAAATCCATCGACTAAAGGCTGACTCATGGTTCTGGTTATCGTTCACACCACCAATCTAGGGGCCGTCCTCGTGAACCCGGAGGAGATCTCGTATCTCACGGAGACGGCCCCGGACATCCACCTCAATATGTCGAACGGGCGAATGCTCACGATCGGCGGGACCACGGCGGCGCAGTTCATCGACTACCTGCGGGGTGCCGAGCGGCTGACGATCTAGGCTCGCCTGTGATTCCCGTCTGACTTCCCTGGAGCCGGGGTAGGGAAAACCGTGGCCGGTGCCCCTCCTTAGGGTAGGAGGGTCCGTCCATGCAACGATTCCCCGCCCGTGCCGCGTCTTCTCTGTTTGCCGTGCTACTCACGCTTGCCCCCGACGCGCTGTACGCCGACTGCGGGACGCAGCGGTGGGCGGTGAAGACGGCATCGGATACCGACGCGAGAAATATCAACACCGATGCCGTGGATGCCACGATTGAACAACTGTCGGAGTTACAGCACCCGTCCGGGTTCAAAAGCAGGTCATCTCCGCGCACGAAAGTCGAGTCTCAGGTATACGTGATCGAGGCAACGCTTGTGACGTTCTTCAGCGAGGACGACGAGGACCGGCATCTCGTTCTCAACGACGGTACGGGGACCATGATTGCGGAGATTCCCAACCCTGATTGCGTGAGTTCAGATTCGCCGCTCCATGACGAGATCGTGGGCGCATGGCAGGACTTCAACGATCATTTCCACGGCAAGGGATCGAAGAAGATAGTTAACGAGCAAGTGATCGTTACCGGTGTCGCGTTTTTCGACGCGACGCACAACGTAGGCGACTCTGCTCCGAACTTCATCGAACTGCATCCCGTCACGAGCATTCGCTTTGGGAAGCATGGCGGCGGTGTGCATCCGATACTGCTGAAAGCATCGAACTAGTTCCGCATCTCTTCCAATCCGACCGCTGACAGCCAGAGAGCTGGATGTTAAGGCCGTAGGTCATTTCGCGCGAGTTGGCGTAGTACCGCCATACGTAACGCTGCGTATACTCGCAAGTACCATCGAAGCGCTTAGATGGTACCGTCTTACCCGCAAGATGGTAACTATCTACGGCGCTACTGGTACCGAGCGGCGGTTAATTTGCAATTTGCGTATCTGGCGCGTACCATTCTCCCGAGTCGATTATCAAAAGATCGGAGGAGAGGTGGACGAACGAGCAAGAACGTTGATGCAAAAACTTCTAGACCTTCAGAAAGAAATGGCGGATACGGAGGCGCAACTTGTCGCAGCGCTGCATCCAGCGAAAACACGGAAGCGACGGAAACGAAAGGCGACGGCAATCAGCGGTAACGGTGCTGTAGCTTGGGACAAACGTGGCGCTCTAGTTGAAGTTCTCCGCGTGGTGGTTCAAGCGCAGCGCGGCGAATGGACAAGGCAAAGCGTTATCGAAAAGGCGCACGTGCCAGCCGACCGCGAGAACTCAGCGAAGGCAGCTCTCTCTCGGATGCTGGCCGATGGGGTAATCGAGAACGGTGAGACACCGGGCACCTATCGGACGAAATCGAAAGGAAAGGAGGTTCAGCGATGATCGCAAATCGTACAAAAATAGCTAAGCCCTGATGCGTGAGCCGCTTACGACGGCAAACGCTCAGGGCTCAACCACTTCTCCACGGCGCTTAAGAGGTCGCCGAAACATGCAGATTATACACGACGCGTATGCTCTTTTCAAGGCCGGAAGCCGGTCGGGACGGAGACGGAAGCCGGTCGGCGACCGCCTGCCGCACCCGCGCCAGCCGCGACCGATTCCGGGCCGCACCAGGAACCGCGTACTGCGGCTGATGGCGTAGTTCACCCCAGCAGTAACCCGAGGGCCGGAGCGATCCGGCCCTCACTTTTTGCTCCCAGCCTTCGGCGGCGGGGTACCTAGAAGAGCTTTAACTGCATCGTCGAACGACAGCGGTATCGGCGGGACGGTCGTGTCCTGCTTCTTCCTTTTCGGCGCGTCTTTTGACGTTCCTTTGCCTTTCCCGGTTTGCCTCGCCATTGCCGTTTCGCCCCGATCAGTCCCGATATTTTAACCGCTTCCCTTCGAACCCGAGAATCGCCGCGTTCGTCCGGTTGCCGTCGCTCACCTTCCGAGCGTTATAGCGGAACTCAAACTCGGTGGTGTAGCGGTGAAGGTGCTTCTTGCTCACGTGATGGTAGACGCCGTTGATGCCGCGCTTGAAGATGCCAAAGAAGCCCTCGGCGCTGTTCGTCGTCACGTCGCCGCGAACGTACTCTCCGGCGCTGTGGTTCACGGTCTCGTGTGACGCGAAATGTTTGTCGACGCCGGTGTAGACCTTGCTTTCGTCCGTCATAATACGCGCCGAAGGGTCTACGTTCTCTTTCAGAACTGCGTGAAGGTTCTCGGCGGTGACGCGTTCCATCGGGAAGGCGCGCACGCTGCCGCCGCGCTGAACCAGGGCGACGACGGGGGCCATGTGGTCGGACGGCGCTCCCTTGAATCCGCTCTTCTTCCACTCGCCCTTTTTGCGCTTGCCACCGACATAGGTTTCGTCCGCTTCGACGATGCCGGAGAGCATGCCCGCGTTCGGACCTTGCTCCATGGCGTAGCGGATGCGATGACACATGAACCATGCGGCTTTGTACGTCATGTGGAGCATGCGGTGCATCTGATGGGCGGACATCCCCTTCTTCGAAGAGCAAAGCAGGTAGATCGCCTGTAACCACTTGTTCAGGGGAATGTGTGAGGCTTCGAAGATGGTCCCGACCGTGACCGTGAACTGCTTCCGGCAGTACTTGCACTTGAGCAAACCTTTGCGCCCCGGCTTCGTCGACTCGACCTTCGCGGTGAGGCGGTAGACCTCCAGCGATCCGCAGTGCGGGCAGAACGGGCCTTCCGGCCAGCGCATGCGTTCGAAGTACACGCGCGCTTCGTCCTCGCTGGAGAAGCGCTGCATGATCAACGCGAGGGTAAGTGATTCGGTTTTGCTCATGCGATCAATGTAATGCTACGGTGTGGGTTTGTCAAGGGGAAACTACTGCCTCGGCAAGATGCGCGATCCTAGCGAAGGGGAGAGTGGTCGGAACCAGGCGTCAGGGCCGCTCACGACCAAAGATGAAGCCAACGATTCCCGTAAAAACGGGAAGGAAAGCTGCGGCGACGCAGGTCTCGAAGATCTTTATGGCCCGATCAACCGCCCCGTTCGACATGGCCGTGTAGTGATCGGAAAGCAAACGGTATGTCTCCACGCTGAAGGGAGTAAGCTGGTTTGGGGGTTTGGGGGCCGTCGGTAGCATGATCCAGAGCATCGCGAAGTCGAATACGATTGTCGCGACGATCAGAGAGAAAACGCCAGCAGCGAGCCGGAACGCGGCTCGCTGCTGGCCTGTCAAAACCCTATACGCAGTCACTTCGCCGGCCGGAGCCAGCACTGTCTCTCGGCTAACGTGTTCGATTTCTGGACGGTGTCCGGATTCTGCTTCGGTCGTTGTCGATTGGAGGCTCATCCGTCTCAGACTCTCTTGCGCGTCGCCGACTCGCTAAGGGACCACAATGTCCTTTATCACCCGGTCGTTTTGGGCGATCGCCAACGTCCTGTCTCCGGCAGCTAGTTGAGTCTCGACATAGTTGTACAAGGCAACCGCACGACGGAGGACATCGGCTTTGGTGGTACTCTTCTCTCGGGCCAGCTCGGTAAGGAGTTCGTCCATCTTTGGGCTTACTTCGAGGTTTAGTCGGGTCATGATTCATATCTCCTGCTCACAGTGAAACACCTAGAATGCACCAAATATACGCACCAGCCGTGAGAAAGATGCGTGATCTTCGTCACGAAAAGGTGTAGCAAACGGCGGGCCGCTGTGCGCCCGGAGTCCAGATGGGTAGACGGCATCGCTGCCTGTTTTTCCACGGGATGAGGAATTAATACGTCTAATCTGCGCATCTGTCAAGGCGCGAATCTGGAAACAAGCTCATGCGTGGCGGCTCGGGACAACCGGTCAAGGGCACACGTCGCCCTCACCGCTTATCGCGGCGTGGACCCACGCCAGAATCTCCTCGACGGTTGGCCTCGGCGCTTCGACGGCGGGCAGGTTTGGCTCCTTCATGCCGAAGAACCGAATCCGAATCTCCCGTACTGATCGGTAAAGAGTTTCGTCGCTCATTCTCATCTCCCCCCGCTCCAAGGTCGGCAAACCGAAGGCTAAATCGTTGGTTGAAGCGCTGGTTCAGATCGCTCGGGAAGTAGTGCTTCTTCTTCACCCAAACGAAGCCATCGTGCTTTGAGATGACGCACACATCCACGGGAGGCGACACACTCGCATCAAGCGATACCCGACGTTTTAGCGACGTGAGGCTGACAAGCGACTCTGCGACGCCAGCTAGTTCATCTTTGGGCAAGGCGCCGATGACTGCCAGGGTCTTGCCCCGATAGGCTCGGTGGCGCCACTCCTTGAGGGATGATCGATACCGATCAAAAGCATCGTTCCCGATACGTGCAAAACGCTTCTTCAGATCATCGCGCTGCTCTGCGCTGACGTTTGGGATGGCGTTCAGAATCGCGTCCGAATAGCCCACGATGAACGTGCGTAGCGATCTCGTGATCTCGTCCTTAAAATCTGGATCGATTCCGTCGAGGAAAGCCTGCACCATATCGCGTTGCCCAAACGCCACAATGTCGGATGACTGGCTTCGAGATATCGCTCTCGAACTTCGGTGTTCGTATCGAAGTGCGCTACCCACGATGCCATGAAAGACATACTCCACGACGTGCGGGAAGTGTTGTTCGGTACCAAAACCGGCGAACACCACTCCGCTTGAGTGCGGAACCTCTTCGTACGGCAACATTCGCGTCAGAAACCACCCGCAGAGTTCCGACAATTCGACATGAGTCTCGTCTGTCATGGGAAGATCCATGAAAACTTCTTTTTGGACCAACCGGCTATCTTTTGCGAACGCCTTTTCAATAGCTGCGGCTCGTCGAGGCGACAGGCCGCGAATCAACGGCGCGTCCGACCAAAGTTTGCAGTATGCCTTGATCGCTCCCTCGGCGAAGAGGGGCAAATCGCTTTCCCTAACTGCGCCGTGCTTCTCGATGCACACACCCATGGACGTTTCGATGACATCGAGAATGTCTTCCAGTCGCGTTCTGATTTCAATTCTCGCCTGCTTCTGACGTACTTCCTTCGGAAAATATTGAGGCTTGTCGGAGGCGACGAATCGCGCGAAGTCCTGGGCATATTCATGGATGGTCGCAAACCGGCCGCGCCCTAGTCGTCGTCGGTACTCCTTGATGATCGTCTCCCACGGAATGCCCATGAATTCGGCGTTACCGTGAATCATCGCTCCGACAGGTTCCCACGCTGATACGCCGAAGATTTTATCGGCCGATGTGAATGTCTTCGAAGTGGCGCGGATCGAAACCGCGCTGTCAGCCGCCAGGGCCACGGCTTGCGCGTTCATCACTGCAACTTCTGCGGTCATCTTGGTTAGTGGACCTCTTCTTGACGAATGGAGCCGCCATTTTTACGTGCACTACCTACAAATGTCCACCTTTCTTTACATGTCGGCTTGTTGTCACTGACAAACGTAGCATGCGTCACGCGGTCGCGCATCCGGCTGCCGGGCGACTTACCGGAACAGCTTCTTCATCGTCGCCGGAGTGAAGTCGGCGAGAAGTTCAGCCGGCGGGCAGTCGAGAGCTACCGCGAGTTTCAAAACCACAGTGAGGCTCGGCACCTTCAGCCCGCGTTCGATGTCCGAGACATGATTCGTGGACATCGTGTCCGAGCCGAGGCGCGGATGGTTCGCCAGCTTCTCCTGCGAGAGTTTGCGCTCCTCGCGGAGACGGCGGAGCGTCTTCCCGAATAGCTCACCCTCGCGCGTAACCGGCATCGCACCATTGGACGCCTATTGGCCTACTTGCGTCCACGAGCGATAGATGACATGCTATTGCCCTCATGCGATCGCTGGTTACCTCAAGTCTGGTCAGCACTCAGCGTCACTACCGCATCCGCAGCATCTTCCTTGCTCCGCGCGAATCCTACAGCGTGGGCGAGGCGCGCCGCCTCACGGGTAAATCGCAAGAGGAGTTGCGCCGCGCGATCAGCGAAGGAGAGTTAGAGGCAACCGAGATAGCGCCGAACACGTGGCGTATCCCGTGGGTATCCATCGCCGGACTTGCCGTCGACATATGGGGCCTGGAGGCAATCGAGCACGACATGGGGCCTAAGGCGACCTACGACACCCTCCCGCCTCTCGTTCGGATGGCTGAGATCACGTTGCGCCTTCCCCGCTATCAGGTCGCGATGCTTGAGGTTTTGGCGCGACGGCCTGAGATGACCATCAACAACATCGTTGCCGATGTGCTCCTGCCTCTCGCCGAGGAGTGCATCGGAGAGATGGAACTTGCCATCACCGGCTTCACCGAGGCGATTCACTTCCCCGATTCGGAATGGAAAAAGCCGCGCTCGCGGCGCAAAGAGAACGAGGCTACCGATGACACTCCCGAAGGTTGAAATGGTCAACGTCGTGACGATGGCGCATGGGCGAGACTTCGCAGAGTTTTGGTTCGCAGGTAGCGACATGACCGAAGCGTGCAACAAAACCAAAGTCCTGAAGTGGCCGGAGAGCGAAGAGCTGCACGCGGATTACCTCGACCTAGAGGATGACATCTGCGACAGGGTATTCGCAGCATTGAAAGATCAGATCATCGAGACATTCGTCCGCGTTGCGAACGCGGCGATTGATGCCGAGCGACTGGCGGACGATACGGAACTAACACCGCCGCGCGTGCAGACGGTGCCTACCGTGACCGTCGAACACGCGGAGATGTTCGTGGATGACATCCACCGGGGCCTTATCGACACCGGAGGATTCGTGGAGGCATTCTCGGAGACGCACATTCTGAAGTGGCCCGACGACGACAGCGCCGCACAGGAACATCTCGAAGAAATGGCGGACGAGATCCGCGACCGCCTATTCGAAGAGACGCGCCCCGTCATCGTGGAAGCCTTCGTCCGCATCGCCAGCGATGTCACCTTGCGCGAACGGCGGCGGCGATGATGGCGATGAGCAACAAACTAGACTTCGTCAAAATCGTCACGCGCGAGCATGGCGACGTGTTCGCGGACGAGTGGGAGGAAGCATCACGCAGTTCCGGCTCGCTGACTGAAGCCTCAACCAAGGCGCGCATCATGACGTGGCCGGATGACGAGACCGATCAGACTCACTTTCATGAAATCGAGCATGAGATCGCGCGGCGCGTTTACGACGAACTGCGCGACTCCATCATCGACACCTACGTCAGAATCGCGAACGAGGTAGTAACTCGCGAACGTCGGCACCTTGTGAGGGGAGCCGACGCCGCCAGGAAGCCGCAGTGAGCGATCAGCGACTGCCGAAACTGCGCATTGTCGAAGCCGTCACCCGCGAGCACGGGGAGAAGTTCGCCGATGACTGGCGCGATAGATCCATGGCGATGCTCGAAGCATTCGATGCGTCCGGCGTGGTCAAGTGGCCGAACAGTCGACCCTCACAGGGGCGGTATCACGACATCGAAGACGAGATCACAGAGCGAGTCTTTGCTGAACTCCGTGACGCCGTTATCGAGACGTTCGTGAGGGTAGCGGGCGAGGTGCTGACTCGCGAGCGTTCGGCACCGTGAGGGACGATGCGATGAACAGGGAAAGCGAACTGCCAATCTTCCCCGCGCGGAAAGATCCATCCTTGCGCGATTGGCGCAAGCGTCTCCGCCACGCGATCGACCTTACGCGCCGTACGCAGGCTTCCATCGCCGCGCAAGCTGGCGTCAACCCTGAGACCCTGAGCCGTGTTCTCAGCGGGGTGCATGCGCAACCAGCATTCGAGACCGTCGTTCGGATCACTCACGCGACCGGCGAAACCATCGGCTGGCTTCTCCGCGAGCCGCAGACGTTCCTCTCCACGGATGACAGCGCCCAGATGCGCCAGTTCATCGATTTTCTGGAGTCGAAGTTCGCACCCAGGAACCGGCGGATTAGTCGCCTCGACTGACCGACGCTCGCCGATGGCATGGCGTTGCGGGATCGATGGCGTGGTTCGGTGGATGTCGGCCTGACGATGGCGCGCTAACTTGTTGATTCAACTGGTACTTATTTTCTAAAGAGTTCACTACAAATATACACGTTTTACTTGACGCTCTACAAAACGCCGCGTATAATCACCACGGATCTCAGGCGCGGCTCGTCTGCGTAGTAGGATTCACCCGGGGCGCCTCGCGGCGCCCCTCAACTTGCGCGCAAAGCTACTTCAGGTGCACTACGCCATACGGGTTATCTTTGGTCGCGACCGTGCAGAGCACCGGCAGTAGGCGCAGGAACTGCTTGCGGGCACCCCTTCGGCGGATGAATTCGCTCGGTGCAACCGCCTGATAGAGGAAGAATGCGATGGTGTCGACAGCTTGGAGGAAGTAGGTATCCTTCGAGTTTCGGTGCACGGGATCTTCGACGATGTATTTAAGCCGCAAGTCGCGATAGCCCGGTCCGAACGTTTCTTGGTTAGGGACGGGATTGTAGCGGCGCATTCTTCGCAGCAGCCGGTTAAGGCGAGAGTCCGTCTGATCGCATATGATCAGGCCGCGCTCATCAGGGTTCGCGGGTCCGGGGAAGTTCCGCTTTGACAGCGTATTCTCGAAACGTTGAATCAGCGTCCTCCAGCCCCGGTCGAAGATGGCATCGCTCGTATCGGTGGAGCGCTTGTCGATAACGACGTTAATCGAGTTGACGTCCGGCAATCGAGTGATTTCGTCCAGGAAGGCCCGCAGAATTGAAAGCCGATCGTTTCTGCTGATTCGCGCGAGCGGCCCAGGCTTGCTGATCATGGCTGATGCGTGGATCTCTTCAGCCACCTTCAGGCCGTACTTGTCCCGGATGCGTCGCCGAAATTCGATGAGTTGCTGTAGGGTGGCTTCCCATCGCAGTTCGTGGATGATCATGCTCGATAAAGCGAAGTGTTTCGTGGGGGACTTGGAAACTCCCGTATCACCGCTCTCATCAACGTACATGATGTACATGTGGCGCGAAGTATGGCACGCGCGCGATCCTACTGGCACACTCCGCCGTGATGTGAACAGCACCCGCTGTGAACGTACGTGCAACTCGGCGAGAGGGTGCCATCGCAGCAACGCACGTGCTGAACCGGCGCGGGTTCCTGACGGGACGGAGGAGGCGAGGTGCGAGCGCCGCACGTACCGCCGCACAGCTTGCATGCCCTGCCTCCGCGCGCTTGCGCGTCCGCGAGCGTCGTCGTGATGCAGTTCCTCGTGCACCGCTTCGCCGCCGAGCACGACGCGCAGTGATAGATCAGCGAGTGAGTGTTGAAGACGACTTTCTGATCGGCAGCGGCTTGCCCTGCGGAAGCGCTCCGGACGGTCGTGTGGTCGACCGGAACCGGAGTCTGGGCCGTGAGTGCGACGGCGAAGAACGACGCAACCAGGGCGATGACGAAGCGGCGCATGGGGTGGACCCTCCCTCACCTTAGAGGGTCACGGCGCTTGAGTTTCCCTACCCGGACCAGCCTCGACCTAACCCGCTAAAACACAACCAGTTACCCGCTATAACCCGCCATGACCCGCAAATCCGTGGGTTTGCAAAGGACATAATTTCGGAATTTCTTGACGGAAAATCCACCAGGCCGCGTCGAACGCAGATGCCGTCGGAGAGACGGTCATGAGCGAAAACGAAAACATCAGCAAACCGCGGGAGCTCTAGCAAGCGTTCGGCCGCGGCGATATCAACATGATCCTGAGCATTCGGGATAAACTTCCGCCATGCCGGACGACATCGTTTTCGGTCCCAACGCGAAATCCTCGGATGTGACGTCGTACTCTCTCGGCGTGTTGCGCGACGTGATGGCCGCGGCGAACGTCGCCACCGTCACCATCTCCAGCACGCAGAGGAGTCCCGCCGATCAGGCCCGGGTCATGTTCAACAACCTCGAGACGCAGGGCGTTGCCGCGCAGCGGAGGTTGTACAAGCCGCCGGGCCAAGCGGTCATCGACGTCTACGAATCGGGCAAGGCCGCCGGCAAAACGCCGGACGCGATCAAGGCCGACATGACGGCGAAGATCGTCGAGCTTGGACCGATGAACGTCTCGCATCACGCCGCCGACCCGAAGCTGCTCAATGTCTTCGACGTCGCACCTTCATCCGTTGCCGACGTGGACGCATTCCAGAATGCGGCAAAGGCTGATACACGGGTGTCGAAGTTCCTGACGCCGCCCAACGACCCAGGACTGCACTTCGAGATCCCGCAGCCGCAAGGGTAAGCCGGCACGGCCGGCTGCGCTGGTTGCCCAAGGCTCGGCCACCACCTTCGTTCCATCATTCTGCCGCGCAGACACCCATGAACGATCACGCGCGGTACAGCGCCGCGCCCCAGTGAAGTCCCGATCCCAGGGCCGTGAAGCAGACCAGCATTCCGGGTTTGATCCGGCCCTCGGTCACACACTCGTGATAGAGAATCGGCAGCGTGCCGGCGGTCGTGTTGGCGTATCGCTCGATATTGTGTGGCACGCGGTCAGGCCCGAGGCCGAGCTGTCTGGCCACGCCGTCGACGATTCGCATATTGGCCTGGTGGATGAGCAGGACATCGATGTCCGGCACGCTCAGCCCTTCTGAAGCACATACGGCGCGGACGGCCTCGGGCATCTTCGAGAGCGCCTGGCGGAAAACCTCGCGGCCGTCCATGTCCGGGATGTTGTCGCCATCGTCGATCTGCTGATGCGTGACGAACGGACGCAGCCGAAAGCCGACGCCGCGTGTGTAAAGCGCGTCAATGCCCGAGCCGTCGGTGTAGAGCTTGGAGGTGAGAAAGCCTCGATCGCCGTCGTTCATCGCCTCGACGACCACGGCGCCCGCTCCGTCGCCGAAGAGCACGACGCGGTCGCGGATGTTTGTGTTTCGCTCGCGCTCCTCGGCCGTGACCTCGCGATCCTCGAGCCCGATGGTCGTGTCCCAGCCATTCTCCCACGGCATGAACGGGGTATGTACATCGCCGCCGATGAGCAGAATGCGCGCGTACTTGCCGCTGCGGATCAGCGAGTCGGCGAGGTCGAGGCCGTAGAGGAATCCGGAGCATTGCTGGCGGATGTCGAACGTCGGCAACGCCTCCCGAAAGCCCATCTTGGCCTGGACAACCGGTCCGTTGCCGGGGAAGAAGTAGTCGGGAGACATCGTGGCGAAGATCAGCGCGTCGATGTCGTCGTGCGTCCGCCCCGCGGTTTGGAGCGCTCCCTCGGCGGCGATGATGCCGAGGTCCGACGACGACTGGCCGGGGTCGGCGTAGTACCGCTGCTCGATGCCGCTACGCGTCCGGATCCACTCGTCGCTGGTATCCATGATGCGGGCGAGCTTGTCGTTCGTTACGAGGTTCTTCGGGATGCCGATTCCGCTGCCGGTAATCACGCTTTTCATCGATAGCGAAGCATACACGGCTCGCTGCTTGCTACTCCGACAAGGATCGGAGGAAACATGAAACGACTCACCACCTGCGCAATCGTACTTCTGGCGTTCGCCTGCATGCAGAAACAACCCGACGGCTCCTACCGCGTCACGGACACCGCCACATCGGATGCGGCAAGGAAAGCCCATGACGACGCCGTCAAGACCGGTGACCAGATCAAGAAGACCGGCCACGACATCGCCAAGTCCGACGCGGCCCAGAAGATCAAGAATGGCTCAATCGAGCTTGGCCGCGGTGTGAAAGAAGGCCTCGGCGAGGTCGCGCAGAAGGCCGGCGCCGGACTGCAGAAAGCCGGGAAAAAAGCCGAGGAAGACGTCAAGAAAGCGGACAAGAAGAGCAGTGACTGATCGTTCCCTGCCGTAATCCGCAATACCGCCGGCCCTTCGTTGTTCTATTCTTCCCAAGCTGATGGAAGCGCGACCCGAACAGTTCGACGAACAGCCGCCATGGACCGTGGACGATTCGTCGTCGCTCTACATGATCGACCGATGGGGGACCGGCTATTTCGACGTTAACGCGGCCGGCGATCTGACGGTGGCGCCGTTGCAGGAAGGCGGCATCGCCGTGCCGATCATCGATGCCCTTCGCGAGGCGCAGGCGCTGAATCTTGCCGCGCCCATCCTCATCCGCTTTCAGGATCTTCTGCGGCATCGCGTCGAGACGCTCAACAACGCCTTCAACGGCGCCATCGCCGAGCACAGCTATCGCGGTAGTTACCGCGGAGTCTTTCCGATCAAGGTCAATCAGCTTCGCGAGGTCGTGGAAGAGATTCTCGATGCCGGCCGGCCGTTCAACTACGGCCTCGAAGTCGGTTCCAAGCCGGAGATGTTCGCCGGGCTGGCCATCCACAACGACCCCGAAGCGCTGATCGTCTGTAACGGATACAAAGACACGACCTTCATCCGGATGGCACTCCTCGGCCGCAAACTCGGCAAGAAGGTCATCCTCATCGCGGAGAAGCTCTCGGAAGTCCGCGCCATCACCCGCATCGCCGCGGAGATGGGGGTGGAGCCGTGGATCGGGATGCGCGTCCGCCTCCTTTCCAAGGGCAAGGGGAAGTGGGCCACCTCGGGCGGCGAACACGCCAAGTTCGGTCTCTCCACGTCCGAGATCCTCGAGGCCATCGAGATCCTGCGCGAGGCGAAGATGGAGTCGGCGTTCAAGCTGCTCCATTTCCACATCGGCTCGCAGATCCCCGACATCCTCACCATCAAGCGCGCCGTCCGCGAGGCGGCCATGTACTACGCCAAGCTCCACAAGCTCGGCCACCCGCTCGAATACCTCGACGTCGGCGGCGGTCTGGCCATCGATTACGACGGCTCGCGCTCGGAGTTCCACTCGTCGATGAACTACACGCTCGAGGAGTACGCCAGCGACATCGTCTACAACATCATGGATGTCTGCGACGACGAGAAAGTGCCGCATCCGAACATCGTCTCGGAGTCGGGCCGCGCCATCGTCGCCCATCACTCGGTGCTGGTGGTGCAGGCCTTCGGCGCGATCGAGAAGACGCCGATCGAGCCACGCTCGGTCCGCGCCAGCGACCACAAGCTGACGCGGGAGATCCTCGACATCGATCAGGGCTTGAGCGACGAGAACATCAACGAGTCCTGGCATGACCTGCAACAGATCAAGGAGCAGTCGCAGCAGATGTTCGAGCTGGGTCTGCTGCCTCTCGATGTGAAAGCGCGCATCGAAACGCTCTACTGGGAGATCGCCGAGAAGCTGCAGAACATCATCGGAAATATGGACCCCGACGAGGTCCCCGAAGATCTGCGCACGCTGAATATCGAGCTCGCCGATCAGCACATCTGCAACTTCTCCGTGTTCCAGTCGCTGCTCGATCACTGGGCGCTCGGCCAGCTCTTTCCGATCGTGCCCATCCACCGGCTCAACGAAAAGCCGCAACTGGAGTCGACGCTGGTCGACATCACCTGCGATTCGGACGGCAAGGTCTCGAAGTACATCGACCGCAATGACGTGCGCGAGACCCTCCCCCTCCACGAGCTTCGCGACGGCGCCCCTTACTACCTCGGCATCTTCCTGACCGGCGCCTACCAGGACATCATGGGCGACATCCACAATCTCTTCGGCCGCGTAAACGAGGTGCACGTCTTCCTCGACGACGATGAGGAGAGCGGCTTCTACATCGAGGAAGAGATCCCGGGCCAGACCATCGGCGAGGTTCTGGCCATGACCCAGTACGACTGGCGCGACCTCGAGAAACGGATGAAGGCCCAGATCGACGCAGCCATCAAACAGGACATCGTCCGCCCGAATGAGGGGATGCGCCTGCTGCAGGAGTTCGAGCGGGGGTTGAAAGATCAGACGTACTTGAGCATCGACTGAGTCACGCAAAGGCAAAATCGGCGATGGCGAAGATCCTTATTGACGCGACGGTCGAGGAGCTGGCTGAGGAGATCGACGGTTTCTTCATGAGAACCGACAAGGTCTGGCAGACGATGGATCGGTTGGCCGCGCGTCTGCGTGATGGGGGGATTCCTTACGCAATCCTCGGGGGCATGTCCCTGGCTCTTCACGGTTACGTTCGCGTTACCGCCGACGTCGACGTTCTAACCACGCGCGATGGCCTTGAGATGATTCACCAACGGCTGGTCGGCCGTGGCTACGCGTTGTCCTTTCCGGGAGCGCGAAAGCGCCTCCGCGACACAACCACGGGAGTGTCGATCGACTTCATCACGACGGGCGAGTATCCGGGCGACGGAAAACCTAAAGCCGTTCAGTTCCCGGACCCTTCTGACTCCGTCGAACGCCTCGGCTACAACGTGCTGTCGCTACCGCGGGTGATCGAAAGCAAGATCGTCTCCGGTACGACGGTCGACTATCGCCAGCTTCAGGACCTCGGCGACGTGCAGGCGATCATCCGCGAATTGCATCTGCCGCGGTCATTCGCCGAACAACTCGACGCTACGGTCCGTAGCGAATTCGACCGGTTGTGGAACCTGGCGCAGAAGCGCGATCCGGAGTTTGACTGACCCGAGACTCAGCGCGAGGCTCGCATCGCGGCGCGCAGGTCTTCGAGTCGAGCCACTTCGTGTTGCGGGATCACCTCGTTTGAGCCGAGGGATCGCCGGATGAAGTCGATCCTGGCAACGTGCTCGAGCGTCTCCATGAGATAGCCTGCCTGCTCGATGTCCCGCGCGAAGCAGACGGCGCCGTGAAATCGGAGCAGCACGGCATCGTGCTGCGCGACCAGCGGCTCGACGCTGCGCGCGAGCTCCTCGGCGGTCGGCATCGCGTACGACGCCACCGGCACCCGTCCCAGCGTGAGGATGGCCTCCGAGAGAATCGGCTGGTCCAGCGCCATCCCCGCGACCGCGTATGCCGTCGCGTAGGGCGGATGCGCGTGGACGATGGCCCGGACGTCGGGCCGGCGTTCGTAGATCATCCGATGCAGGGCGATCTCCGAGGAAGGACGCCCGTGCCGCGGAGTGCCGTCCCGAAACAGCCGCACGATCTTCTCCGGCTCGAGCTCGCCCTTGCACGAACCGCTCGGCGTAATCAGCGTCCCCCCGTCATCGAGCCGGGCCGAAAGGTTGCCGTCCGTCGAGGTGAGGATTCCCTTCTGATCGAGACGCCGGGCGACGCGCACGATGGCCTGCTTCAGTTGATATTCGTTCATCGTTGCGGTTGCAATCCCGCCGGGATCTTACCGTCTCTCGCTGAAGTTCCGAAGAAATGCGGTTTGGTGGCGCGATACGTCCGAACGGCGGCCGGCCCCGTATCATTGGTCTAAGAGAAGGGAGACTCGCATGCCGTACGTCGTTCGCTTCGTTCCGAAATCCATGTCGTCGCAAAAGTACGACGAGGTCATCAAACGCCTCAATGCCGCCGGCGCCGGCTCGCCGCAGGGAAGGCTCTTTCACGTCGCGTTCGGGTCGCTCGACGAGCTACGCGTGTCCGACATCTGGGACACGAAAGAGAATTTCGAGCGCTTCGGACAGACGCTGATGCCGATCCTTCAGGATCTCGGCGTCGATGCCGGTACTCCGGAGTTCATCGAGACGCACAACATCATCGTGGGCGGGTGAGGGTAGCTGCGCCTCGTCCTGTTGCGGAAGATTGGGCGACGTTGTTCGGCGACAACGAATGCTCACCAAACGTTCGCGAATCGTCGTCGAAGCCTTCACACCACGGTCATAGACTCCGCGGTCGGAGGAGCGCTGTTCGGGCCGCGTAATCTTCGACATGATCTTCGTGCGCATTTTCGCTCTTGTCTGTTCATTCATCACGGCCGAGGCGCTGGTCGCGGACTGCATCGGTTGGGCGGGAGTTCAGGCTCCCGTACGTTACGCCTCGTCGGCGGACAAGATCGTGCTCGTACGTGATCTCGACGGCGATGGAGCGCCGGAGATCATCGTGTCCGGCAATCACATCGACGAGCTCGGTGCGTTCTCGCTTCTGCCGAACCGTGGCGACGGCACCTTTGCCGCGGAACGGCTGGTGGCCAGCGGCTTGGGGGAGGAGTTGCAGGATGTGGGCGATCTCAACCGCGACCATGTTCCGGACCTTCTGGTATCCAACTATTGGGCGCCCGGCATCGTCGTCTATCTCGCCACAGGGCCTCTCCAGTTCGATCGGGGAACTCCGTACGGAACCGCAACCCACGGGGGTCCTTCGCTTATCGCTGACTTCGACCATGATGGAACGCCCGATGTCATCAGTCTTTCGTTCGGCTCCGGGAATCCGGTTCGGATGCATCTTTTTCGAGGGCTTGGTGACGGAGTCCTTGGGCCGAAGACGACGTTCGAGACAGGGCTGGCGAACGGTAATTGGCCGTCGCTGCGTACGATCAACGGAGTGATGGAGATCCTTGTCAGCGAGCGTTCGGGGAATCTTGGGGTTCTCCGTTACGTGAACGGTGACCTCTCCGTCTCCCGCCTGACGGCGGGACCAGGCTTCGATCTGAGCAGTACCTTCGCGGATGTGAACGGCGATGGAATCGCCGACGTGGTCGATACGAATGACAACGGATCGATGTTCGAGCCAATCTTCGTCACGCTGGGAAACGCCGATGGCACTTTTCGGGAACGGAGGCAGCTTGCCTATCCGCGGAAGCTCGGTTTTCCGGCGCTTATGCGTGTGAGGGACCTCGATGGCGACGGCCGAGCCGACCTCGTCGTCAGCGATTTCCAGTCGACGACCCTCTACTACTACCGAGGCGATGGAGCGGGTGGGTTCGGCGAGGGAGTGGCGATCGACGCCGGCGGCCCGGTCAACGCATTCGACATCGCCGATGTGAACGGTGACGGCTACCTCGACATCGTGACGGCGAACAACGACCAAACGGTGTCGGTCATCCTGAACCGCGGACCTTGCCGTCCGCCTCGCCGGCACGCCGCGAAGCGGTAACGCCGCTGATGTTGAAAGGCAGGAGCCGGACTGATCGTGCTCCGCCACAATCTGCAAACGCACGTTGGGCCAGCCGCGCCGTACGGCGTATCCTGCTCCGGCAAATCCAACCTTCGAAAGGAAGTGTCCGCGCTCCGCGGCGGCGATCCGAAAGATGAAACTCCGCAGCGCTCTCGGCTTGCTGTTTCTATGCTCCACGCTGGCCGCCCTTGGTCAGCAGGGAGTGTCGCATGGGTCGTGGATCGGGTCATCGATCGGGCACCTCTTTGGCTACGGCTTCATCTTCCAGGTGGCAGCGGTCATTCACTGGTCGCGCAAACGCCCCGAGGCGTTCTGGCTCTTTATCATCATCATCGGAGGGATCATCGGAGCGCTCGCCTACTTTCTCATCGAAGGACTGCCTGATTTTCGCAATGTTCAGAGAACCCTGCGCGGTCCCGGACGCCGGAAACGGGTTCACATTCTGCGAGCGCTGGTGATCGAGAATCCGTCAGCAGGGAACTACGAGGAGCTCGGGGAGCTGCTGCTCGAGGAGAAGCGGTACCGCGAGGCTCGGGACGCTTTCGATCGGGCTCTCTCCGTGCGCACAGACTCGATCGATCCCTTCTACCGCCGCGGCATTGCGGAATTCGAGCTGCGCGAGGACGAAGCCGCGGTCGCCGATCTTCGCCGCGTGACGGCCGCCGACTGGAAGTACGATTTCTCCAGGGCTGCCTGTCTACTCGGGCAGGCACTTGCGAGACTGGGCCGCACCGAAGAAGCGATGGTCGTATTCGATAGGATCGCCCAGAGTGCAACCGGCGCGGAGCCGTTGGTCAGCGCGGCGCAGTTCTTCGCCGACCACGGCCGGCCGGCCGATGCTCTGGAGATCGCCAGCGGGATCGCCATGCGTGACATGACCATGCCCGCCTATCAGAAGCGGCGCGACCGCGCCTGGCTGCGCCAAGCGAAGGCACTCGAGCGCAGCCTGCGAAAGAAAGTCTGAGGCCACGTCAAATGAACGCCACGATCGCGCCCGCGGCGATGACCGCGAAGCCGATTGCGCGCGCAACGATTTCGGGATGCGGGGCGAGACGCTCGATCGTAATGGCCGCGGAGACAAAGACCATCACGGCAAGATTCATGACGCCGAGGACGAGCAGGACTACGATCAGACCCGAGCAGCAGAGGATGCAGTGCACGCCCAGGCGAATGCCCTCGTTCCACGCTCCTCGGATGCCGGGCGCCATCGGCATAGTTACAACGCGGCAGCACGCAAGGTGTTGCGCTTTCCACGGAGTGATCTGCACCAAGCCCGCGAGAAGAAGCACAGAAGCGGCCGCGGCGGGAACCGCGCGGGCGAGGCCTTGCACGCGCATTTCGGCTGCCGCCAACGCAAGGCCGATCGCGTATGCAATGACGCCGAAGATCGTCCAGATGAAGAAGTAGGCGGCCGCGATGAGCCACCGCCTTTCGCGCCGATGCCGCAGGATCGGTGCGAGTGACGGCAGCATCATCGCCACCATCATCGTCACCCACATCAGCATGAACATTGCCGCCGCGCCGAGCCAGGTCTGGGACGGCATTCGCATCCACGCCATCGACATCGTCCAGCCGCCAGGCATGGCCATGCCGCCGGACATCGAGCGGCAAAGAACGATTGTGCCTGCGGCACTGGCCATGAACAGCAGCGCCGATGTGGCGAGAAATGCTCGTTCGCTCGACATCGTTGAGTTTCGGTTGCCCCGCTATTGTCCGTACCGGTCGTGGTGCCGGACCCATTCCTGGGTAAACGGCAGGCGATCCTCGTCCCGTCCCTTCGGGGCGATGTCGAGGTAGTGATAGGCGGTATTGAACATGTCGATTCCGCGCGAAAACGCCGAGTAGGTGTGAAGGATGTCGCCGTTCCGGTCTTTGTAGAACACGCTGACGCCCTCGCGGTCGGTGTGACCTGGTTTCGCCGTTCCGAAGTTATAGACGAGTGCGCCGCTCTCGACTTCTTCAGAGCGAAACGATGCCCCAAGGTCGTAGTTGAAATCCCCGTCGTCGGAGGAGAGCCATGTGAATGTCCAACCCATCCTCTTCCGGAACGCTTCGATTTTCGGCAACGATGCGCGGGAGACAGCGACAAACGACACATCGCGCTGATTCAGGTGAACGATGATCTCGTTGAAGTTGTCCGCCCAGAACGAGCAGTGTGGACAACCCTCGTCCCACTCCGGCGTGAACATGAAGTGGTAGACGACGAGTTGATTCCTCTCCCCAAACAGCTCGGAGAGCGTCACCGTTCCCTCAGGACCGTCGAAGACATACCGCTTCTCGACGTTCTCCCACGGCAGCTCGCGCCGCTGCCGGCTCAGTTCATCGCGGAGCTTAGTGAATTCCTTTTCCTTCGTCAGAAACGCCTTTCGCGCCGCCAGCCACTCCTTGTGTGACACCACCGGACGTTTCTCCGTACCGTTCGTCATGCATTCACCTCCAATTCACGGTGTGATAATATTCAACCGAGTGGTTGAACACAACCTTGATCATGTTTACGGAGCGATCGCGGATCCGACGCGCCGTGCCATCCTGGCCATGCTTGCGAACGGCGAGGTCAACGTCGGCCAGGTCGTCGATGAGTTCTCGATTTCGTTCAACGGCATCTCCAAACATGTCAAGGTTCTCGAGCGCGCTGGACTGATCGAGCGGACGGTGGCCGGACGCGAGCATCGGCTTCGTCTGAACCCGAAGCCGCTTCGCGATGCGGCCCGGTGGCTCGATCATTACCGAGAGTTCTGGGAGATGCGCCTCGACGCCCTGGAAGCCTTTCTCACCGGCCAGCCGCCGCCGAAGCGGAAGAAACGATCAGGTCGATGAGCGACGAACCCGACGATGCTGTAGTCATCCGGCGCTTCATCCCCGTCCGTCGGGAACGGGTCATGGCCGCCTGGCTCGATCCGAAGAGCCTCGCCCAATGGATGCAGCCGGGCGACGTCGCGCACACGACCGTTGAGATCGATCCACGCGTCGGCGGGAAGTTCCGCATCGTCATGGCTCACGGCCGGGGCGACGCCGATCACTGGGGCGAGTACCTGATCATCGACCCCCCCTCGCTGCTCTCATTCACCTGGATCTCTTCGAACACCGATCTCCAGCCGAGCGTGGTCACGATCGAGCTTCAGGAGAGGGATAACGGCACGGAACTAACGCTCACTCACCGAAGATTGCCGGCCAGGAAGGTCGAGGCTCACCGTAAAGGATGGACCGATATCGTGCGCAAGCTCAGCGAAATGCTGGAGTCTTGACGCTACGCTGAAATTTCGGTCAGTTAGCCGGTTCCCTATAGCCCGGACGCTGTCTGGCAGTCTGCGCGGCAGAACGATGGGGCGAAGATGGTGGCCGAGCCTTGGGCAACCAGCGCAGCCGGCCGTGCCGGCCTACACGTAGTTCTCCCGCAGCATCTCCGCGGCGGATGCATCGAGTTGCTCGTCACGCCGGATCTCGTCGAAACGACGCACCAGATCTTCCGCGCGCACGTGGCTACGAAGCGTGCCCGCGTAGTCGGCCAGGACGCTGCCCTGATTCATCATCACGATCCGGTCCCCGAGCGTCGCCGCCTGTTGCATCGAGTGCGTCACCATCAGCGTCGTCAGGCGATGCTGCGACACGATCCGCTCGGTGAGCCGCACGATCTGGTCGGCACTCTTCGGATCGAGGGCGGCCGTGTGCTCGTCGAGTAAGAGGACATCGGGGCGGAGCCATGTGGCCATGAGCAGCGTCAACGCCTGGCGCTGCCCGCCCGAAAGGGTCCCGATCGGGTTGTGCATGCGCGTCTCGAGCTGCATATTCAGTGTTGCCACACGGTCGCGCAACTCGTTCTGCAGGCGTGCCGGCAGCAGGCTTCCCAGTCCGCGCCCGAGGCCGCGTCGGGCGGCGAGCGCGAGGTTCTCCGCCACCGTCATCGTCGGCGCGGTGCCGCTGAACGGATTCTGAAAAACGCGCCCGATCATTGCGGCGCGGCGATGCTCCGGCCAGCGGGTGACGTCGCGTCCGGCGATGGCGATTGCGCCGCCGTCGACGAAAAAGCTGCCGGCCACGGCATTGAGCAGCGTCGATTTTCCGGAGCCGTTCGTGCCGATCACGGTGACGAACGAGCCTTCCTCGATCTGCAGCGATACGCCGCGAAGGGCGCGCACTTCGTTCGGCGTACCGGCGAAGAAGGTCTTCTGCAACTCACGAAGCTGCAGCATGCCGTCTCACTTTCTGCATGGCCGCCGGGAGGACCAGCGCGCCGAAGACGAAGATCGCCGTAACCAGTTTGAGGTCGTTCGGATTCAGGCCCCAGCGCAACGCCAGCGCGATGATCAGGCGGAAGAGCACCGACCCCAGGATCGTGCCGGTCAGCGCGGCGCCGACGCTGTCCGATCCGATGAGAGCACGGCCGATGATGACGCTGGCAAGGCCCCACACGATCATCCCGATTCCCATCTGAACATCCGCAAAACCCTGGTACTGCGCCAGCAGCGCGCCGGCGAATGCCACCAGGCCGTTCGAGATGGCCAGGCCGATGACGATCATGTTCTCGACGCTGACGCCGAGAGCGCGGATCATCTGTTCGTTGTCGCCCGACGCGCGCATGGCGCTGCCGAGGTTCGTCTTGAAGAAGAGCCACAAGATCAGGGCGATGACGAGAACGATGGCCGCCGCGAGCAGCAGCGATCCGAGGTCGCGCGTGCTCACAGGCCATCCGAGCAGCATTGCCGAATCGTGACCGCTGATCCAGCGTCCGAGGTCCTGCGCGTAGGTGGCCAGCGTCGTGGCGGAGAGCAGCGGCAGATTGCTCTGCCCCATCACGTGCAGATTGATCGAGTAAAGCGCGGTCATGACCAGGATTCCGGACAGCAACTGATTGATTTTGAAACGCGTATGGAGGACGCCCGTGCAGATCCCCGCCAGGGCGCCCGCGACAAAGGCCGCGCCGCTGGCCGCAAGCGGATGCCGGCCGTGCGTGAGCATCGACGCCGCCACCGCCGCGCCGAAGGTGATGGAGCCGTCCGCGGTGATGTCGGCGAATTTGAATACGCGGTAGCTGATGTAGACCCCGAGCGCGAGCAGCGACAGGATCAGGCCGATCGTCCAGGCGGACAGCAGCAGGTTCACGCGTTTCCTCCATCAAGAGGCGACTCTTGTCGCGCGGCGATCGGAAAGATCCAGCAGGCACCGCGCTGGAATGCGCTCTCGCCCGCGCCTTCGATCGGTCTGGCGTCGCGCAGGAGGTGAACCACCGAGATCACGCTTCGCGGTTGAAGCCAGGCGGAAACGATGTCGGCAACCGGCAGTTTCCCGCGGGGGAGCGACCGGAAGGCGGTCACAACGGCGTGGAAGTGTCCGTGGTGCTCGTCGCTGACCGGCCGGAGGAACGGCGCGAGCAAGGCGGACGGCGATGCCGATGCCACTCCGACGACGAGAGAGCTGAAGCGCGCGAATTCCCGCTCGGGCGTGAACGACAACCATTCCCGCACGGCGGGGAAATCGAAATGCACGGCGCCGCCAGGCGCCGGCGAGCGCCGCAAGCGCGCGCATACGAGACCGGTGATGTCCGCGGCCATGACGATTCCGACCGTCGGCGTGCCGGCCAGTGAAACGGAGGCGCGCACGATGTCGCTCAGCGGAACGCCCGCGTCCGGCGCATTCGCCTCGAAGCGCAACTGGTAACTCGGCGAGCCCCGAAATGTGATCGCCTGCAACGCCTGAATCGTCGGAACGAGGCCCATCGGCGTACTGAGCATGTAATCGGGTGTGGCCGTACCGTCGGTTGGCATGAACGCGGCGCCGCCGGCGGCCCCGACGAATTCGCCGAAGAGATCGCGGCACTCCTCCTGGTTTGCGCCGAGCGCTCCCACGCCAAGCGCGAAGACGTCCCGGTAGATGGAGATCGGTGAGGCTTGTGCCTGCAGGTCCGGATTGCCGATCACGGAGCAGACGGACTTCTTCCCGTCGAGCACGCGGCTCTCGTACGTCGCGCTCTCGGACTCGAGCGGCAGCGGAATGGACAGCGTCTTTCGCCGCGACGCGCCCGTGCCCGCACCCGCGACGAGGAGCTCGACGAAGCCCATGAGCCGGAGCGTGCTCCGCGCCCGCTCCGAGGCCGCGGAAATCTCCAGTGACCCCTGGAGGGCCATCGCTTCGCGATGGTGCTTCAGCAGAATGGCGGCGCCGGCCGAGCTGAGATAGGTCACGCCTGAGAAATCGAGCCGCACGTGCCGCGCACCTTCACGTGCGGCTTCGTGAAGCATTTCATCGAGCGACTGCGACCAGTGGTTGTCCAGACGGCCGATGAGCCGAAGGTGAACGACGCCGCCGGACCGTGTTTTAACGATTTCCACCGGCAGCTCCAATGACGTCCTTCGCCGATCGCACGAGTACGGGTGGCAGGGAGATGTTCAGCGCGCGCGCGGCATCGAGGTTTACGATCAAGCTGGTTTTTCCGAAATCCTCCAGCGGAATCGTTGCCGGATTCTCCCCTCGGATGATCCGCGCCGCGAGATGTGCGGCATGGCGGCCGCTGTCGCGATAGTCGCGGGCCACCACCACCATGGCGCCGCCGATGGCCTGCGATTTCTGGAAAGCGAAGACCGGAATATGCGCGCGCCGCGCGGCTTCGCTGATACTTCCGAACGCCGAGGCGGTGAGGTTTCCGGGAATCTGCAGCACGGCATCGATGTCGCGCGACATCAGCGCCGCGGCGGCGTCGGGAACGTCGGTCGCCGTTTCCGCCGGGACGTACTCAATCTCGAACCCTGCTCGTTTCGCCGACTCGTCGAGCGCGATCTTCGCGTTGACCATGTTCGTCTCCGCGGGGCAGTAGAGCGTGCCCAATCGGCGGATGACAGGGAAGTTCGTCTTCAGAATGGCAAGCGCCTCGTCATTCGCCGGAAGGAGGCTGACGCCGGTGACATTCGGGGCGTGATCGGTATTGCTCTTCCCTGCTCCCGCTTTCAGGCCCGACGAGACGTAGTTGTAGACCACCGGAACGTTCTGCGCCCGGCGCAGCGCCGCCTGGAGCGTCGGCGTGGAGAAGGTGATGAGCATATCCGCACGAGCGGTGATGGCGGCATCGACGAGCGCGGACACGGTGGCCATGTCACCCTGCGCGTTCAGGATCTCGACCTGGTAGTCGCGCCCATCCACCAGGCCCGACTCTGCCAGGCCTTCCAGCACTCCGGCCTGAGCGTCCTTGACGTCGATCACGTCGTTGTACTGGACGAAGTAGACCTTCCACTTGTGCCCCGCGATCCTGGCACGCGCGCGCTCGCGATGCTGCAGGTCGGCAAGCAACAGGATCGCCGACGCGGCAATGACCACGGCGAAGCCAAGCGCAGTTCTGCGGAGGGCGTTGGACACGGAACGGCGCGTATCGTCTCTGGGGCGGGAAGCAGTGTCAAGGTGAGAGGCACTGGGTGCTAAAGGATCGAATGGAGATCAGGCGGGATCGCGCACGTATCCCGATCCCGGCCCGATGAAATGTGAAGCCGACCTACATCCGGCAGGCCATCCTGAACGTAATTACGTCAACCTCGCCACTCGTCCTGCCGAGCCTTGCTTGCTTCCGGGCAGGATAAGCTGCGAAGCGAGCTGCTGTGCTTGGCTCGGGAGATGGCAACTCGAACCCTCGATTCAGCGCTCCGAGCAGTTCACCTCGGGATTCCGATCACGGACACAATCCTGTCAATGTCCGTCAAACCGGCGGCGGCTCAACGATAATGTGCGCTCACGTTTGAACGAAGGAGTGCCGCAATGATCAACCGCAAACGCTTGACGAGCTTCTCGATCGCCGCCTTTTTGATTCTCCTGGGTGCGACGTTCGCAACCGCGCAACAACCGCTGACGCAATACAAACCGCTCTATCCCAGCCAGAAAGCCAGCGTCACGCAGACGATCGGCGTCACCGACGTGACGATCACCTACTATCGTCCTGCGATCAAGGGTCGCACCATCTTTGCCGATGCTCCTCCCTCGATGGAGACGCGCGCGAAGGGCGACGCCACCCTCGATAACCAGAACGAGCGAAAGCCCGGCGAGCCGATCGTTCCATACAACCATGTCTGGCGCGCCGGCGCGAATGACGCGACGGTGTTTCAGGTCACCGACGACGTCCTGATCAACGGTCAACCGCTGAAGGCCGGCACCTACAGCCTGGAAGCGATTCCCGGGAAGGCCGACTGGACGATCATCTTCAACAACGATTCCGGACAGTGGGGGGCGTTCACGTACGACTCGAAAAAGGACGCGCTCCGCGTGAAGGCAACGCCGAAACCGGTTCCGGAGAGTCAGGAGTTGCTGGCGTACAACTTCGACCCGGTGACGGCGAATACGGCCACGGTCAATTTGCGCTGGGAGAAGGTGAGCGTACCGTTCACCGTCGAAGTGAAGGACGTGAAGGCGGTGTGGCGCGCCAGGACCGACGCGCTGATCGCTGCAAATCCGGCGAACGAAGTCTTTCCCCTCCAGGCGGCCAATACGTACGCCAACGACAAGAATTGGGACGAGGCGCTGAAGTACGTCGATCAGTCGATCAAGACCAAGCCGACGTTTCGAGGTCTTTCCGCCAAAGCCAACATCCTGCACAACGCGGGGAGGAAGGACGAAGCCCTTGCCGCTGCCGATCAGGCAATCGCCATAGGCAAAGCCGATAGCGTCGACACGACGGCGTTCGAGAAGCGCGTGGCCGGGTGGAAGAGCGGAACGTAGGCCGGCACGGCCGGCGGCGCTGGTTGCCCGAGGCTCGGCCACCATCTCCGCTGATCGAGCACAAGGGAGACCGACAAACATGAAGCGAAAGAACACGCTTTGCCTCTGGTTCGACCACGACGCGGCTGAGGCGGCGCGTTTCTACGCAGCCACCTTCCCGGATAGCGAGGTGACCTCCGTTCACCAGGCGCCCGGGGACTACCCGGGCGGCAAAAAGGGCGATGTACTGACCGTGGAGTTCACCGTCGTAGGCATTCCCTGTCTCGGTCTCAACGGCGGCCCGATGTTCAAGCACAGCGAGGCCTTTTCGTTCCAGATCGCGACGGACGATCAGGAAGAGACGGACCGCTACTGGAACGCGATCGTCAACAATGGTGGCGTGGAAAGCCAATGTGGCTGGTGCAAGGACCGCTGGGGTCTCTCCTGGCAGATCACCCCACGCGCGCTCACGGACGCGCTCGCCGCTGGTGGCGGTGAAGCAAAACGTGCCTTCGAAGCGATGATGACGATGACGAAGATCGACATTGCCACGATCGAGGCAGCGCGGCGGGGGTGAGGGGAGTCCTCTCCGCCTGAATCATCCAGCGGCGACTTTAAAGCCGTTGGGTGACTGGGTTGCGGCGTTGCCTGGTTGCGCTATCGCGTGGTCCCAGCACCTAACCTCGAGGAGTTCCGTACCTATGACGCGCACCTCGGTGTCGGGCGATGCGATTCAGCACTCTATGACAAGATTCTTGAGCGGTGCGCGAAGCTCCGCTTCCTGGCGCACATTTGCGATCTTTTGCTGCTCGCGGTAGGCCCGCGACGGGGTCGCCGAGCCCTTTACGCGCTGTGGGGCCGAGGCGCCGGGCCGCGCGCGTCCCCTGCCACTACAGTCAAGATCCGACGCTGAAAACCTGAAACCCGCTCCACGCACGCGGGCTGCGATGTTGCCGATCCGACGACCGTAACATGGAGAGTTGTGCTTCACGAGTTGCCGTAACGGCATTATGGCAACGTCGCAACTCGCGGTGAAATACGAGCGCAAAGGTACGCGACTGGTCGTCGTCGACATCCCAAAGGGTCGCCACCACATGGCGCGCGCCGGCGGCGAGGAATGAACCCGCAAAGTCTCTCAGGGTACCGGGTTCGCGACTCGCAGCCGTTTGGCACCCGGACACCACAACAATGCTTCCCTTCTTCAGTGGTAAACCGGCGGCTTCTCCGACGCTGCATGTGCCAGGATGCTGGCCAGAAGGTGCGAGCAGAAGATTCAGGACCTGCCGCTCTTCGACACTTGGAACAGCATGGGTTCCGATGTGGATGACATCGGCGGCTTGCACTCCCGCTGCGAATTGGTCGAACGTCGCGTCCGCTCCGACAAGCGTGCGAGATCGTGGGTACTGACGCGCCACGGCAAGCGCTTCGGTTCGTGCCCCCGGCAATGCCGGACAGGATGGACAGATATTTTGATCGAATGCGGGATCACCAATCGCGAGAACAGTCTCGAGCCGCTCGAGAATATTGCCTTTGGCTTGTGCATAGACAGACGCACTTGCTACGCGTACGAGGTCAAATTGTTCGATCAGGTATTTATTGGCCTTACGATCGCGAAGAACCGCGAATGGTAGGTCGTGCAGTGGCTGGTCGGCGACCACAACCAGACGCTGAATACGGCTGGCATTGATCCCTAGCGGCGCAACCAGAAGGTCGTAAAGCTCTTCCGCGATCGAATGGATGTCGGGCAGCTGATCTTTCTCAATTGCCGCGCGGAGCCTCCTTTTTCGGTCAAGAAACACGCCGGTTCCTGGAAGGCGATGCATTACGACGCGGTCTTTTTCAATCAGCGTCGACAGTGAATATCGAGGCGATGCAGTGAATACGATCACTGCGGTACCGGGGTCCAGTCGAGTGGATATTTGTTCTGCCGTTAGCGGATTCACCGCGTCCGTGGCCACGCTCACGCCATCCAGAAAGACGAGACCTCGCCGCCGTTCGCCAAGAGCGAAAGCCGCGCCATCATCCCCGCGGTTCCAGTACAGATTCATGAGCTCGTGGAACGGATCGTCGGCGGTGCGAAACCAGAGATTCCGCAAGTCTCGCCTGTTGATGTTCCTGCGCCGCGCCTCGAGCACCGAGATCGAATGGTTCAAGTCGCTGATCGCATCGTCTTCCTTCTTCGCCTCTCGCCGCGCAATCCCACGGTAGAAATAAACGTAAGGAAGCATCGCGATACGGCCAGTCGCCTCGTCGAAGTCAATCACCTCTGAAAGTAGTTTTTCTGCTTGCTCGGGCCGCCGGTAGCAGATGCTGATTGCTTGAGCGAATCGAAGATCGTTCTGGACCGTCGGTGGAAGCGGCCGGCCAGCCAGCGAGTCCAGCATGACTTGCCTCGAGAGCAAAGGAGCAGGGTTGCGCCATTCGTTGTAGCCGGGATGTCCCGGATGCGGCGATGCATATAGAGGCGGCAAGGGGAGCACCGATTCGTATAGCGCTAACGCTCGAAACTCCTCCCTATTGAAGAACTCATCCGACGCCGTCCGGCCCAGGACAAACTCCACGAGAACGGGATCTCCGCTGGCGTCCGCCAATCGCAGCGCAGGCCTGCGCACGCGCCATGCCTCTACGGGATGGCCCATGAGCGTGAGCATGTGCGCGGCGTAAGTCCGCATGCATGCGATGCCATCTGGTACGCCCGTAGCTTCGAATACGTGTTCGGCGGAAATGTAAAGGTCCAGCGCCCGATCGAAGTCCCCTCGCTCCGCGAGGCAGTGTCCGATCGCGGAATTGACCATGGCTTGCAAGCCGCGATAGGTCGGGCTGACGTTGCGTTCGAGTTGCGAAAGCTGCGCTAGCGACTGCTCGACATGGACTGCATCGAACTGGCTGGTGATCGCTAAGTAGCGGGCAACATTAACCATCGGGCTTCTGCCATGATCCAATGCGCGGGCCGCTTCCTCGAACGCCACCGCATCATGCGCCTGCGCATAGAGCAAGTGGCCTCGAGCTAAGCTCGCGATCCGACGCGTGTCGTTGCTGCGGATGCTTTCGTCAATCGCTAGGACGGTATCGGCAACAAGAGGCTCAGCGAACGAGTCGCGCAGAGCGGCACCCACCATGCGGGCCACCACCAGAGCTGGCGTATCCTCGCCCGCCTGTCCTACCAGCGCAGCACGAGCCCACTGCACCAGGAAATCTCTTTCGACGGCTATTTCCGCGAAGTCGGGAAAGAGGCGAACGATGTCACGCAGCGCCGGGAGGTTCCCGAGCGCGACGCCGCTAGCAACTGAGCGTGTGCCTCTTGCCAACGATCCTCTCGCGACGGCTGCGAAATCTGACTGATTCGCCGATTCGTTTCTTCGTTCCAGCTCTCGTCACCGGCTTGGAGTAGGGATTGGCGATAACTCGCAATCGCCGTCTGATTCAGGCCGAGCTTCTCGAGGATCAGCCCTCTATTGAAGTGCGCTTCGGCGACCGGCCCCAATGCCCGTGGTGCGGGTGCGGGTACGGTTGCGAGAGCGTCCAGTAGGGTACGGACATCGTCGTCTGTGTGTGCCTGTTGAATCCGCACCGTGACTGCGTCACTTCGCATCCTGAATGCAGCGTCGATCGTTTTCCGATCGAAGTGGAGGTAGAGCAGCGCACCCGCCTCGAGCATCTCGGCTCCGCCCCGGTAATCTCCGCTGACGGCTTTCGCGATGGCGATGTTGGCCCACACCTCGGGCTCGATATTGCGGAAGTCGTACTTTTTTTCGAACTTCAGCTTCAGAATGTCATCCGTGGAGCTCAGGCGAGCGCCTAAGCGCACTTCGTACTCGTTTCCAGTGCGTAGCCAGTACGAAACCGCATTGATAAGCTCCGCATCGCCGCTGTTGCCCAACGTAGTTAGAGGTCCGGGCCGGAATGCAACGCCGGCGATTCGCGCCTCGAAAATGCGATGTTTCGTCTTCGAAAGAAGACCACGTATGTCGGGCCCTTCACCGGCATTCGCTCTCGCCGCGAGAATGACGAAAAGGAAAACGGCAGCACGCAGCACCCGTTGTTTCATGCTCTTCTTAGAGGGCTGGGGGATCGCTTTTTCCCTGCGATGGTGAAGCGTGTCTGCCCCACGGGGGTGGGGAATCCCCAGGCCAGTATCCTGTCGCCGATCCGCGGCTCGACACCAACCTCTCTGTTGGCTGCCGTGTAAGCGCGCCAACTGTATTTCCCCGGCACCGTGTCGAAGGAGACTGCGGCGAACGCGTGGTGCACCTGTTTGCCCGCTGCATCCGTACCGAGGCCGTCGATCACTACAACGCTACCGCCGGCGGCGTAGCGGACGTTCTCGGTCTGATGAAATGTGACCTTGCATCGGCAACGGTTCCATTCTTTTCAATGCCGTACGGTTCGACGACGCGGGGACGTCGGAGGTGGAGGCGAATCTGCGTCGTCGTCGACGATGATCACGGCACCAACGGAGCGGTCGAGCATTCCGCCGTTCACCGACGTGAGCACGACTTCGAACGCCTTGAGTGGCTCGTGGACGGTGTCGTTGAGAATTGGAATCGTGATCGACGAACCCTGGCCGACCGTGATCGTGCCGCTCGTCGCAACGTAGTCGACGCCGGCGACCGCGGTTCCATTGCGCGTTTCGTACGTGACGGTGACCGGCTTCAGCGAAGCACGCGAGAGTTGCAGCGGCACGATGACTTTCCCTGCACCCTCCACAACGGACGCGTCGGCGACGGAAACACCAGCGAAGTCGTCGTCGACGATGGTCATGGTTACCGAATCTGTCGAAGCGGTGGCATTTTGCGCATTCCAGAGATGCAGGCTCAGGATGCGATTCGGCTCCGGGGTGGTGTTCGCGGTGTACGAGGCGGTGAATGTCTTTTGCGTCTCGCCCGGTGCGAACTGAAGTTCGCCGGTGTGCGCGGCGCCGAACTGCCCTTCGCTGAAATACCAGTTCACCGTCACCGGCAAGGTCGTCGTGCCGGTCAGCTTAACGGTGATGGGAATCCCGACCTGTCCGGCATTCCCTTCGGGAACGGATGTCGACGGCAACTGCAGCGACAACACCGGAGGAGGTTCGTCATCTTCGATATTGACCGTGTTCGTCGCCACTCCAATGGACGCGCCGGCAGAGTTCGACAGATTCACGTTGAACTGACCGCCACCGCCGTATGTTTGATTGTCGACCAGCGGAATGGAGATGGTCTTGAATATCTCGCCCGGACCAAATGTCAGCGTTCCATTCTGTGCGATGTAGTCCCTTCCGGCGATTGCAGTGCCGTCTGCCGTCGCATACCGCACGGTAACCGCACCGTCGGTTCCTTCCGTACGCTCGACGAGAATCTTCGCGCTGCCGGAGTTTTCGAGCGCATCCGTCGATGCAACGGCGAATCCGAGCGTGCCCGGTCCGTTCGACTCGGACAGATGAACGTCGACTGCATCACCCCACCATGCCTGTCCAAAACCGTCGATGCCCAGGAACATATCGCCTGCCTGAATTCCGTTGGCCGGCGGAGGTACGGTCGTGCCGATAGTCTGCTTCATCGCCCCCGTTTCGAACGTGACGCGCCCGTTCGGACCGCCGTCTTCATCGACAGGGGCGGTGTCGGCCATGACCGCGATCCATGCGCCGATGCCTGGGCGCGCCCACGCAAATTTCGAGGGGAGGGAGCCGCCCGCAGGGAGCTGAACGTGGGTGTAATTCCCATCGCCATCGCGCAGGAATGCTTTCGGTGGGAATGGCGATGCCTCGGATGCGGTGCGGCTTGGATTGTCGGAGACGATGACGTGCGCGCTGAGATCAGCGACGAGCCAGGTACCGAATGGCGGCAATGTGGTGACCTTGAAGGGGAATGGCAGTGTTACGCTGCCGTCGTGATCGGTGTCGGTCACAATGGTTTCGATGTTGTAGAGGATATTTCCAGTGCGAGCCACGGCGAACCAGAATGTCAGAGCACCCGGCGTCACTCCCGTCACTGTCGTCGTGAGGTCGCTGGCAAACGTGAACGGCGACGGCGGCTTCTTTACGCCGGTGACGTTCAACTTCAGGTGCGCCGATTCCTGCGTGCCGTAGGGATCCGGCTGACTCACCCACACGTCGACTTGATAGTCGGACTCGGATGCATATGGCGTGTAGTCGACGCGCAGCTCGGTCGGTGAGACCAATTCCCCTGCGTATCCGAACGAGGAAAACAACACGTAACTGCCATCGACGAAGTTGGTTCCGTGAACGGTCAGCGTCCTCTTCACTCCGGCGGTGATCGTCGACGGCTCGATCGAGGTAAGCGTTGGCGTTGGGGCGACGACGTACAGACTCCCGCCGCCGCTCGTCGCCGGCGCAACGCGCGAGTCACCGCTGTAGGCGGCCGTGACCAGGTAGTGACCGCGCGGCAGCGACGCACCGGCGGTCAGTTTCGCGACACCGTTGGTCACCTGCGCGGTGCCGAGCACCGTTTTGCCTACAGAGAACGTGACTGTGCCGGTCGGCGTCTGCGGAAACGCGCTCACCGTGGCAGTGAAATCGATCGGCGTTCCGGTCTGCGGGTAAATCGGCGACTGTGTCCACGATACCGTCGAGGGAATCAGTCCAACGTCGGTGAGCGTAACGTCGTTTCCGTCGCCGCCCGTGTACGAGATCCTGTAGCGATTGGCGATCAGTGCTCCTTCAGGAAGATTCGCGAAGATGCCGGTCACAGGGTTCGTGCTCGTGTTGTCGACGACCTTGTACACCGTGCCGTAGTTGAACGCCGGGTTGGTATCGATCTGCAGGTTCGCACCGCCGAGGTCGAGCGCGCCGATCATCTTCATCGGGATGCCGACCTCGTACGCCACGATGACCGGCGGAGCAAGCGTCACGTCGCCGTCCGACGTCACGCCACCGAGATAGCTATGAAGATAGAGCACGCCGCCTTCCGCTGTGAGTGACCTGCAGTGACCGGCGTACGTTCCGTTGCGCAGATCGACCGCAGACCGTGATGCGTCGAGCCTGACGCCTCCACCGTTGATCGTGGTTGAGCCGTCGTACGTGGCCTGCGTGAAATCGAGCACCGTGCTGAAGGTGCCGTCGCCGTCGGCAACGCCGTTGAGGATGATTCCCCCGCCGACAGTCTTCTGCCCGGGACCGCTGAGGTCACGCCAAACGCCGTAACCTGAGGTCGCGCTCATGGTGCGGATGCCCTGCAACAGGAACGTACCACTCGTGCGTATGTCGTCCTGCGCCGTGCCGGCGAGCTCGATGTCGCCTGCAAAGATGACCGTTCCCGTCAACGCGTTGCCGTTCACCGCTGCCGTTTGCAACTGTGCGCCGCGCAGGAATGTCACGGGACCGAGAGTCTGCGTTGCGGCACAACCGAATGTCGCAAGCCGTCCGATCGTCATATGAGAGCTCCTGGCGATCTGCTCGTCATTGAAGACGCTGAGATAACCGTACTCAGTGTTGAAGCCGTCGTCTTCGATATCGAGATCGCCTGCGATCGCGGTGACGTTCGCGGGTTTCTTCAACTGCAGCTCGCCGTAGAGAACCCGCGTCAATCCGCTGTAGCTGTTCGGCTGCGAGCCCGCGTAGATGAGATGTCCACCGCTACGCAGCGTGATGCCGCCTGGGCCACTGATCACGCCGGAGAAGGTGAGGCCCTTGCCGTCATAGATGCTGCCGTTCACTGCCACAGCGATGTCTCCCGCCAGCACGAGGTTGCACGAGACCGTGTTTGTACCCAGCGACGTGTCGATCACCATTGCGTTCGCGGCAAGCGTGATGGGGTTGCCGCTGATCGTGAATCCGGCCGCGGAAAATGCGATCGATTGGACCGTGAGACCGTTCAGGTCGTTCGTCGCCGCTGGACGAGCCGACGCGGGAAACGAAATCGCCGCGGACGCATCGCCCACCGGCGAGCCACCGATCCAATTCGAAGCGTTCGAGAAATGATCATCGCCGGCGCCGGTCCAGACATGTGTCGCCGCACGCGCCGCAAGGGAAGCAAGTAGACAGGGAACAAGCAGCGAGATCCGGACCATGGGCTCGAGAGTATACGGGCCGAACGTCCATTCATCGTGACCGTCCGTTGGGTGCAGAAGCTGGCTGGGAGACAGGGAGTCGAACCCCGATTGAGCGGTTCAGAGCCGCTTGTCCTACCATTGAACGATCTCCCAGGATTGCGGCAGGGCGTGGATGCTACACGGCGCGAAACGCATCGGTCAACATCCTCATTCCGCCCGCCGCCGACCGGCCTTCCCGCGGTTTCGTGCGACAATCGGCGGGCGAGGATGAGATCGTGTTACCCGAAGTTTTCGAGTGTCCGCAGTGCCAGCGGCAGTTTGTCTTCGAGCTCGTCGAGAATACCGACGACCGCTCGATCTACTGCCCGCAGTGCAAGCGCTACCTCGGCGAGAAGGACCTCAACTTCATCCTCATCTCCGAGATCGAAGAGCTGACCGAGCGCCTTCGCTTCGAGCGCGAACGCCTCGAAAAAGACGAGGCGGTCTACGCCATGTCCGACTGCGACGCCGAGCTGAAACTCTACGGCAATGAGGTCCACAAGGTCGTTCACATCCTGCGCAAAGCGGTCGCGGAGCTGGAGGCGCTGAAAGAGCAGTACCGGTAGGCGAGTCGCCGTGGCGATCGTCAAAGGACGAGTCATCATCACCGCCCTCGTGTTGGCCGGCCTCCTTGCAGCGTCCTCGGCATTCGCTCAACCGACGGATGCTGAAATGACGGAACTGCGGCGGCTTCGCGAGCAGAGCGCCGAGAAATGGGTAACGCTGCAGAAAACCAGACGGTTTTTCCCTCGCTGCGGAAGTGACGCCTTTTTGAGCGGGATCGTCACGGCCAAGGCAGCGAGCTTTGGCGTGGCGGACTTCAGCTTGATCCCCGACCAGCGAAGCGTTCCGGTCCTGCTTCACGACGGATATCCATCACCCTTGAGGATCGAATCCTTCGAGATGCGCGGCAGGGGAGCGTTTTCGACGCTGTTCCGATTGCTCCTGTTCGTCGCGCGGTTCCGTGAGGTGGGGGTCGTCCGGTTCGTGACGATGAACCTGACAGCCGAAACAGGTGGCGCCATCCAACTCGTGACGCGGGTCGGTCAAGCGTGTTGGGATGAGGGTGTGGAGGTGGATCACACGAAAACGCCGCGTGGAAACAGTCGGGTCCAGACTGACATCGGAGAGTACAGGGCGCGGCTGAAGGATCTCGATGCCGCCGCCGAGGCCGTGGCGCGTGTACAGGACGACTTCCAGCCGATCCGGCTGACTTCGGCGCTGGCGGCCGTCAACCACGATTGGATCGGTCGCGAGGTGCTGGTCACGGACGCTGATTTCGCCGCTCCCACACTGATAGTTCACGGCGTCGCACGTGGGCCGCTGGCGAGGTCGAACGTCGAGACGACGCTTCAAAAAACGAGTATCTCCAAGCCGCGGATTGATTGGTCGGTTGATGGTGAGTGTGCCGCCTTCATCGCAACGACGAAGCTCGATGCGCCTTCCGATCAGGAGTTCTCTGTCTCGTCAGCGACCGTCTTCGCGATGCGCCCATCCGGCCTCTGCGGCCGGCTGGCGTCGCCACCGTAACTTTTCGCCCCCTCGGCGGTTTAATGAGCGATTCATGAATCCCGCGGACGAAGAACACGAGCGGCTGCTGATCGAGGCGGCACAGAAGGACCCGAGCCGGTTCGCGGAGTTGTACGAGGAGAATTTCGGGCGGGTGTGGGCGTTCGTGATCCGCCGCGTTCGCGATCGTTCCATCGCCCAGGATGTGACCTCGGAAGTTTTTCATCAGGCGCTGGCGAATATGAAGAAGTTCGAGTGGCGCGGTGTGCCCTTCGCGGCCTGGCTGTACCGCATCGCCGCGAACGCAATCGCCGATCACTTCAAGCGGACGGCGAGGGAGCAGGGGAGCGGCGAAACGGCCAGCACCGTGGCGCCGCACGAGATCGAGGACATCGAGCGCCGGGCATCGCTCTTCCGGTTCGTCGACCGGCTTCCGGGCGACCAACGGCGCGTGCTGGTCATGCGGTTCGGCGAGGAGCGGAGCATCCGCGAGATCGCCTCGGCGATCGGCCGGAGCGAGGGAGCGGTCAAGCAACTTCAATGGAGGGGCCTGCAGACGTTGCGGGCAAAGATGGTCGAGAACCATGGCTGAGCGCGATCTGATCGAACGGCTCGACGACGCGGTCGAGGCCATCCTGGCCGGCCGGCGGGATGGACTGGCCCAGGCCGAGCCGGAGCTGGCGACATTGCTCGTCGTCGCGGGCGATCTGCGCGATCTGCCCGATCCGAATTTCCGATCGAAACTGAAAGCGGAGCTGATGCCCGCACTGGAGAATGACATGACCACGATGACAGCCGAAGCAACGAAGACCGGATTCCACACCATCACGCCGTATCTGAACGCCGAAAACGCCGACGGCGTGATCGCCTTCCTTCAGGAGACGCTCGGAGCCGAGGTGAAGGCGCGCCACCCTGCGCCGGACGGCCGCAGGGTGATGCACGCGGAAGTGCGCGTCGGCGACTCGATGATCGAGATGGGCGACGTCGAGGGCGAATTCAAGCCGTTCCCGATGGCGCTGCACGTCTACATCGACGACGTCGACGGCGCCTACGCCCGCGCACTTGCCGCCGGTGCAACCGCCATGCAACCGCTGACCGACCAGCCGTACGGCGACCGCGAAGGGGGGGTGAAGGACCGCTGGGGCAACATCTGGTACCTGGCCACGCATCAGGAGAATGTCACCGAGGAGGAGTTGCAGCGGCGGTTCGCCGGCAGCGGCAGCAAGACGCGCAGGGAGCCCGGAGTCGGCCCGCGCCCCGAGGGGTACTTCACGATCACGCCGTTCCTCCATGCCAAGGGGGCGAGGGCGCTCGTCTCGTTCCTGGAGAACGCGTTTGGTGCAACGGTCGAGCATGTGACGGAGATGGCCGGCCGCGAGGTCGCGCACGCCGGCGTCCGTATCGGCGATTCGATGATCGAGCTCGGCGAGGCGCACGACGACGCGCAGCCGATGACTGCCGCCATCCACATCTACGTGCCGGACGTCGACGCCGTGTACGAGCGAGCCCTCCGTGCAGGCGCGCGGTCGGTCAGGCCGCCTGCCGATGCGCCGTACGGCGAGCGTGGGGCGTTCGTCATCGACCCGTTCGACAATCATTGGTATATCGCCACGGTCAACGCTTGAAACGCTGATGTTTGGATTCTGGACGCCGATGTCCGATTTATCGTCGGCGTCCAGATTGTGAACATGCCGCCAACAGGATCGTCCCTGTTGCCTACACGATGGTCCCTGTTTGAAACCGGATGGGTCCCTGTTTTGAAACAGGATGGTCCCTGTTGCCCCAAAGGATCATCCCTGTTGCCTGCCAGAAGAGCTAACGGTGACGTCAGTCCTCAACTCTGCCAGGTAAACCCGCAGTTGGGGCAGCGTGTAGGACTTCTGCCGGCGAGCAACGCCAAAAGGCCGATCGGGAAGGCGCAGATTGCGACGATGATCGCCCACACAGGGTAGCTTCCCTGGCTCGCGAGCGTTCCGCATTTGGGACAGGTTACTTGTGCCATGACCAACTCCTCACGTTCCCGGAATGTGAACGATGACGATTCTGCAGAGCCAGTTCGCGATCAGGATCACCGCGAAGTAGCGATTGGCCGACCACCGGAACCGCGCCGCGGCGTGCGGGCCGACTCTCGCGAGCGTCTCGAGCAATGCAAGGATAGCAAGCGCCAGGAAGTAGGCGGCGACGGCGATCCCCGCCCGCTGAATCTGCCAGGACTCGGATACACGTCCCGCGAACAGCGCCAGCACGCTCCGCGTAATGCCGCAACCGGGACACTCGACGCCGAACGCAAGATGAAACAGGCAGAACCCCTGAAGACCGGAACCAGCGAAGAGTCGCGCGCCGATGAGGAACGCGGCGAATCCAACGCTCGGAAGGAACGGCTGACCGATCCGCCATCGTCGAGAAACGTTCACCGAAGGGATTCTAGCAACTGAAACCCACCTGATCCCGCTCCATAGCAAGAGCGACAAGTCAGGATCGAGGTGTGTTCATGCGGATGGTGAGAGTTGCAGTGGCGATCGTCGTCGTGGCGCTTGCGGCAAGCGCCGGTTTCGGGCAGTCGAGAGATCGCGCCGACATTCCGGAACAGGCGAAGTGGCGGCTCACGGACCTCTACGCCAGCGACGACGCCTGGCGCACCGCGAAGGAGAAGTTCGTCACCCGCATCCCCGAGGCGAAGAACCTCAAAGGCACCCTCGGCCAGTCGCCGGCGAAGCTCGCTGCCGGGTTGATCCTCCTCAGCGACCTCAATAAGGACCTCAACCGGCTCTACGTCTACGCGGGCCTCATCTCCGACCAGGACACGCGCGACACGAAGTACCGCGCCATGAAGCAGGAGATGGATCAACTGTCATCGTCATTCGGCGCCGATACGGCGTTCGTCGAGCCGGAGATCCTGAAGATCGATCGTGCCACGATCGACGCCGATATCGCCCGCGAGCCGAAGCTCGCTCCGTACGTGTTCTACCTCCACGATCTGCTGCGGCGGCAGGCGCACACGCTCTCCGAGCCGGAAGAGAAGATCATCGCCGACGCCGGGCTGATGTCGTCTGCGCCGGGCGACGTCTACGGCGTCTTCACGAACGCCGACTTCCCCTTCCCGACGATCACGCTCGCCGACGGAACCACCAGGAAGCTCGATCTGGCCACGTTCTCCGTCTCGCGGTCGCTCCCGAACCGCGACGACCGCAAGAAGGTCTTCGAGGCGTTCTTCGGTGCGTTGGGCGACTACCGCGGCACGATCGGTACCGCGCTCAACGCCGAGGTGCAGAAGGATCTGTTCTACATGAAGGTCCGGAAGTATCCGACCACGCTCGACAGCGCGCTCGACGCCGACACGATCCCGGCCTCGGTCTACACAAAGCTGATCGAAGGGGTGAACGCCAACCTGCCGACGTTCCACCGCTACCTCAACCTACGCAAGCGGATGACCGGCATCAAGGATCTGCACTACTACGACCTCTACGCGCCGCTGGTCGCCAACGCCAAGCTCGAATACTCGCTGGATGAAACGAAGAAGAACATCCTCGGTGCCGTGGCGCCCCTCGGTACCGGCTACACAAGCGTCATCGAGCGTGCCTTCAACGACCGCTGGATCGATCTCTATCCGAACACCGGCAAGCACACCGGCGCCTATTCGAACGGCGGTGCGTACGACGTCCACCCCTACATGCTCATCAACTACAACGGCCGGTACGACGATATGAGCACGGTGGCGCACGAGCTCGGCCACACGATGCAGAGCTATTTCTCGAACAAGAACCAGCCATATCCGACCGCGGGCTATCCGATTTTCGTAGCCGAGGTCGCGTCGACGTTCAACGAGGCACTGCTGAACGACTACATGCTCAGGCAGATCAAGGACCCCGCCACGCGCCTCTCCCTGCTCGGCAACTACCTGGAGAACATGAAAGGGACGGTCTTCCGCCAGACGCAGTTCGCCGAGTTCGAGCTGCGGATCCACGAGGCCGCGGAGAAGGGCGAACCGCTCACCGGCGACACGTTCGACAAGATGTACCTCGACATCGTCAAGCGCTACTACGGAGACGACAAAGGCGTCTGCATCGTCGACGACGTAGTGAAGCACGAGTGGGCCTACATTCCGCACTTCTACCGGACCTACTACGTCTACCAGTACGCCACCTCGGCCACGGCGTCGTCGGCCCTTTCGGAGAAGGTGCTGTCCGGCGATGCCAGCGCCACGAAGCGCTATCTGGCCTTCCTCTCCGCCGGCGGATCGAAGTATCCGATAGATCTCCTCAAAGACGCCGGCGTCGACATGACCACCTCCGAGCCGCTCGACCTGACGATGAAGAAGCTCAACCGAGTGATGGACGAGATGGAAGCGATTCTGAAGCAGACGGGGAAGTAGCGCGGTCTACCGGGTGTCGGTTGTCAGCGCGGAGCCGGTTGTCGGTTGTCGGTTATCTGTTGTGTGAGCGCTCGGAACGCGTTATCAGGTTCCGACAACGCGCACCGCAAATCAACCGACAACCGGTAACGCGCGAAGCGCTTCTATCCCGGGAACCGTCCCCGCCCGCCCATCCCGCCCCGGCCGCGTCTTCCGTATCCGGAATTGTCGCGCTCCGGGCGGTTGCGGGAGGCCAGAGCTTGTTGCAGCGCGTTCCACTGCGATTGGGTCAGGAGCGTGCGCTCGGCTGCGAACATCTGAATGCGGTGATCGAACAGGGCGTCGCGGACGCCGCGCAGCCGCTGGCCGGCGCCGGTAATGTCCTCCGATGCCGGCTGGCTCGAGTCGACGACGGTGCGCAGGTCACGCGCCGCCACCATGCTGTCCCGTTCGAGCTTGGCGATCTCCTCGCTCTGCTCGTGGCCGATCTTGTCGAGCGACGCCAGTTGATCGGGGGTGAGCGTCACGGCGACGCTGATCTGCGGGTCACGCCACCAGTCACCGGGCGGGATCATGTCCAACCCGTCGCCCGCGCCTGCGCGCGCGGCGATGCTGGTCCGTCCGCCGTCCGTGCCGCCTGGATAGCTCCGCGGCCGGCGATCGGTATCGTCTGAATCGGATGTGCACGTAACGAGAGTGAGCGTGGCGAGCGAGAGGAGGACAGCTTGAGCGATTCGCATGCACTTCATGTTTCCCACCTACGCTGCCGGTTGCAATCTGTTGAAGCGGTATCGGGATCTTTGTCTTAGAATCGTTGCAGTCCACAAATCCGGCAGAAACGAGGTACGCATGCGATCGACGCTCGTCGCGGTTCTCTCACTGTTCCTGACCACGGCCGTGCTGGCGCAGGAGCCGCCGGGCGCGCCGCCTGACCCTCCCGACACCGGAGGCCCTGCAAGTGTTTACTACGTCCATTCGTACTTCTTCGACGAAGCGGACAAGGCAGGCCTCGACGACCGGATCTCGGTGCATGTCAAGAATTTCAGCACGCTCCTGAAGCAGGCGAACGGCAACTGCAAGGGCATCGTGCTCTTCCTCGACGGCATGGCGATCAAAGCGGACAAGGCGGAGTCCTGCGATAAGGAGAGGGGGCACGTCCGCTATCGCCTTCTGCGGGATAAGGATGAAAAGGATGACGAAGTGGCGTGGCACACGCTGCTCGGCAGCCCAAGAGGCTTCAACAAGAACGTGACCGTGAGCGTCGGCTCGGATCTGCAGTTTTCGGTCCCGAGCTCGGCCAGCATCTTGCTCGAGATCATCCCCAGGACGCAGTTTGTCGTCTTCGTGGGCCTCATTGCATTGGCTCTCGGAATCTTCATCTATCTCTGCCGCTCCACGAGCCTCATTCGCGGCGGGAGCCATCCCGTGCCGCATCTGCGGCCGTATTCGCTGTCTCTTTTCCAGATGTCGTTCTGGTTCTTCCTGGTCGTCGCGGCCTACATCTTCATGTGGCTGATCACTGACGAGCTGGACACCATCACCTCGTCGGTGCTCGCGCTCATCGGGATCGGCGCGGGAACCGCGCTGGCCGCAACTCTGATCGATCAGAAAAAAGACGCTCCGCAGCCGGACCAGCCAGGCGGAACGACGAATGGATTTCTGAACGACGTCATGAGCGATCCGACCGGCATCAGCCTCCATCGTTTCCAGATGTTCGTCTGGACCATCGTGCTGGGGGTGATCTTCTGCGGGAATGTCTACAAGAACCTGGAGATGCCTGAATTCAGCGCCACGCTGCTCGGTCTGATGGGCATCAGCTCCGGTACCTACCTCGGCTTCAAAGTTCCCGAGAAAAAGGCGACCGACGTGCCGGCGGGAGACCTTCCGGAGCCGGAGAAGGATAAACCGCCCGCGTAAGCGGCGCCTTGCGCGTTGTCGGTTATCAGTTGTCGGGTGATACCGCTCGCGGCGCATCACAACCGATAACCGATAACCGATAACGCGCGAAGCGCAGTTTTACGTGTCGAGAAGACGCAGGATCGCCGTCAGCTCCCGCTTCACATCGCCGAGCGCTTTGGTAACGCCCTTCGACGGCGGCGCGGCCGGCGGGGCAACGTCAACGCCGCCCGGTGAGGCGATCTCGATGTCGAGCTTCTTCTTCGCGCCGGCGATGGTGAAGCCTTCGGAGTAGAGAAGCTGTTTGATGCGAAGGATGACGTCGATCTCGCGGCGGGTGTAGAGACGCTGCCCGCCGCCGCTCTTGTTCGGCGCCAGCGACGGAAACTCCGTCTCCCAGTACCGCAGCACGTACGGCGGCACCTCGGCGATCTTGCAGACCTCGCCGATCTTGTACAGTCGGCCTTCGTCGTCGTCAGCAGGCATCGACGACGATTATAGGGCGCATGCCAGCGGCTTCGCCGCGTTGTCGGTTGTCGGTTGTGAGGCGCCGCTCGCGGAATCAAACCGACAACTGACAACCGACAACGCGCGAAGCGCCGCTACTCGCTCCCGAACGCCACAGCCCCCGCGCTGTCGGTCTCGATCTTTCCGTCGATCTCGTTGAACAGTCCCACCGCCGCGGCGAAGACGTCGTCGACCGTGATCTCGTTCATACAGCCGTGGTGCATCAGAGGACACTCGCGCTTGTAGCAAGGCTGACAGGCGAACGGTTTGCGGACCACGCGCGATGCGCCGGGGATGACGGTGCGATCGGGATCGGTCGGACCGAAGATCGAGACGGAAGGAACGGCCAGCGCCGTGGCCAGATGCAGCGGCCCGCTATCGTTCGTGACCACCACCGAACAATGCGAGATGGCGGCGGCAAGATGCAGCACGTCGCCGTCGTCACCGATGATCGGGATCCCTCCGATGGCCGCGGAGATGGTGTCGGCCTGGTGTCTCTCTCCGGGACTGGTCAGCAACACCACCGGGAAGCCGGCACCGCGCAGCCGCTCGGCCAGCTCGCCGTAGCGGTCGTCGCCCCAATGCTTGGCGCGTCCGTACAGGCCGCCGGCGTGCAGGCCGAACAGCGGCTCGTCGAGCCGGACGCCGGCATCGCGAAGGAGGCGCCCGGCCCGCTCCCGCACGTGCAGCGGTATGGTCATCGTCGGGATCTCGTCGACGACGCGCGGAGCATTCATCGCCGCGAGCAGCGTGGTGTAGTCGTCGAGCTGGTGGCCGCGTGATGGATCGCGGCGCACGCCGTGCGTCAGCAGCATCCCGCGCGCGTCGGTCGCGTACCCCCAGCGCTCGCCGATGCCGGCAGCGAACGCCACCATCGCCGCGCGGAACGAATTGGGAAGGATCACCGCGCGGCGAAAGCGGCCTGCCTTCAGCAGCCGGATGCGCTCGCGCGTATCGCCGTTCCAGGAAATGACGTTGCGAAAGATGCCGGCCGACGCAAGCAGCGACGCGATGTGGCGGGGAGCGGCCACGGTGATCCCCCCTTCGCTCCGGAAGCGGTGATGGAGCGCCCGGTAGGTGGGGAGGGCCAGGACGTTGTCCCCGACCCAATTGAGGCCGACTACGACTGTTTCACAGGGCATCTGTTGTTTCGTCTTCGATCTCACCCGACGCGTTCCCCTTCCAGCGGTCGTGCATCCACAACCATAACTCCGGACGATCCGCGATGCGTCGGGAAATCACGTCATTGATGCGCGTGGTCAGCACTTCGGCGTTTTTCTCGTCCTCGCCCAACTGATCGATCGTGATCGGTTCCTCAAATTCGAGGTGGTGCCCGGTTGCGTCCGGAATGCAAAAAGCGAACACAATCTCTGACTCCTGGCGCAAAGCCATCTTTGCGGGTGCGTCCGTCGTCCACGCCGGACGTCCGAGGAAGGGGACGAGAATCCCCTCGCGCGGCTGCACGGCCTGGTCAGGAAGCAGGATGATGACGCCATTTTGCGAGAGTGTCTTGAGCAACACGCGCGCCGCACGCTTGCGGTCGACGACTTCCGCCCCCGTACGAGCGCGCAAGAGAGCGAGATCGCGCTCCAGAAGCTCGTTATCGAGGGGCCGGGCCACGGTGCTGACGTTCCTCACCAGCGCCATGATGGCCAGCCCGGCAATCTCCCACGCGCCGTAATGCGCGCTGACGAGTACGACGCCGCGGCCGCGGGCCTGGGCCTCTTCGAAGATCTGTGCGTTGACAAATCGGCAGTGCGACGGCACCTCCTCGATCGGCACGTGCTGCATGCGGATGGTGGCCAGCGCCTCCCGGCCGAAGTGGCGCCAGCATTCGCCGGCGATCCGGCGCCGCTCGGATTCGCTCTTTTCCGGAAAGGCCGCGGCGAGGTTGCGCATGGCCAGACGGGCGCGCCCACGCAGGATGCGGCGCCCCAGGTTGCCGAGGCGTGTTCCCCACCGTCGCAGTGATTCGTCGGAGCGCGAGCGGACGGCGCGGACAACGGCGCGATATAGAACGTATTCGACACGCTGCAGGAGCGTGTTCTTGCGGCGGCGGCTCATCGGGAAATGCGGGCGGCGATCGCCTCGAGGACTTCGGGCTCGATGATCATCTCCGCGGCGATGGGGATGATGTCACGGTCATCGATCTTGACCGCGTCTTTTTCCGTCGTCACGACGATCTCGGCACCAGCGGTCCGGGCGGCGTCTTTCACCGCGGCGATGTCTTCCGGGGTATAGCGATGGTGATCGCGGAAGCCCTTCGTGGCGGCGACGCTCAGTCCCAGACCGCGCAACGACTCGAAAAACTGATCGTTATTAGCAAGCCCGGCGAAGGCAAAAAGGCGTTTCGAAATCAATCCCTCCGGGACGGCGATGCGGAGATTGCGTCGAATGACGAAGTCCGCATCCGCCAGCGCCGAGCGACCTTCACGCATCACCTCGCCCGCGGTGTCGATGACGACATCGACGTCGCGTGCGAGCTGCAGGTGCTGGAAGCCGTCGTCGAGCACGAATACATCGCAATCGTTCTGATTGAGAAACTGTAGCGCATTGTTGTATCGATTTGATCCCACGATTACATCAACGTTTTTCATCTTGCTTTTCATCAGCACCGGCTCATCGCCGAAGCGGGCGGCGTCCAGTGATGAGACGATGCCGGAGGCCTTGTCGTTACGGCCATAGCCGCGTGTCAGCACGGCCACGCGGAAGCCACGCTTTGCCAGATGGCGGGCGATGGTGATGACAGCCGGCGTCTTCCCGGCGCCGCCGGCGGCGAGGTTGCCGACCGAGACCACAGGCCGCGGCAGGCGTTTGCTCTTCAAAACGCCGCGCCGGTAGAGCGCGCGGTGCAGGCGGTTCACACCGCGCCAGAGCATCTCGAGCGGTTTCAGGAAGGTGGTCACGCCAGCAACTCGACGATGCGCGAGCCGGTGCGCGACGCAGCCCCGCGGTTTTGTTCGACCGTCCTCCGCGCGCGATCGCTCATCGCACGCTGGGCCGCATCGTCGTCGAGCATCCGCCCGGCGAAGGTAAAGACCGCTGCGGTATCGCGCGCCTCGACCGCGCCGCCATCGCGCAGGAAGACCCTGGCGATCTCGCGGAAGTTGGACATGTGAGGGCCGAAGCAGACCGGCACCCCGGCCGCCGCCGGCTCGATCGGGTTGTGCCCGCCGGTTCGCACCAGACTTCCTCCGATGAACGCCGCGGTGGCGAAGCGATAAATCTTGGCCAGCTCGCCGAAGGTGTCGAGTAGCAGAACATCGGCCGGTCCGTCGTTCCAATCGGAGCGGCGAACGAAACGGGTCTTCGTTGCCGCCAACAGCCCCGCGACGATCTCGAAGCGCTCAGGTTTGCGCGGCGCGATGATGACGAACGCGTTGTGGGAAGCGATGTAGCTTTCCAGCTCCGCGATCAGCGCCTCATCCTCCCCCTCCATCGTCGACCCGAGTACGAGAACCTTGCGGCCGGCGACGAGCGTTTCCAGCCGAGGGGCGATCTCCAGCGGCCGGTCATCAGGCATGTAATCGAACTTGACGTTGCCGCTCGTCTCGACCATCGCCGCCGGCGCGCCGATGGCGATGAAGCGCTCGCGGTCCGTCTCCTCCCGCGCCAGGATGCGGTCGTATTGGCGCAGCACGGGTGCGACGAATGGCCGCAACCTTCGATAGCGTGGAAACGAGCGGTCGGAGATCCGCCCATTCGCCAGAAGCAGGCGAAGGCCTCGCGCGCGGGAAAGGCGGGTGGCGTTCGGCCAGATCTCGGTCTCCATCGTGGCGAATACGCGTGGACGATGATGCCGCAGAAAGCGCTTCACGCTGGCGGCGAAATCGAACGGGAAATAGGTCACGGTTGCGTCGGGAAAGAGCCGCCGCGCCTGCGCCTGCCCGGTGATGGTCGTGGTAGTGAAAACGATCGTGGTCGACGGACGCTGCCGCATGATCTCGTCGACCACGGGCCGCGCCGCCAGCGTTTCCCCAACCGAGACGGCGTGAATCCAGAGGTCATGCGCCGCCGCCCGGGTCCGATAGAAGCCCATCCGCTCCGGAAAATTGGCGAGGTACTTTCCGCGCAGCACTCCCGCGAAGAGAAAGTACGGCAGCGCCAGAATCAGCACGAGGTAAAGCAGCACCTCGTAGAGGACGAACATGGCCGGCATCATAGCGGGCAACGGAGCGCCGGCGTGGCTCCCAGGGGGGCTACGTCGTGGTCGTTTCCGGCGGCGGTACGGTCTCCGTGGTCGTCGGTGCTGTGTCCGTCGATGTTGGTTCCGGTGCAGGCTCCGGTGTCGCTGTGTCCGTCGGCGGTGTCTGTTGCAACGCCGTGTCGACGGTGGCGGTGGTCTCCGTCGACGGAGCGGCGGGCTCCGGCTTCTTCTCCGTCAGCACTTCCTTCTCGAAGAGGTAGCCCCAGCGTTTCATGCGCGAGAGGACCATGCGCTGGCGAAAACGCAGGCGTTTGTTGGGCGCGGCGGGGTTCATGACACGTGGGTTTGGCAGACAGCCGGCCAACAGCGCCGCCTGCGATGGCGAGAGCGCCGACGCGGACGAATGAAAGTACATCTGCGATGCGGCCTCGGCGCCATACACGCTCTCGCCCATCTCGACGACGTTGAGGTAGAGCTCGAGGATCCGCTTCTTCGACAGATGGCTCTCCAGCGAGCGGGCGATGAAGTACTCCTTCACTTTCCGCAACGGGTTTCGCGATGGTGAGAGGTAGAGGTTCTTGGCCAGTTGCTGGGTGATGGTCGAGCCGCCGTGGGTCATCTTCTTGTGCGCCCAGTCCTTGCGGATCGCTTCTTCCAGCGCATTGACGTCGACACCGCCGTGCTCGAAGAACGCATCGTCCTCGGCCACGAGCACCGCACGCCGCAGGTAGGGCGAGATGCGCTCGTACGGCACCCAGCGATAGTCAAGGTCGTCACTCTTTCCGGCGGCGCGCAACTCGGCCTTTCGCTGTTCCATGAACGCCGTCGTCGCGGGCGGATTCGTCGCAAGTGCGGATACGTCGGGGAAGGTGATCCATTCGTACCCGATTAGCAGCACGGTCGCGACGACGATGATGAGGAAGATGCGGCGGAACACGGAGCGGGGATTCTATGATGACGCCTATGACTCCCGTGATCGTCCTGACCACCGTCGGCGCCGGCTTCGATGCCCGCCCGATCGCGCGCGAACTGGTCGAGCAACGGCTGGCCGCGTGCGTCAATATCGTTCCGCTGTGACGTCGATCTATCGATGGCAGGGGCATGTCGACGAAGAGGGGGAGCAACTGCTCGTCATCAAGACTGTCGACGCCAACGTCGACGCCCTTCGCGACGCGCTCTTCGCGCGCCATCCTTATGATGTGCCGGAGTTTGTGGTGTTGCCGGTGGCCTGGACCTCAGAGGCGTACGGAGCCTGGCTTCTGGAATCGGCGTCTCGCTGACGGGAAGATCGCGGCCATCAGCAGCGCGAGATGTTGCGGCCGCGGGTGAATGACTCCGGCAGGTACCTGTTTGATCGTGCGCGACACTGGCTGTAGAACCGCCGCGAGCGGCGATCAGAGCAGCCATCGTGGCGAGATAACGAAGGAGCGCGGCCAAGGCGCCGAGCCATACGCGAACCTCAAAGGAGCGTCAAGTTTGCTACATACAGTAGAACGGGAAGAGGGTTTGAGGGAGTGGAGTTAGAGTTGACTCGCGGTTGCGGGGTTTCGCGGTTACGCGGTCTCGGGGTTTTGAGTTTCAGTGCTGCCGTAGTCATTCAACACCGAGACCGCGCAACCCCGAGACCGCGAGACCAAGTAGTCAAGCAACTCAGCAACCAAGCAACCCTGCAACCAACGCACACACATGGAATCCATCATCATCCGCGGTGCCCGCGAGCACAACCTCAAGAACATCGACGTCGTTGTTCCGCGCAACAAGTTCGTCGTCATCACCGGCGTCTCCGGATCGGGGAAGTCGTCGCTGGCGTTCGACACGATTTTCGCGGAAGGACAGCGCCGTTACGTCGAATCGCTCAGCGCCTACGCCCGGCAGTTTCTCGAGCAGATGGAGAAGCCGGACGTCGACTCGATCGAGGGACTCTCGCCGGCCATCTCCATCGAGCAGCGGACGACGTCGCGCAATCCCCGTTCGACCGTCGGCACGGTCACCGAGATCTACGACTACCTGCGCCTGCTGTACGCGTCGATCGGCGTGCCGCACTGCACGAGCTGCGGCCAGGAGATCCGGCCGCAGACGATCCAGCAGATGGTCGACCGGCTGCTGATGCTGCCGGCCGGGACGAAGTTCACCATCCTCGCTCCTTACATCCGCGGCAAGAAGGGGGAGTACCGCAAGCAGATGCTGCAGATGGTGAAGGAAGGCTTCACCCGCGCTGTCGTCGACGGGGCGACGATCGAGCTGGCCGATCCACCCACGCTTGACAAGCAGAAGAAGCACACCATCGACGTCGTCATCGACCGCCTCGTCGTCAAAGACGGCATCCAGCAACGCCTGGCCGACTCGCTCGAGACGGCCACGCGGGTGTCGAAGGGGCTGGTGAAGATCCTCTATCAGGAAGGCAACCGCGAAGAGCTAATGTCGCAGTCCTACGCCTGCCCCGATTGCGGCATCTCCCTCGGCGAGATCACCCCGCGTCTCTTCTCGTTCAATTCCCCCTACGGCGCCTGCCCGCGCTGTTCCGGTCTCGGCGTCCTCCTCGAAGTCGACGAAAAGAAGATCATCCCCGACTGGACCAGGTCGGTCGAAGACGGCGCCATCGCCATCTGGAAGGAAGGAGCCGAGAACTGGCGCCTTCGCCAGATTCACACGCTGGCCAAGCACTACAAGTTCAGGATCGACGCGCCGTGGCACGCCCTGCCGGAGAAGGCCCGTAACGTCATCCTTCACGGCTCCGACGAGAAGATCAAATTCCAGTTCAGCGGCTCCGAGAGCACTTACTCCTACAACGGTACGTATGAAGGGGTGGTACCGATGCTGGCGCGGCGTTACAAGGAGTCCGACAACGACGATATCCGCGAGGAGATCGAGCGCTTCATGACGCCGATGAACTGCCCTGATTGCAAGGGCCGCCGTCTCAAACCCGAGGCGCTGGCCGTCACCGTGTCCGATCGTCCGATCGACAAGATCGTGGCGCTGCAGCTCAAAGATGCGGAGAATTTCTTCAAGACGATCGCTCTGACGCAGCGCGAAGAGCAGATCGCCGGCAAGATTCTCAAAGAGGTCCGCGACCGCCTCGGCTTCCTCTGCTCCGTCGGGGTCGGCTATCTGATGCTCGACCGCAGCGCGGCAACGCTCTCCGGCGGCGAGGGGCAACGCATCCGTCTGGCCACGCAGATCGGCTCGAAGCTGATGGGCGTGCTCTACGTGCTCGATGAACCGTCGATCGGGTTGCACCAGCGCGACAATCGCAAGCTGATCGACTCACTCGTCGAGCTGCGCGACCTCGGCAACACCGTCATCGTCGTCGAGCACGATGAAGAGACGATCGAGACCGCCGACCACATCATCGACCTCGGCCCGCGCGCCGGTGTTCACGGCGGCGAAGTGGTGGCCGAGGGGACGCTCGAGCAGATCAAGTCGTTCCCGTCGTCGTTGACTGCGAAGTACCTCCGCGGCGAGGCATCGATCGCCGTTCCGGCGAAACGCAGGCCGATTACTGAGAACAAGCTGGTCATCCGCGGGGCGACGCAGAACAACCTCAAAAACCTCGACGTCACCATCCCCCTCGGCGTCTTCATCGCCGTCACCGGTGTGAGCGGCTCCGGGAAATCGACGCTCGTCAACGACATCCTCTACAAAGCGCTGTCGCGCCATTTCTTCGATGCCCTCGACACACCCGGCGCGCACGAACGGATCGACGGCCTGGAGTTGATCGACAAAGTGATCGATATCGATCAATCGCCGATCGGGCGCACGCCGCGATCGAACCCGGCGACCTACACGCAGCTCTTCACCGAGATACGCAACCTCATGGCCCAGACCCCCGAAGCGCGCATGCGCGGGTATGGGCCGGGACGGTTCTCGTTCAACGTGAAGGGCGGCCGCTGCGAAGCGTGCAAGGGCGACGGCCAGATCAAGATCGAAATGCACTTCCTCCCCGACATCTACGTCACCTGCGACGTGTGCGGCGGGAAGCGCTACAACCGCGAGACGCTGCAGGTTACGTACAAAGGCTCCTCGATTGCGGAGATCCTCGACATGACCGTCGAGCAGGGGCTGGAGATGTTCCGCAACATCCCCCGCATCGCCAACATCCTCCGCACGCTGGACGAAGTCGGCCTCGGCTACATCAAGCTCGGCCAGTCATCGACGACGCTTTCCGGCGGTGAAGCGCAGCGCGTGAAGCTGGCGAAGGATCTCGCCAAGCGCGCCACCGGCCGCACGCTCTACATCCTCGACGAACCGACGACCGGCCTGCATTTCGACGACGTCGCCAAGCTCCTCCACCTGATGCACGGCCTCGTCGACCGCGGCAACACCGTGGTGGTCATCGAGCACAACCTCGACGTCATCAAGACCGCCGACCACGTCATCGACCTCGGCCCCGAGGGAGGGGATGGAGGTGGCTACATCATCGCCACAGGAACGCCGGAGAAAATTGCCAAGACGCCGAACACGCCGACGGGGGAGTATTTGAAGAAGATGCTGGCGAAGCATCGGGAGGTGCGGGCCTAGGTCAAAGGAGCACAGACAAGAGTGTCCGTGCCATGCCACATTGGCCGCCCGTACGTGCTTCGCTGTATTGCAAGTCCGGATCGATGTGGCACAGACACTCTTGTCTGTGCCGTGGGGCGCCCGAGCATTGCAAGCATGATGTATCGTCATGCACTTGAGCCGCGCAAAGATTGCCATCACCATTGATGAAGAAGTGCTAACCGAGATCGATCGGCTGGTACACGATGGCGTTTTTCTCAATCGCAGTCAGGCATCCGAGGTCGCTGTGAAGGAGCGCCTCGATCGGATGCTGCGAACGAGACTCGCGCGCGAGGCGGCGAAGCTCGATCGAACGGAAGAGCAGGCGCTTGCCGACGAGGTTTATGCGGGAGAAGCCGAGTGGCCCGAATACACCGCCAAACTCAACGAGGTCTACGCCACCGAGGCGTCGGCTCTCGATCCTGTCTTCCAAAGTATTCAGAGCCGTTCGGTGAAGTAGGGCCGATGCTCTTGAGGCGATAGCCAAGACGCCGAATACACCGACATGCTGGTTAAGCACTCCACAGCGGCGTAGATCAAGAGAGCACAGACACTCTTGTCTGTGCCGTGCGGCGCAGCCGCACGTTCGTAGCGTCGACGGCGCTACGATGGAGCATTGCGCGATCACCTCAAATCCATCTACCTCCGTGCTCTCGACGCCTGCGCGCCTGAGCGCCTCATTCGTGCGACGCCTGACATGCCGCGCGCCGTCGTCGCTATCGGCAAGTGCGCGGGCGCGTTGCGCGATGGGCTTGATGACGATGTCGACGCCTTCCTCGCAATCCCCATCGGCTATCGAAGGCCCGTAAAGCGCGCGCAGATCGTCGAAGGCGGCCATCCGGACATCACATCCGCCAGCTTCGAAGCCGGCAGACAACTGCTCGACTTCGTCGCTGCACATGACGAAATCCTCTTCCTCATCTCCGGCGGCGGTTCCGCATGCATCGAACAGCCGCTGGCAACGTGGTTCAACGAGCGCGATCTGATCGACGTCAACGAAAAACTCGTCGCGTCAGGATTGAGGATCGGCGACATCAACTGCGTCCGCAAGCATCTCTCGGCGATCAAAGGCGGGCGGCTGGCGGCGCGGGTGAAGCGCAGCGTCACGCTCGTCTACTCCGATGTCTCCACGGGTGCGCTGGCTGACGTCGCATCGGGGCCGACGCTTGTGGATGACACGACGAAGAACGACGCCATCGCCATCCTGCAGAGAATCGGCGGATGTGACCGAATCGTTGCCCGGCTTCGCGACGACGGCTGTCCCGACACCGTCAAAGAGATCGATGACTCCCGGGTAGAGCTCATCGCCGACAACTCCACGCTCGTCGCCGCAGCGGCGAAGATCGCGGCATCACTCGGCCTTTCACCGGTGGTCGTCGAGCAGCAGATCGAATCGAACGTCAGCGATGCAGCGCACGAATTGCTGCAGATGGCCGAAGGGTTGCGGAGCGGAGAAGTGCTGATCGCGGGAGGAGAGCCGACCGTGGTGAGGAAAGGAAACGGGAAGGGAGGACGCTGTATCGAGCTCGCGGTACGGATGGCGCTGGCGCGGGAGACGATGAATATCGACGCCCTCCTCGGCACCTCCGACGGCGTCGATGGAAACAGCGGCGTCGCCGCCGTCGCCATCTCCCTCCCTGCGAAGATCGATCGTGAATTCGCGAAACGGGAGCTGGCCCGCTCCAACAGCCTCGCCGTCGCCGAAGTGATCGGGGAGGCGATTATGATTCCCCCCGCCGGCAATAACCTCCGTGACCTCTATCTTTTGGCTCGCAGTTAGCAGGAGTTGGCGGCCTCGACGAAATGACGATCGAACCAGCAGCCGAGGAGCACCATCACCGCTCCGCGCGAGAGAGGCAGAGGAGAGGCCCGATGTGGGGCTGTCTCAAGTGGGTGGGGTGTTCCACGATCGGCCTCTTCGTGCTCCTTGCGCTGGTCATCGGCGGCGGCTGGTGGTACCTCGGCTCGTCGAGCTTCGCCGGCCTGGTGCGCTTGCGCATCGAGAAGACGCTTGAAGCGCGCCTCGGCCGCAACGTCGACGTCGGATCGGTGCAGATCGAGGGCGGACGTCAGAGCCGCATCATCATCAATGACCTGCGCATTGCCAACCCGCCAGGGGCGGTCCATCCCTACTTCGCTACCGTCAAGCAGCTAATTGTTACCGGCGGTGTCGACTCGTTCTGGGGACGCAAGATTCGCGTCGGGCGTGTCGACATCGTCGAGCCGCATCTCAACTTCGAGATCTACCCGGCTGGCTCGAAGCTGGCTCACAACTTTCCGCACTGGAGCTCCGGCCCGCCGTCCCGATACGAGATCTATCATCTCGACCTCGGCAACCTCTATGTCACGCGCGGCGCCTTCGAATTTCTCGACCGCCGTCACACGATCACCGCAACCGCGAACAACATCACCTCAACGATCAACGTCACGCCGAAGGAAGACCTCTACGCCGGCGTGCTTACCAGTCCCCAATTCGCGGTCAATCTTCCGGATGCATCGCCGATCCGAACAGCGCTGCGCGGCCAGTTCCGGTTCACGCCCGACAATCTCGACCTCCAGTCCGTCGCGCTCGAAGGCGGACCGGATCTGCGGGTCTTTCTGAAGGGGAAGGTCGCGCCGCTCAGCGACGCCGTCTACAACCTTCACCTCACCGCGCAGGTCGGGCTCAATCGCGTCCGCGACACTTTCAAAGTCAACAAAGTGCTCGACGGTCTGGTCGACGTCGACGGCGTGCTGCGCGGCAATGGGGGCGCCGTCTCGATCACAGGCGGCTGGCTGGCGCCGAAAATCAGCGCCGACGTTTACGACCTGGCCAACGTCCGAGGCACGATGAACATCACCGGCGACCGTACCATCGTCGACATCCAGCGCGCATCGTACGGAGGCGGCACGATCGGCGGGCACTACGATCTGCCGCGGTACGTCGAGCCGTACCCGATGAAGGTCGATCTCCACTACAGCGCGGTGTCGCTCGAGAAATTGTTCAGCGATTGGGGCATCAAAGACAACGGCCTGCGCGGCGGAGCTACCGGCCACCTCGTCTATCACTGGAACAAGGATCGGATACTCGCCGGCGCCGGCGAAGGAAACGCCACGCTGGCCAGGCAAGCGCAGGCATTCTCGGACGCCGCATACCCAATTCCCCTCGGCGGCTCGACCGACTTCTCGCTCGACAATGGCGTGGTCACCTTTCGGCGCGCGCAGCTCACCACGGAAGTATCGACGATCGACTTCACCGGCAAGTTCCGCATCGAAGACGCCTGGTCCGATCTGCTGATGAGAATTCACAGCGGCGATTTCGGCGAGCTCGATCGCATCGGCTACAACTTCGCGCACTCGGCCGGAAAGAAGAGCTACACGCTGCTCGGCCTCGGCGGGAGCGGCGATGTCACCGGCAACGTACGCGGCAAGATCAAATCACCCGAGGTCGTGGCGCGGATCGCCGGCAGTGGCACGAAGTATAACAACATCCTCCTCGGCGACTCCGAGATCGACCTTCGCTACGACGGCGCCAGGAGCGTGATGACCTTCGAGCGCGCCACGTTCCGTGACGGTCCCGCGCGGCTGTCGATGACCGGCACGCTGACCTTCCCCGACAAGGGACCCTCGCCGCAATTCGATCTCGCTCTCGATGCCGTGAACTACAACGTCGACCGGGCCATGAAGGCCGTCGATCTCAAACTGGCGATCAATGGTACCGGTACCGGTAAGCTCGTCGTCACCGGCACGCCCGATGACGGCAAAGTCACCTTCGCCAACTTTACGGTTCATCAAAACAAAGGCGACCTACGGCTCGACGGAACCGTTGCCTGGCTGCCGGGCAATGGGAACACATCGTTCGACCTCGACATCGCCACCACGTCGTTCCCGATCGTTGAGATCATCACCTTCCTCGATCTCGGCAAGCAGCAAGTCACCGGCGACGTCAGCGGACATCTGCACCTCAGCGGTCCGAAAGCGAAGCTGGAAGGATCGGGTCTGGTCACGATCTCCAACGGCTCGATCTATGGCGAGCCGGTAACCAGCGCGAAGGCCGACATCAATTTCACGCAAGGCGCATTGAAGGCGACGAACGTCATGGTGGTAGCGCCGGCCGGTACGATCATCGGCGAAGCGCAGATCGATTTCGGTACGAACCAGTTTTCGTACTCGATCAAGTCGTCGTCGATCGATCTGTCGAAAGTCAAGCTGCTCGCGTCGCTGGCGGGGCTCCTGGGCGGCAATATCACGCTCAGCTCCAACGGCGCCGGAACGCTGACACAACCCGAGCTGGTGCTGGAAGCGACGTTGAATCAGGCCACGCTGCGTGGCCTCAACCTGCCTCCGGACGCGCCGCCGCCGACGCTCTACATCGCCATCCGCAACGGCCAGCTCATCGTGCGCGGCTCGGCCGCGGGAGTGCTGACCATGGACGGCAACGGTAGCGTTGCCGAAGACGGCACGCTTTCCGGCCTCGTGCAGGTAAAGGTGACCGACATCGCCAAAGCGGTGGCGCTGTCGCCGAAGACCGCATCACTGCCTGCCGCCGGCAGCCTCACCGCGAACCTGCAGCTAGGCGGCAAGCTCACCTCGATCGAGACCTTGCGTGTCGACGCCACCTTCCCCGAATTCAACGTCCGCGTTTCCGAGCGCGCCTTCGCCCCCGCGCGGCCGATGCACATCAGCCTGCACGACGGACGTATCGTCTTCGATGATTTCCAGTTGTCGCTCAGCCAGACCGGCTCCGCGGCGTTCACTGTCGGCGGCTTCGCGGAGCTCACCGGCGCGAAGCGGCTCAACGTCGATCTGCACGGTTCGCTCGAAGCGGCGCTGCTGCAGCTCTTCGTCCCTGACCTTCGTGCCGACGGCCGCATCGCCGTCGCCGGCGCGCTCACCGGCACACTGACCGAGCCGCGTTTCAACGGCACCGCCGAGTTCCAGGGTGCCTCGGCGCGCATCCCCGGATTCCCGCAAGTGATCGACGCCATCACCGGCACGCTCGTCTTCCGCGAGGACCGGATCGACATCGATTCCATTCGCGCCCGTCTCGGCGGCGGTCAGATTGTTCTCGGCGGCTCGGTCGTGCTCGACGGCACGACGCCAAAAAGCGTGCGCGTCACGCTGCAGGGCACCGAGGTTGCCATCCGCTACTTCGAAGGACTCACGGTCGAAGGCAACTTCTCGCTGCTCCTCAGCGGCGATCTCGATCGGGGCGTCCTTACCGGCGACGTCACCGTTAACCGCGCCCTCTACTTCCGCGACGTCGACATCGGTTCCGCGCTGCTCAACGCCGTACTGGCCCGCCGTGGAGTTACGCCGGTCATCAGCGCATCGTGGCAGGACCGCATCGGTCTTCGCCTTCATCTCACAAGCGACAACACGCTGGCCGTGCGCAACAACATCGCCGACTTCGCCGGCAGCGCCGACATCGAAGTCACCGGCACGCTCGGCAATCCGGTGATCCTCGGCCTGGTCACGCTCAATGAAGGCGGCAAGATCCGCTTTCAGGACATCGATTATCGGGTCGTGCGCGGGTCGATCAATTTCCAGAATCCGTTCCGCATCGATCCGTACTTCGACGTCGCCCTCGAGGCGCGCGTGAGCGGCGGCATCTCCGAGGTGGAGTCGGGACCTCTCGACGTCACGGTTACGCTCACCGGAACGCTCGACCGGTTGACTCCGTCGATTACCAGCGATCCGCCGGCAAGCGACATCACCCTCTTCTCGCTTCTCGGCTTCGGCGCGCTGACGCGAAACACGAACCCGAATGCGGCGCCCACGGCCGCAAACACCGGCCGCACCCTGCTCTTCCAGTCATTGAGCCGCCTGCTGAACTCCAGCGCGCTCTCGTTCATCGACTCCTTCGCCATCTCTTCCGACGCCGCTGATCTCGACAAGACCGGCGATCCCGGGACCAAGGTGTCGTTCGAGAAGCGGATCTCGAACGACGTCCGAATCCTGGTCATCTACAACACGCGTGACTCGAGGAATCGCGTTTCGCTGGAGTGGCAGGTCACCCCTGACTGGGTGCTGCAATTCACGCGCGATGCGCTCTCCAACGAATACGACATCGAGGCGCGTTTCCGGCGGCGCTACGAAGGCCATTGGAACTGGGGGATGAACGGCCACAACCCGCTGGCGATGCTAACGTCGTTCAACACCGCGGCCAGCGCGTCGACGGCCGGCGTTCCGGCAGCACCGCCGATCACGATCCCCACAACGACCGTGGCGACGCCGACAGGCGCGATGGTGAAGAGCGTCGGATTCCGTGCTGACTCAGGCGTCGACACCTCCAGCTTCAACCATTACGTCACCGTCAAAGTCGGCGAGCCGCTGTCGATCCGCAACGTGCAGTCATCGGTCAAGAGTCTTTTCGCCACCGGCAACTTCCGCGACATCCGCGTCGACTCCGCGCCGTCAGGAAACGGCGTGGCGGTCGTCTTCGCGCTCTATACGAATTTCCGCATCGCCTCGATCGACTTCGACGGACTCAATGGCACCGACCGCGACCGTGCGCTCCGCATTCTGGCCTTCCACCTCGGCGACGTCCTTTCGCTGAACGCCGTCGACCATGGCGCCGACGCCATCCAGGATCTGCTCAAGCGATCCGGCTATCTCGACGTCACCGTCGATCCCGAGACGTCGTTCCTGCGGCAGCAGAGCCGCGCCGCCGTCATTTTTCACGTCGCCCGAGGGACGCAAGCGACCGTCGGCACGGTTGCCATCAATGGCGAGACCGCACCGTTCAACGCGCAGCAGCTCATCGATCGAATGAAGCACGGTCCGGGAAAGTCATTCGATCTCGACGAAGCACGCCTCGACGCCGACCGGATGCGCCAGTGGCTTCTGCGTCAGGAGTATCGGAAGGCGAGCGTCCGCTACGAAACCAACGCGTACGACCCGGCCACGCACAAAGTGGCCCTGCGCTACACCGCGGCGGCCGGACCACTGGTGAAGGTCGAAGTCACCGGCATCTCCCGCGGATCGCTGCGCGGACTTCTGCCATACCGCCGCAACCAGCCGTACAGCGAAGACGTCATCGACCGCGCGGCGGCGGACATCGTCACCTCGTTGCAGCAGCGCGGTTTCTACAACGTCGCCGTCGACACCGAGGAGTCGCTGACCGGCAACGTCTGGACATCGACGTTCCACGTCAACCCAGGGGAGCAGTTCCACTTGACCGCGGTAACGTTTACCGGCAACAACAAACTGAGCGACAAGACGCTGCAGGGTGTCGTGGCCACGTCTCCGAGCGGGGGCATTAAGGGAATCTTCGCCTCGCTGTTTCGCCGTCCGCGGGGTGTCACCCGCGAGCAGATCGCCGCTGACCGGACTACTCTCGAGTCGTACTACCGGCTTCATGGTTTCCTCTCCGCCACCGCCGGCACACCGGTGGTCAACGCCAACGCCACGACAGGCTCGATGACGGTCGACTTCCCGGTCACCGAGGGAACGCAGACGATGGTTGCCTCCGTCGCCATCGAAGGAAACGAGCAGGTGGCGACGAAGGACCTGCCGGCGCCAACGCTCGAAACCGGCGATGCATTGAACCCGACGCTCGAGCGCAACGACGTCATCGCCCTCCAGACGTTCTACTCCGACCGCGGCAACGCCGAGGTGCAGGTTCGTGTGCGGGAAGAGGTGAGTACGGACAAGACTTCGGTCCGCGTGGTCTACACGATCGCCGAAGGGCCGAAGATCGCATTGGGCAACGTCGTCGTGCGCGGTAACACCTACACGAACAGCAACGTCGTTCTGCACACGGCGGAGCTGGAGAAAGGTCAGCCCTTCAGCTACACATCGATCCTCGAAGCACAGCAGCGGCTCTACCGGCTTGGGATTTTCCAGCGTGTCGACATTCAACCGGCGCAGGCATCCACCGACGTGGCGGAGCGCACTGTCACGATCTCCGTCGCCGAGGGGAAGGACCTTACCCTCGCGGGCGCGCTGGGTGGAACCGCGCCGATCACGCCCGACACCGGTGCGAACCGCGCCGCACCCTTGGCGTCGGCGTCGATCGCTCATCGCAATCTCTTCGGCACCGGCCGCTACCTCGGCCTGGAGGTGATCTACGCAAAGCCGAACCGGCAGGACGTCTTCCTCACCTACCGCGAGCCCTTCATTGGCAGGTACGACATTCCCGTCGAGGTCACGGCGTTTCAGAATGACGACTTCCGGCCAAACACCCATATCCGTCAGCGCGGCGGATTCATCGAGGCGTCGCGCATCGCCCGATTCCACACGCGCTGGTCGCTGCGCTACGAATACCGCATCGCTGAATGCATCATCCAGCACAAGAGCGGTGATCTCTGCGCCTTGGCGCAAAGCGTGATCCTGCCCGGTCTTGACCGCAACGCCGCGAACGTCTCCATCTCCAGCCTCACCCCGACCTTCTTCTGGGACAAGCGCGACGACTCGCTGAACCCGCACAGCGGTTTCTTCACCACGGCCTCAGTGGAGTACGCGTTCCGTTTCATTGCCGCCGATGCGCGCTTTCTCAAGGAGTTCACGCAGACCTCGTGGTATCTGCCTGTCACCGACAACAGCACGTTCGCGATGTCGGGCCGCGTCGGCCTGATCCAGGACCTCGGCGCCGGCACCACGATCGATCCGGCAACGGGCGCCGTGATACCGACGAGCGGCGTGCCGCTGTCCGAGCGCTTCACCACCGGCGGCGACACGTCGAACCGCGCCTACGCGCTCGACCTCCTCGGGACGGCCTGCCCGACGCAAGCGTCGATCGACGCCGGATGCCACCCGACGCTGATCGACGTCGTCGACCCACTCCGTGGCCACATGACCGCGCCGCTCGGCGGACGGGCTCTCTTCATCGTCAACGCCGAGTACCGATTTCCGATCGCCGGCCCGATGGGCGCTCAGCTCTTTGTCGATGCTGGCAACACCTACGCGGAGACGAACATCCGCTTCGGCGATCTGAAATACGGCGTCGGCACCGGCCTGCGTTACCTCTCACCCGTCGGCCCCGTGCGCTTCGACTTCGGCTACAAACTCAAGCGCCAGATCCTGCGCTACGACGACACCGGAAAACCGGTCTTCGAGCGGCCGTTCGCGTATTTCATTACGTTGGGCTACGCGTTTTAGCGCGGTCTCGCGGTCTCGCGGTTGCGGGGTCTCGCGGTGTTCCTGGTTGCTGAGTTGCTAAGTTGCAGGGTTGCAACGAAGCAACCCAGCAACCCAGCAACCAAGGAACACCGCGAGACTGCGCAACCCCGAGACCGCGAGACCCCAACCTGCAACCCCGTCACACAGCGTCCGCCGCCCCCTCCACCCGCTCCTTCTCCAGCTCCGCGACGCGCGCGCGAAGATCCGCCACCTCGGCATGAAGTTTCGCCAGCTCGTCTTTCACCGCTTCGCGGGCAAACTCCTGGAGGCGCGTCTGGAAACGCTGTGACTGTTCGGAGGAGAACTGGCTGAGCTTGTTGAGAGGCTCACCAAAGATGTCTTTCAGCAGTTGTTCGAAATCGTTCGGCATGTATCAGACCCGAGCAATTGAAGTGCCACGGAAAGTCGTGGGAGAATCCACTGGCGTTCCATGATTCACCGCTTTGCCGATTTCTGGCCGGACTACGTGCGCGCCCACGCGCACGCGCGGACGCGCGTCCTTCACGCCATCGGGTCGGTGCTCTCGATCGTCATGCTGGGGCTGTCCTTCGCCATCAACCTCTGGTTCCTGATTGCCGTGCCGGTCGTCGGCTACGCCTTCGCCTGGTACGCCCACTTTTTCGTCGAGCACAACAAGCCGGCCACGTTCGGGCACCCCTTTTACTCTCTGGCTGCCGACTACCGGATGCTCTTCCTCATGATGGCCGGACGCATGGACGCCGAGGTCGAACGATGTTGTGGCAGTACGGAGCGGGCCATCCCGCACTCGGTGTGAACGCCTCGCAGGCGGATCACTTGCATTCGGTTCCCGGTATGTCTGGCACCTTTCACCGCATCCTCCCTCTCATCCTTCTTCTGCTGGCGACAACCGCCTCGGCGCAGGACGTCGCGCTTCTGCCGGTCGCCACGGGCCTCAATCAGCCAGTGGCGCTGACGTATGCCGGCGACACGCGGCTCTTCATCACGCAGCAGGTTGGCCTCATCCAGATTTACGACGCTCTCGGCCTGCGGGCCACGCCGTTTCTCGACATCCGCTCGTTTGTTCTGAGCGGCGGCGAGCGCGGTTTGCTTAGCGTTGCCTTCCATCCGCGTTATCGCGAGAACGGTTTCTTTTTCGTCTACTACACCAACCGCCTTGGCGACAACAGCGTCGCACGCTACCAGGTGTCAGCGAACGACCCCGACATCGCCGATCCTGCCTCGGGCACGATCCTGCTGACGATCCCCCATCCCGACTTCGCCAACCACAACGGCGGCCAGCTCCAGTTCGGGCCCGACGGCTATCTCTATATCGGCACCGGCGACGGCGGCTCCGGCGGCGATCCGAACAACCACGCCCAGGATCTGACCCAGCTCCTCGGCAAGCTCCTTCGCATCGACGTCGACCATGGATCGCCCTACGGCATCCCTGCTTCGAATCCGTTCGTCGGCCACGGCAACGCCCGGAACGAGATCTGGGCCTACGGACTACGCAATCCCTGGCGTTTCAGCTTCGACCGTTCGACCGGCGATCTCTGGATCGGTGACGTCGGCCAGGATCTGTATGAGGAGGTCGATCTCCAGCCCGCCACGAGCATCGGCGGCGAAAACTACGGCTGGCGAAAGATGGAAGGGTTCCACTGCTACAACCCGTCCACGAATTGCACCGATCCCTCCTTCACCATGCCGATCCTCGAATACTCGCACGCCCAGGGCGCCTGCTCGATCACCGGCGGTTACCGCTATCGCGGCACCCAGATCCCATCGCTCCAGGGCGCCTACCTCTACGGCGATTACTGCACCGGGACGATCTGGATGGCGACGCAAACCAACGGAGTCTGGACATCAAAGACGCTCTTCTCGACCACGATCAGGATCAGCAGCTTCGGGGAGGATGTGTCGGGGGAGTTGTACGTGATGGATGTGGCGAAAGGGATCGTCTACAAGTTCATCGCGCACGGGATTATGCGACGTCACGCCGTGCGGTGAGCCCGCCGCGCGTTTCATACCGCGCTCATTGAATGTGGTTGAAACCGGGGGCCACGATCTCTCGCCGGCTCCGCTGGCGAAAAGGTGCCGCCGTTTCCGGCGGCACCTCTCACTTCTACAGCAGCTTCACGATCTTGTCGCTCAGGCCGCTGCCGTCGCCGAGAAGAACCGTGAGGTTCGACTTCTCGGCAACCTTCTCCAGAACCTCGAGCTCGCGCAGACGCATCAGCATCGGGCTGGACTCGAGAATCTTGGCCGTGTTCGCCTGCATCCGCATCGCTGCCGTCTCTTCACGGCGCGTGATGAGGGCAGCCTCGGCGGCCTTCTTTGCCTCGGTGACGCGGTTCATCAGATCCTTCATCTCGCCCGGGAGAATCACGTCACGGATACCGACAGCCACGACCTCGATGCCGAGTGCGGCCGCACGGGGCCGTACCGCCTCGTCGAGCTCGCGCGCCAGAGCGTCGCGCGATACGAGCAGTGCATCCAGCTCGCGCGCGCCGACGATCTCACGAAGCGCGAGCTGTGCCGCGCGGTACAGCGCCTGCGGCGCACTGTCGACTTCCGCCACCGACTTCATGGCGTCGGCGATACGGAAGCTGACCAGAGCGTTGAGACGCAGCGTGACCTTGTCCGCCGTCATGATCTCCTGACCACTGATATCCAGCACCTGCTCCTTCAGATCGACCGGGACGACACGCAGAACAGCCGCGCCGCGCCAGAATGCATACGTTCCCGGCTGTAGGACGCCGTGCAGCGAACCGTCCCGGAAAACGACGGTCACGCTACCGGCCTGCACCGTCACCGTCTCGAGCTGCTTCAGTGAATCGGCAACAGAGACGATGGCAGTCAGATCGGCATGCATGAACTGCACGGTACGCGTGCTGACTACTTCCACACGAACATCGTGATCGGTCCGCCAGAGGACGTACATGCCCGGCTTTACGACAGCATTGAAACGGCCGTCGATCCAGACGAGAGCACGCTCTGTGTCGGTAAGGTTCAGTACGACGGCATCCTCGCCAATGAGACCCGAACGAACGATCAGATCGATGTCCTTGTGCTCCAGCCAGACCTTACGCGTATTGACGGTTTCGAACCGCAGCTTGAAGAGAGGATCGAATCGCCAGTACACACCCGGCTGGAGAATATCGACGAGGTCGCCCTCGCGAAAGAGCAGACCACGCTCGTGATTACGAATCTTGAGCTTGCGAATCATGGGGACCTCCTTTTCTTTGTGTTCTCCGGCCAATCGATTCGTACGCATCGCCAGCCGGCAGTTGTTATGCGGTTGTTAGAGAAAGGCCGCCCGGGAACGGCACGTATCCGTTACCACACGCATGCGGTGCGGAGCGTCGCGGCCAGCCACCGCTACTCCGGCGTTCAGCACCCGTACTACTGCTACGGATGCGTTCCGTCGTTTCCGCGCGCGGCTTCCGCGCGCTGCAAGGCGCCGGAATCGTGCTGTCACAATGACGCGAGCACTCCTCGTCCTTGTGACTGGTCGTAATACAGCCGCCCCCAGGCGGATTACTGCGAAAAGGTGTGGTTTTCAGCCACGTAGTGTTAGGACGGGAATCGAACCCGTGACACCAGGATTAACGGTCCTGTGCTCTACCCTCTGAGCTACCTTTGGTGCGTTAACCGACCCTTCGTTAGAACCCGTTCACGGAACGCTCTGCACAAACGAGGTGTTGAGCGCCGCCGGCCCGGATTGGTTGTCGCCGAAAATAAAAGCCCCTTCGATCTCGCGATCGAAGGGGCTCAGATCAGGAATCGATCTATTGAGCACGCTATGATCGCGTGAAGCCTCCCGCGGGGCGGTATTGCGCCGCGAGCTCAAAGCATTTCTGTTTCATCGTGATCATTGGGACGCGGATCTTAGGTGGTCACAATCGCCTTGTCAACACTTTTTTCAAACCAACGCGGAATTAGTATTCCCGCGGTGAGGTCATACGCGAAGTGAACCACCATGACCGGCACCAGAGATTGCGCAAGCCATACGAACGCGTGGCATGCCAGAGCGATGACGAAGATTCCGATCATGCTTCGTAGTCCCTGCATCGCGTGCGCGGCGGCGAAGCTGATCGACAGGAGGACGACCGTCACAAGGGCGATCCCTGTCAGTGACTGCCCCAGCTCCGTCATCACGCCGCGGTAGACGAATTCTTCGCCCGTGCCAGCCACGATGCAGATGAGAACGTATGGTGCCATCTCGTGGGCGTTGTGCGGGAGGATCTCGTAGAGCCGTCGTTTGGATGCCTCGCTACGGCTCGGCCAGCGCAGTTTCAATGTGATCAGCATGACCAGGTACATCAATACCGCGCCGGCCCACGAGAGCAGCGGGTTTTGCGGCATCGGCATGGCCAGGATGCCGTTCGTGTACGCGGTCCCGGCGGAGAGCGCTGCCAGCAGCAGTTGAAAAATGATCGTCTGTTTGTAGAAGCCCGAGCGGGAGATCGGCAGCGGGCGGGTGCCGATGCGCCGCGCCGACTTCACGATGATGATCGGGAGAAAGACGCCGGCGAACGCCAGCAGCGCGTAGGCGGCGGTGTTGACTTGGTCAGGGATCAGCGTGCGGATCATGCGTCACCAGCGGTGTCCGCAATCGGCGCAGCGGTAGGGCGAAGCGACCAGAAAGAAGATGCAGACCGCGAGTGTGAGGTAGAACATCATCACGAGCTGGTCGACGGCGACGCCGACGGCGAAGAGCAACGCTGCCGAGATGAGAAAGCCGAGGAGACGGCGGGTGCTGCGGACGTCCGGCGAACCGCAGTGAGGACATTGCTCCGGATGACGGATGGCCCGTTCCGCGCTCGCCGTAGTCCGTTCCGCCACATCGAGGCCGGCGATCCGGTTCAGGATCCCCTCGGCGCGGTCGACATCGCCGTCGGCCACCTGCAGCTTTACCCCCATCGGCGACAGGTAGGGAGCGATCGACGTTACGTTCTCATCGGCGACGAATGCCGGAACGCCTTCGTCCTCGAGCACGGCTTTGGCGAGGTTGGCGTCGTGCGTGGTGCGGAAGGTGGTCAGGGTTACCAGCGGCATCCGGCGCGGATTGTAGGCCGTTATCATCCGCGCCGTGCCGCAACGATTCGATCGCTTCATCGACGACCTCTCCCGCACCGCGCTTTCGCCGCGTGCGTGCAACCAGTTCGCGCGGATCGGTGACGACGTGCGCGGCAACGCCGTCCGCCGCGGAAACCTGCGCCGTTACCTCGAGGAGCTCGACGCGATCGGTCCTCGGCTGCTCCTCGTCGGCGAGGCGGTTTCGTATCGTGGCGGGCGGTTGACGGGCGTCCCATTCGTCAGCGAGACGGTGATGCTGGGCGGTGTTGACCTCGCGAATGGTGCTCGTGCCCTCGGTGCGGACCGCGGCTACCGCAAGGCCGATCTCTCCACGCGGATGTCGACGGAGGCGAGTGCGACGATGGTGTGGGGGACGATCCGCAACATCGATCCGCTGCCGCTGCTCTGGAACGCCTTTCCATTCCACCCCTTCCTCGCCGGCAATCCGCTCTCGAACCGGATGCCCACGCCGGTGGAGCTGGAGATCGGCGCGCGCTTCCTGAGCCGGCTGATTCGACTCTTCGACATCGAGCGCATCGCCGCGATCGGCAATCAGGCGTCGTTCAGCTTGACCCGGCTCGGCGTTCCGCACGAGAAGGTGCGGCACCCGTCCCAGGGCGGGAAGAACAAGTTCGTGGCCGGGATGGCCCGCCACGCGCGGTTTCCGTCGCGGCGGTGAACGGACATCGGATCTCGGTCGAATTGTTCGGATTCCGAACAAAGCGTTCGGATTTCGGACAAAAGATCACGATTCGGAACAAAAGATCATGATTCAGGACAAAAGATGATGATTCAGCACAAAAGATGATGATTCAGCACAAAAGATCATGATTCCGTACGAAAGTTCATGATTCCGTACGAAAGATCACGATTTGGGACAAAAGATCAGGATTCCGGATAAAAGATCACGATTGGGACAAAAGATCAGGATTTCGAAGTGGTGGCCGAGCCTTGGGCAACCAACGCCGCCGGCCGTGCCGGCCTACCCGCCGATGTGCGACATCTCCACCTTCTCACTAGGTGTCGCCTCGGCGCGGATCTCCGAATAGCGGTCGTCGCGCGTGTGCCAGCGGCCGCGGATGGTGGCGGCGATCGTTTCGTCGTCCGCTCCGCCGCGGAGGAGGCCGCGCAGGTCGTGGCCGGTTCCGGCGAAGAGGCAGAGATAGAGCTTGCCGTCGGCGGAGAGGCGGGCACGCGTGCAACTGCCGCAGAAGGGCTGGGTAACCGACGAGATGATGCCGAGCTCGCCGGCGCCGTCGACATAGCGCCAGCGCTCCGCGACTTCGCCGAAGTAGTTCGCCTCTACCGGCTCGATCGGCCAGTGCGCGCCAATGCTCGCGGCGATCTCGCGGGCCGGGACGACGTCTTCCATCCGCCAGCCGTTGGTGTTGCCGACGTCCATGTACTCGATGAAGCGGACGATGTGGCCGGTTCCGCGAAAGCGGCGGGCCATCTCGACGATATCGCCGTCGTTCTCGCCGCGTTTGACGACGACGTCGATCTTGACTGGCGTGAGTCCCGCCTCGGCCGCGGCGTCAATGGCCGCGAGCACGCGCGCGACGGGGAAGTCGACGTCGTTCATACGGCGGAAAACCGCGTCATCGAGCGAATCGAGGCTGACGGTAATGCGTTTGACGCCGGCATCGCGGAGAGCGAAGGCTTTCTCGCGCGTCAGAAGCGCGCCATTCGTCGTCAGTGCAATATCCTGCACGCCGCGGATGCGGGCGAGCATGGCCACGAGACGCTCGAGATCGCGCCGAAGGAGCGGTTCGCCGCCAGTCAGGCGGATCTTGGTAACCCCTTCGCGCACGAAGAGTTGTGCCAGGCGAGCGATCTCCTCGAAGCTCAGGAGCTCGGCGCGGTCGAGGAAGGCGAAGTCACGGCCGAAGACCTCTTTCGGCATGCAATACGTGCAGCGAAAGTTGCATCGGTCTGTAACCGATATCCGCAGGTCGCGTAGGGGACGGCCGAGGGAGTCAACTGCCATTCTGCGGAGACAACTCCGGGGCCGGGAACAAAAACTCCAGCACGTCCGGTACGCGTTTGGCCCAGGCGCGCTCGCTATGATCGGCGCGGCGGTCCTCGAAGTAGTGGAAATCGTCCTCGCTCGTCCACCCCTTGAGGCGTAACCGGTCGCGCAGGAGACGTGCGTCGGTCATCCCCTCCACCCCTTCGCGACCGCCGAAATCGAGCCAGATGCGCGGGCGCCGCGGGAAGGCGAAGTGATCGAGCGTGGAAACGATGGCCCGGTTGTCCCACCAGATTGAGGGTGACATCACGGCGAGATGACCAAAGACGGCCGGATGCGTCAGGCCGATGTAGAGCGTAGCCAGGCCGCCGAGCGACGAACCGCCGAGGGCGGCGTTGGGAGCATCAGGAAAGGTCCGGTATCTCGCATCGACGATCGTCTTCAGCTCCTCGATGATCATCCGCGCGTAATCGTCCGCTTTTCCTCCCGCGTTGCGCGCGGTGTCATGCGTCGGGGTGTATTCGTCGATCCGTGTGCTCGTATTGTCGATACCTGCGATGATCATCGGCCGCGTGGTCCGCGCACCGATCTTCTCGTCGGCCGCCTCGGCGAGACGCCAGTTCTGTCCGGGGATAAAGGCGCGCTCGGGCTCGAAGAGGTTCTGCCCGTCGTGCATGTAGAGCACCGGGTAGCGAACGTCGTCCCGGTCGTTGTACCCGGGTGGCAGGTAGATGGTGATGTCGCGATCGTTGCCGAGCACCTCGGAATGAAAACCGCGGATGTGATCGAGGGTGCCGCGCCGCGATTCCTTCCGCCTGTTGGGGAGCCGGAGCACGCGCTGAAACGCGCCGCGCAGCGTGTCGCGCATCTGCCGCATCAGCTACGCATCTCGCGATAGCCGCTGCGGAAGTAGAGAAGGGGATCGCCTTCCTGGGTATGAATCTTCATGACTTCACCGATGAAGATGGTGTGATCGCCGCCGGGAAGGCGGTCGTAGACCCGGCATTCGATCGCCGTCAGCGCGCCCTTAATGAGGGGCACATCGAGGTCACCTTCAATCAGTTCCACTCCGTCGAACTTGTCATCGCGGCGGGAAGCGAACTTCGAGGAGATGTCGGCTTGCGTGCTACTGAGGATACTGACACCGTACTTGCCCGAGGCGGCGATGGCGTCGTGCGTCTTCACCGATCTCTCGATGCAGACCAGGACGAGCGGTGGATGGAGCGACAGCGATGCGAACGATGCCACCGTCATCCCGTAATGCCGGCCGTCGTGTTCCGTCGTTACGACCGTTACGCCGCTGGCGAAATGCGAGAGAGCCAGCTTGAAATGACCTTCATCGATCGGCATGACGAAACCTCCGGGCGCGGCAGTTTAATGCAACTTCCGCGCGCTCCGCCGCGTGTGGCGTTCGATGTGATAAAACTCCGCGCCCTATGAAAGTCCACGAGTATCAGGCCAAAGAAATTCTGCGCCGTTACGGCGTACCGACTCCGCGCGGCATCGTCGCTGAGAACGCGGACGAGGCACGCGCCGCGGCCAAGGAGTTGGGTGGGCGCGTCGTGGTCAAGGCGCAGATCCACGCCGGAGGTCGCGGCAAAGGCGGCGGCGTCAAACTGGCCAAAGACGCCGACGAGGCCGCGGAACTGACGAAGAAGATGATCGGGATGACACTCGTCACCCACCAGACCGGTCCCGAAGGCCGCGTGGTGCGGAAAGTGCTGATCGAAGAAGCACTCAACATCGACAAGGAGCTTTACCTGGGCATCACACTCGACCGCCGCATCGGTATGCCGGTCGTGATGGCCTCGAAGCAGGGCGGAATGGAGATCGAGGAGGTGGCCGAGCGCGATCCGTCGGCGATCCATCGCGAGCCGATCGACGGCGTCCTCGGCGCACTCCCATTCCAGGCACGCGCGGTCGCTTACGCGCTCGGACTCACCGGCGACGCGTACAAGAGGTGCGTCGATTTCGTGCAGAAGCTGATGCGCTGCTATCTCGACATGGATGCGTCATTGGCCGAGATCAACCCGCTGCTCATCACCAAAGAGGGCGGCGTGCTCGCGCTCGACTGCAAGATGAATTTCGACGACAACGCCCTCTTCCGCCACAAGGATGTGGTGGAGATGCGCGACCTGAACGAAGAGGATCCACTCGAAGTGGAGGCCTCACATTTCAACCTCAACTACATCAAGCTCGATGGCAACGTCGGCTGTATGGTCAACGGAGCGGGACTGGCCATGGGCACGATGGACATCATCAAGCTGGCCGGCGGCCAGCCCGCCAACTTCCTCGATGTCGGCGGTGGCGCGAGCGCGGAGCAGGTCGCAAACGCCTTCCGAATCATCCTTTCGGACAAGAACGTCAAGGCGATCCTCATCAATATTTTCGGCGGCATCATGCGTTGCGACCGCATCGCCGAGGGGGTCGTCAGCGCGTCGCGCGAAGTGGGGCTGCCGGTGCCGGTGGTGGTGCGGCTGGAAGGGACGAACGTTGCGCTGGGGAAGGAGATCCTGGCCAAGTCAGGGCTCCCGCTGATCACCGCCGACGGGATGTGGGATGCGGCAACCAAGGTTGTTGCCGCGGCGCAAGGGAAATAGCCGATGGCCATCTGGGCAGACAAGAACACACGGGTGATCGTTCAAGGCATTACCGGACGCGAGGGAACGTTCCACGCCATCCAGTGCCGCGACTACGGGACGCAGGTCGTCGGCGGGGTGACGCCGGGCAAGGGCGGCACGACGCATGAGGGCTTCGCCGTCTTCAACAGCGTTCGCGATGCGCGCCGGAAGGAGGGAGCGAACTGCTCGCTGATCTTCGTGCCTCCGCCGTTCGCGGCCGACGCGATCATGGAGTCGGCGGATGCCGGCATCGAGCTGATCATATGCATCACGGAAGGCATTCCGGTGAACGACATGATGCGCGCGCACGATTTTCTGCGGAAATCGAATGCCCGCGCGCTCATGGCCGGTGCGATGCCGTCGCGTCTCATCGGTCCAAACTGTCCGGGCATCATAACGCCGGGCCAAGCCAAGATCGGCATCATGCCGGGCCACATTCACAGCCCCGGCCCGATCGGTATCGTGTCGCGCTCGGGAACGCTTACCTACGAAGCGGTCGGCCAGACGCGTGGGATCGGCCAGTCGACCGCGGTCGGCATCGGCGGCGATCCGCTGCCGGGCACGAATTTCATCGACTGTCTGGCCGCGTTCGAAAACGATCCGGCCACCGAGGTCATCATCATGATCGGCGAGATCGGCGGTTCGGCAGAAGAGGAAGCGGCGGCGTTCGTGAAGACCAACGTGACCAAGCCGGTCGTCGCCTTCATCGCCGGCCAGACCGCTCCCCCAGGCCGCCGCATGGGCCACGCCGGCGCCATCATCAGCGGCGGCAAAGGAACGGCGGCGGAGAAGATGGCCACCCTGAGGGCCGCCGGGATCCATGTCGTCGAAGCGCCGAGCGAGATGGGATCGAAAGCGGCGGAGGTTTGGAAGGGGCGGAGATAGGGGTCTCGCGGTTGCGGGGGTCTCGCGGTCTCGCGGTGGTAGCTGGCATCAGCTCTGCCCGATTACCCGCTCTGGTAAATTACGGATCGAACTCTATGGGCTCGACTGGGTAACCGCGCGACTCCTCAATCTCCTCTCTTCGCTATAGCACTACGGCAGTAGCCTGTCATTCCACTCGCGCGCGGGTCACGTATCACCACCGCGAGACCGCGCAACCCCGAGACCGCGCAACCGCGCTACTGCTGCAGCACCTCGACCTCTCCGCTTTTCAGTTTGTAGTACGCCACGATCAGCCCGACGCGCTTCTCGAGCACGGCCTTGTGGATGACCGTACTGTGGGCTAGCAGGTATGCCGCGGAGCTACGGGCGTTGGCTTTAATGCCTCTTTCGAGGCGATCGGTCGCGGGCCATGACGGAAGGCCGACGAACGACTCGCGAATCCGTTGCACGAGCGAGACAAGGCTCGGTGTCGGCGGATCGTCGTTCTTCAGGGCTTCCTCGACGGCGCCGCAGCTCTGATGTCCCATGACCACGATCAGCTTCGTCCACCCTTTGCTGATGGCGTACTCGATGCTGGCGATCTCGAATGGATCGGCCACGTTGCCGGCCACCCGGACCACGAAGAGGTCGCCGACAGTACGTCCGAAGATCAGCTCCGGCGGCACCCGGCTATCCGAGCAGGAGAGGACAGTGACCGGCGGATCCTGCTTGTCAGCCGTGGCCGCTCGCGCGTCGGCGATGCCCGTATAGGGAAGCCTGCCGCCCTTATAGCGGGTGTTTCCCTTCATCAAGTCGTTCCAGAGCGACGCAGTTGTGTACGGTTTCTGGAACGGAAGCGGAAACAGCGGGAGCGGAGCCGGCTGGGCGGCGAGCGGTAGCCCGATCCCCAGAACGGCAAGAAAGATGAAGACGATCGATACGGAACGACGCATGGAGGGACCCCCTCCATTGATTCTAACGCCGCGTGATCACAATCTCGCTGATATCTACCGGCCTGCTGATGGCGTCGACGATCGTCGCCGCGACGTCGCCCGGATCCATGAAGCCCGGGCGCGGCCGCGGCCAGAACGGGGTTCTCATCCCACCCGGGGCCACGGCGATGATTCGCGCCTTCGTTCCTTTGGCCTCGGTTTTCAGCGATTCGGTGTAACCGCGCGCCCCCCATTTCGCTGCGCAGTAGACGCTCTCGTTCGCTTTGCCGATCAGCGCCGCGGTGGAGAGGACGTTGACGATCGTTCCACCATGCTCTTTGAAGCGCGGAAAGAGGACCTCGCAGAAGTTGATGGTGGCGATGAGGTTCGCATCGATGATGGCCGCGATCGTCTGTTCATCGTAGGAACCTGCCGGGCCGAAGACTCCGATGCCGGCACAGTTGACGAGAAGGTCGATGGCGCCGATTCGCTCCGCGGCGTCGATCGCCCGAAGTGCGGTCTCGCGTCTCGCCGCGTCGCCGGATACGTCAGCGCTCGCGCGGCGTGCCACGCCGACGACCGAAGTGCCGCTCGTGCGCAGGAGTTGCGCGACGGAAAGCCCCAACCCGCTCGATGCTCCTGTGATGATGGCGACCATGCCGAAGAGTGTAGCTTCAGTCCCAGCCGTCAATACCAGTCGAGCCATCGATCATCGAGCAACAGCCGTTCACCGCGGCCATCGATGATCTCCACCTGCACGTCGGTGTTTGGCCGGATGTTCTTTGGCCGTGCTGCGAACTCACGGGAGTACGCCGGTTTCGTCGTGGCGTCATACCAGCGATACCAGCGGCTGGTGGCGGGATCGGGCTTCAGAGTCGCCGGAAGGCGGACCCTCCCATTTTCAAAGAGCAGATTCACCTCGCGGATGCCGAAGGGTGAGAGTGCCACGCCCGAGAAGGTTGCCGGTCCTTTAAGCGTTTCGTGACCGGTCGGGAGAAGAAGCGCACCGAAGGTGTCCTCGTTGTATGTTGCGTGCCCGCCCAGCATCGCACGCAGCTCCGGCGAATCGCCGCGCACGCCGACACGAAACAACCAGTCGCCGCCGACGCCGCCGTCAAATCGACGCAGAAGACCGAGTTGGCCGGCGTCGACCATCTTTCCCAGCCACAAACGTCCAGCCGCATCGAGCGAATCGGCGTGGACGACCACGTTCGTGACGCCGATACGCGCCAGCTCGGGCACGAGGTCATCCGACAATTGCTCGCAGAGATTCACCAGGCGCGCGTACTCCGGCGGATCGAAGCCGGAAACGCCGTTGACGATCGGCCGGTGATGTGCCGTGGCGCGCAACATCACCTCGTACTCGTTCTCGTGCACGATCGGTAGTTCGGCCATCGCGTGCGGACGTGCGCTGGCGGCCCAGCGGTCGACGGGACGTTCCCCGGCCGGGGCCAAGTACCAGCGGATCGACTGATGCAACTCGACGAGGAAGGCCAGCGCGATGATGACCCCGGCCCACGCCGCACGTCGTGTGATCGCGGCAACCGCGATTGCGATGAGCAGAGCCAGTCCGACATGGGAGATGAGCGCCCATCGCGCCGGCACCCGGACCGCGCGAAATCCGGGGACATAGGCGAAAAAGAATCGATAGAAGGGCGTGTGCAGCCCGAGCGAGCCGATAAACCCGAGGAGCACCCATGACCAGGCCAGAGTCAGTGGCTTCCATTCGCGCGAAACGAAGGCCACAACAGCCAGACAGAGCGCGAGCGCACCCGGGAAGAGCCATCGCTCGGGGTCGGCCTTGGGATCGCTGACGGTCGGATAGGGGCGCCAGGCGAAATTATTGAGAAGCCAGTCGTGCGGCTCAGCGGAATGACCCATCGTTTCATCCCACGACCGCTCCATCCCATACAGCTTCGACGCGGCGCGATACGGATAGAGGAACGGGACGAGGACGAGCATCGCCACCGCGCCGGCAACGGCGATGCGGGCGAGGGGTGGCCGGAGGATGGCAATCGTCATCACAACGGCCACGCTGCCGAAGAGGAAGAAGTGAACGTTCGACAGCCCGTTCCAGAGAAATGCCGCGCCGAACCAGACCGCGTGACGCCAGTCCGGCTTACGCGCGTAGCGAACGAGCGCGTAAAGCATCAGAGGCAGCGTGCCCGCCCACACGTACTGGACGTGCGGCGCGTGCGTGAACCGGTAAGGGAGAAAGGCGTAGAAGATGCCGGCCGCGATCGCGCCCCATATGCTGCCGGTGATCTCGCGTGCGAGCAGATACGCGCCGAAGCCGCACAGCATGTAGCCGAGCAGCATGGCCACGTTGTACGCCCCGAGCGGCGTGACGCCGGCCGCCCGCAGCGGAAAGAGGACGACGGCGATTCCGTAGAGGTTCTCGCTGAATGCCAGCGAGTACTTCGTCGGATAGAAGATGTTGGCCTGGAACAGCCGCCCGGGCTGGTGAAACGTGGCATGCCAGTCCCAGTCGAGAACCCAGGTGTTGATGTACGGATCTCCGGGATAGGCGACGGCGCGGCCTATGTTCGGCAGCAGCGGCCAGGTCATGATGACGGCCAGAAGCGCGAAGAGGATGAGGGCGGCGGCGTGCTGCTTGGGCGTCACGGCAGGGATGATAGCGATCTCGCGGTTGAGGCACGCGCCACGGCGAAAGAGACTGTGGCATCAAAATGGTTGTATAATGGTGGCACCATGGCTAACGTCACCATCAAGGATCTTCCCGCTCAGCTTCATGAGCGCCTCAAGGAGAACGCAAAGATGAACCGCCGCAGTTTGAACGCCGAGGTCATCACGTTGCTCGAAGCGGCAGTGGAACCGCGGAAGGTGAACGTGGATGAAATCCTTGCCGCGGCCCGCGCCGTCCGATCCCAGGTCAAACGCGAACTGACCGATCAGGAAATCAACCGGATGAGGCGGCAAGGACGTTTGTGATCGTCGTCGACGCAAACGTTCTGATTTATCTCTGGTTGAAAGAGTCGTACGCGGACGCCGCGTCGGCGTTGCTAGCAAACGATCCGCAGTGGATCGCGCCGGTGCTCTGGCGTTCGGAGTTTCGGAACGTCGTTGTCGGAGCGCTTCGCCGGAAAACCATCTCTCGCCAGGCCGCACTCGCTGCGATCGATGGCGCGGAGCATCAAATGGACGGAAACGAACAGATGGTCGATTCGCGTGCTGTTCTCCGGCTGGCGATGCAATCCCGCTGCTCGGCGTACGACTGTGAATACGTCGCGGTTGCGGAGGCTGCTGGCGTGCCGCTCGTCACGAACGACCGCCAGATCCTGAAAGAGTTTCCATCGATCGCCCGGCCGTTCGCGGCCAAGCCGAACTAGGCCGGCACTGCCGGCTGCGCTGGTCGCCCAAGGCTCGGCCGCCGTCTTCGCTCCATCGTTCTGCCCGCGCAGACTCCTAGCTACGGCCTGCGCCGTGTACGATCCGAGAACTGCGGACGCGAGTTGACCGCTGCCCGGCCATTTCCTCCGGCGGGCGGGCGCGGACCGTGTGTCGGGCGCGCATCCTTGCGTGCCTGCGGTCGCGAGCTGGCGTAGGTATTCGGGCGTTGCGGGCGCGGGGTGGCAAGGCGCGATGGCCTCCACGAAGTCAGCGTCGGCGCCACCGCTTTGTAGACACTCGGGTCGAAACCTTCGGCGACTTTGCGGGGGATGCCGCGGGAGATGAAACGCTCCAGGTCGCGGAGGTTGCCGCGGTCGTCCGGGGTGACGAAGCTGATGGCATCGCCGACCGCTTTGGCGCGGCCGGTGCGTCCGATGCGGTGGACGTAATCCTCAGGCTGCGGCGGGAAGTCGTAGTTTACGACGTGCGAGATTCCCTCGACGTCGATGCCGCGTGCGGCGATGTCGGTGGCCACGAGAACGCGGACGGTCCCGGCCTTGAACGCCTTCAGCGCGGCGATGCGCTGGCTCTGGCTGCGGTTCGAGTGCAGCGTGGCGGTATTGATACCGGAGGAACTGAGCCGACGGGCGATCTTGTCGGCGCCGTGTTTGGTGCGCGAGAAGACCAGCACTGAGTCGAGCGTGGCATCGCGGAGCAGGTGAAGCAGCAGCGGGAGCTTTGCTTCCTTCGTCGTCTCATAGACGAACTGAGTGACCAGCTCGGCGGGGTTGGCGCGGCGGCCGATCTGGACAACCTCGGCGTTGCTGAGGAACTCATTCGTCAGCGTCTCGATCTCCTTCGAGAGCGTTGCCGAGAACATCATGGTCTGGCGTTGCTTCGGGAGCGCCTTGACGATGCGGCGCATGGCGGGGAGGAAGCCCATATCCAGCATGCGATCGGCTTCGTCGAGCACGGCGACCTCGAGACCGGAGAAGTCGACGTGACCCTGTTCCATCAGATCGATGAGACGGCCGGGCGTGGCGATGACGATCTCGGTGCCGGCGCGCAACGCCTGGATCTGCGGGCGTTCGCCGACGCCGCCGTAGACGGTGGCGATGCGCAGATGAAGGTGGCGGGCATACTTGCGCACGTTCTCTTCGATCTGCACCACGAGCTCACGGGTCGGAGCGATGACGAGGGCGCGCATGCAGCGGCGGTTCGTGGCCGAGCCGCGCGTGTAGAGGCGCTGCAGAATCGGCAGCACGAATGCAGCGGTCTTGCCGGTGCCGGTCTGGGCGATTCCGATGACGTCATGGCCGCGCAGCACGAGCGGGATTGCTTTGGTCTGGATGGGGGTAGGTTCTGTGTAGCCGGCTTCGCGCACGGCTTTGGCGATTTTCGGGTCGAGCCCGAGTGCTTCAAAAGGCATTTGTGTCCGTTCCTGTCAGAGTATTTGTTCAGCTCTGACGCTCGGACAGAGGTGAAGCAGTGTGCATTCGAACGGCGAGGAGGTGGCAAAAATTGCGACTTGCTGTCTCACCACATGCAGCCGCGCGTCACCTAACGCCGGAACACGAACGGTTTACTGATCGCCTTCCCCTCCCCATCGAAGAAGCGGATCGTCATCGAATGGTCATCCAGCTCGACGACGGCGAAACCGAGTTGAGGGGTGGCTTCAGAAGGGAAGAGTGTCTTCGCGTGCGGGATGACCGGAGGTACAGGATCGGAGCCGGCGCCGCTGATCAGGAATCGCGGCTGACCATCGATCAATTCGAGATGATGGTCATGGCCGCAGATGTAGAGGTCGACCCGTGCGCGCTTCATCAGCGGCTCGAGCGTGACCATCCGACGATGCTGGTCGCGTGGGAAGTGGCCGTGATAGCCGGAGGAGACGGTCGGGTGATGGCCGACGGCGATGCGCCAGATCGTTTTCGGTGAGGTGAAGTTGTTCCGCACCGCATTCGCGGCGTCGTCGTTGCGGCCTGTAGCGTACGGTGTCGTATCGAGCATCAGCAGTTCGGCCAGCCTTGATTCGACGACGTACTGCCTTGCCGGAAACTGCCAGTGCGGGACCGCGGTCGAACCGATCTGCGTGTCGGGCACTGACTTGCCGCAGAAATCGTGATTACCGAGCACGGGGAAAAGCGGCACGCCGACCTGGCTTAACGCCCGGACGCGGTTCCACTGCGGATCGGCCGCGGACCTTGGTCCGCACGGATAGAAGGCATCGCCGGTGATGACGATGGCGTCTAGCGGCAAGCGGGCGTGCAGTTTCGCGATACCCCGGGCTACGCGGTCCGAACCCTCGCCGGTGTCTCCGACGACCGCGATACGCAGCAGGCCGGCATGGGGAGCGATGGCCACATGCGGGAGCGGCGTGCCGAGTGAGAGTGCCGCGAGGAGCAGATAGACTGTCGTGATCATGCCGCTGGTGAAGATATACGCAGCTACGAAGAATGACGCAGAGCTACGCGCGATCGGCGACGGTGTTCACGACGCGCTCGTCGCACAGGCGAACGTTCCCGCCGACGATCGCTTCCAGATCCTGAATCGCCTCGATCGTGACCTGATCGTTGCACACCCGTCCTACGGAGGTGTGAGCCGATCCGAAGACGTCGTCATCATCGAGATAACTATGAACTCCGGGCGGACGGTCGACGTCAAAAAGAAGCTGTATGCCGACATCGCCCTGCGGCTGGAAGGACTTGGAGTCAGGCCTGACGACCTCCTGGTCTCGTTGATCGAGGTGACCAAGGAGAACTGGTCGTTCGGAGGCGGCCGGGCCACCTACGCGTAAAAGCCCGGTTTTCCGGGGGGCAGTTTGCTAGAATGCGCCGCCGCACTGGTCTGTTGTGGGCTCCCGCGTGACCTGAGTCCCGGTTCGCACGTCAATAGGTCGACAGGCTGCAAATGCTCCCGATGCGTGGCTGACTGAGCTCAGTCTGTCCACGAGCCTCACCAGACAAAACTATGAACCGAATCGTCGCCATCTGCCTTGCGGCCGGACTCTTTACGGGAAGCGCCCTCGCGCAGACCGGACAGCCCGATGCTCAGACTCCCCCCAAACCGAAGCCCGGCACGATCATCGATCGTCCCGAACCCGGACGGATCACCTCGGAACCGGCTGGAACGCCGGAACAGCCAGTTCCGGTCACGCCAAAACCCGGCAGCTCGCCTGTCGCCGGACAGCGCGTGGAGCGCTTCGAAGCGGTCGGCAACACAAGCGTTGCCAGCGACACGATCCGCGTTTACCTCGGCGTAAACCCCGGCGATCCGTACGATCCGGCGGCGCTCCAGAAGAACTTCCTCAACCTCTGGCAGACCGGCCTCTTCGACGACATCCGCCTCGAGACCGATACGGCGCCGAACGGCGGCATCATCGTCCGCGCCGTCGTCAAGGAGCGTCCGCGTATTGGCGCGGTGGAGTATCGCGGCAACAAAGAGCTCAACACCGCCAAGATCAACGAGCAGCTCGAGAAGGACAAGATCGACCTCCACGTCGGCAACACCGTCGAGCAGACGTTGATCCGCCGCGCCGCCGAGTCGATCAAGAAAGCCTACTCCGAGGGCGGATTCGAGGGCGTCGTCGTCGACAACACGATGGAAGACATGAGCGAGGCTGGTGACAAGAAGATCGTCTTCAACGTCTCCGAAGGCATCAAAGCCACCGTGGCCCGGGTCCTCTTCACCGGCAACGCGCACTTCTCCTCGCGCGTCCTGCGCCGGCAAATGAAAGAGGTGAAGGAAAACAACCTCATCACCTGGATTCGGAAGAACAACCTCTACATCCCGTCAAAGCTGGACGAGGATCTCGAGCACATCAAGAACTACTACCAGGACTCCGGCTACATGAATGTGGCCTTCGGCGAACCGCAGCTCAAGACGATCGGGACGACGAAGAAGCCGCGCATGACCATCACGATTCCGATCAAGGAAGGGACGATCCATCACTTTGGCGAAGTGACCGTCACGGGCGCCACCGTCTTCAAGCCCGAGGCGTTCGTCGGCAATTTCCCGATCAAGAAGGGCGACGTCATCCGACGCAAGCCGATCCAGGATCGCCTCGACGCTCTCGATGAGCTGTACCGGATGCGCGGCTACATCTACTCGTACATCAACCCTGAGTACGTCGAGCGTGATGGCAACATCACCGACGTCCACATCCAGGTGTTCGAAGGCGAACAGTTCCGCCTCGGCCGCCTCGAGTTCCAGGGCAATACGACGACGAAGGACAAGGTCCTCCGCCGCGAGATCTTCCTCGATGAGGGGCAGATCATGGACATGGAGACCTTCAAGCAGTCGATTTACAAGCTCGGACAGCTCGGTTACTTCAAAGTCAACGACAACCCCGATTTCAAGGTGAATCAGGAGAAGAAGGTCGTCGATGTGACCGTAAAGGGAACCGAAGAGGGGAAGAACGACGTGCAGTTCGGCGGCGGCTACTCCGAGGGAACCGGCTTCTTCGTGCAGACCCAGTTCTCCACGCGTAACTTCCTCGGCGAGGGCGAGAACCTCGGCCTCAGCTTCCAGCGCGGCAACCGGCAGAACTTCTATTCGCTGTCGTACGCCGATCCCTGGTTCATGGATACGCCGAACAGCCTCGGCATCTCTCTCTTCAACCGCACCACCGATTACCCCCTATCCATCGGTTACCAGGAGCGTAGCAGGGGTGGCTCGATCGCGTACGGTTACCGGCTGCATCGGTTTGACAGCATCTCGCTCGTCTACGGACTGGAGCATGTGAAGACGCACGAGGAGTCGAACATCCTCCCCGACCCCAACGGCAACGTACCGATCTCGGACATCTCCGATCTGGTCTACACCTCGTCGTCGGTTGGGCCGTCATACGCTTTCGACTCGCGCGACAACCCGTTCGATACGACCCGCGGCGCGCGGCTGTCGATGGGGATGACGTTCTCCGGCGGCCCGTTGGGAGGCACCATCCACGCCATCCGGCCGACCTTCGCGACGACGAAGTACTTCAAGCTGTCCCGCCGCTCCTCGTTCAGCGTCAACGTCGATCTCGGCTACCTGAAGCCGCTCGATTACGGCAAAGGCTGCGCGCTGACGTACGACGACTACATCGATCAGAACAGCAAACTATGCGTGCCTAAAGGGCAACGCTTTTTCGTCGGCGGCGAGTACTCGGTCCGCGGATTCGAGTACGGCACGCTCGGCCCCAAGGAGACGTTCCAGGGAATCTCGCAGATCGCCGGTGGCTACAAGCAGGTGTTTTTCAATACGGAGTACGTCTTCAAGGTGAACGACCCGCTGCGCCTCGTGTTTTTCACAGACGGTGGATGGGCGTACGGCTACAAGGACAAAGTCGATCCGAAGATGCTGCGGTACTCGACCGGCGCCGAGCTCCGCATTTTCCTGCCCGTCTTCCAGTTCCCGATCCGGTTCATTTACGCCATCAATCCCTCGCCCAAGCCGGGTGATCAGTTCAAGACCTTCAACTTCACCATCGGGAATACGTACTAAACGCGCGGCGATTTAGCGGTCGTCCACGCCCACAAATTTAAGGAGATCTCCATGAAGAAGTTTCTCGTCTCGCTCGCGGTGGCAGCGCTCGCGGCGCCGATGTTCGCCCAGAGCGCACCGGCCCGCCTTGCGGTAATCGACGTCAACAAGGTGCTGATGAGCTCGGCCCCCGGCAAGGCCGCCTACGAGCGGCTCAAGAAGATGCAGGACGACCGAATCGCCAAGGCGCAGGCCATGAACGACGAGATCGCCAAGCTCGACAACGACATCAACACCAAGAAGCTCACGCTCAGCGAGGACAAGCTGGCCGACATGGCCAAGCAGCTCTCCGACAAGAAGATCGCCGCGCAGCGCTTCGCGCAGGACGCCGATCGCGAAGTCGGCGAGGCACGGGACAAGACGCTTCTCGATCTCGAGAACAAGATCAAGCCGGTCATCGACGCCGTGGGCAAGGAAATGGGCCTGGCAGCAATCTTCAACAAGTTCGAATCGGGTCTGGTCTACGCATCGGATGCGATTGACATCACCGACACGGTCATCAAGCGATTCACTGACGCCGGCGCCGCGGCCTCCGCGCCTGCTCCGCCGAAGAAGCCGTAAGCACGAAACGCGCGCACGCAAAAAGCCTCCCGGCGCGGGAGGCTTTTTTCGTTACCCGCGGCATACAATGCGCGCCCGAATGCCCGCGGTGCCGATCTCGGAAATTGTCGCGTTCACCGGCGGCCGCTATAGCGGTTCGGCCGACCGGATGATCGATGGCGTGGCGCCGCTTGCCGGCGCCGGCGAGGCGCAGCTCTCCTTCCTCTCGAACCCGAAATACGCCGCACAGCTTGCCTCGACGCGGGCCGCGGCAATCTTCGTCTCCGATGACGTTACCGGCGACGATGATCGGTTCATTCGTGTCGTCAATCCCTACTACGCCATGGCCAGTGTCGTCGCGAAGTACTTCGACAGGCGGCCGATGCCGAGCGGAATCTCGCCGCTCGCTTCGATCGCGGCGACGGCCACGCTCGGCGCGAACGTCGCCATCGGGCCGTTCTCGACGATCGCTGACGGCGTGGTTCTCGGCGACGGTGTGGTGATCTTTCAGAACGTCTCGATCGAGGCGGGAACCACCATCGGCGAGGGGACGATCGTCTATCCGCAGGTGTCGATTTACGATCGCTCAGTCATCGGTAAGCGATGCGCCATCCACAGCGGCGTCGTCATCGGTGCCGACGGCTATGGTTTCGCCACCGAGGGGGGCCGGCATCACAAGATTCCGCAGATCGGCATCGTTCGCATCGGCGATGACGTGGAGATCGGTGCCGGCTCGACGATCGATCGCGCCGCGCTGGGCGAGACCACCATCGGCGACGGCACCAAGATCGACGACCAGGTCATGATCGGACACAACGTGAAGGTCGGCCGGCACTGCCTTCTGGTCGCACAGGTCGGGATCGCCGGCTCGACCGAGCTCGGTGACCACGTCGTCGTCGCCGGCCAGTCCGGCTTCGGCGGACACCTCACGATCGGAAACGGCGTGCAGGTCGCCGCGAAGAGTGCCGTGTTGGACAACATTCCGGATGGAACGAAAGTGATGGGGATTCCGGCGGTCCCGTTCCGCGAGTTTGCAAGACGAGAAGCCATGCTCCGGCGGATGGCAAAGAAGAAGTGACAGAGTAGTGAGGAACCAATGCTGACCATTACCGAAATCATGAAACTGCTGCCGCATCGCTACCCGATGCTGCTCGTCGACCGTGTGCTCGAGATCGAGGAGGGGAGACGCATCGTCGGTCTGAAGAACGTCTCCGCGAATGAGCAGTTTTTCCAGGGACACTTCCCGGGCGCTCCGGTCATGCCGGGCGTTCTGATCGTCGAGGCGATGGCGCAATGCGCGGCTATCCTCGGGCTGCGCGATATGCCGGACCGCGAGAAGAAGCTCTTTCTCTTCGGCGGCGTCGACAAGGCGCGCTTCCGCCGCCCCGTCGTGCCTGGTGATCAACTTCGACTCGAGTGTGTCGTTCTGCACCGGCGCTCCATATCGGTAAAGATCCACGGCAGGGCCACCGTCGACGGCCAACTGGTCGCCGAGGCCGAGTTGTTCAGTGTGCTGATCGACAGGCCGGAGTGAGCATGATGGCCGAGATCGATTCCACAGCAGTCATCACCGGCAACGCCGTCCTTGCGCCCGACGTCGTTATTGGCGCCTACGTCGTCATCGGCGCGAATGTCACCATCGGCAGCGGGTGCGTCGTCGGTCCGTTCACCCGCATTGAAGGTCCGACCACGATCGGGGAGCGCAATCACTTCTACGGCCACGCCTCGATCGGCGGCCCGCCGCAAGATCTCAAGTACAAAGGCGAGCACACCGAGCTGGCGATCGGGAACGACAACGTTTTTCGCGAATTCGTGACCGTCAACCGCGGCACGACGGGCGGCGGCGGCAAGACGACCGTCGGCAACGAGAACTTTTTCATGGCCTACTCGCACGTGGCGCATGACTGCCATGTCGGCTCGCACACGGTTTTTGCCAACAACGCCACGCTGGCCGGCCACGTCGAGATCGCCGACTTCGCCACGATCGGCGCATTCAGCGCGGTGCATCAATTCTGCCGCGTCGGTGAGCATGCCTTCATCGGCGGCGGCTCGATGATTACCCAGGACGTGATGCCGTACGCGAAGACCGTGGCTAAACGCGACAACCGTTCCTACGGCATCAATACGATCGGTCTTCAGCGCAAGGGTTTTTCCGACGAAACCGTCGATGCCCTCGAGCGCGCGTACCGCATCCTGGTTCGCTCGAAACTGAACCTCGAGGCGGCCTTGACGAAGATCGAGGAGGAGCTTGGCCTCTTCCCCGAGGCCAGGTACCTGGTCGAGTTCGTGCGCGAATCGAAGCGAGGCATCATTCGATGAATGTCGGTGTAATCGGCACCGGCTACCTCGGGCGTCTTCACGCGCGCATCCTCACCGAGATGCCGGAGGCAGACGTCATCGGGTTCGTCGAGACGAATGACGATATCGCCGCCGAGGTGACCGCCAACCTCGAGCTGAAACGATTCGATTCCGTCGGCGCCCTTGCACGCGTGATCGAGTGCGCGGTCGTGGCCACTCCGACGATGACGCACTTCGAGATCGCCCGCGAGTTGCTGGAGGCCGGATGCGACGTGATGGTCGAGAAGCCGATCACCCCCTCGGTCGAGGAAGCGCGGCGACTCATCGAAATCGCGGCGTCGCGGCAGCGCATCCTGCAGGTCGGTCATGTGGAGCGTTACAACCCGGCCATCACCGCCGTCGCGCCGTTGTTGCACAGCGCCCGTTTCATCGAAGGCGAGCGCCTCGGCGTCTTCGTCGGCCGCTCGCTCGACATCGACGTCCTGCTCGACCTGATGATTCATGACCTCAACCTCGTCCTCTCGCTGCTCGGGCAGCCTGTCGTCGATGTGAGGGCCGTCGGCGTGGCCGTGCTCACCGAGAACGTCGACATCGCAAATGTCCGCCTCGAATTCGAGAACGGCGCCGTCGCCAACCTGACGGCAAGCCGCGTCTCGCAGGATCGCGTCCGCAAGATCCGCTTTTTCAGCCCCGAGGCATATATCTCGATCGACACGAAAGAGCAGGAAGTGAAGGGCTTTCGCCTCGACGGCAAAGCGATCGTTCCGATCGACTTGAAGGTGACGAAGAAAGAGCCCTTGCGCGCCGAGCTCGAAGCATTTGTCGAATGCGTGAGCTCGCGTGCGCGGCCGCTCGTCAGCGGAGAGGACGGCCTGGCGGCAGTGGAGCTTGCTATCCGGGTGGCGAAGGCCATCGATGACTCGTTGAAGCGATTCGGAATGTCACGGGAGTGAGCTGGCAATGAACGAAGCGATTACCGGCATCAGCATCGGCATCATTGGCGGCTCCGGCCTGTATCAGATGGAAGGGCTGATCGTTCTCGATGAGCGCAGGATCGAGACTCCGTTCGGTGATCCGTCGGATGCCTACATCATCGGTGAGATCTCCGGCGTGCGTGTGGCGTTCCTCTCGCGGCATGGACGAGGCCATCGTCTCTCCCCGAGCGAGTTGAACTATCGCGCCAACATCTTCGGCTTCAAACTGCTCGGTGTACACACGATCCTTTCGGCGAGCGCCGTCGGATCGATGAAGGAGGCCTACGCGCCGACCGACATCGTCTTCCCGCACCAGTTCATCGACCGGACCCGGCATCGTCCCGATACGTTTTTCGGCAACGGCCTGGTCGCGCACGTCGGATTCGCCGATCCGATCTGTACCGCGCTGTCAGCCACGATGAGCACGGCCGCCCGTGAGGCCGGCGCCCGCGTACACGACGGGGGCGTTTACATCTGCATGGAAGGGCCGCAGTTCTCGACGCGCGCGGAGTCGAACCTCTATCGCTCCTGGGGCGCCGACGTCATCGGCATGACCAACCTGCAGGAAGCAAAGCTGGCCCGCGAAGCCGAGATTTGCTACGCCACCATGGCCCTCGTTACCGACTACGACTGCTGGCACGCGACGCACGATGACGTCACGGTCGAGACGGTTCTGGCCTATCTGGCAAAGAACGCCGAGACCGCCCAGAAGATCCTTCACAACTCGATCGTCCCTGCCGCGAATCGCAAGCGCGACTGCGTCTGTGTCAACGCGCTGCAATACGCGATCATCACGCAGAAAACGGCGATTCCGGAGCGGGTAAAGAGAGACTTGGCGCCGCTCATTGGCAGATACGTATCCTAGGAGATCAGATGAGCATCCTTGTTGTAGGCAGTGTCGCTTTCGACGCGATCGAGACTCCGTTCGGGAAGGTCGACAGATGTATCGGCGGATCGGCGATGTACTTCTCCGTCGCCGCGTCCTTTTTTTCCGAGGTCGATCTCGTGGCAGTCGTCGGCGACGATTTCTCGGAAGACGACCTGGACATCTTCCGTGGCCGCAAGATCAACCTTGATGGCCTGCAACGGGTCCCAGGCGCGAAGACGTTCTTCTGGAGCGGTGAGTACGGCTTCGATCTCAACGTCGCCAAAACGCGCGACACGCGGCTCAACGTTTTCGCCGACTTCAAACCGCGGCTCGGCGAAACGCATCGCAGCCCGGACGTGCTGTTCCTCGCCAACATCCAGCCCGATCTGCAGATGGAAGTGCTTCAGCAGTGTCGCCGTCCACGCGTGGTGGCGCTTGACACGATGAACCTCTGGATCGCTACGGCGAAAGAATCACTGACGCGCATCCTTCGGGAGGTGGATCTCGTCGTCATCAACGAAGCCGAGGTGCGGCAGTTCACGGAAGAGGCAAACCTCATCAAGGGGGCGAGGCAGATCCTGGCACTCGGGCCAAAAACGCTCGTCGTCAAACGCGGCGAGTACGGCGTCATGATGATTACACCCGACGCCGTCTTCGCCGCACCGGCATATCCGCTGGAAGCGGTTTTCGATCCGACCGGCGCCGGCGATACCTTCGCCGGCGGCTTCCTCGGCTACCTTGCCTCGCGCGCGGAAGTGAGCGACCGCGATCTTCGACGCGCCATCGTCTTCGGCAGCGTGCTGGCGTCGTTCACCGTCGAGAAGTTCTCACTCGACCGCCTTCGCGAGATCACGCTCAACGATGTCTACGAGCGCTATCAAGAGTTCCGCAAGCTCACGCACTTCGAGGATCACGACGGCTAGGCAGATCAACGGCTGGCCGGCGGAACGATACCGTTCATACGGAGATATTCGACGATCTGGCCGTAGTGATTGAATGAGTGTGCAACGGCATCGATCGCGAACCAGATCGGATTGTGCTTGTCGCCTTTGACCACCGTTCCCGCGGTGGCGTCGTCAATCGTTGCGATCGCTTTGTGAAGCGCGGTAAATGATCCCTTGAGATAGACCATGATCTCCGCCTTGGTCTTCACCGAGGCCGGACTCGCTGAGCTGATCGGCGGCAGGCTTCCTCCCTTCGATTCGCGCGCTCATTCCGTAGTTGTTTGCCGCGAGGTGCTTCACCTGTTGGGCGAAGGTGCGCACGCCGGCGAATTCGCCGTTCGCCGGCGCGAACGAGTACTTCTCCTCGGGCATCGCGTCCGCCGCGTCGACGAGCGACTTCTCCGCGGTCGAGATCCACTCATCGAGTGCCTGCCGCGACGGCTGCCGCTGCGCCTGCACTGCACAACACGTCATCACCAGAAGGAGGAGGGCGGTCAATCGAGCTGTTCTTGTCATGCGGTTCACGGTAGGACTTCAAGCTGACTTGAGGTCAACAGGGGCGATGTGAATTCTTCGTGACGCACAAACAACGAAGGCACGGATGCATAATCGGACTGTGACCACCGGTCCCACGACCCAATCGTCCAGCCTGCTCGCTGCCGTCCTCGAAGGGGCGGGCGTGGGGGTCGTCGTCCTCGACTCGCGCGGGCACATCGTCATCGCCAACACCGCGTTTTGCGATCTGCTCGGGTACGCGAGAGAGGAGCTGTTGGGAGTGCACGAGCGGAACATCACGCACGACGACGCGGACACTGCTCTCTTCCGGGATCTCCTCGCCGGAAAGCGGACGCGGTACACCGTCGATAAGCGCTTTCTCCACAAGAGCACCGCCGAGGTGTGGGGACGCGTCACGGTGACCGTGGTCCGTGAATCTGCCGGCGACTTCGCCGTCGCCGTGGTCGAGGACATCACAGAGAAACGCGGCATCGAAGAAGCGGCGGATGAAGTGCGCAGGGCTCATGAGCGCTACGCACTGGTCGCGCGCGCCACGAACGACGTGATCTGGGACTGGGACGCCGAGCATGGAACCATCGTCTGGAACGAGGCGCTCCAGTCGATGTTCGGGTATGCGCCCGATCAGATCGACAACCGCCTGCAGTGGTGGGACAGCCACCTGCATCCCGATGATCGCGAGCGCGTCGTCGCCGGCATCAACGGCATCATCGAGAAGGGCGGCTCGTCGTGGACTGACGAGTACCGTTTCGAGCGCGCCGACGGCAGCTTCACCGAGGTGCTCGACCGCGGATACATCGCCCGGTCGGAAGATGGCACACCGATCCGGATGATCGGGGCGATGCTCGACGTGACGGAGCGCAAGCGCGCCGAGCGCACGGCGACGTTCATGGCCGAGGCCAGCGCGGTCCTCGCCTCATCGCTCGACTATCACGTCACTCTGGCGCGCGTGGCGGAGCTGACCGTTCCGCTGCTGGCCGATTGTTGTTTCGTCGATCTGCGCACCGGCGAAGAGACTTTCGAGGGGCTTGCGTCGGCTACCCAGGATGCCGCGCGCGATCTCTTTGCCGGCCTCGTTCTCGAGGTCATCATAACCGGTGTTCCGCGGCTGCTCGCGCACATCGACAGCACGGATTCGCTACACGCATCCGGCATTGGTTCCGCGTTGGTCGTCCCGCTCGTCGTTGTGCCGGGTGACCGGCCGATGGGCGCGCTCACGTTGGCGATGAGTCATTCGCGCCGGGTTCTTGCGGAGAGAGATACGCGCGTCGTGGAAGATGTGGCCCGCCGCGCGGCGATGGCCATCGAGCACGCCCGACTCTACGACGATGCGCAGAAAGCCAATCTCGCCAAGGACGAGTTCCTGGCCATTCTCTCCCACGAGTTGAGCACGCCGCTGACGATCATCCTCGGCTGGTCGGGCATTCTCAGCCGCGATGACGTCACACAGGAAGAGCTGACCCGCGGGGTCGAGAGCATCCGCGCCGGCGCGCTGGCGCAGGCGCAACTCATCGACGACGTTCTCGATCTTTCGCGCGTGACGACGGGCAAATTGCGTCTCGACGTCCAGCCGGTCTCGATCGGACAGCTCGTCGCCGATTCGCTGACGGCCGTTCGTGTCGCCGCTGCCGCGAAACGGATCGACCTGATCGCGCCCGACACGACTACGGCCGCCACAGTCCTCGGCGACGCGAACCGCTTGCGCCAGGTGATCTGGAATCTGCTCACGAATGCGATCAAATTCACACCGCCGGGTGGGCGGGTGGTGGTCGATCTCGAGATCACGTCCGGTACTGTCAGGCTGATCGTGATCGATACCGGCCGCGGGATCGCGCGCGAGTTTCTCACGCACGTTTTCGAGCCTTTCCGTCAGGCTGACGCCTCCACGACGCGCGCGCACGGCGGCCTCGGGCTCGGTCTGGCCATCGTTCGCTATCTCGTCGAAGGGCACGGCGGCACGGTCGCCGCGTTCAGCGACGGCCTCGATCATGGCGCCCGCTTCGTCGTCGAGCTTCCCTCGATATCCACATCGACGAGCTTCGTTTCCACCACCCGCTCGAAGCCGAACGCGGAACTGGCCGGCGTGCGCGTTCTGTTCGTCGATGATCAGGCCGACGCCCGCGAGCTCGCGGAGGTGATCTTCTCCAGCGCAGGCGCCGAGACCACCATCGCATCGTCGGCGGCCGAAGCGCTGGAGACCTTGGAACGATTGCCGATCGATATCATCGTCGCCGACATCGGCATGCCCGAGGTCGATGGCTACGGCCTCATCGCCGAGATCCGCCGCCGCGACGCGCTTACGGGACGCCACACGCCAGCGATTGCCGCGACCGCGTATCGCGGACAGGAGGATCGTGCCCGTGTGCTTGCGGCAGGGTTTGACGCCTACCTCAAGAAGCCGATGGACGCGGCGACGCTGACGTCGACGGTGGCCAGTGTCATTGCCTCCGCGCGCATCGGCGGTTAATCACTCGACGCGATTCGCGGGCACGTCTCTGCCGTTCTGATGGAGCACAACGTAAAGCCGGTCGCCGTCCCGCGAAACGGGATCGGTGAGAGCCACTTCACCACGCTGGACCGCATCAGCGAGCAGCAGCGATGTGAAGACCTTCGTTATGGAGCCGATCTCGAAGACGGTATTGGCGTCGACAGGGCCTTCTCCTTCATTGGTGCTTGCATATGCGACCGTGCGCCGGCCGGATGAATCGATGACGCCGACGACGATGGCCACGCCCTGCCGCTGCACGTCGATGCGGTCGGCGAGGATGGCGTGGATGTCCTTGTCCGGCAACACCGCACCGGCGGTGTAGGCGAGAAGAACGACGCTGACGACGACTGCAATGCGCTTGAGCAATGTTCCTTCTGAAGTCGCGTGAGATCGTCGATCGTGCAACGCGCGGTTCGATGATCAGGCCTGCTCTCTATACGGGAGTGACGCGACCCGGCAATTCCTTACCCGGAACGTCATTAGCCGGCTGTCTGAAGCTCGGCACAAATTTCCCTTACCGTCTCCGCCAGCTTGTCGATCTCGAACGGTTTTTGCAGGACCAGCGTGCCGGCGGGGAAACGGTCGCTGAGGTAACGCGAGATTCCGGAGAGGACGACGAGGCGCGGCTTGTCTGCCAGTGCCGCAACGGCTTCCGCGACGAGCAGGCCGTTCTTCTTTGGCAGCATGAGATCGAGGATGACGATGTCGTATCTGCCGGACGCGAGCTTTTCGAGGGCCTCCTCGCCGTCAGAGGCGACGTCGATCGACGTGGCCTGACGGGAGAGAATCGTTCTGATCAGATCCTGCAGCTTTTCGTCATCCTCGACGATCAGGAGCGCACAGCTTCGGTCGTTCACGGCAGTAGGGGGGTTATACACAAGTCCGACTCCCTGCAACAGGAGAGAACGCAGAGGATCGAATCCCTACCCGCAAATGTTCTTGACATGCGTTTTCGCGACGCGCATCTTCGACGCTCCTCGGGAGCTCGCCGGAACCTTCGACCTTTGGCCGAATACCTGGCTGGGAGTTGACCATGTCGATGATCGAGAGTTTCAGAACGCAGGCGCCGAGGATTCTCGGCATCGCCCGGATCCTGGTGGGGATCATGTTCGCCTGTCATGGCGCCCAGAAACTGTTCGGTGTTTTCGGCGGCATGCCGCCGGGCGTACCGAAAGCGCTGATCTGGTCCGCCGGGCCGATCGAGCTCGTTGGCGGTGCGCTCATCACCATCGGGCTCTTCACGCGAAGCACGGCTTTCCTGACGAGCGGTTTCATGGCCTTCGCCTACTTCATCGGTCACGCGCCTCACGGTTTCTGGCCAGCTGCAAATGGCGGCGAGCTGGCGATCGTCTACTGCTGGCTGTTTCTCTACCTCGCGGCGCAGGGGCCGGGAGCGTGGGCGCTGGACAATCTGCGCGGACGAGATTGAATCCGGCGTCCGCGGGTTGTCAGTTGTCAGTTGTCGGGTGTGGGTGACAGAGGGTGGGATTCATTGACACAAACGGCTGCTTTTGACTATCACGCGCAGGTACACGATCTGACCTCGTGACGTTCAACGATGCCGATTTCAAGCGTTTCGACGGACTGCGGATTCTGGTCTGGTGGTAACGCCCTCACAACAGCTCCCGCAGCCTCTGGTACCCGCTCCTGCTCACCGGCAGCCGCGTGCCATCGCGAAGGATGGCCACGCGGCTGTCCTTGGCGTAGAGCTCGATCTTCTCGATGCGCTCGATGTTCACCACGTACGCGCGGTGGATGCGCACGAAGCGGTCGGGATCGAGTTGCGCCGCGATCTCGCCGATCGGTTGTTTCTTGCGCAGCTTGACTCCGCCTGTCGTTATGAGGACGGCGTCATCGGCGGCCTCCACGTAGTCGAGGCGGGATACCGGCACGACCTGGATCGCGCCGTCCTCGCCGCGTACGACCACCCGTTGTAACGGTCTGGCGCGGAGCGATGTCGCCAATCCCGCGAGCGGTTGGCGATCGTGATGTCCGGCCGCCCGTTTGACGCGCTCCATCACCTGGCTGAATCGCTCCTGCGACAGCGGCTTGAGAAGGTAATCGAGGGCGTGGACCTCGAAGGCGCGCAATGCGTGCTCGTCATGAGCGGTGACGAAGACGACGATCGGCGACCGGTCGAGCAGCTCCAGCACTTCGAAGCCGTCGAGCTTCGGCATCTGGATGTCGAGCAGAAGAAGGTCGGGATCGTGTTGGGCCACCGCCTTGACCGCCTCGAATCCGTTCGCGCACTCGGCGACGATCTCGCAATCCTCATCCGCGGAGAGGAATTCGCGCAGAAGCTCGCGCGCCGGTTGTTCGTCGTCGACGACGACGGTCCTGATCATCGCGGCAACTCGATCACGACGCGGAACTGGCCTTCCGTTTCACGTGCCTGCAACATGGCCCGCCCTTCCGACACGGCGCTCAGCCGTCCTCGGGCGTTCTCGATGCCGATCCCTTCGCCGCGAACGTCGGCGCGATCGGGATCGGCGGGGTTGTCGATGAGGATGCGCAGCATGTGATTCTCGAGCGTGGCCACGATGTCGATCGTTCCTCCCTCGACCATCGAGGCCACGCCGTGCCGGACCGCATTTTCCACCAGCGGCTGCAGGAGGAGCGGCGGCACCATGCAGCGCGATGCCTCCTCATCGACGTTGATGTGTGTCGTGAGCCGGTCGCCGAAGCGCACTTTCTCGATGGCCAGATAGCGGTCGACGAGGTCGATCTCCTCAGCCAGCGTAATACGCTCCAACGCGCCGAGTCTAAGGATCAGCCGAAAGAAATCGGCGAGGCGCTGTGCCATCTCTCTCGCCTCCAGCGGACGCGAGCCACACATCGAGGCAACGGCATTGAGGCTGTTGAACAGAAAATGCGGATCGACTTGCGCCTTGAACGCCCGCAGCTCGGCCTCGCGCGCAAGCAACCGGTAGCGCAGCACTTCCTCTTCCGCTTCACGAAGCGCTTCGATCTCCAGGAAGAGGTAGTGCACGGCCACGGCGGCCAGATAGAGAAGGACGCCCAGTCCGAAAAGGACGGAGTAGTCGGGCGTCAGGGACGCATTGGCCTGGCGATTGAGCGCCGGCACCCACGACTTCCAGGTCCACACCCACAGGCCGCTCCCGGCGGCTGCCGACCCGGCATGGGCGATGGCGATCGACATCCGCGAGGTGCTTCGCAGCGGCAGCGCGCTGCAGAGGAATCGCGAGGCCAGGGCGATGAAGCCGAGCAGGAGCGATGGTGGAAGCGCCGCCGCGATCGCCAAGCCGGCCGAGGCCCCTCGCGCCCAGAGGAAAAAGACCGAGCTGGCCGTTGCTGCCGCGGCCACCGCCGCCACCGCATAGAGGGCCAGCGCGCCGCGGCTCAATGCTCTTCGTGTCGTCGTTGTCGTCGTCGTGGACATCGGTTACCTCTTCGGATGTTTGACTTCGACGCCGCCCATGATCGCGCTGCCGCGGATGATGAGCGTTGGCGCGCCGGCGGGGACGTCCCGCTCCGTTTTGTCGACGATGCCGCCGAGGATTGCCACCACCTGGTTATCGATTCGCCATCCCCGAGGGACGCGGATCTCGATACCGCCCCAGAAGGCCAGCACGTCGATGACCGCCTCTTTTGTGATCTTCGCGTCGCGGAGATTGATCTGACAGCCGCCCATGACGGCCACGGCATCGCCGCCGACGAAATCGCTCGATGCCACGCCGCGGCCGACGCCGCCCATCACCGCCACCGTGTGAAACGAGTTCGACTCCGCCGCGTTCTTTGCCACGGGCGACAACGCCTGGCGGATCAGGGCCACGCCGCCGACGCTGATCAGCAGCGGGAACAAGCCGAGGATCGCGGCGGGGTGGAAATGAGGCAGGAATGGCAGCGTCGGGAGAAACAGCAGCCCTATAACCGTCAGCACGATCGCGGTGACCCACTGCCGCTGCGGGAAATGAGCGAGGCCCATCGCGATTACCACGAGCGGCCACCATTGCAGATAGTCAGAGGCGTGCAGATCGCCCGTGTGGTCGAGCCATCCGATCACCCCGGCGGCCAGGATCGCCATCCCCCACACCAACCGGGCCCAGGGATTGTCGCCGCGCTTGCGCGCGCGAAGCCGGATCTCGGCTCTCAAACGACGCCGTTCGTCATCATCGTCAAACATGATTGCTCTCCCGTTCTTCTTCGTCGCGGCGCCGCACCGGGCCGACGATGGTCCTCACGATGATGCCGGCGCCGAGAACCACCAAGAGAAACGGCCAGGACGATTCGTAGGTGAACCCGTGGAAATGCAGCGTGACTGTTTCCAGCCAGGCGCCGAGAGTGATCATCCACAGACCTCCCCAGACCGACCGGCGATGAAAGAGCTTCGAGATTCCGATGATCACCACGATGAGTGGCCAGTACCTGCGCATGGTCCACGAGAAGTCGGCGATGCCGAGCCGTCCGAGGAGAAGGAACGTGCCGGCCGCGACGAGAAACAGTCCCCAGAAGATCTGGTCGCCGTCGATGTGTCGCCGATCGCCGTTCATATCGCCTCCGCGGCTACGCTTTTGATCTCGATTCCGGCCATGATGGCCAGCCCGTTGACGACCAGCCTCCGCCCGCCGGGCGCGGCTTTCGTCTTGATCTCCGCTCCCCCCATGATCGGCACGGTGTTCCCGATCACCTCCCACCCCTCGGGGACTTTGATCTCGATGCCGCCCCAGACCACGATGATCTCCAGCTCGGCCGGCCCTGGTTCCATGTCCGCCTTCGTCAGATCGAGCTCGCAGCCGCCCATGAAGGCGATGATCCGGCCGCCTGCGTAGTTCCGCGCCGTGACCTTTTCCTTGCGCACACCGAGGATGGCCCAGATCGTTGACGCCGGCTCACCCGACAAGTGCGAAACACGAAGTCCGAAGGCCCGGGCCACGATCCCCAATCCTCCGAAGATCAGAGCTATCGGCCAGAAGTCGAAGATGGAGAATTGCAGCCAGTCATTATTGAAGACGATCAGCAGGGCGCCGCCCCCGATCAACAGGATAGGCAGCGTCTTGTTGCGGCGGTCCTGAAACTTCAGGATGCCAATGGCGATGAGGACCACCGGCCAGTAGGGAAGAATCCGATCCGCGTCGGCGAGATCGAGATTGTCGAGTGTGAGCAGCACGCCGAGCAGAGTGAAAAAGATGCCGACGATCAGCTTCACGCTGATCTTCGCGCTCGTCCCGTCAACTGCCGGTGGCTGGTTCTGTGTGATCGATACGTTCATGGCGAATCCTTTCGTTGAGCTCACGGCCAAGATACGGAGGGTGATCCCTCCTGTCTGCACGCGACCGGCGAACGGTGGTGGAAAGGCGGTGAATGGCGCCGACGTCACCGCCTTCTCTCTGTGTTCTGCGTGTCTCTGTGGTTAAGGCTCTCTCAACGAACCACTAGAATGCAGCTCATGAAAAGGATCCTCCTGGCCGCCCCTCTTGTCTGTGCCCCGCGGACAGATGCGCCCTGACTTCCCACCCCCTCCTCCCGGCAAGTCCGGCTGGCCGTGGGATTCGCAGGCCGCGGTGCCGCACCGCGACCAGCCCATCCCCCGCATCTCCATCATCATCCCGTCCTTCAACCTCGGGCGGTTCATCGAAGAGACGATTCGTTCGGTCGTGATGCAGCAGTGGCCGGATCTCGAGTTGATCGTCGTCGACGGTGGATCGACGGACGAAACAGTCGAGGTCATTCGCAAGTACGAGCCGTGGATCGCCTGGTGGGCCAGCGAGGCCGATGGCGGGCAGGCCGAAGCGATCAACAAGGGATTGCGGAGAGCGACGGGAGACATCGTGGCCTGGTTCAATGCCGACGACTTTTTCGCCGCCGGCATATTCGCCGCCGTCGCCGAGGGGTGGAGGCGCAACCCGACGGGGATCTATGCGGCGCCGGTGGTGAACTTCTACACGCGCGGGCGGGAGACGCTGATTCGGCCGCGCGGGCTGTCGCTCGAAAACGTCATTCAGTACTGGACGAAGCGATCGCTCTGGCACGACCCGGGGCTCTTCTGGTCGCGCGCGGTCATCGACGCCGCCGGCGGGCCGGATGCTTCGCTTCACTACACGCACGACTTCGACTATCTGGTGCGGGCGCTTCAGCACGCGGACGTCGAATACATCGATCACGTCGCCGCCGGCTTCCGCCTGCATCAGGAATCGAAGACCGTCTCGATGAACGAGCGGATGATGGCCGAGACGACGGAGGTGAGCCGTCGCTACTGGCATCTAATCAATGATCTCGACCTCTCCGGATTCGAGCGCTCGCAATACGAAGCCCGCCTGCGCCGCAGCGCGTCGCGACTTCTGCGCGGCAACGCCGCCGGGTTTCCGCTGTTGTGGAGATCGCTGAAGGAACGTCCGTTCGCGACAGTCCTGCGGTTGGCGATGCTGTTCCCAACGGTTGTCTTCGAGCGTCTCGATCGCCTGCGCCCCGGCCGCTATCTGTGACCAAAACATCTGCGGATACGCCTTTCTCAACGCGTTCGCAGAAGCTCCCTGATCGCGTTTTCGAATTCGCCCTTGTCCGGAACGCCCGTGTAATGCCCGGCGACGTTTCCTCCGCGGTCGACCAGGAACGTCTGCGGCATCTGCTGAACATTGCCGTACGCCCTCGCTACCGTTTCGTTCCCGCGGACGATCGTGTAGTTGACGTTCTTCGCCTTCGCGAATTTCGCGACCACATCGTCGCCCGCGTCATCCATCGACACGCCGACGATCTCCAGTCCCTGCGCCCTGTACCGCCGTTCCAGCTCGATGAGCCACGGCATCTCGACCTTGCAGCCGCCGCACCAAGTGGCCCAGAAGTTCACCAGCACCACCTTTCCGCGATAGTCGGCGAGGCGGACCGTCCGCCCCTCCAACGACCTCAATGCGAAGCCTGGCGCCGGGCCGGCATAGGCAGGCGTCATGAGAGTGATCGAGGCGATGAGGAAAAGGACTCGTCTCATTTCTTGATCCAATCCTTGCCGTCGGCTTCGATGAACTCCTTCGTTCCCTTTCGGCCGGTCAGGCTGAGCGTCAGCGGGCCGCCTTCAGGGTGGACCCGGATGTCGATGTCAAAGAACGGGCAGCAGCGGCGCTCCTGTTCCACCCACTCGGAGACCAGCGCGAATGACTTCGTATCCGAAGGGAAGTCGAATGCATAGCCGTCCGCCAGCTCGTGCACGTCCGTCCTCAAACGGAGCAGCATCGGTCCCAGCTCGTCGAAGTGGCGCGTGCGTTCTTCCGAATTCAGCGCGAGACGGTTGCAGGCAAAGGGCGACTCGTGATCGGCACGGACAGCCGTTTGTGCAGACGCCGCGCAACTGTCAGATGCCGGCGACGCCAGAAAACCAAAGATGGTGATCAACAGATAAAACATGGGCGATTCCTCCTTAGGTTTCACAAGGTAGGACTTCGAGTCGACTTGAGGTCAATGCCTTTGCTGTGAACTGTTCGTGACGTAGGCGATTGGCCTGTGGGGGCATGCGATCATCATCGACATGGATACCGAGCTCACCATCGGAGAAGTGGCCCGCCGCGCAGGCGTCAGCCCATCCGCTATCCGCTACTACGAGTCGGTCGGCCTGGTCGAGCCGGAGCGCCGCAGCGGCGGTCGGCGGCTGTACGGAGAGCTTGCCGTCGAGCGGCTGGCGCTCATCTCGTTTGCCAAGGGGGCCGGATTCACCCTCGATGAGGTTCGGCAACTGATCGACGGCTTCCCGAAGGAGACACCAGTCGGTGCTCGGTGGACGGAGCTGGCCACAGCGAAACTCGTCGAGCTCGAAGCGGAGTCACAGCGCATCGAGGTCATGCGGGGCGCGCTCAATCGAATCATGCGCTGCCGCTGCGTCGAAGTCGATCAGTGCGCGCATGGCATCGCCACGTCACGCTGCCGATAAGCACATCTATACTCGCGCGGCATGAGGCTACCCATCGCCGCCGCCGTGCTCCTTCTCTCCGCGCAAACGATCCTCGCCGCGCCGGTCGATCGTCCGGCCATGGCCGCAAAGGTCCGCGCGGAGTTTCTCCATTCGTGGAAGGCCTACGAGCAATACGCCTGGGGCCATGACGAGCTGCGCCCGATCAGCAAGCAGCCGCGCGACTGGTACGGCCAGTCGCTGCTCATGACGCCGGTCGACTCGCTCGACACGCTGCTGCTCATGGGTTTCCACGACGAGGCGGAGAAAGCGAAGACGCTGATCGTCGACCGCCTCTCCTTCGACAAAGACATCTCCGTGAAGGTCTTCGAGGTGACCATCCGTCTCCTCGGAGGGCTCCTCTCCAGCTACGAGATGACCGGCGACCCGCGCCTGCTCCACCTCGCCGACGACCTCGGCACGCGCCTCCTGCCGGCGTTCAACTCGCCGACCGGCATGCCCTACATGTACGTCAACCTGCGTACCGGCAAGACCTCGGGCGCCCGCTCCAATCCCGCCGAGATCGGAACGCTCATCCTCGAGTTCGGAACGCTCAGCAAGCTGACCCACAAGCCGGTCTACTTCGAGAAGGCGAAGCGCGCCATCGTCGAGTTGTACAAACGCCGTTCGAAGCTCGATCTCGCCGGCGAGGAGATCGACGTCGAGACCGGCACCTGGGTCAGCAAAGCCAGCCATGTCGGCGGTGGAATCGATTCGTATTACGAGTACCTGCTGAAGTGCTCTCGGTTTTTTAATGACAGCGGGTGCGCGTCGATGTGGAAGACCACCATCGCCGCGCTGAACAGGCACCTCGCCGACGAAGCGCCGTCCGGCTTCTGGTACGGCGAGGTGAACATGGACAGCGGCAAGCGCACCGCCTCCGAGTTCGGCGCCCTCCATGCCTTCCTCCCCGCCGTGCTGGTCCTCGGCGGCGACGTCCAACGCGGACGCCGCCTCGAAGAGTCATGCTTCCGCATGTGGACCCTGCGCGGCATCGAGCCGGAGGTCCTCGACTACCGGACCATGACCATCAAAGAGCCCGGCTACCAGCTCCGCCCCGAGATCATGGAATCGGCCTACTACCTCCACCACGCCACCCACGACCCCCGCTACCTGATGATGGGCCAAACGTTTTTCGACGCCCTCGTAACCCACTGCCGCATCGACTCCGGCTACACCACGCTCAAGAGCGTGGTGACGATGGAGAAGGGCGACCTGATGCCCAGCTACTTCCTCGCCGAGACGCTGAAGTACCTCTACCTGCTGTTCGCACCCGAGTCGGTGCTCAATCTCGACAAGGTGGTGTTCAACACCGAGGCGCATCCGTTGAAGAAGCCTTAACCACAGAGGCACATGTCCGCCTTGCGCTGGACACGAACAACCGCCAGCTCAACTACCTCCAGCGAAGCTGCGCATGGACAGCTCGACCGTGCCCGGCCGGCCGCTGAGTGCCTGCGCCATCGCCTGCGCAGCGATTCGGTTGGCCCAAAACTTCTCATCTTTCCGGGGCTGTTCGTCATGACTCATCTCGTCGTGAGTTGGGCGTCGACATCCAGGATGACGATGTCGAACAGTTCGACATACACTCTTGCTCGTTATGACTTTGCGCCGATTCTTCGTCTCTTCTCTGATCGCATCGCTGTCCATCTCTGCCTTCGCGGCGATGCCTGCCCAATCGGTCAAGAATCCTTCTCCTCCGCAGCCAGTGCCCATGCCGCCGCCGATCGCCGCTCCGGTGGATCAGCCCTACGCCGGCCCAGTGAGGCTGGAAGTCGATCTGACCAGCGCCAGGGATCGCGTGGCGCATGTGCGCGAGGAGATTCCCGTCCCGCCCAACGCAAAGGAGTTGGTGCTGCTGTATCCGCAATGGATCCCGGGCAACCACTCCCCGACCGGCCCGATCTCGCGTCTCGCCGGAATCGTCACCAGCGTCGACGGAAAGCGCGTGCAGTGGATCCGCGACCAGATCAATGTGTACGCCTTCCACGTTCCGCTGGGGGCGGCCGCCAGGACCGTAGCGCTGCAGTTCGACTACCTGTCGCCCGTCAAGCCGGCGGAAGGGCGTATCGAGCGGTCTGACGTTATGGTCGATCTTCAATGGAACGAAGTGGTCATGTATCCCGCGGGATTCTTTTCGCGCGATATACCATTCGACGTCACCCTCAAAGTCCCGCAAGGCTGGAAATACGCGACCGCGTTGGAGAAGGCGTCGGAGGAAGGCCCCACGCTGACATTCAAACGGACGACTCTGAACACGCTGGTGGATTCGCCGCTTTATGCCGGCATCCATTTCAAGCAAGTCGACCTTTCGCCCTCGCCGACCGACACCGTTCGCCTGAACGTGTTCGCCGACGATGAAAAAGATCTCGAAATCTCCGCGGACGCCGTCGAAAAACACAAGAACCTCGCCATCGAGGCCGGCAAGCTCTTTCAGTCGCATCACTACGACCACTACGATTTCCTGCTGCTGCTCAGCAGCACCGTCGGTGGCATCGGACTGGAGCACCATCAGTCGAGCGAAGACGGCTCGCGTCCGAACTACTTCACGGAGTGGGACCGCGGCGCTCTGCGCAGCGATCTTCTGCCGCACGAATACACGCATTCATGGAACGGCAAGTTCCGCCGTCCGGCCGACCTGTGGACTCCCAACTTCAACGTCGCCATGCGCGACGACCTGCTTTGGGTTTACGAGGGCATGACTCAGTACTGGGGAAGCGTGCTCGCGGCGCGTTCCGGAATCCGGACGCCGGAGCAGGGGCGATACGTGTTTGCGCGGCTCGCTGCCGGATTCGCAGTCAGCCTCGGCCGCGATTGGCGTCCGCTGGTCGACACCACCAACCAGCCCACGGTCTCACAACGCCGTCCAGTGAGCTGGGTCAGCTGGCAACGTCCCGAAGACTACTACACCGAAGGAGAGTTGATCTGGCTGGACGCCGATACGAAGATCCGCGAAGTTACTAACGACCTAAAATCCCTCGACGACTTCGCGGCGGAGTTCTTCAGCCCTTACAACGGCAGTTTCGTCACGGACACGTACAATCTCAGTGACATCGTCGACGTCTTGAACAGGATTGCGCCGTATGATTGGATGAAATTCTTCCAGGAGCGGGTCTATACACTGCATCCCGCCGTGCCGGCGGATGGAATCACCCGAGGCGGCTACAGACTCGTTTACAGCGACAAGATGCCCTCGTGGTTGACCAGATCGGAAACCCCCGCCACCGGAGCCGATTTCTCGACCTCCCTCGGTTTTTCGGTCGGCGGTTCACGGGGAGGTGCAGCGGAACCGCCAGCGGGCCGGGAATCCAATGACCTCGGGAACGTCTGGTGGAACAGTCCGGCCTTCCACGCGGGCATCACGCCCGATATGCAGATCGTCTCGGTCAACGGCAAAGCGTACACGGCGAAGGTTCTGCGCGATGCCATCATCGAAGTCGAACGCACGAAGCAGCCGCTCGAGTTGCAGTTCCGTCGTGGAGAAGAATACAAGTCATTTTCAATCCCGTATTACGGCGGCCTGCGCATCCCGTCCCTGGAACGCGTCGACGGCACGCCCGACCGTCTCGACGAAATCCTCGCACCCAGCAAACGCCCTCTGCCGGCGATGTAAGCCGGCACGGTTGCGACTTAAACGGCTGGTGGGCATTGCCTGGCTCGGGAAAGTGGAAGCTCACACTGACGCTGCCGCCTCGAGCCTTTGTTCCTTTGCGCCCATGATCGCGAGCCAGAACATGGTCACAACCTCTCCCAGGGCGAAGGGCTGCGTGAACTTGTACGCTGTTGCCTCATACTGAGGCGCCAGGAACCCGGTAACGCTGAGTGCTAACCAGGCGAAGCATGCAATCACCAGAAACACGCCGAGAAAGCGTGGCAGAAAACGAGAGCGATACACCAGCAGGCCGAAGGGAAGGAGCCACAAGCCCCATAAGATCTCGTTGGCCAGGTCAGCCTGGTGATGCAGGCTCAGGAACAGCATCACGAAGGCATCGCGCTGTGGCTTGTCAAAGATGGAGAGGAAGTCCGCGCCGTGAGCAAACAACAAGGCGGCTATGTCGGTGACTGAGTTCATGAAGAAGATGGGCACCTGCACCAGGCTGCCCAGGATCACCATCAACGCCGCGAGCGGCTGGTTGACCCCTCTCAGCAACCGATAAAGTGCCAACGGAACGAACAGCCACAGAGCTGCGCCGGCCAGGTAGCAGACGATGCCGAAGCGAAAGAGCAATTCGTGCGCGACGAGATTGCCCGCGGTTGCTGCTGGGTTCCCGTGTACAAACAACACTTTGGGAACATAGCCGAGACGCACGAACCCAACGGCTGAAGCCAAAATGTATAGGAGGCCTGCCACTCGAGCGTTCTTGCTGAGCAAGGTCATGCGTCCATTCTCCGTTCTTTGGGAGCCAAGTTTCCTTAATGGACGGCGTAAACGTCTACTGCCCCGTCCCCGCGCTGGATCGGGGGTGGTGATCTTGCGTCTTCCTGCCCGTTCGAGATCGCGTCTCAGGTTGTTGACGTGCACGCCGACTGTTGTGCTGCGCGTAGAACGTCACGCCCAGCGCGAGTGCCGAGAGGGAGGTGAAGAGGGAGAGCACGTCGGTCGCGTGCGCGCGGCCTTTCAAGACCATACTGGCGATGCCCGCTGCGATGTAAAAGAGGAATGTGAAACCGGCGATTCTGGCGTTTGTCGTTCGGGTCATGTTTTGCGTCCTTTGATTTTTCTATTTCTTACGCGGCGATTGAACGCACCTGACGTTCGGCCACTGCCTCTTTGTCTTGCAGCGACCGGTGAGCCGGCTGCTTGTACGCTTTTGTGAACAGGAGGCGGCAAAGCCAGAAGATCGTGATCACGACGACGATGAGCACCGGGATTTCGGGGAGATGTGTCGCGCGGATCGCGGGGGTAAACAGCGTTGCGCGCAATCCCGAGCGTTTCATCACCGGATCGCTGGCCGTACCGAGGAATAGGGAGCCTGAGGCGACGAACAGCGCAAGGCCCATGCGCCATACATGACGCACAAGTCGTCGTGCTCCGGTAACACCGCCGCGGATGAGCATGCGAATGTCGCCGGCGGCGGCAAGGGATGCAATCGAGGCAAAGATGGAAAAGAAAATGACGGACCCTCTATCCGTGTCTCTCCAGGCGAGAATCCAGCCGCTCGTTCCTGCGGCAAGGGCGATGATCAGCAGGCCGAGCTCGACGCGGCCCGTCCATTTCTCTCTGCGCATGACGGTCACCGCGGCCGTCGCCACGAGATAAAACGTGAAGACGCCGGCGAGAACATTCCCCCGTTGCGACTTCACGAGCGCCATCGACGCGCCACTGGTGGCCATGATGAGCATCGAGATGACAAAGACGTCCCCCGTCCGTCGATGCAGACGGCCGCCCTTGCGAACAACCAACGCCGCCGAGCCCGCGAAAACGGCGATGATCCCGGCGCAGATATGGACGATCAGAATCGGTGAATAGGTCATCTCACTGCGCTCCATTCCGGTGGCCCCATTTCAGCGGCACTCATCTCTGTTTTCTCCTGCGAGTCAGATCGGTTCGCGATTGCGGCGAAGCCGGACCGCGGCCGCGAGAAAAACCGCGGCTAACGCCAGCCCGACCCAGAGACCGGGCGCGCTGAGAAACTTTGCGGGATCGAGTTGAGACAGCCGATTGATGTCGCCGCCCCCCGTTGGTTTGAGAGCGAACGCCTCGACCATGGCGCCGGTCACCCGATACCCGAGCATGTGCATGAACGACGAGGTGCTGAACACGATCCGTTCGACGGCGGCTACCGCGAGCGGCGGCAATACCGCCCACAGAATCGGGCTGCGCCGCGCCCATGCTGAAATCAGCAGCAGCCAACCGTAGATCGGTGCGAACCACAGCGTATGCACGGTCAGGCCGTAGAACATGATCAGCAGCCCCTGGAAGAATCGAACTTCGCCCCACCATGTGGCTGGGTTTTGACCGCTCCCGAGGAGAGCCATGGTGCCCAGCATCAGCAGGACGATCTGCGCGGCAACGCTGAGCGCGTAGGCGATCAGCGGCAGCACGACGAAAGGAATGCCTGCCTTGGAAAGCACGGTCGTGCGATCGGAGACCGGCAGCGACTTCCAGAACAGAATGCTGCGATCGCGGCGCTCGCCGTAGAGCGCATCGAGGCAGTAGAAGAATCCGACGATGAACGCAGCCAGCATGATCGGAGCCGGCGCCATGCTGAAGTGCGTGGCGATCGATGCGTGCCCCTTCGCCGGGTCGAGCGTCGAGAATTCCCTCATCCTCCTCGGCAGACCAATCGTGCCGAGAGAGGTCGCGAACAGGACGACCGCGGCGACCACCAGCGGTGCGATGTAGATCGAGCGGTTCTCCCATAGTTCCCGCCGCACCGACCAGTACATCGGGCGGGTTTCCGGCATGGAGAGGGGCGCGGCCTGCTGCGGGCCTGGGGGATACGGCGTTGAGAGATCAGTTTGAGAGTTCACGAAGCCGCTCCTTGATTAGCGGTATTACCCATCACCGCAACGAATAGATCGGCGATGCCCGGCGTATGCACGTCGCCGAGTGCGGCGAGCTGCTGGCGGTCAACGCGGTCGAACAGCAGGATGCTGCGGCCGAATACCTGGCGCTCGTGAATCGGCCCCAGCGCCCTCGCGGCCGCGGCGTGCTCGGGAGTCACCATCACTTCCACGAAACGGATCTCGAAGTCTTCCATGCTGCAATCGAAGACGATGCGGCCGTGATTGATGAACATGACGTCGGTGAGGACGTCCTGAATCTCTTCGACCTGATGCGTCGTCACGACGATCGTGCGGCTGCGATCGAAGTAGTCGTTGAGCAGCGCGTCGTAGAACTGCTTGCGAACGAGGATGTCGAGGCCAAGCGTCGGTTCGTCCAGCACCAGCAGCTTTGCGTCAAGGGCCATGACCAGCGCCAGGTGCAGCTGTGTCACCATGCCCTTCGACAGCTCCCTGACCTTGCTGGTTCGCTTGATCGAGGTCTTCGCAAGAAAACTCAGCGCCTTCGCGCGGTCGAATCGCGGATGGACCCCGGCCGCGTAGTCGAGCAGTTGCGAGACCCGGATCCAGCGTGGGAGCACGGCGACGTCCGCGATGAAGGCAACGTCGCGCGTGAGCTGATCGCGCTCGACCCAGGGATCGCGTCCGAGCACCCTCAGCGCTCCCTGGTATGGGGTAAGCCCGAGGATGGCGTTGAGGGCAGTGCTTTTGCCTGCTCCGTTGGGACCGATGAGGCCGAGGATGCGGCCCTCTTCGACATTGAGATCGATGCCGTCCAGCGCGATCGTTGCTCCGAAGGACTTTCGGAGGCCGCGTGCTTCTATGCTTGCCATGGCTTCAGCGCTCCTCCTCGGCAGGATCCGGGGGCGATGGCTGGCGGGGTGCGGCGGCCTCCAGCAACTCTTCCGGCGTCAGGCCGAGCCGCTGAATCATTGCCGAGATACGAGGCCACTGTTCCGCGAGAAACTTCTGACGTTCGGCCTGCAGCAGCAGATTGCGCGCGCCGGCATTGATGAACATCCCGCGCCCACGCTTTGTCTCGACAAGCTGCTCGTCGACCAGTTCCTGATAGGCCTTCAGAACCGTGATCGGGTTGAGCCGGTATTCGGCCGCGACCGTACGCACGGATGGCAGCGGGTCGCCTTCGTTGAGAGCTCCGTCGAGGATCAACGCGACGACACGGTCGCGGAGCTGGCGGTAGATCGGCTGACTGTCGTTCCATTCCCGGTCCATTTCTGAGTTCCGAATAGGTTCGCGCGCTGCGAGCGCTTAGAATCAAGTGGTATAGTGAACTACAACACCTACTCACGGCAAGTCTTTTCTTTGATTCGGCTGACAGGTCGAGCAGGACTGTCCACTTTCGGCTACAGAAACGCGCCGGGGGTGCGTCGGCTTAGGACCCGCTCAATGTGCGCTCGATTGACTCTGTCAGGAGGAAGTTACCAACGATCAAGCTGTACTCGACGAGCGTTGGTGTTTGCGGCGATACATGAGCGAATCCGCGACTTCGATGGCGCGTTCGAGAGGGATTTCGCCGTCAAACGGAGCAAAGCCTAGCGAGACGGTCAGTGGCTGGGGAGCTGATTCGGACGTTGTCAGGAGCGCGTCGAGATTCTCGAACCTCCTGCTTGCGTCCGGTCCACTGATGTTCCAGAGGATTGCCAGAAACTCGTCGCCACCCCAGCGGAAGAGCAGATCGTCGGCACGGATCACGGAACGAAGCGCCGAGGCTACGCGACGGATCACGGCGTCGCCGGCCGTGTGTCCAAGGCTGTCGTTGATCTGCTTGAGGCGATCGACGTCTGCGATGACGACGCAGCCGCTGACGGTTGCGCTGCGGGCGTTCGAACCGTCGCCGACCAGCGCGTGGTATGCGTGACGGTTGAGCGCATTCGTCAGAGGGTCAGTGCGCGCCAGGACTTCCAGACGTTCCATGGCCACGCCGAGCTTGACGTTCGCTGATTCCGCCTCACGGCGAAGTGTGTCCAGGATCGACATGACCATGCCGAATCCGAGCAGAATCTCCAGAACCATGTCGACCACGGACGTGTAGGAGAGGTACGGAAAACGGTTGGCAGGACCTGCTTTCACCGCGATCGCGAAGACGGCCACGTAGTGCAGGAAGTCGATGCCGAGCAGTACCAGCGCTGCCGACATGACGGTGACGCCAACGCCACTCCTCTGCCTGCGTGCAGGTTGCAGCGCCCTGAAGGCGGCCAGGAAACAGATGCCCATGATCGCGGCGTGCGGGATGATCTGGACGTTGAAGTCGGTCGAGAGCAGCGACAGGACCATTGCGGCGGCAAAGCCGGCGGGCAGCCATGCCATCGACAGACGGGCGATCGCTTCCGGTTCACCGACCTGACGGCAGCCACTGATCAGGCAGAACGCGAAAACGTATTCACCAAAGAAATAGATCGCTTCGAGCGGGACCTGGTACGCGGGTCGACTGAACGCTACGGCAAGCGCGCCGAGTGAGACGACCAGCGCCAGCCATCCGGCCGACCAGAATCGCACGATCGGTCTGCGGACCGATTGCGCCAGGAAGGCGAGCAGACTGAGGACGAGAATCGTGCCGATCCACTGGATGATCAGCCCGAGCGTCGTGATGTCCATCGGATTGCGGTGTGGGGCAATTGTAACGGGTTAGCACGATATCCGCGTCTCGCAACGGCCCAGGATCTTCATGAGACGCCGTGCCTTAGCAGATCATCGCTGCAAATCGACGCCAATCGCGGAGGGAAGAGCACTTCTTACCACCGCATCCCACTCCACCCGCCCACCCGGGTTTGGTGCCCAGTCAGGTCGCGTTGGCGAAGTGTCGACGGCGAGGGCCAGGAGATGGCCGTCGAAATCCATGAGAAGTTTGTCGGCGAGAAGGGGCGTCAGCACTTCGTCGATGGTTGCCGGATCGAGGGCGGTGCGGGCGGCCAGCGTCCGGCGGTCGGTGGCTTCGTCGCAGGCGGCGTAAACGTGTGTGGCGAGAGGTGAGAGCACGTGTCTGTCGGCCGTCCGGCAGGAGCGGGTATCAGTGATCTCGATCGAATCGCCGTCGTGGCGCATTTCAAGGCGGGGGCGGGTGGCCGCGCTCTCGTGCTGGTCGCGCCAGAGGCCGAGCCAGGCCACCAGGAGTCGCTGGCCGAGGGCGGGAGGCGGGGCGGGGTTCCGCTCGGCGAAGTAATAGGCGAGATCGCGCATCTCCTCAGGCGGTAGCGGATAGATTTGCGCGTACGCCGGCTCGGGCTTCAGATCGAGTGCGTACGCCGAAGCGTCGCGGTGATAGGGGCTGAAGCGGACGAACTGGATCGGGGTGGCATAGACAGGCGGCGGAAGATGGGAAATCAGCGGGAGCCAGGAAAGAAGCTCGAAATACCACTCATCGCGCTGGCCGGGAACGTCGATCAGAAAGATCCACGAGATCTCCATCGACAGCTCCGAAGCCCACTTGAGGAGTTGCACGTTCATCCATGCCGTGTTGCCCTTCGCCAGCAGCCGGAGGATCTCGTCGTGAAAGCTCTCGATGCCCGGCTGGATCGAACGGACCCCGGCGCCGGAAAAGCTCTGCATATGCCGCCGCCGCAGGTTGGCCTTGGTCTCGTAGAAGATGTCGTACCCGTGACCTTCAAGTTGCGGCAGAACGCTCTCGTGATACTGCATGTCGATGATGTTGTCGACGACCGTGAAACGGCGCACGCCGTAGCGGGCGGCAAGGCGATGGAACTCCTCCACCGCACGCGCCGGGCTCTTGGCGCGGTACGACATGTTGCCGCCGTTCAGCCCGCAGAAGGTGCAGTGCGACTTGGCACCCCACCAGCACCCGCGCGACGTCTCCACCACCACGGCCGGCACGATTGCGTCGCGTAGAGGCGACCGCTCCAGGGCGGTGAAGTAGTCGTCGTAGTCCGGCGTCGGAATCGCGTCCATCGACCAGACCGACGCGCGCGGCGGCTCGATGTCGTTCCGCTGCGCCGTAGCCTGATCAATCACACCGACAGGCGGCGTAATCTGGCGGCCGTGGTCAAGAAGTTGGCGCACCAGAGGAACAATGATCTCGTCGGCTTCACCGGAAACGACATAGTCGACCCACGGGAAGGCGCGCGCAGCGGCGACACCCATCGCCGACTCGCAATTCGTCCCGCCGATCATGGTGATGATGCTGTCGTCGCGCGCGCGGATCGCGCGGAGCAGAGCCAGCGATGCCGTGTGCTGCTGGAATGTCGATGTGCAACCGACGATGCGGGGATGCGACGCGACGATCTCGCCGGCGAGCTCGTTCGTAAACCGCGCTGCCTCGTCGCGGAGCCTTAGAAGGAGCGTTGCCGGGTCGGTGTCGAGCACGGCCGCGCGGCCTTGTGCCATCTCCGAGGCGATCTCCGCGAGATAATCATCATCCACCGCACTCATCTCGGGAAAAGCCGCGGCCGCGAAAGTCCATTCGCCGATGAACAGCGTCGTGCGTGAATTCAGGACGCCGTCATACGCATGCATGCCGATCCTGGCGGCAAAGTCGAGGCTGGCGTAATGGGTTCCGACGGAGATGCCGGCGCCACGAAGCTCAGCCGTTAGCAATCCCAGAGCGATCGAGGGGCGTTCGACCGCGGCGTACGGCATGGAAACGAGACAGACGTCCATTGCGAGGTTACCAATTTGTGGCTGCTTGCTGAAAGAGTCAAGAACGGGGGTAGGGAAATTGCTTCCTGCCATCACTCCTATTAGTGACGAAAGGAGGAGTATTCAATGAGCGAACTTCGAATGCTTTACGGCGTCACCATTCACGATTCCATCAAACGGGGTAACCAACAGGAAATGCAACAACTTCTCAGTGAGGCCCAGGCCCAGCACGGCGACCTCAGCCAGGGCATCAGCGACCTGCAGAAGGCGTTGGGCGGCGGCAGTCATCCCCGTCCCCTCTACGGCGTGGTCATCCACGATTGCATCAAACGTGGAAACCAGGACGAGATGAAGAAGCTCCTCGACGAGGCCCGGCAGGCTCACCAGCAGCAGGGAGACCTCGGCAAGGCGATCTCGGACCTGGAAGGCGCGCTCGGAAAATAAGGAGGACGCAATGGCAACAGGACCGATCCCGCCTTACGGCGCCGCCATCAACGATGCCATCAAACGCCAGGACAAGAGCGCGATGAAACAGCTGCTGGCGCAAGCCAAGGATCTCCACCAGCAACAGGGAGACCTCGGCAAAGCGATCAAGGATCTGGAGGCGGCGCTCACGAAGAAGTAGGCAATGGCCATGGAAGAGAAAAAGCTGCCGCACCGCTATGCCACGGTCGACGACTTCGCCCGGAGCCACCCCATTCATGTGGTCTGGGAGATCACGCTGGCGTGCAATCTCAAGTGCATGCATTGCGGATCACGCGCCGGCAAGGCGCGTCCCTCGGAGCTGACGACCGAGGAGTGTATCGATGTGGTGCGGCAGCTGGCGCGGCTGCGCGTGCGCGAAGTGACGGTCATCGGCGGTGAGGCTTTTCTTCGCCGCGACTGGCTCACCATCATCCAGGCCATCAGCGATCACGGCATGCACCCCAGCATGCAGAGCGGCGGGTTGGCGCTGAATGAGGATCGCATTCGCGCGGCGAAGGAGGCGGGGCTGCGCTCGTGCGGCGTTTCGCTCGACGGTTTACCGGAACTGCACGACAAACTGCGCGGCGTAAAGGGGTCGTTCGATCACGCCATGCGCGCGCTACGCCTGCTGAAGAAGTATGACATCCCCAGCAGCGTGAACACGCAGATCGGCGCGGCGACGTTGCCTGATCTGCGCGAGCTATTGCATCAGATCGCCGACGCCGGCGCGCGCAACTGGCAGATCCAGCTCACCGTGGCCATGGGAAACGCCGCCGACCACGATGAGATCCTCATGCAGCCCTACCAGATCCTCGAGTTGATGCCGCATCTGGCCGAGCTGTTCGACGAGGCCCTCTCCCTCGGCGTGTTGATGCAACCGGGCAACAACATCGGCTACTTCGGCCCGTACGAACATCGCTGGCGCGTCACCGACATGGAGATCGGTCACTTTCAGGGTTGCGCGGCGGGCCATACCGGTCTCGGCATCGAAGCCGATGGCACGATCAAAGGCTGCCCGTCGCTGGCCACGGCCGACTATTCCGGCGGCAACGTACGCGACATGACCATCGACGACATCTGGAATCATTCCGATCAGCTTCGTTTCACCCGCGACCGTACCATCGACGATCTGTGGGGCTTCTGCCGGACCTGTTACTACGCCGACGTTTGCCGCTCCGGATGCACCTGGACCAATCACACTCTCCTCGGCCGCGCCGGGAACAACCCTTACTGCCACTACCGGGCACTGACACTGGCGAAAGAAGGGAAGCGCGAGCGCATCGTGAAAGTGGAAGAAGCGCCGGGCAAACCGTTCGACGCCGGCCGCTTCGCTCTGCTGCTCGAGGCGATCGACGGCTCCGGAGAGGCAGTCGTCCAGGAGCCACCGCCCCCTCGGGCGAAGAGCGAGATCGTACGTTCGACGACCGACCGCGTCCCGCCGAGCATGACCCTCTGCCGCGGCTGCGAGCAATACACCTATCCCGGAACGCAGATCTGTCCATTCTGCGGCGGCGACATCGTCACGCTCGCTGACGACTACGCGCGACGCCAGCGTGAGATCGCCGAAGCCGCCGCGCGGCTGCGGGCGATGCTTTCAGCGAGGACTAGCGCTGCGTTATCATTTCCAACGGATCCGCCTCTGAAACTCAACGCCGATATCTGATTTCGTCTCCCACCTCTCCCACCGCGCACGGCGGGACCGCTCGACGTGTGTCCCGCGAACGATTGAGACGAAATGACTACCAACGATTGGGTCCAAGACTTTTTTCACGGCCTTGCCATTAATTTCTGGTTGGCCGTAGCACCCCCTCCCGATGCCGATCTGCCGTTTCTGGAGAAGGTATTCGGAGCGCCCGAAGGCAAGGCGATTCTCGATGTCGCCTGCGGCGCCGGACGACACAGCATCCCCCTTTCCCGGCGCGGCTACGCCGTCACCGGCGTCGATCAGTCCGCGACGTGCCTGAGTGAGGCGAAACTCCGTGCGGATGTGCCTATCGACTGGCATCACGGCGATATGCGTGATCTTCCATGGCGGGACCGTTTCGACGGCGCGCTCTGCTTCGGCAACAGCTTCGGCTATTGCGATCGCGAAGGGACGGGCGCGTTCATCCGGACGCTTTCGGCATCGCTGAAGCCAGGCGCCGCGTTCGTCCTCGAGAGCGGCGCGATCGCCGAGTCGCTTCTCCCAACGCTGCAGACGCGCCGCTGGATGGAAGCCGGCGACATCCTCTTTTTCTCCAGCGCCACATACGACACCTCGGCCAGCCGGCTCGACGTCGAATACTCGTTCGTACGCGGGTCCGTACGGGAAACGCGCACGGCGCATACGTGGATCTTCACGACTGGCGAGCTTCGCGAGCTGCTCGCCGGCGCCGGTCTCGTCATCGAGCAACTCAGCTCGACGCCGGCCGGCGACCCGTTCCGCCTCGGCGATCCGCGGCTGTTGGTGGTGGCCAGGAAACGGTAAGAACACTGCCCCGCAAGAGCTGGACGGCCAAAACCGGTAAGCCAACGGACCCGGAGGCGACTCGTCGCCTCCGGGAGTCCATTCGTGGACCCAGCGAGGCAAAGATTTGGATCCGCGAGGCAAAGTTTTGCCTCCACGAGGCAAAGTTTAGGTCCACGAGGCAAAGTTTTGGGTCCGCGAGGCAAAGTTTTGCCTCCACGAGGCAAAGATTTGGGTCCACGAGGCAAAGTTTTGGGTCCGCGAGGCAAAGTTTTGCCTCCACGAGGCAAAGTTTTGGGTCCACGAGGCAAAGTTTTGGGTTCGCGAGGCAAAGTTTTGGGTCCACGAGGCAAAGTTTTGGATCCGCAAGGCAAAGTTTTGGATCCGCAAGGCAAAGTTTTGGGTCCGCAAGGCAAAGTTTTGCCTCCACGAGGCTATTCACTGACTCCGGGAGGGGCGCGCACCTGCCGGAATTGGTGGTTAGCAGGTCTGCTGCTCGATCGCCGCAAGCGCCCTGGCTACCTGCTTGTCCCTTTTCTCGATCTTCCTGCATCGCCCGATGACATCCTCGATCAACGCCCACGTCACGTTCGATGGCTGGTAGCGATCGGGATTTGACTCGGCCACGTGCCGGCCGAGGGCGCCGAGGGCGGTGTGGTACGGGAGGGGGGTGGCGAGAGTGTTGCGGGACAGCGCATCGATGTAGCGGGCCACCAGGAGACCGACGGCGGACGATTCGACATAGCCTTCGACGCCGGTAATCTGGCCGGCGAAGAAAATGCGGTCGTCGCTCTTCGCCTGAAACGTCGGGCGAAGATGCCGGGGACCGTTGATGAAGGTGTTGCGGTGCATGGATCCGAAGCGCGCGAAGACCGCGTTCTCCAGTCCGGGGATCATCTGGATGACGCGCTTCTGCTCCGGCACCCGCATCTTGGTCTGGAAGCCGACGATGTTGAAGTAGTCGTCCGACAGGTCTTCCTTGCGGAGCTGAACGACGGCGTGTGGCCGGTCGCCGGTAACCGGATGCTCGAGTCCGACCGGCTTCATCGGACCGAAACGAAGCGTTTCGATCCCGCGCGAGGCGATCTCCTCGACCGGTAGACATCCTTCGAAGTGCGCCGCCTTTTCGAAGTCATGCGGGGCGAAGACCTCGGCGGACAGCAGCGCGGCGACGAAGGCTTCGTACTGCTGTTGCGTCATCGGCGCGTTCAGGTAATCGGTCGATGAGCCCTTGCCGTAGCGCGATTTCCAGTACAGTTTCGACATGTCCAGCGAGTCGGCGGCGAGGATCGGCGCGATGGCGTCGTAGAAGTACAAACCGTCGCGCCCGAGGAACTCACTGATGGCATCGAAGAGCGGCTGCGAAGTGAGCGGGCCGGTAGCGACGACGAGGAAGTCGTAGTCGCCGCGATCAAGCGATAGAACCTCGTCGCGCCGCAGCGTGATGTTCGGCTCTGCGCCGATGGCGCTCGTGACCGCGGCGGAGAAGCGCTCACGATCGACGGCGAAGGCGTCGCCGGCGGGAACCCGCGCCTCCGTGCCGCATCGGATGACCAGCGAGTCGAGTATCGCCATCTCCGCCTTGAGCAGGCCGACGGCGTTGGTGATGTTCGAGGAACGGAACGAGTTCGAGCAGACGAGCTCCCCGAGGTTGGAGGTCTGATGCGCCGCCGTCGACTTCGAGGGCCGCATCTCGAACAGATCGACCTGATGCCCTCGGCGCGCCAGCCCGAACGCGCATTCCGAGCCGGCCAATCCGGCACCGATGATCTTGACCCGGGCCATTAGATCCTTCGCTTCGCTCAGGATGACGACGTCTTCGCGCCGTCAATTCGACGGTTCGTTGGACGAAAACACCGAGGCCCCGTCCGCGCGGATCTCGCCGAACTTCTGCTCGAAGATGGAGATGTTCTGCGCCAGCGCCTCGAGCAACTGCTTGGCATGCAGCGGCGTCATGATCACCCGGCTGTAGATCTTCACATCCGCCCGCCCCGGAACGATCCGGCCGAGGTCGATCACGAACTCGCTCGGCGAATGAATAATGTTGGCGAAGTTGATGTACTCCCCCTGGGCGACGGCGTCGTCAAGGGTGATGCGGATGGTTGGCTGCGGTTGCTCGTCCATGGAAGCGAGGATACCGCACCGACTAGGTCGAAATTCCCGGCGATCGAATCGTCGTGCCGGCCACTCGCCGCCATCGATGAAGATCGTCTTTGAAGATGATCCGCCGGCGCGTTCCGCGCCAACGGAGTATCGATGTCAAAACAGCTTCTTCAGGGGCACGAAGATGTGGCTGACGGTAATCTGGATTGCTGGCGCAACAGTCGACGCAGTTTGCACCGGTTCCGAGGGGCGTGCCTCCCTGCTGGTCTCCATCGTGCTGTTGGCAAGCTGGCTCGTGCGAACTTCCTTGCCGCCCGGAAACGGGCCGGTCCCTCCGCCGCCGTTGCTGGTCCAGGTCGACCCGGTCATATAGCAATTCTTGTGGATGTGCTACCGATGAGCTGACCGATCACGCTGTTGTTGATGGCGATGATCTCGTTGTTTGATGCCGCCCGTTGACAAGTGGATCTGATTTGCGAACGTGGCCGCGCCGAAGGCCTTCTCACACAGCGTGTTGCTCGGCGAAATCGTGAATGGCGACAGAAGACGAACGGTTAACGGATCCCGCGCGTTCACTCTCCGAGCAGGACGATCGTGCGCGCGTCAGTTGCGGAATGGGCAGCATCCGCACTACGTCGAACGCGCCGGCCTTGATCCAATGCCGTGCGGCTGCTCATGCCCCGTGCGGCCGTCACAGCGATCGCCGCAGCGCCCATCCGCTAATACCATCAAAATGGGAAGTCGCTCAGATCGCGCTCACGGCCGACTCAAGGTATTCAGACCAGATGTCCAGCCTCCGATTGAACCAGAGCAAATGCTTGTCTAGCTCCGCGTCGGTTGCGATCTCCGCGATGTGTATGCACAACGCATCTAACGGAGACGCGACGTCGCCCGGCTCGAACTTCCATTGCGAATTTCGCCGACGAAAGCGCGGTACCACGCTCTGCATGTCTCCACCAAAGAAAGTGGCATAGCCATCGGCGACGGAGTTGATAACGCCCTGCCGGACCATGAACCGCGCCGTCGGAAGGCCGTCGACAATATCCAAAAATGCCGTCCGAACGTCGCGAAAGACACTCCAGACCTCTATCGCAAAGAACGTCGAGCCGGTGCGTTGGCTCGCCCGTTCGAACACCAGCTCGGTGATTGACCGGAAGAGTTCCGCTAGGTCGGGACGAACCGCTTTGCGCGTGATGTCGCGGACGATCCGCCGAAGCGCGATCAGTCGAAGAATCGCCTCTTCCGGCTCGGCGGCGGTGAACAGGTCTTCGCAGAAACGATCGACGATGCCGAGGACGTTCTCGAACGCCTTTTCGGTCGAAGTGCGAGGCGTCAGGAGCGCGGCCTCAATCGCGAGTTGTCCGCGGGTGATGGAATCGCACACGGCCTCGACACGCGAATCACCCATCGCGTCTGACACCGCAAAGCGGAGATCGGCCGAAAGAGCGGAGTGGTCCGGGAGCTGCGCCGCGAGCACGAGACGCACCGCGTCTGCGAGATCGCAGGCTGAAAACTCGTGCACGAGCACTGGCGCGAAGGTAGCGGGGAGGATGCGTTGATGGAGTAGGTCGACCATAGCGTAGGTCAGCATCGATTTCATGCGCCGCGTCGACAGGCGCACCGTTGCGCCGAGATGACGGGAGAAGGATTTGAAGAGTGCGGGGTCGTTCAGCGCGACGTGAATCGCGGTGTGCTTCACCATTTCAACGATCGGCCACGCGCCATCGGTGAGCCGCGAGCAGGTGGCGACCGGATTCGAAGCGGCGGTGCCGATGGCCGTCATGAACAGCTCAAGGATCGTTTCCATCTCCACGTGCGTCGCTTTGTGATTGCGCGCGATTCGCAGCGCCGCAGCGACTTTGCGCGTGCAGGACCACGCCTCCAACTGCCACCGCTGCGGATCTGCGTCTTGGCCGATCATGAGGAAGAGCAGCCGCGCATGTCCTTCGGCCTCTAGCACTACGGGTGTGAACGTGACGTGCGTCTCTCGAATGAGATCAACCTTGCTTTCGAATAGTTTCAACGCCTCCTCGCGGCGCACGACGCGGAACGCACGCACGCGAGAGACACAGTCGGGGCACACGCGGATGTGACGCAGCTCGCCCGGCGATGCAGCATCGCTGTTTTCGAGAATGTCATTGAGGCGAACGAGTTTCGGGCAACCGCACAGTGCACTGTTGGCGGCAGAAGCGGAGGATGGAACGAGCCCGAGGAGGCCCTCCAGCTCGCGATCGGAAATCTGCGAATCGGGAGAATCGTACATTTCACCGGCTTTCGATGAGGTACTTCCGAACGGGAAATCCTCCCGGGCTTTTCCCTTGTCTGGCGACTGCCGCAAATGTCGGGCCATCTCGTCCAGATCGGACTCATCGTAAGCAGCCATCATCGTCTCCTTATTCGTCGTGATTGGGATTGAGAATCCTGCGGAGTTCTTTCTTTGCTTTGTTCAGCCGTTCATAAACAGCCGCCTTGGTCAGGCCGAGATCCACGGCGATGTCCGCGACTTCGTCGCCAAGAATAGTGCGCTCGACAACGACTTGCTGTTTGAGCGGAAGGGTTTTGACAGCCTCTAGGAACTCGTTGTGGCTGACCTGATCATAGGGGGTCTTGCTGTCCTCGAGCGCCTCCACGTCCTCGGCGCCGCCCTCGCAGAACAGGATCATGCGACCGCCAGCGCGACGCCGGTCCAACGCGACATTTCGCGCGACCTCGGCGATCCATGAGCGGACTGGGCGAGACGCATCCAAGGTGTCGATTCGGATGAGCAGCCTGACGAGCGTCTCCTGCGCCGCGTCGCGCGCCGCATCGTCGTTGTGCAGAATCGCCATAGCACTTCGGAACGCGACCTGCCCGAATCGCTCGGACAATTCGTCGATGGCTTCCTCGCGCTGTTCCGCGCTTCCCAGTTGTGCACGCACAACTAGCTTTGCGTCAGTCAACAGCTTGAGATCTTTCGGGGGCTGATCTCCTTCCATGGACAAGTCCTCTTGGGTTGATGAGACCGTCGCTTCAATCGCCACCGTTCCACCTCCCGCCACGCCCCCCTAACACCGGTTCGTTTCTATGAATACGCTCGAGGTCGCAAATTTTCAAAGAGGCTGATGAAAAAGATTGCCGCCGTTCTGGTAGTGGCAGATTGGATACGGCGAAGCGTGCCGATTTTCAAAATTCAAGTTGTTTTTTGACGAAACGGCCGAAGCTGCGTTTCCTTCATGCCCCCGCCTGAACTCGAAGGGAGGTGTTGAACGGAGCGGGGGGCCAACAAGAATACGACCCCGAAACGCGAGCGCGCCCCGGAGTCGGTCGACCGAAACGTAACGGCCTCTCAGAACTTTCGCGAGATCGGAGGCCGCACGCGCTCCAAGTCGAACCAAGGATGGGGTCCCCCGGCCCGTCTGTCAAGGGCCGGTCTGCTCCAAGGCAGCCCGCACTCCATGAAACGGGGGATTCATGGCCGTCCTTTCTTTCGAGGTACCTCACGGCTTGCCGGCCGGATATACGCTTCCGACGAAGTATCGCCTTCGCCTGCGTCAGCGGTCAGCAACCGCAACGATCAAATCCGCCGCTATGGCGATCCGCGAGCTTGCCGTTGCGATGATGACCGCCACCATTGCTTGGCGTGTCCTGCACTCGTCCATTTCGCTTCCACTGAAGTTCGCCCTCCTCATCGTCTTCGTGCTGGTGGTGGTGCGTTGCCAGCGCGGCCTCGAGAATCTGACACACGAGGGTTCCCACTACAACCTCTCGCGTAATCACGCGCTGAACGACTGGTTGGCGGACCTGCTCGCTGCCTTGCCGACGTTCCAGCGCGTGGGCTCCTTCCGCGGAACGCACGTGCCGAAGCATCACTTGCTGTTCGGAACCGTTGACGATCCGGACCTCAATCGTTACGCCGCGTTCAACGCGAAGACTATCGACCGCTCGTCGCCGTGGCGCTACGCGCGCTCGGTGATCACACGACTACCGCGGTACGTGGGCGGGTGGTGGTGGGGTGTGGGGACGAATCCGCGTATCATCGCGTTGGGTCTCGCGTGGCACGCGATCGTTTACATCATGCCCCTTGCGCTGATTCTCGGACCTCGGGCGGCGCTGGGTGCATGGTTTCTCTTCTGGCTCTGTCCCTTCGCACTTCTTCTTCCGCCGGTCCGCTTAATCGCCGAAGCCGAGGAGCACGTGTACGAAGGCGCCAACACGATCTTCCACGCGACGGTCTCCAACATCGGATTGCTGCACAGACTGTTCTTTCACCCGAATGGCGACGCTTATCATCTCGCGCACCATCTTTGGCCCTATGTGCCGCACCATCAACTGCGGTACGTGCACGAGGAGCTCAGCGCCCTCGATCCGGTTTATGCAGTGTCGCGCATGCGAACGGGCCTGTTGCAGGAGCCGAACAGTCCGGGAGAAGGGAGGAACGTCCGTGCGTAACGTGACTATAGCCATCGATGCTGCGGTTTCTGCGAAGTTCCCTGAGCTCTTATGCGGCGCGTTCATCGTCAAGGGACTTACCGGGATCGACGCCGGGCAGTTCCTCGTCAACGCGGAAACGCTCAAAGCGCGATTGGCGGCCGAGGGACTGACTGAGGAGACGGTGCTCACGCATCCGGCCATATCTGGATGGCGCCGTGCGATTCAAACCCTCGGACTCAAAGCGGCAAAGTTCCGCAGCAGTGCGGAGCAGCTTGTTCGGCGTGCTGCGCGCGGCGATGAGATCAAGGCGCCGGGCGACCTCGTTCGGCTGTACTGCCAGCTCTCCGCGCTGCATGTTGCGCCGCTCGGTGGCTACGACATACAGTCGCTTCCGTCGACAGACATCGTCGTCCGGTTCGCCTGCCCCACGGACGACTTTCACCCCCTCGGTGGAACGGACGGCGAGATGGATCTACATGACCGCATTATCGTTTACGCCGCGGGCAGCGATGTGATCTGCTGGGCCTTCAACGTGCGCGACGACCGGCGCACCGCGCTGACAGAGCACACGAGCATGGCACTATTCACTACCGAAGCCGTCTTTCCGGAGCAGAGAGCGGCGAGTTGTCGCGCACTCAGCGAGCTTCGGGAGAATCTGGTGAGCGCCGGGGCAAGCGCCAGTCCGATTCTGTGGACGACCGGCGACTTGATTCAGCTAACTTCGGGGCTCTGATTGGTCGGGCAGGGGGGATTTGAACCCCCGACCACCTGAACCCCATTCAGGTACGCTACCAGGCTGCGCTACTGCCCGACTCGGGTCCATCCTAACACGGCGGCTGAGGGGGTATTCCGAGGCCTACAGCCCCGCGGCCCAGAGGATCAGGTACTTCGTGATCTCGATGTTCTTCGTCGTCGGCGTGATCACGATTTCTTCGATCTCGCGGGCTTTGGACTGCATCTCGTCGCGGATGACTTCCAGCTCCCGTTCCCATGCGCGCTGGATCTGGCGGATCTTGGTGAGGTAGTCGTCCTCGCGGAGGGAGTGGGGGGCGTCGGTGAGGGAGGCAGGCTTGCCGCTGGTGATGTTGTAGATGGTCTGGCCCCAAGCCACGTTCACGTCGGGGCCGCGCTCGTCGGAAGGGCCTTCGTCGCTGGCGTCGCGCTCGCGCTGGTCACGCTCGGAGAGCTCCTTCACCTGGTCGATACGGCGGCGAAAGGTACCCTCCAGGCGCTCCTGCTCGTCACCGATGCGGCGTTTCGCTTCTTCGTTGCAGCGGGTAAGGAAGTCGCGGCGCGATTCGCCCAGTTGCGAGTACATTGCGAATTCGGGGTTGTGGAAGACGGTCAGTTTCGCCGTGCCGGCCACGTATTGCCGGAAGGCATCCTCCGATTGCAGGGCGCCCTGCATCAGGATTTCCGGCTTCAGGGCATCGTCGACGTCGTGATTCGGATCGGGGACGGCGCGGATGTCGAGTTTCTCCGGATCGATGGCCCTGGCATCGCTCCACTGCACCGAGCCGTCGCCCGCCCGCATGGGCGCAACGAAGCTTTTGACGGTGTCGACGTGGACGCCGCTCCGCGGCTCGTTCTGCGTGATGATCGCTTCTGCGAGCAGGTGCGGCCGGTAGGCGCCGCGTCCGCCGAAGACGTAGAGCTGCTCGAGCGACGGGGAGCTCCGCATCGTGAATCGCGGACGGCGTGCCGTCGGCGCGTCGTCGCTACGCTCGACGGTCAGCCCGTGTGCGACCGGATGAGCATCGATGACCTGGCCCGGAACATTGGTCAGAGCGGCGCGGACAGCATCGCGCCGATCCGGCGGCATGAGGAAGATGATGCATCCGCCGCCGCCGGCGCCGCAGACTTTTCCCGCCCACGCTCCGGCTCCCGTCGCGGCCTCGATTGCTGCATCGATCTCGGGTGTGGAAATGCCGTCGAGGAGCGCCTTGCGGTTCCGCCACTCGTGATTCAGGGCTACGCCGGCCGCTTCGAGATCGCCGCTCTCCAACGCCTTCTCCATCTCGATGGCGCTTTCAGCAATTTTGGCGAGCCCGTTGTGAACCTTCTTCTTGCCATCGATCTGGCGTTTGTAGATGTCCCAGTTGTTCGTGCCGGAAAAATGGGCCACTCCGGTGTAGTGCAGCAGCATGTGCTCGGCAAGGCGGTCGACTGGCAGCGCAATCTGATGGCGTACCACCAACCCCGGATTGAGGTGGATGGCCATGAGGCCACCGTAGACGGGGGGGTAGTAATCCTGGATTCCAGCGGGGACGCGGATGAGACGCGTCTCCAGGTCGCGGACGAGCGCGATGAGGTCGTCGCCCTCCACCGGCGCTCCGGCGACCTCGGAGAGCGCGCGGACGAGCGTGATCGTCAGCGCCGAGGAGCCGCCGAGGCCCGAGCCGCGGGGGGCGTCGGTACGGGTGGTGATGCGGATGCCGGTGAGACGGAAATGCTCGAGGGCGCGATGAATCAGCGCCGCCTTCTGATCGGCGGCCAACTCGTGCAGCGAGGCATAGGTTTGTTCGTATTGCTGATCGGTGAGATTGATCTCGATGGCGTCTGTGCCAGTCTCAGCGACTTCCGACTCCGCGTGATACGAGATGGCGACGTTGATGGTGCGCGAGCCGGGGTGGAAGAGATAGAGGGGCCAGAGGTCGAGAGTACCGCCAGCGAGATCGGCGCGCACCGGCGCGCGGACAATGACCTTTTTCATGAGGTTGGGATGCGTCCGATGGAAAGCGTGTGACTGCTAGAAGAGTGCCCGCCGCCTGGTCGCAAAGGCAGCCAGTTGCTGGGCCGGCGTGGCGAGTTTGGAACTGAAGGAAGCGACGCTGTTGCGAAAGGCCGCCAGCGAGTCGCCGCGCAGCGGGTCGGGCGTGATCGACCTGAGCTTGAGCGGATCGAGCCACGTCCCGTTGTCGGAGATGCGGTAGTCGAGGTGCGGCCCGGTGGCCAAACCGGTCATGCCGACGTAGCCGATCACCTCGCCTTGCGTGACGCTCTTCCCGGGCTTGATCCCTTTGGCGAAACGCGAGAGATGGAGATACGACGTTTCGATGCGGGAGCCGTGGCGGATGCGGACGTAGTTGCCTTCGCCGTGGTTGTAGGTCGCGTCCACGACCACGCCGTCGGCCGTCGTCATCACCGGCGTGCCCACCGGGGCGCCGTAGTCAACGCCGTGGTGAGGCCGGAAGTAGTGAAGGAGGGGGTGATAGCGGCTCTTCGAGAATCCTGAAGTGATCCGGCTGAACTGCAGCGGTGCGCGCAGGAACTGTTTGCGAAGCGGGCTCCCGTTGCGGGCGTAGTAGCCGGCGCGGCCGTCGGGCGTCTCACAGCGGAAGGCCTCGTACGTCTGACCACCGTGAACGAAGCGTGCCGCCACGATCGGGCCGTATCCGATGAGATCGGCGCCCGCGAACTTCCTTTTCGTCACCAGGCTGAAGGAGTCGCCCTTCTGCAGCGCGAAAAAGTCGATGTCCCACTGGAAGACGTCGACGAGCTCCTGCACGAGCTGCGGTCCTTCGCCGGCGTTGCGGAGAGCTTCCCATAGCGAGGAGTCGATCTGGGCGGAAACGGCGGTTTCGATCTCCGTCTGATGCGCCTGGTAGGGGGTGATGGCGAACCCGGCATTGCCGCGGACGGCGTCGATCTCTCCCCAGCCTGTCACCTTCATCTCGACGCTGTCGACCGTCCCTCGGGTGTCGTAGTGGAAACGGAGAAGGTGGCCTGGGCGGAGGCGGCGAAGATCGACGGTCTTGCCGAATTCGTTGTTGAGGATGGCCGCGTCGGAGCGCCCGAGGCCGCCGGCAAGAAGGACGGAATCGAGCGTATCGCCGTCTTCCAGCGTCAGCACGACAGAGTGTTCGGGAAGCGTGGCCGGTGTCGGAGCGGCCAGGGCGTCGTAGCGAATCTGCGGAGGCACGATCATGGCGGCGCTGGAGACCGCCATGGTGGGCTGGGTGAGGGCGTCGTTGTTGCTGACGGCGGCCAGGATGAAGGGAATCGCCAGAGGCAGCGCGACGGCCACATATGCACGAGGCTGGCGGGCGAGACGTCGCAGAGACTCACCGATTGCGAACTGTCGTTTCATCGATCTGGAACCGGTACCGGGGACGAATCGACGAGATCGTACCATGTGCCCCACCCTCCCTGCCTCCTGGTTACCAGATTAGTGGATTGGTGGACTCGTGGATCAGGGACTGGTCGGGACCCCTCGGCCTGATCCACGAATCCACTGACCTACTGCTTTTCCGAGGGCTCCATCGAAAGCACCTGCATCGGCGCTTTCTCCGTGTCATCGTGAACCGGGCCGGCTTTGTGGAAGGTCAGCGGGACGGTGAACGTCGCCAGGCCGATCTGGGCAACCGGTTGGATCGACGTCACCAGCAACTCCCTGGTCTGACTGACAGTGCGGTTCACCTTCAACTGGGTCTCGCCGTTCACCGGGGCGCGGTTGTTGATCGTCGTAACGTTGACGATCTGTCTGAGGGCAAAGCCTTTAATGTTCGAGTTCTCGGCCGAGATCAGGTCGTCCAGGTCGGGATTGCCGGTGTGCAACGCGCCGCTTGCCAGGAACGTGTCGCCGATGTCGCCGAAGGCGCTCGTGGTCCACTTGTCGATGGTTGTCTTCACCGTCTGGGTCAGCGGCAGGTTACCGAAGGCGACGGTGATGTCATAGCTCATGATCAGGCGGTAGTGCTCGGTCGGAATGCCGGCCACGGTGGGCTGGTCAGGCATTTTGGTGACGTCGATCTTCTTGTTGGCGATCGTGATTTTCCGGGAACCGATGGAGGTGGCCACGCTCGCGGCGTTCACCTCTACGAACGATTTCCGGCTCGGGTCGATGAAAGTCATCGACCGCGAACCGTTGGTGGCGATGATGTAGGTTCCGGCGGGGTAGGCATTGCCGGAGATGAACTCGACCCGAGAGCGGTCGCCGTCGATGATGGCACGGCCGACGCAATCAGTAGCCGGGATCGATTCGAGGTCGGAAGAGGTCGTCTGCCGGAACTCGTACTGGATCGCTGCCGAGGCAGATGGAGCGGTGATGACGAGCAGCATGACTGCAAATGCCAGCAAGTTCTTTTTCATCAATAACCTCAGTTTCCACTGAGTATAACTCGCTCACCGGGAAATACGACTTTCCGGTGGGGCGTTGGGGCAGCCCATGTTGATCAGGAAGTTTTTCGCTCTGTCGCTGTGTGCGGCAGCGCTTTCGGTTCCGGCCGTCGCCAAGACCAATCCGGACTCGCTGGATGAGGTGATCAAGAAGGTCCAGCTTGCACAGGCCCAAACGACCACGATTCAAGCGGACTTCCGCCAGGAGAAGACGCTGGCGCTGCTGGCCAGGCCGGAGGTCTCGACCGGCCGTTTCGTCTACTCGAAGCCGAACAACGTCCTCTGGTCCTACGACGCCCCGAAGCGGGTCACGATGCTGATCGCCGACGGCATGCTGACCACGTACTACCCCGACCTCAACAAGGCGGAGCGGATCGAGGTGAAGCGTTACCAGGACCGGATCTTCAAGTACATGGGAGCGAGCGGAGCGATCGACGAGCTCGGCGCCTGGTTCAACTTCACCTTCACGAACACGTCCGACAAGCCATATTTCGTTCTCGATCTCGACCCGAAGAACAAGGCGGTCGGGAGGCGCGTGCGCCACATCAAGATCTTCATCGACCGGAAGACCTACCTGACGACGCAGTTCGAATATACCGAGGGTGACGGCGACAAAACGCGCTACGAGTTCCTGAACGTGAAGATCAACGCTCCTGTCGAGCAAGGCCGCTTCGTCCTGACGCTGCCGAGCAGCGTGCGCGTCGAGCAGATGAAATTGCAATAGATTGCGCTGCGCGCGTTGTCGGTTGTCGGTTGGTTGTGCGTTCGCGCGCGTTCGCCGAGGCAAACATCCGCACGACCAGCTCAATTCAACCGAGAACCGACAACCGACAACGCGCGCAGCGCATATGACCAGACTGACATTCAGCCTATCCGGCACCGAAGGTTCCGCCCGGCGTGGCGAGATCGTAACGGCGCATGGAACGATCCAGACTCCGGTGTTCATGCCGGTTGGGACTCTGGCGTCGGTGAAGGCGCTGACGACAGAGCAGCTACAGCAGCTCGGGCCGGAGATCATCCTCAATAACACCTACCACCTCATGCTTCGGCCGGGTGTCGATCTGCTCGAGCGCATGGGCGGGGTTCACCGCTTCATGAACTGGGACCGGGCGGTGCTATCGGACTCGGGCGGGTTTCAGGTCTTTTCGCTGGCGTCGATCCGCAAGGTTCGGGAGGAGGGGGTCGAGTTCCGGAGCCATATCGACGGCTCGGCGCACTTTCTCTCGCCGGAGACGTCGATCGACATCCAGCAGCGGATGGGAGTGGACATCGCCATGGCCTTCGACGAATGCCCGGCCTACGGGATCGCCCACGCCGAGGTGGAGCGGTCGATGGAGCTGACCCACCGCTGGGCGCGGCGCTCGCTGGCGGCGCGAACAGGGGCATCGGCGCTGTTCGGCATCGTGCAGGGAGGCATCCATCACGATCTGCGCAAGCGAAGCGCCGAGGAGATCGGGGCCATCGGCTTCGACGGCGTTGCCATCGGCGGCGTTTCGGTCGGTGAGCCGAAAGAGGAAATGCTCGACGTGATGCGCTTCACCGCCCCGCTGCTGCCGGCGGACAAGCCGCGCTATCTGATGGGCGTGGGGACTCCCGAGGATCTGCTGGATGGCGTGGCCGCGGGAATCGACATGTTCGACTGCGTGATGCCGACGCGAAACGCCCGGAACGGATCACTCTTCACCAGCTTCGGCAAGGTGGCGATCAAGAACGCGCGCTTCGCCGATGACCCGCGGCCGCTCGATCCGAACTGCTCCTGTGTGACCTGCCGGACGGTGTCCCGGGCCTATCTTCGACACCTCTACGTCACCGGCGAAATCGCGGCGATGGTTTACAACACCATCCACAACGTCTCGTTTTACCTTGACTTGATGAGAGGTATTCGGCAATCTATCGCGTCCAACTCTTTGCAGGCTTTTCGCGATGCGTTCCTCTCGCGGGTCGTGAGCGGCGAAGTTGACGCCTGACGACAAAGAGCCCCCGATCAACGAATCAGACAGAAAAGACGATATGACAGCAATTGCTCTGCTCCTCCAAACCCCCGCCGGCACCGGCGCCTTTCTCATCAACATCCTGCCGATCGCGGCGATCTTTCTCGTTTTTTACTTTCTGGTCATCGCCCCGGCGAACAAACAGCGGCGAAAAACGGCCGAAATGCTCAGTACGCTCAAAAAGGGCGACCGCGTCCTGACCTCGGGCGGGATTTACGGGACAGTGCAGGGTGTTGAGGCCGAAGTTGTCTACCTGAAAATCGCCGAGAATGTGAAGGTCAAGGTTACACGTTCTGCGGTCACCGGAATCATCACGGGCGATGCGGCGGAGTGACCGCTTCCCTTTTTTCCTGGAGGAAACTTGACTAGAGGTCTGTTGTGGAAAGTCATCCTGATCCTGGTCGTCCTGATCAGCTTTGCCTGGGCGATCGTACCGACCAAAGACACCCCCGAGCCGATCCGCCGCGGCCTTGACCTGAAGGGCGGTACGCATCTGGTCATGCGCGTGAACGTCGGCGATGCCGTACGCCTCGAGACCGATCAGGCGTCGGAAATGCTCAAAGCCCAGGCGAAGAAGGGCAACCTTCCGATCCCGACGACGAAGCGCATGACGGACACGACGTTCGTGGCCGTCCTCCCGGCGGACACGCCGACCAGCGGGTACGAGACGATCGCCAAGGACTTCATCCCGTCGTTCGACGTGAGCCGCACACCCGAGGGGGCGATGCAGTTCAAGATGAAGACGGCGTCGCAGACGGCCATCGAGCGCGACACGGTTGCGCACACCGTCGAGACGATCGACCACCGCGTCAACGAGCTCGGTGTCACGGAACCCTACATCGCGCCGGAGAGCAACTTTCGCATCGTCATCCAGCTCCCCGGCGTCGACGACCCGGCGCGCGTGAAGGACATCATCAAGACGACGGCGCAGCTTCAGTTCCGCCTCGTCGAAGGTGAGCCGGCCTCCGATCCGACGGCGACGCTCAACGGCGTCGCGCCGAATATGAAGACCGAGGTCGACATCCTCCCCGGCACGCGTGAAGACGCGCTCGGCCGTGCGGCGGGCGTCGAGTATTACGCCGTCCGCAAGACGGTTCCGGTCACCGGCACCGACCTGAAGAACGCCCGCGTACAGAAGGGGCAGCTGGGACAGCCGAACGTCGGCTTCTCGCTCACCCCGGACGGCGCGCGCAAGTTCGGCGACCTGACGGGCGCGAACATCAAGCGCCGCCTGGCCATCGTCCTCGACAACAAGGTCGTCTCCGCTCCGGTCATCAACAGCCAGATCAACGAGTCGGGCGTCATCGAAGGGAGCTTCACACAGCAGCAGGCGGCCGATCTCTCGCTCGTCCTGCGCACCGGCTCACTGCCGGCATCGTTGACGACGCTGGAAGAGCGCACCGTCGGCCCGTCGCTCGGACGCGATTCGATCCGCCAGGGCGTCCTGGCCTCGCTGGTCGGCTTCATCGCCCTGATCCTGGCCGTGCTGCTCTACTACAAAGGCGCCGGCATCAACGCGGTGCTGGCGCTGCTGCTGAACCTGGTCATCCTCCTGGGCATGATGGCGATCTTCCACGCCACGCTGACGCTGCCCGGTATCGCCGGAATCATCCTGACGCTCGGTATGGCCATCGACTCGAACGTCCTCGTGTTCGAGCGCATCCGCGAAGAGTTGCGCGACGGCAAGGTGGTTCGCGCGGCCATCGAGAACGGCTTCTCCCGCGCCTTCGGCACCATCATCGACACACACATGACGACGATCATCTCGGCGCTCTTCCTCTTCCAGTTCGGAACGGGGCCGATCAAGGGATTCGCCGTCACGCTGCTCATCGGTCTGTTCGCGTCGGTCTTCACGGCGTTCTTCGTCTCGCGCGTGATCTTCGACGTCGTATACAAAGCGCAGAATCGCCCGACCGAGATCAGCATCTAGGAAAGGCGAGGAGAGATACCCATGCAGATATTCGTCAATTCCAAGTTCGACTTCGTACGCTGGCGTTTTTACGCCGTGTCGTTCTCCCTTCTTTTCATGCTCCTCGGGCTGGCTATGTTCCTGAAGAACGGCGTCAACTGGGGAATCGACTTCGCCGGCGGCGCCACCGTGACCTTGAAGTTCCGCGACGCGGTTCCGATGGACCGTCTTCGCGCCGACCTCGCCGATGCCTCGATCCAGCAGTACGGCAAGGCCGATGACCGCGCCGTGCTGATCCGCCTTCCGGAGCTGAAGAAGGAAGTCGACTATGCCGGTCTGGTCGTAGCGAAGCTGAATGCCGATTTGAATCCCCAGGCGGGCACCAGGCTCGATCTGAACTTCAACGGCCGCGATCGCCTGGCCGAGCTTCTCTACTCGATCGATCCGGAGGCGAAGGGAACGGTTCCCACGGCCAAGCCCTACTACCAGGACGTGGCCCAGAACGTCATCAATAAGCGCTCGGAAGTGGGCATCTTCACGAACATGGCACAGGTGACTTCGGCTCCCGGCGTGACGACGAGAATCGCCGGTGTGCTGAACGACAAGACCTTCCTCGGCGCATTCAACGTCCTCAATCAGGAGACGGTCGGACCGCAGGTCGGCCATGACCTCCAGCAGAAGGCCATCTGGGCCGTCGTGCTCTCGACGCTGGCAATGGGCCTTTACCTCTGGCTTCGCTTCGATCTGATGTTCGGCGCCTCAGCCATCGTCTGCATCGTTCATGACGTGCTGATGTCGCTGGCCTTCCTGATGATGATCAACGGCGAGTTCTCATTGAATATCGTCGCGGCGCTGCTGCTCATCGTCGGTTTCTCGATCAACGACACAGTGGTCATGTACGACCGCGTCCGCGAGAACAGGCGGAAGCTGAAGACGCGCATGACGCTGGAAGAGCAGCTCAATCTGGCCATGAACCAGACGCTGTCGCGGACGATTCTGACCTCGGGCTCCGTGGTCATCGTCCTGGTGGCACTGCTTCTCTTCGGCGGCAAGGTGATCCACGAGTTCGCCTGGATCCTCCTCATCGGTGTTCTGGCCGGAACGTATTCGACGGTCACGATCGTCCCCGCGGTCGCCATCGCCTGGAACAGGTTTACCGGCCGCACGCACGACCTCTCCGGTCCGGTGGCGCGCACGCGTACTGACAATCCGCCCCGCCAGGAGACACCGACACCGCAGCAGCGGAAACGCAAAGCGGGATAACCGCGCGATTCCGGAGCACCCATGAAGAAGATCTTTCTCATCATCGTCCTTGCCGTTGGCGGGCTCCTGTGGGCCAAGAAGCACTACATCGACAAATCCGACGACGTGAAAACCCCGACGAAAGAGGAGGAGATGGCCGAGAAGATCGGCCGCTCCGGCGGGCTGAAGCTGCACTCCACCGCGGCCGCCGGCACGGACAGTGCCGCATCGACCGCCACCGTCGATCAGAATTCGATGTCGGGGCTGGTCTCGTCCATCACAAACATGTTGCACAAAGAGCAAACGGCGACTCCGGAAGCGCGCGCCAAAGCCCGAGTGGACAAGTTCATGGCCTCCTGGAAGGAGGGTGGCACCTCGCTCAACGACGCGGCACAGGCCGCCGCCTGCATGTGGTCGCGTGGCGTGCCGTTCATCCCCAACGCGCAAGAGATTCAGGATGCCGCCAACGGCTTCGACCAATGGCGCAAGGAGAAGGATCTCTTCCGTGAAATCGAGTCGTATTCGGTCGGAGAGGCAACGCGGCGCCAGGACCGCGATCGCGGCGACTATACGGAGATCGATGTGATGATCAATCACGCCACGTACCGCGTCGGCGTTCCGGACAAAGCGAACCCGATCTTCTGGACGTTCTGAAGAGCGTGCAGACCGCGGTGCGACTCGACGATCAGAGCGTCGCCAGCGTCCACAGCGAGACGCTCGCGCTGTGGCAGGCGCTGGTGAAGCAGTTCGGGTGATCCGAGGTTAGAATCAACGCTATGAGAATTTCATCGGGTAAGGTTGTCGACGGCCAGATCGTGTATGAGGGCGAGTTCCCGGAAGGAGCCGAAGTCACCGTGATAGCGCGCGATGACGAGGAGACGTTCGACGTCAGTCCCGAACTGAGCGCCGTTCTGTTGCAATCGATCGCTGAATGCGAACGGGGAGAGACCATTTCGGGCGACGATCTGATCCGCGAGATGCGCAGCCGCGAATGACCACACCGCTGCCTGTCGAGACCAGCCGTCTCGCGGCCCGGCACATCCGGCAGTTGGAAGAGTGGTGGCGCGTCCACCGTACCGCAGCTCCCAATGCCGTGCGCGAAGAAGTCGAGCGCGCGATGCAATTGATCGCTTTCCAGCCGCGCATCGGACAAAGAGCGACCGACGTCGAGCTCGCGAACGTACGTCGCATCCACCTATCGCGTATCTGGCACTACCTCTACTATCGAATCAATGACTCGCCCGAGCAGATAGAACTTCTGGCGCTTTGGTCTGAGTCTCGGGGAGAGGGACCGCCGATCCAGTCACCGACCCGTCCGCCCCAAGCTTGATAGACTCCCCCGATGGCTGACAACGACCGCGACGACGCCCTCGAATACCACTCGGGGGGACGTCCCGGAAAGACCGAAGTCGTTCCTACGAAGCCGACCGCGACGCAACGCGATCTGGCGCTTGCCTACACCCCCGGGGTGGCCAAGCCCTGCCTCGAGATCGCCCGCGAGCCGGGCGACGTCTACAAGTACACGAACAAAGGGAACCTCGTCGCCGTCATCTCCAACGGCACGGCCGTCCTGGGCCTTGGCAACATCGGCCCGGCTGCCGGCAAGCCGGTGATGGAAGGGAAAGCCGTTCTCTTCAAACGCTTCGCGGACATCGATGTCTTCGATCTCGAGCTCGACACCCACGACACCGAGGCCTTCATCAACGCCGTCAGGATCATGGAGCCGACGTTCGGAGGGATCAACCTCGAAGACATCGCCGCCCCGGAGTGCTTCGAGATCGAGGAGCGCCTCAAGGCGGTGATGAAGATCCCCGTCTTTCACGACGACCAGCACGGCACGGCCATCATCTCCGCCGCCGCGCTGAAAAACGCGCTCGAAGTGGCCGGCAAGAAGATCGACGAAGTGCGCATCGTCATCTCCGGCGCCGGCGCCGCGGCCATGGCCTGCCTGCGCCTCTACATCAAGATGGGATTGCGCAAAGAGAACGTGATCCTGACCGACAGCAAGGGCGTGATCTTCAAGGGCCGCACGATCGACATGACGCCGTACAAGGAGGAGTTCGCGGCCGAAACCTCCCGGCGAACCCTGACGGAAGCTCTGGTTGGCGCGGACGTCTTCGTCGGCCTCTCTATCGGCGGAATCGTCAAGCCAAACATGATCCAGTCGATGGCCAAAGATCCGATCGTTTTCGCCATGGCCAATCCCGATCCGGAGATCCCGTACGATGACGCGATCGCCGCACGGCCCGACGTGATCATGGCCACCGGCCGCTCCGATTACCCGAATCAGGTGAACAACGTTCTCGGATTTCCTTTCATCTTCAGGGGCGCTCTCGACTGCCGCGCCACGACCATCAACGACGAGATGAAGCTGGCCGCCTCTCTTGCCCTGGCCGAGCTGGCGAAGGAAGAAGTGCCGGACGCGGTACTACGCGCATATGGCGGCGGCGCGAAATTCTCCTTCGGGCGCCACTATCTGATCCCGAAGCCGTTCGACTCCCGCGTGCTGCTCAACGTGCCGGTAGCCGTGGCGCGGGCGGCGGCCGAGAGCGGCGTGGCGCAGGAGCCGATCACCGATTACGACGCCTATCGCCGCCGCCTCGAACAGCTCCTCGGGCGCGCCCGCGGCATGATGCACGGCGTCTACGACCGCGCCAAGCGCGATCCAAAACGGATCGTCTTCCCCGAGGGCGACCAGGAAAAGATCATTCGGGCCGCCAAGATCCTCATCGATGAAGGGCTCGCCCATCCCATCCTGCTAGTCAAACGCGAGGTCGTCGCACCTCTGCTGCAGAAGCATCACATCGACGAGTCGAAAGTCACGATCATCGACATCCAGCACTGCGCGCAGCTCGATCAGTACGTGCGCCGTTTTGCCGAGATCCGGAGGCGGCACGGCATCACCGTCGCTGATGGGTACCGGATGTTGAACAGCCGCAACTACTTCGCAATGATGATGGTCGAAGCAGGCGACGCCGACGGCGTGATCGCCGGCCTGCGTACCTACTACCCGGCCACGATCAAACCGGCGCTGCAGATCGTCAAGACGCGGCCCGGCGTGAAGAGGGTTTCCGGTGCCTATCTGCTGATGTTCAAGAGCCGGATGTTGATCCTCGCGGACACGACCGTGACGATCGACCCATCGGCCGAGGATCTCGCGGAGATCGCTATCCTCACGGCGGAAACGGCTCGGCGGTTCAATATCGAGCCGCGCATCGCCATGATCTCCTTCTCCAACTTTGGGTCGACGAAGCATCCGGATGCGGAGAAGGCGGCCAGGGCCGTGGCGATCGTGAAGCAACTGCGGCCCGATCTCATCATCGAAGGCGAGATGCAGGCCGACGCCGCGGTCGAGCCGGGCATCGCCGACACCGACTATCCGTGGAGCGCGATTCAGGGCGACGCCAATGTGCTGATCTTCCCGAGCCTGGACGCCGCGAATGCCGCCTACAAGCTTCTCTGGCGCCTCGGCGGCGCTGAAGCAATCGGCCCCATCCTCCAGGGGATGGCCAAGCCTGTGCACGTGCTCCAGCGCGGCGTCGATGTCAGCGACATCGTCAACATGGCCGCCATCGCCGTCGTCGACGCGCAGGAAGCGCGTTCCTAGAAGGAGATCCATCGTGTCCGATCACTACTACGCGCCCGAGCACCTGAAGGCTTTCGGATCGATTGCCGAAGGCGCTCCCGAGCTGGGCAAGAAGTTTTTCGAGTACTACTCCGCGGTCTTCGCACCGGGCGCGCTCACCGAGCGCGAGAAGGCGTTGATCGCACTCGCCGTCGCGCACACGGTGCAATGCCCCTACTGCATCGACGCGTATACGACCGAGAGTCTGCAAAAGGGAGCTGACCTCGAGCAGATGACCGAGGCGGTGCATGTGGCCTGTGCAATCCGCGGCGGTGCGTCGCTTGTTCACGGGATGCAGATGAAAGAGCACGCCGAAAAGGTGGGTATGTGACCATATCTCTGCCGGCGTCGACGTTGTCGTCGCGCCGTGCACCCCTGGCCGATCCACGCGAACAACTGGCCAGGCTCGAAGCCAGCACCGCCGGCCGGGCCAGCTTTCAGGAAACGCTTCGCGCCACCGGCTGGCCCGACCTGACTCCGGCCAGTCTGGAAATCTTCCAGATCAACCTCGGCAAGTTGTGCAACATGACCTGCCGCCACTGCCACGTCGACGCCGGCCCCGACCGCTCCGACGCCATGATGGCCCGCGAGACGGTCGACGCCTGCCTGCGCGCGCTCGATCAGACCTCGGCACATACGGTCGACATCACCGGAGGCGCACCGGAGCTGCATCCCGAGTTTCGCTATCTCGTCGACGCGGCGCATGCCAGGGGAAAGCACGTCATCGACCGCTGCAACCTGTCGGTGCTCCTGCTCCAACGCAACGCGGGACTCGCGGAATGGCTGGCCGAGCGTGAGGTCGAGATCGTCGCCTCGCTGCCGCACTACCGGCAGCGAAGCACCGACGCGCAACGCGGCGACGGTGCCTTCGAGAAATCGATCGCGGCGCTGCGTCTGCTCAACACTGTCGGATACGGACATGGCAATCCCCGCCGCGTGCTATCGCTGATGACGAATCCCGCCGGCGCCTTCCTTGCCGCACCGCAGTCGAGCGCCGAGAGCGAGTGGAAGACCGCGCTGCACCGCGATTTCGGCATCACCTTCGACCGCCTCCTGGCGCTGAACAACATGCCCATCTCCCGCTTCCTGGAGTGGCTGATCGAATCAGACAATCTCGATTCCTACATGTCCCGATTGATCGACAGCTTCAACCCCGGCGCCGTTTCGGGCGTGATGTGCCGCAACACCCTCTCCGTCTCCTGGGACGGCCGCCTCTTCGACTGCGACTTCAACCAGATGCTCGACCTCGACGCGGAGACGGCCGTCGGAGCGATGACCATCGAGACGTTCGATGTCGACGTGTGGCAGAAGCGGAGCGTCGTCACGAGAGCCCACTGCTTCGGCTGCACCGCCGGCGCGGGGAGCTCGTGCGGTGGGTCGACCACGTAACAAGGGACGCCGTCCTTCTCGATAGAGACCCATGCCGTTCTCGATAGAGACCCCTGGCCCTCTCGGAGACCCCGCCCCTCTTGATAGAGACCCCTGCCTCTCTCGGTAGAGACCCCAGCCCTTCTCGGTAGAGACCCCTGCCCCTCTCGGTAGAGACCCTTGACCCTCTCGGTAGAGACCCCGGCCCCTCTCGGTAGAGACCCTTGCCCCTCTCGATAGAGACCCCGATCCCTCTCGGTAGAGACCCCTACCCCTCTGGCAAGACAGCCATGGACACTCGATAGAGACCCCGGCCCTTCTCGGTAGAGACCCCGGCCCCTCTAGCAAGACAGCCATAGACACTCGATAGAGACCCCTGTACCTCTCGATAGACCACCCGTTTCACCTTTCCGAAGGTCATCTAAACTCGGGGGAATGACGATCTCGCAGAATCGCATGGTCTCAGCGCTCACTCTACTCCTCGTCGCGACCACCTTACTCGCCGACGAGAGTCATCCGCCCGCCCCCGCCCGTACGCGACCAGACGATCACCGTTTCCGCCGGCGAAAGCGCGGCTTCGCCGCCATGCACAGACAAGAGTGTCTGTCTGTGCCACGGCACACGCCGAGCGCTCAACAGCAGGAGAGCCATCACCGTCGAGTTGCCGGAGTTTCTTCTTCAGGCGCTCGAAGTCCGCGTCGCAGAGGCAAATATCGGATCAGAACACGACGACGATGTGACGCTGGATCACCTCCTAGAACTGGAGCTCGCGGAAAGGCTCTCGATTGGCGAGGTCGCACTCCTTGAACAAAAGGTGCCGGGGATTGGCGCCGCGGTATCGATGTGGTTGCTCGAGATCGATTGAGCTAGAAGGCCGTGTTGATAGCGCACCAGCCACGACAGATTGGCGTCGACCGAGGACTATAGAGTCGCGACCGTTTCACTCTACGACACGTAGATGATGTCCTTCCCTTTCGAGGGAGTCGTCTCGAAAGATTGATCTAAGTGTCGTGAAAGGTTCAGTATTTGCGAGGATCGCTGACCAGCCAGAGGCTTGGAAACGTGATCATGAACGGGAGGTAAGACATGGACATTCAATCCACTCTCGGCGATGTGTATCGAACGGCGCTGGCCGAGCACGGTGATGGCAGCATGTGGACGCAGGACGCGGAAAGCAGTTTCTCATTGGATGAATGGTGGGATAACGCGCAGCGGTCCGAGGGATCAGAGCAGCGCCTTTTCACATACGACGGTACTCGTATTGTTCGACATGGTGCGGATGTGCAGGACCAAAGTACCGTTATCTACCGCGCCGGGATCCGCTGTGCGTCTTGCAAACGATTCGTACAGGAAGAGCCCGGACAGTTCAACCGTCGCCGTCTGGGCGAGTCGCAAAACGACCTGCCGATTTATTGCATCAGGTGCGTGTCAGGAGGAGTAATCGGGCCGCATCTGTTTCGCAAAACCTGATTAACTGACTCGTCGGTTTGGCCTATCGCTTCCTCCGACGCTCTGGGTCCGACGAACAGGTAGTGAGTCAGTTTAATGTTACAGCCCACTCGCTCGGTGATCGTTCGTGATCACGTCGCGTGGTTGCTTCTGCGGTTTCCGAGTCATTTCCAGACGATCGCCTTCGCGCGCGCATGCACGTTCCGCGTAGAGCTACCCTTCGCTCCGAGGAATCCGGAGTCGAATTTCCATCCCGAACTCTCCGATTGCGATTCAATGAAGATAGCATCCGCGCCGTGCTTAGCACCCTCTCGCCGCATCGCGCGGACCATCTCTGCGTCGGTCTCATATTCGCCGTCGGGCGGCGTGATGATGCCTAGCACCTCGTAGGGACGCGTAGGCGGTTCATCGAGATACTGAACATGGTCGAAGGATGTGCTCTGACGCGGAACCGTCTGGATCGGAATCCACATCTCGGCAGGGCATCCGGTAAGCATCAGAGACGCGCAGCAAAGAGCGGCGATCGCCGGGAGTGATGATTTCATGGCGAGAACAAGATAAGTGCTTAGCGGAGCGAACGCAAACCGGACGAGATTGGAAAGAGGCACGCTCTGCCACGAATTCGTAACGAGTGGCTCGTGACCGCCGCACAACAACCAAGTGGAGGTGAACCGGATGTCGTATTCAGATGTTGAAAGAATTCTTCGCGACAACACCGACCGGGGTGGTGTGGAACACCCATCCATTCGAAACGAACATTCAGCGAGCCGTCGAACAGCTTCTGAAACAGGTTCAGTCTGATATTCGCTCTCTTGAATCGGACGTGTCATCGACCCGGAAGCAGTTGAAGGACGCGCTCGAGCGGGTAGAGACTCTTGAACGCTAGGTAAGGAAATTACAACCTCAGCCTCCGAAGTAGTGAGAGGCCGATCCCAAAGTCGATCGAGGATCGATGCGGTTTACGTCTGTTTATCTTGTTCGCGGGATCAGCCTTTGGCTCGTGTTTCGGTGAGTGACCGTCAAGTCGATCACTACTACGACCACAGGGGTTACCCCTTCCGCTGCTCCAGCGCCCGGTACCCGATATCCGTACGGTACCTTGCTCCCTCGAACCGCACCTTCGGCGCGGCTTCGTAGGCCTTCGCCAGCGCCTCGGAGAGCGTGGCGGCGCGGGCGCAGACGCTGGCGACCCGGCCGGCTACGTTCACCATCCTGCCGCCGCGGGGAATCGTTCCGGCGTGGAAGACCGTCACGGAGGGGTCGTCGATCGGATCGACGACGACTTCCTGCCCTTTCGGGAACTCGTTGGGATAGCCGTCGACGGCGATGACGACGCAGGCGGCGGCTTCCTTGAGCCAGTTCAGCTTCGTGTCGCCGAGGTTGCCGCGGGCGACTTTGAGGCAGACGTCGGCGAGATCGTCCTCGAGGCGGAGCATCTGCACCTGGGTTTCGGGATCGCCGAAGCGGCAGTTGTACTCGACCAGCCGCGGCTTGCGATCCTTGCCGATCATCAGGCCGGCATAGAGCACGCCCTGGAACGGCGTGCCGGCGTCTTTCATCGCCTTGGCCGTGGGCAGCACGATCTCGCGCATGGCGCAGTCGAAGGTCGCCTGGTCGAGGATGGGGACGGGCGAATAGGCGCCCATGCCGCCGGTATTCGGCCCTTTGTCGCCGTCGAAGGCGCGCTTGTGGTCCTGCGCGCCGACCAGCGGCAGCGCGTGTTCGCCGTCGCACAGGGCGAAGAAGCTCGCCTCCTCACCGACCAGAAACTCCTCGATCACCACCGAGGCGCCGGCGGTGCCGAAGCGGTTGCCCGACAGCATGTCGCGCGCCGCCTCGATCGCCTGGTCCACCGTCTCGGCCACCACGACGCCCTTGCCGGCGGCAAGCCCGTCGGCCTTGACCACGATTGGCGCGCCCTGTGCCCTGATGTAGGAAACGGCCTCGTCGGCGTCGGTGAAGCGCTCATAGGCGCCAGTCGGGATGTTGTGGCGCCGGCAGAGCTCCTTGGTGAAGCCCTTGGAGCTCTCGAGCTGGGCCGCCTTGGCCGACGGCCCGAAGACTTTTAGCCCGGCCTCGGCCAGGCGATCGGCCAGGCCCGCGGCCAGTGGCACCTCGGGCCCGACGACGACGAAATCGATCTTCTCGCGCTGGGCGAGCGCCACCTGA
>DATMNC010000080.1:0-12221 GCA_035569395.1 Thermoanaerobaculia bacterium | reverse complement strand
CGCTCAACGTCGGGCCTCCTGTCGAATCGTTCGTTCTTGGTCGAACTGACTGACTCTACAGCGCCCGCCGTTTCTTCCGATCGGCCAACTCTCCGATACCTAATTTGGACAACTGTGGGCACAGACACTCTTGTCTGTGCCTGGCGGCGAAGCCGCGCCTTCGCCTGCGATCGCCACAACGGACAATATCGTCCACGCGCGCCGCAGCGCGCAGACAATCGACAACGCGCGTAGCCGCAGACAACTTACGACCTCGCCTCCCTCAGCTTCTTCGGCGCCACGAGCTGCCAGGCCATCTCGATGATGTCGGCGGCTTCCTGCTTCGATGCCGTGGCGAGGCGCATGAGCACGGCCGGATAGCCGAGGTAGTGATCGGTGATGTAGAAGACATCCGGCTTCGTTTGCAGGAGCAGGTCGCGCTCGTCGAAGCCGACGCGGAAGACGACCGATTGGCCATCCTCTTTCAGACGAGCCAGAAACTTTCCCTTCACCCGCAGTGCGGCGGTGCCGTACGACGTCCCTTCCTCGACGCCGGGAAGCTTCAGCGCCAGCTTGCGGATGAGATCGAAGGTGACCGGGGGTCGCTTGGTTGGCATCGAAGTCTCGGGTGTTTGGGTTGCTGAGTTGCTGAGTTGCTGAGTTGCTGAAGGCTAACAACCATTATGGCAATTCAGCAACCAAGCAACCAAGCAACCCAGCAACCCAACTCTTTAGATCCGAGGCCTCTACCGGCATATATTTCGAAAAACCAAAAACCACCGGGTAGGGAAACTGGTGCCACGCGTCTCTCCTAGGTGGGCGATCCTCATTCGAGTCAGTTTCTGTGGACCCGCGTCGGGTCCAGGAGGGAGAGACTAATGATTCCGAGGAAGTATCTGGAGAGGCTCCGGCAGGAGATGGCCGGGCGGCTGCTCGAGGCGGGTGATCCGGGATATGACCAATCGCTGGTCATCGACAACGGCCGCATCGATCTGCGGCCGGGCGTGGTGGCGATTTGCGTCAATCCACAGGACGTGGCCACCGCCTACAAGTTCGCCATCGAGCACGAGATGCCGTTCACGGTGCGGGGCGGCGGGCACAGCGCCGCAGGTTACTGTCTCAACCAGGGAGGGATGGTTATCGACCTCACCAGCATGACCGCCAAGCGTCTCGACCTCGGCCGGCGGGTGGTCTGGTGCGAGACCGGGAACCGCTGGCGCGACCTCTATCTCTTCCTGCAGGCGACGAATACCGGACTGATACCGATCGGCGGCGGCTGTCCGACCGTCGGCATCCCCGGCTTCATGCTCGGCGGCGGCATCAGCTTCGTCTCCCGTTCGTACGGACTCAGCGTCGACAACCTACTCTCCATCGACCTCGTCACGCCGGACGGCAAACTGCGGACGATCTCCCCGGAGTCGAAGTCGAAAGAGGACAAGGACCTCTGGTGGGCCTGCCGCGGCGGTGGTGGCGGCAATTTCGGGATCGCCGTCGCGTTCGAGCTTCGCGTTCACCAGCCCAACACGCCGACGATGCTCTGCGGCCAGATCCGCTATCCGATCGAGTACGCGCAGGAAGTGCTCGGCTTCTACAACGAGTGGATCGAGAAGGCCCCCGACTCGTTGGCCGTCTACGGCTACATGGGCAAAGTCGCGCTGCCGGCCCATCCCGACACGCTGGTCAACACCGTCGGCCTGACCCCGATTTTCAACGGCAACAGCCGCGAGGGGATGGATCTCATCGCCCCGATCCTCAAGTTCCCGAACATCTTCATCAACCTCTATGACATGACCCTGCCGGACTTCGAGATCTTCAACGGTCTCCTGACGGTGGTGGCCGGCAACAGCGCCTACATCCGCTCCGGCTTCATGGCGCCGAAGTCGTTCACGCCGTCGTGCATCGACGTGCTGACCGGCTCGATGACCACCGCCCCGTCGTCGAGCAGCCTGCTGGTCTGGACGCACATGGGAGGCAAAGTCACCGAGGTTTCGAAGACCGACACCGCCTTCTGGCATCGCGATGCCCGCTTCCTGTGGGAAGTGAAAGCAATCTGGCCGCACGCCAACCCCGACCAGAGCGTGGAGAACGTCAACTGGGGCTACCGGCTCGGCGAAGGGATGGCGCCGCACTCCATCGGCGCGTACTGCAACTACATCGACCCGTTGCTGCACGACTGGCCGCAGGAGTTTTACGGCGACAACTACGCCGAGCTTTGCCGCATCAAAGAATCGGTCGATCCTGACCACCACTTCCGCTTCCAGCAGGCCATCGGTTCCCCGTTCAACCCGGACGGCGCGTATCCGCCCAACCAGGCGCCGTTGTATCGCACATTCCTCGTTTGATTCGATAAGGAGGAGACATGAGGAGATTCGCAACGATCACGCTGCTCGTACTTGCCGTCGCGTGTACGAAAACGGAGACGGAGTCATCGAGCACGATTTCTATCGGCGACACCGCCGCGACGTCAACGACGGCGACGACTGCAACGACGACGACCACGGCCACCACGACGTCGACCGCGCCGCCGCCCCCCGCCATCGTCCTGAGCGCGAACATCCCGGGCGATGTTCAGGAGGGATCCATCCCCCCGGGCTCGGACAGGAACCAGAAGTTTGCGATTGCCCAGGGCGACTTCGACATCTACTCATGGAACACCTTCATCGCTCTCAACTGGCCTCCCGGGCCGGATGGCAAGGGCGATCCGAAGAAGACCATCGGCCAGAACGGCGACAACGACACGGTCTGGGAGCACTACCGCGACGTCGCCGACGTCTTCCTCCCCGGCGGTGCCGTGCCGACGTGGAACGGTCCGGAGCCGAACGTGCCGCCGGAGTGCAAGGCCGATTACACGCCGGGCGAGCGCATCATCACCCAGGTCGGAAAGACCCCCAACGTGCTGACGGTGTCGGAATTCAGCCAGCCCTTCAACACCGGGCCGCTCATCGATCAGAACGGCGTCTACACCCGCTACGAGATTCTGGTGAACAAGCCGATGTTCGACTACATCCTGTCGAACTCGCTCTACTCGAAGGCGGGGCAGAAGGTGTTCAGCGGTGCGGTGAAGTTCCCTTGCGGTGTGCTGGGCGGCGCCGAGGGGGCCATCATGGTGAAGTCGTCGTGGAAGATCATCGACCCCTCGGAGAAAGCGCGCTTCCATACCGCCAACGTCCTGGTCTACACGCCGGCGTCGACGAATCCGAAGTATGGAGCGTCGTGCAGCAGGAAGACGGTTGGGCTGGTCGGGTTTCACATCGGCCACAAGACCAACCTCGCCCCGCAGTGGCTTTGGTCGACCTTCGAGCACATCGACAACGTCCCCACCGAGGAAGACGTCGCGGCCGGGAAGCTCAAAGCGAAATACAACTATTACAACCCGAAATGCAACGCCACCGACTGCCCGCCGAACAAAGTACCGCCGCGGCCGTGGAATCCGACGCAGGTGGCCTCCTTCCATAGCCAGATCGTGCGGATGAACATGTTCAAGGGGGGAAGCGAGTTCGCCTTCACCAGCGCGGCGAAACACAATGCCGAGGCACTCAAGCTGCTCGTGGGAGTGAACCCCAACTCGGTCTGGCAGAACTACGAGTTGATCAGCACGATGTGGCCGACGAACCCCGGCAACGGTCTGTGCACGGCGGCTCCCAGCGCTCCCCTCGGCGAGCCCGCTCCGAGCTTCCTCGCCAACACCACGCTCGAGACCTACATCCAGGGACCGCCGCTGGCGCCCAACGTCTCGTCGAACTGTATCGAGTGCCACAACAACGCAACCATGACCACGCCGGTGCACTCCGACTTCACCTACGTCCTGCAACGCGCGAAATAAGAGAAAGGTAGACGACCATGACGACCACACCATCCACCGGCGGTCCTTCTGATTCCGTCGTACAGGACTTCGCGAACATGTCCGCGGCACTTACAGGATTTCAATCCAGCTTCCTCCGGCCATTCCTCGACCCCACCAACCTCTCCGAGGTCTTCTACAACTTCGCCGTAGCGCAGGTTGGGCAGACGGCGATGGACAATCTTCTCAATACTTTCCGCGCCATCCAGAAACAGCCTGCCCAGCAGATCGCCGACACCCTGCTCGAGGTCAAGATTCCCACTGGTAAGGAATCGAGTCAGGCACAGCTCGCCCAGGCCATCATCCTGATGTGGTACCTCGGCTCCTGGTATCCGCCCCCCGGCACCAACGGGAAGCAACAGGTCATCTCCTCGCAGGCCTACACCAAGAGCCTGGTCTGGAACGTCGCGCAGTCGCATCCGATGGGCTTCAGCGCATTCACGTTCGGCTACTGGAGTCAGCCGCCGGCGGGGCTCGATGCCTTCGGCGTCAACACTGGAGGTGGACAGTGAGCAACTCCCAATATGACGTCGTCATCATCGGCGCCGGCGTCTCCGGCAATCTCATCGCCAAGGAATTAGGTCTGGCCGGCAAAAAAGTGCTGATCCTCGAGGCCGGTCCGGCCATTCCGGACAGCCGCGAGCAGTACATGGAGAACTTCTACCTGGCGCTGGCGAAGACGCCGGAGTCGCCGTATCCGAGTCTGGCCGGGCGTACCGGGCCGGGTGTGGGCACGCTCCCCGATCCTGCCGTGCTCCCCACGCCGCGGGCAACGGTTTTGTCGATCGGCGGGACGCCGGATGTGAGCCATCTCATCCAGTCTGAGACCGCCGGCGTCTCAGGGACCACGCCGGATAACCAGCCCGAGGTGAGGGAGCTTCAGTTTTCGAGCACGTACGAGCGCATCGGCGGCGGCACGGCCTGGCACTGGCTCGGCAGCGTGCCGCGCCTCGTGCCGCACGACCTGACGATGAAGACCACCTACGACGTCTTCTACGACTGGCCGATCGCGTACTCCGAGATGCAGAGGTTGTGGGGACTGGCCGAGAGCGAGATCGGGGTCGCGGCGAGCGTGGCCCAGCAACAGCCGCTGCAGGCCGCGATCGGCATGACCTATCCGCCCGGCTATCAATACCCGATGGGCCCGATCCCGTCGAGCGTCGTCGATCAGACCGTCAGCAATGGCGTGAGCGGAATGAGCGTCCCTGGCGAAGGAAGCGAGGGGGGGAAGGAGTACTCCGTCTTCGTCACCAACACTCCCGCCGGCCGCAACTCCGAACCGTATCAGGATCGCCGCGTCTGCGCCGGCAATACCAACTGCATCCCCATCTGTCCGATTCAGGCAAAGTGGGACCCGACCGTGACCCTCGGCGACGCCCTCAACACCGGCAACGTCACCGTCAGCTACCAGTCGGTGGCCACCAACATCGCCGTCGACGGCAACAACGTGACGCAGATCGATTACCTCAAGTGGTCTTACGACGACAAGGGCAACCTGCAGTCGACGCCGGCCAGCGTGTCGGGAACGATCTACGTCGCCGCGTGCCACGCTATCGAAAATGCCAAGCTGCTCCTGCTCTCGAACGGTCAGAAGGGGATCGCCAATACAAGCGATCAAGTCGGCCGCAATCTGATGGATCACGTCCTCTACCTGGCCTGGGCGCTGGCCCCTTCGCAGGTATGGGGCTATCGCGGTCCGCTGGCCACCGGCGGCATCGAGTCGCTGCGCGACGGCGAGTTCCGCACGAACCGCGCCGCCTTCCGCATGGAGATCGGCAACGAGGGTTGGAACTTCGCCTGCGGCGATCCTTACACCACCACGCTCGATTTCATCACCGGCACGAACGGCTCACAGCTCAATCCAGGAGCCACGCGCCTCGGCGGAACGGCTCTGGTCAACACGCTCAACGACCGCTTGACGCGCCAGTTCCGCTTCGGCCTGCTGCTGGAACAGGCGCCGCAGCCGGACAACTGCGTGACCATCGATCAGAACAACAAGGACGGCCTGGGAATCCCGCGGCCTCACGTCGACTACGGTTTCGATAAGTACACGCTGGAAGGATTCCGCGTCGCCGCCGATACCTGCAGCGCCATCTTCCAGCAGATGGGGGCGGAGGAGTTCACGCAGCCGACCGTCAAACCGTATCCACCGGACAAGTATCCGGATGGGAAGACGATGGGACCCGGCGATTTCAACTACGAGGGGAAGATGTACCACATGTACGGCGCGGGCCACATCATGGGCACGCACCGCATGGGAACCGATCCGGACACGTCGGTGGTCGATGCCACGCAGAAGTCGCATGACGTCCAGAACCTCTGGATCGTCGGCAGCGGAAGCTTCCCCACCGTCGCCACCGCAAACCCCACACTGACCATCATGGCTCTGGCGTTCAAGTCGGCGGAAGCCATCAAAGCAGCTCTCGGCGCGTAGCAAGAAAGGAATCTCATGTATATCAACGATGCCTTCCTCTCGATCATCCCCGGCAATGAGGCAAAGGCCTACGCGGCCCTCGGAGCGCTCGCGGATGCGGTAAAGGCAACGCAGCCCGATACCTGGATGTATCTGATCCACACCCCCAACCTCGACCCCGGGACGAACATCTATCCGCCGGTTACTGCCACGCAGGTGGCCTTCGTCGAAGGTTACAAGGACTTCGCTGCCTATGAGGCGCATCACAGCTCGCAGGTGATGAAAGATTTCGTTGCTAACAGTGGCCAGTACTTTTTGAACATGTACGGCCCGACCGTGCCGTTCTTCGTCATGCAGGGGCTGGAGATGATCGACGGCTTCATCCGCCCCGGTGCCGACGTCATGACCGCCTGGCAGGTGGAGGCCCGCTGGGTGATGAAGCCGGGATGCCGCGAGCAAGTAAAGGAGGCGCTCAAGCCGTACGTCGCGCGCGTGCGCATCGAAGAGCCGACGACGCTGATGTACACCGTCAGCGTGGCCGATGTAGGCCCGAAGTCATTCTCTCTTCCGCCGTCACAGATCGATGCGCTGGTCTACAACTCCTCCTGGACCGACAAGCAGGCCTTCTTCGACCACGGGAGCGGTGCGCCGTATCAGGATTTCCTCAAGGAGCACGGCCATCTCTTCGTGCAGGCCGGGCCGGGCTCGACGACGCATCCCTACATGACCACGTCGGTGCTGAAGCGATTCGCCGGCTTCTTCCGCAACGAGGCCTTCAGCGTATGACCCTCTCCCCCGAGCAGATCACCGAGATTGAATCCGCGTGTCAGGCCGCCGGGGGATATCTCCCGGCGGCCGTGGTGGACCGCATCGTCGCCGCGGGGATGCCGCTCCAGCAACTCATGCTCAATCTGATTCCGCTGGCGCAGAAGTTTGCCATCCCGCCCATCTCCAACTTCTTCGTCGGCACGGTCTCGCACGGTTTGAGCGGCAATCTCTACTTCGGCGCCAACTTCGAGTTCCCCGGTCAGGCGCTGAGCTTCACCGTCCACGGCGAGCAGGCCGCCACCGCGCACGCGATCTCGTTCGGTGAGATCGGCATCGACATGCTGGCCATCTCCGCCGCCCCGTGCGGCTACTGCCGGCAGTTTCTCAACGAGCTGACGACGGCGTCGAAGCTCCTGATCATCCTGCCGAATACCCCCGCCGCTCTCCTGACCACCCTGCTCCCGGACGCCTTCGGCCCCGCCGACCTCGGCGTGACCGCCGCGCTGATGTCGCCGCAGTCGCACGGTATGACCCTCTCCTTCCCGACCGATGACTACGTGACCAAGGCCGCGTTGCAAGCCGCCAATACGTCGTACGCCCCTTACAGCCTCAGCTACGCCGGCGTGGCTCTGAAAACCAGCGACGGCGCCATCTACACCGGCTCGGTCGCCGAGAACGCCGCCTTCAACCCCAGCATGTCCCCCCTCGAAGCCGCGGTCGTAACGCTGACCATCAACGGCGGCAAGAAATACAGCGACATCACCGACGCGGTGCTGGTCGAAGCCGCGAATTCAAAGGCCAGCCAGATCGGCGCCACACGCGACGTGCTCAGCACGATGACGAACGTGCCGCTGCGGGTGTACGAGGCGGTCGTTACGAAGTAATCTCACGCGAAGCCGCGAAGCCGCGAAGAAGGACGGGAAAAAGAAGCAAGCGAGGGGTTGCCAGGTTTTTCTTCGCGCCTTCGCGTGATCAGGTTTCCGAAGTAATCTCACGCGAAGCCGCGAAGCCGCGAAGAAGGACGCGAAGAAGAAGCATGCGAGTCTTGCGAGGTTTTCCTCCGCGCCTTCGCGCCTTCGCGTGATCAGGTTTCCCCTCGCGTTAGATCGATGTTCACACGAAGACGAGAAGACGCGAAGTCTCGATGGTTGTTCACGATCCGTCTCACGCCTTGCTTGAAGGTCGCGGCACCAAAGTTGATCAACAGTCCCAACGGGAGATTCAAAAGGCGGAGGTACGTGAGTAGCTGTTTTGGGTGGACTGGTGCCAGGATCTCCACGGACTTCAATTCCACGACGAGGCAATCTTCCACCATCAAATCAACGCGGAGGCCCTCATCGAAGTGCATGCCGTCGAAGTCGAACGCGACGGGCTTCTGTCGTTCCACTTTCAGACCGCGTCTGTCCAGCATTCTCGCAAGGACTACCTCATAAACGGATTCCAACAATCCTGGCCCGAGGTCGCGATGCAGATGAAATGCATCGTCTACGACTGCAGCCGACACTTCCTCAACATTCATCGCCGCCTCCCTTCGCGCCTTCGCGTCTTCGCGTGAGCTCGTCTGTCGGTACTCTACCTCGGCTCAGGAAGTTCTCTTTTCCAGCAAACCCGCGTCTAATCCTGGCATGCTGAACCTGCTCGCGCTGCTTCTCTCGTTACTCTCGCTATTTCCGGTCACATCCGACTACGACACGCTGAAGCGGCAGGCGGAGGTGGCGTTCGCCGAGGGCTCTTACGCGCGGGCGCATGCGATCTACGCCGGCGTGAAGCGTGAGGCCTTGCCGCCGGACGAGCAGACGTGGGTGCGATTCCGCGTGGCGGATACGATGTGGCGCGCCGAAGCGGCCGATCCGAAGCGGGATGACACCGAGGTCACCAAAGCACGCGAGGAGTTGCTCGCGCTCCTGCGCGAGAGCGGTGACGATCACGACAAGCTCTGGGCGGAGATCAACGAGTCACTCGGCGATATGGCGGCCTCGCCGCTCGGCGGGGGCGGCTTGCAGGCCGCATCGACCTACTACGAAGCGGCGCTCGACTGGTGGGCCGGCAGCGGCGACGTCGAGCGCGCGCGGACGCACTATCTCAGCATCGTCCGCAGAATCACGGCTGGCGATGACGACTATCCCCGCGGGCTGGCCCTGCAGATCTCGATGGACGCCCTCGAGAACGCCGCGAAGATCGCTACGACCCCGGCCGACCGGCAGACCTTCCGATACCTCCTCGCCGTGCGTCTCGGCGCTGTTGGCGAACAGGATCGCGCCGGCGAGGAGTTCCAGGCGGCCATTCGCGAGGGGAAGGTCAGCGACCACTTTGACAACGCCCTGATCGGCTATGCCCGCTGGCTCGAGCAACAGGGGCGCGTGGTCATCGGCGAGGATGGACAAGCGCAGAGGAAGCCGGACTACACCGCGGCACTGGGCGCATATCGCCGCATCCTTTCCGAGTTTACGGAAGGCGAGTCGCGATTCTGGCAGCAGGCCAAAGACGCCGTCGATGGCATCACGAAGCCGTCGGTCTCGGTCTACGTCTCGAATGTCTTTCTTCCCGACTCCGAGGCCGAGTTCACGCTGCAATGGAGGAATGTGAAGTCGATCGACCTCACCCTCTCGGCGATCGACCTCACCCGCGATGCCCGCCTCGGCGCATCAGATAGCTGGCTTCAATCGATCGACGTGGCGAAGTCCGGCCTCCTGCGCACGTGGAAGAAAGAGACCGAGGACAAGGGCGATCACGAGCCCGGCTCCGCGCGCATGCGCATCGACCCCAAACTGCCGCCGGGCGCCTATCTCCTGCAAGCCAATAGTGGCGGCAACAAGGAACGTGCGCTGGTCCTGGTCACCGACGTCACGGTCGTCGTTCGCAACGAAGCATCGAAGGCCGTCGTCTACGCGTGCAACGCCCTGACCGGTGCGCCGCTGGCGAATGCGCGCGTGAGGCTCTGGGAGCGGCACGACGAAAGCAGTCACAACATCGCCCATTCATTCGACGCCACCACGAACGCCGATGGTCTGGCCGAGTTCGGTCTGGACCGGACCAGGTACATGAACCTGTTCGTCTCCGTCGCGCAGGGGAGCGAACGGCAGGCATTCGTGGAGATGTGGAAGGGGGCGACGTACGGCTCCCGCGGCCAGTGGAAGATTTACGCCTACACCGATCGCCCGGCCTACCGTCCCGAAGAAACCGTGCAGTGGAAGTTCACCGCGCGCCGCTTCGACGAGCAGACTCCCACCAACCCCTCCGGCGAGACCATTCAGTACACCATCACCGATCCCCGGGGCACTAAGGTATCGGACGGGACAGCGAAACTGAACGCTTTCGGAAGCGCCTGGGGCTCGCTCGCGCTCACCTCGTCCATGCCCCTCGGCGGCTACAACATCACCTTCCTCGACGGCAGCGACACCATCGGAAACGCGGAGCTCTTCCGCCTCGAGGAGTACAAGCTCCCCGAATTCAAGGTCGACGTTCACACCCCCGAGGAGAATGGAAAGAAGAAACTCTTCCGCCTCGGCGACACCATCGAAGCAACCGTCGACGCCAGCTACTACTACGGTGGCCCGGTTGCCAATGCCAGGGTCGAAGCGGTCATTTACTCGAACCCCTACACGCATTGGTGGTGGAGGCCGCGCGACTACAGCTGGTACTACCCCGACGCCATCGAGCCGAACTACTACGGCAACGGCCAGATCATCAAGCGCGAGGAGCTCACCACAGACGCCGGCGGGCACGCCGTCATTCACCTGCCGACGCAGCGCGACGGCAACGAAGTGCAGTACCGGATCGAGGCGCGCGTCACCGACGCCTCGCGGCGCGAGATCACCGGCAGCGGAACGATCCGCGTAACCAGGCAGCGCTACTCCGTCTACGCCGAGCCGCAGCACTACGTCTACCGGCCGAATCAGAAGGCGACCATCTCCTTCAAGGCCATCGATGCCAATGACAGCCCCGTGCACGCGAACGGCACGGTGACCATCACCCGCGACTGGTGGGACGAGTCGTGGATCGATCCGCAGGGCCGCGAGGTGCGAGGGGCCGAGCTCGATCACGTGCGCGCCGGGATGCGCATCTTCCCGCCGAAGCCGCGGGACCCGTGCGGCTGGCAGTTGAAGTCGCGTGGATACAGGCACGAAGAGGTGACGCACACTAAGATCGAGACCGATGCCAATGGGGATGCCGAGGCCACCTTCACGCCGAACAGGGACGGCTATTACCGGGTGACGTGGACCAGCCCCGACCGCGATCCTGCCAAGCCCAACGCGCCGCTGGCGCAGCGCGACGTCGTGACGGCCGAGACCACGATCTGGGCCGTGTCCCATGATGTTCAGGACATCGGCTACAGACACGACGGCGTCGAGATCATCGTCGACAAGTCGGCATTCCGCGTCGGCCAGACCGCCCCGGTCATGATCGTGACCCCGTCGAGCAACCGCTGGGTGTTGTTCAGCGTCGACGCCGACTCGATCCTCGACTACCGGCTCGTGCACGTCGAGGGGACGGTGAAGCTGATCGAGCTCCCGATCGAAGAGAAGCATGTGCCGAACGTCTACCTGAACGCCGCCAGCGTCGCCGATCTGCAGCTCTCGGTCGATCAGAAGGAGATCATCGTCCCGCCGCTGAAGAACGCCGTCGACGTCTCGGTCAAGTCCGACCGCGAGCAATACCAGCCGCGCGAGGGGGGGACGCTCACCGTCACCACGCGCGACGCCGACGGCAAACCGGTGTCGTCCGAGGTCGGGCTCGGCTTCGTCGATGACTCCGTCTACGCCATTCAAAGCGACTTCGCCGGCGATCCGCGCCAGTTCTTCTTCGGGACGAAGCGCTACCAGAACGTCCAGACCGTGTCCAGCCTGCAGCAACGGCCGTATGCGAAGTTCGTCATCGAGGATGGGAAGGTTATCGACGAGCGGATGGTGGGACAGTCCGCGGAGGAGCGGAAGAAGGACGAGCTCGATCGCTTCGGCCGGGGAGTGGTCGGTGGCGTAGCAGACGCTGGGCGGATCCAGGACGGAGCCTTCAACTCCTACAGTAGTCCGGTCTCGGTTGCCGAGGCGATCACCGTAACGGGATCCGCGCCGGCCATGATGAAGTCGGCACCGCCCCCGCCACAATCTCCCAAACCGATCGTCAGCGGAGGTGCTGCCGCCGAAGCGCCCGTCCAGGTGCGTAGCGACTTCCGCTCCACGATCTTCTGGCAGCCCGATGTGAAGACCGATGCGAACGGGG
>DATMNC010000079.1:0-142064 GCA_035569395.1 Thermoanaerobaculia bacterium | reverse complement strand
CAATTGCGTGTCCCCGGGAGTTGCCTTGTCGAGCGCCGTCCAGACATACGCCCACGAGCCACGGTCAGGGGCGGTTGCCAGCCAGCGAAGCCCGAGTTCCCGCAGTTGCGTGTCCCCGGGAGTTGCCTTGTCGAGCGCCGTCCAGACATACGCCCACGAGCCACGGTCAGGCGAGACCGTTGCCAGCCAACGAAACCCGAGTTCCCGCAGTTGCGTGTCCCCGGGTGTCGCGTTTTCGAGCGCCTCCCAGATGAACGTCCACGAGCCGTGATCGAACGGAGTTGTTTCGACGTAGCGAAGCCCCAGTTCCCGGACAGCCTTTTCTTGTATTTCTGTTCCCGAAGCGTGCTGGATACCAAGGTTCAGAAGAACCGGCACCATTACGTGACTTCGATGGTCGTCAACCCAGTCCACCATGATCGACCCGATTTCGGGCCTTCGACACCACCGAAGCGCGTCCAACATGATCGAGATCCACTCGCGCCACTCTGTGGTGCGCTGCAAGAGATGAATCGTGGCGTCCTCGATGCGCTTGCAAACCTCTTCAGGATGTCGTGTCAGATGCTGAAGCAGTTTTTGGCAGGTCAAGCTCAAGCCGGCTTCACCAGTCGCTGCGCGTAAGAGCGCCGCGATTCCGGCTTCGACCGGATCCGGGTCGAGCCAGATCTCCGGGCGCAAACTTCTAATTTCAATCCAAACCGGCAGTTGAATCAGGGGTAACTTTCCACCGTACTGTTCGAGCAGCGTACGATGGATGTCTTGTAGTAACGGAACAAGTTCTTCGCCGGCGAGTCGGTCAGCGATCGTCGAGTCATCGAGCGTGTTATCTAACGCCCGAGAGATCGCCCAGAGTGGACTTTGCTGCTGGTTAGGATTGTTTCCATACTCAATGGCGGATAGTACGCCCTCGCGCAGGTGGTCTCGTCTCACCGGCTCCGCCGCTGAGCCGGAGTGCCAGGCCGTGTAGATTGCGTTCGAGAGGTGGGGATGGGCAAGCCAGATACCTGGCCGCGCATCGTCAGGATCCGCCACTAAGTGGTTCTCGCGCTGGAGACGAAGGAAGACGCTCTTCTGATCCGGCGTTAACGTTCGCTCAACGGCTCCTCGCGGATAACCGACATAAAGACGGTTCAAGGCGAGTATCCGTGAGAATTGATCGGTCAGCTCACGCTTGTGCTCCCTAGTTTCGGCCGTCGCAATCCGCTGTCGCAATCGATTTGCAAATGCCTGAAGTGGCGCGCCGACCTTCCACTCGAAAAAGAGCTGCACCAAAAGCACGTCTCCGTCACCGATCTCCGGCGACTCGTGTCCGGTTCGCGCCCTGAACCAGCGCCTCAGTAACGCGTGGTCCTCGCTCTTCTCCTGCGGTAGGTCTTCGCGGGTGAGGCAGATATCGTCCGAGAGTTCCTTTTCAAACCGTTCGGCCTGCTCGGTCGGACCACAACAAATGAGCACCGGTAGTTCTGTCGGATCATCGCCTTGACGCGTGGTAATCATTCCGCTGATTGCCTGTTGCCACAATGCAATAGCGTCGTTTTGTGCAACCGGTGCGTAGGGGTCGTCGACCCCAATCACTACGGTCTCGCCATGTCGTCGGAGCTTCTGTGCCCAACGGATAGCGTCAGCCAGTGCGGCAGTGTGCGGTCCCAGCCACAGGATCGGACCTATCTGCTCGGCATGGATGAGGGACAGTATCTGCAGCAATGCGACGCTCTTACCTGTTCCAGAACGACCTCCGATCCAGAAGACAGGGAGCCGAAGACTGTCATCGTTGGAGGCCGGGTGCGGAGTTAACCATTCGATGATCTTCGCGCTCAGCGGTCTAAGAACGGCCTCCCGGGGTGCAAAGAATCCAAGCCGTAGGTGACGTGGAAGCGGCCGCTCACCCGTCAAGTACGAACCGGCCTGAACCTCTTCCGGCGGATGATCGTCATGCTGCCAAAGATAGATCGACGATCGTGCTTTGTTGCGATCTGCCGATGCAGACAATGCGTAAAGGTCATTCCAGATCTCCTTGCCAGCAGTCAAGAAGCCTCTTGGTGTCGACGCCGCGTGAACCAAGCGGCCAAGCCAACGATGCACGTCGGCTAGTGGCTCGTCCGCGCGGCACTCGTTTGCGAGAAGGGTGAGCAGCTCTGATTCGGGATCTGCGTCGATCTCGATGCTGACACGGAGCCGAAAGTCCTGCAGAGCCGGATCGCTCTCTTCGACATCAATTGGTTTCCACGTTGACAGAATATCGTGCACATCGCGAATCTTTGACCGTGCAGACGCAACGCGATATCCCATGATCTCGGATAAGACAGGCTCAGTGGCCGAAGCCAACCGGTAGATTAACCACAAATCTTCAAGCGCCGCGCGAACCGTAGGACCGCTCTGCGTGCGCTTGACCTGCGTGACATGCACTGGACCTTCTGCTGCCACGTCTAGGACGTCGGAGAGGATCTCCGTGAAGACCGCTGGCTCACGCCGTAGGCCGTGGTCTTCACCGAGCCAACGCTTGACGGTGTCGCGAAGAGCGATAACGAATTGGTAGTCAAAACCTGCAATAGCGTTCAGTGCGCCGGCAGCTACTGACGAGTGGTTCTCCTCCCATATCACTCGAAGTCGCTGGATGGCCGCCCAGGTCGTGTATTGGTCGTCTCTGAAATCACCCATAGATCACCGAGAGCGTGCCCTTCTAAAGCCCGCACGGGTTCAACACCACCAACTCCGTGCGCTGGAGTTGTCGAGTGTCATCACGACGTGCGAGTTCGCCTTTCGAACGGTTGCTGCGTGTCATCGTACGATTTGTACGCGCGTTGGCCGGTCGAGCATCGTCGCGCAACAGCAGTGGGCGTGGGCCTGGAACGACCACCTGCCTCACGATGCCAGCGAGTTTTCACTTGGCCCAGCGTTTGTTGTTCACGAACGTAACCCTTTCATAGACTGGCTCAAGCGAACGGTACGTACCATTCTCGAGTGCGAAGGCCTTGAGATATTTGTTGCAGCCACCATCCCAGCTGATGACCTCGATTGCCCAGCCGTGGTCGTGGGCGCGCTCAAGTTGCTTAATAAACCCCTGTCCGTCGAGGTACCCCGCACCGTCGCCCGTGAGCAGGACCATGATTCCTGGATCTTTGACATCAAGAACGCGGTTGGCCATCTCCAGCTGAATTATCTCGTCAACGGCGACTTCACCGCCGGTCACGGCTCCGCGCTGTTGTTTGTTTACCTTGATGCCGAGCGTCTCAAAGCGCTGCCATAACGGATCTCTGTTTGGTGGTATCGATCCGCCGACGAATGCATATCCCACAGGCCTGTTATTCACGACGAAATCGAGGAGATTGCCAAAGTGAATTCGGAAGGAAAATTCGTCGCCGGGCTCGCGATCCTGGCAGATCCCGCGGCCGACCAACCAGATGTTCGAGTTGTCCCAGAAGATGTTCAGACTCATCGCTTCCTCCTGCCCACTCCCGGATCTCGCCTTGTGGCATTGCTGGCCATCTGAGGGATGAGAGCAATGTCTCTCGGCGAGCCGGCTACCGGGCGCGCGTTGCTTAGCGTACCTGAATTGTACGATGCAGACCGAACACATGATGATTCCGAGACGAGAAAACGAATGTCTTGCAATCGGCTTCCGTCTTCGCTGCTCACACACATAGCGCAAGTTAGGAGACCGACCAGCGTCACTTCGGCAGCAGCGACCTGAGATCCTCTTTATCCAAAACGGGTACGAGCGTACTCACCTTGCGATCGAGTGCCGCGGCCAAGCGGATCAGAGTTCCGAGCGTGGGGAGCTTCGCGCCTCGCTCAATCGTGCTGATGTGGTTTTGCTGGATACCGGTCATCTCTGCGAGCGCGATTTGCGTGAGGCCTCGCTTCGTCCGCAGCTCTCGCAGGTGCTCGCCGAACAGCGCTCCGGCTGGCGTCATCAGCGTCAAGGAGTTGTACTCCGCTTGACTTTCGCGGATTATAGCCGTGGTTCATATCAACGAGGTGCCTGACGCGGCGCGGCTGCTTGGGAGGTCGGGCGGGGAGATCGCGGCGGCGATCGAGGATGGCGAGATCGAGGCGACGTCGGCGTGCGGCGGGCCGATGATCGACATTCATGAGCTGGCGGAGCAGGCGGTGCATGTCTGGCCGATCGACGAGGAGGCGATGCGGAGGGATGCGACGCTCGTCCTGCCGGAGGGGGTTCGGACGCGCAGGTTCACGGTGGTGCGGCTGCCGCGCTACGTCGTCGCGGCGTTGGAGTGCCTGGCCGAGGAGAACTGCGAGAGCGCCGGAGCGCTGCTGACGCGCGAGCTGCACGGGCTGGCCTACGCCCACCGCGAGCGCCTCGGCGCGTCGATCGCGGGGTTCGCCGAGGCCGTGAACTGGCCGTTTCCCGAAGAGACGCCGCAGGGGTAGCCGGACAACGGGCAAAACTGGAATGTCGGCGGACTCCACGAGGCAATGATTTGGTTCCCCGAGGCAATGATTTGCCTCCACAAGGCAAAGATTTGGCTCAACGAGGCAATGATTTGGCTCCACGAGGCAAAGATTTGGCTCCACGAGGCAAAGATTTGACTGCGCGAGGCAAAGATTTGACTCCGCGAGGCAAAGATTTGACTCCGCGAGGCAAAGATTTGGCTCCGCGAGGCAATGAATTGACTCCACGAGTGCGCTGCATCTTACGAAATTGGTGAGTCAACTCACGGATTCTCGCGAGAGGCCAACAGGCTGCGGCATCACGCCGGCGATGAGATGATCTTGAACGGCCAAAAGTGGTAAGTCGGCGGAGTCCCGGAGTCCGTGAATACACTCCTGGAGTCCGTGAATACACTCCCGGAGTCCATGAATACACTCCCGGAGGCAGTTAACGGCCTTTCGGAGGCAGTTAACAGACTCCGGGTCGTCGTCGCATTTCCGGAACTGGTGGCTCACTAGCTTGGACGAGTGCCTTCCGCCTCGAGACCCGACTTCGCCCTCGGTGTCCGCCGACCTATCCAGGTCTCTCCGAATTCTTCCAGCAGAGCGACTGGAAGGGTCTTCGTCTCCTCTGCACGGCGAGATCTCGCACAGACAAGAGTGTCTGTGCCACATCGCCTTCGTTCTCGGGTTCAACCCGCGGGGTTCGCTGGGCAGCGAATGAAAAAGTTGTCAGTTGTCAGGGGGTCAGGTCGAAAATCGACATCGCCACTACAGGATCTCCTGCACCCTCTCCGGGGGGCGTCCCACCACCGCCCGCCCGCCGCGGACGACGATGGGGCGCTCGATGAGGATCGGATGCTCGGCCATCGCGCGCAGTACCTCGTCGTCCGGGGTGGTGTCGCCGAGGGCGAGGGACTTGAACTGGGGCTCGCCGCGACGGACGATGTCGATCGGGCGGACGCCGAGCAGCTGCACGATCTGGCGCAGTTCGGCGACGGACAGCGGATCGCGCAGATACTCGCGGACCGGCAGCTCGACGCCGGCCTCGCGGACGAGCGCCAACGCAGCGCGACTCTTACTGCAGCGCGGGTTGTGGAGGAAGAGGTCAGTCATGGCGTGAAGGATATACGCGGGCCGAGGGATCTCGCGGAGCCGGGAGCGGGGACTCACGCGGAGGCGCGGAGGGCGCGGAGAAAGGCGTTTCTCATCATCTCCTCCGCGTCTCCGCGTCTCCGCGTGAGCTGAAGTCGTTCGTTTCAGAGTCAAGGTACTGCGTTTACAATCCCCGCCATGCCGATCGGAATCAGAACGGAAGGGTTGCGGAAGGTCTACCCGGCCGCACAGCAGAGAGGGGACGTCGTGGCCCTCGACGGACTGACGCTCGAGGTGCAGCCGGGCGAGATCTTCGGCCTCCTCGGGCCGAACGGCGCGGGGAAGTCGACCACTGTCGGCATCGTCACCACCCGCGTCCAGCCGACGGCGGGGCGTGCCTGGGTCGGGGACCTCGACGTTTGGAAGAACGGCAAGGCCGTCAAACGGCTGATCGGCGTCGTGCCGCAGCGTCCCAATCTCGACTTCGCCCTCACCGCGCGGGAGATCCTCACCTTTCACGGCGCCTACTTCGGCCTCTCCTCGGAGGAACGGCGGAAACGGGCGGACGCGCTTCTCGAACAGTTCAAGCTCACCGACCGCGCCAATCAGAAGCCGCTCGGGTTTTCCGGCGGGATGATGCAACGCCTCTCCATCGCCCGGGCCATGATGCACGACCCCGACGTCCTCTTTCTCGACGAGCCGAGCGCGGGACTCGATCCCCAGACGCGCCTCCTCCTCAGCGAGATGATTCGCGGGTACAACGCCCGCGGCAAGACCATCCTGCTGACAACACATAACATGGAGGAGGCCGACACCCTCTGCCAGCGCGTGGCCATCGTCGATCACGGCAAGATCATCGCTCTCGGCACGCCTGAGGAGCTGAAGCGGTCCATACCCGGCGGCTACATCGTGCGCCTGCAGGTCGGCAGCAAGCCGGCCGGCCTTGCCGACGCCGTACGGAGCTTGCAGGGAGTGTCCGAAGTCCGTGAGTCCGGCGAAGGGCAGCTCGACGTCTATGCCGACCAGGGCGGCTCGCTCGTCCCGGAGGTCGTCGCCGCCGCCGCTGCCTCGGGTGCCACCATCCAAGACCTGCACATCTCCGAGCCCAGCCTCGAAAACCTCTTTCTGCACCACACCGGACGGAGTCTGCGCGAATGAACGTGACTACTTTTCTGGCCATGCTGGCGCGCGACGCCCACGTGGCCCGGCGCAACTCCGTGCAACTGGCCTTTCAAACCCTGCTGCAGCCGATGATGTTCGTCTTCATCTTCGGCAGGGTGATGACAACCAGCGGCCTGATGTCGGCGGAGTACAAGGCCCTGCTCCTTCCCGGCATCATCGCCCTGAGCATGATCATGACCGGCACCTGGGCGGTGACGATGCCGCTCCTGGCCGAGTTGCAGTTCACCAAGGAGATCGAGGACCGGCTGCTGGCCCCGATGGATCTGGAATGGCTGGCGGTGGAAAAGATCGTCGCCGGCATGATCCAGGCCCTCGTCTCCGGCCTGGTGGTGATTCCCCTCGGCTGGCTGGTGATGGGGGGCGTCACTATGAAGGGCGCCAATCCTGGACTCTTCATCCTCACGGCCCTGCTCGTGGCCGCTCTCTCGGCCACCCTCGGCCTGCTCCTCGGCTGCACGGTCGGCCAGCAGCAGGTCGGGCTGATGTTCAGCATGGTCATGGCCCCGATGATCTTCTTCGGCTGCACGTATTACCCATGGACTGCGCTGGCCAAGTTCCCGATCCTCAAGCGCGTCGTGCTCATCAATCCTTTGGTCTACGCCAGCGAGGGCTTCCGCAGCGCCCTCGTGCCCCAGTCGCCCCATCTCCCCCAGGTGGTCATTCTTGTCGCACTGGTGGCCTTCGACACGGTTCTCCTCCTCTTCGGCCTTCGCCAGTTCCGGCGCAAGGCGCTGAGTTGATGTTCCAATGAAGCACATCATCCTCGGCGCCGGCGGCGCCATCGCCAATGTCCTTTCCCGCGAACTGATCGCAGCCGGCGCGTCCGTCCGGCTCGTTTCGCGAAGCGGACGGGAAGTCGCGGGTGCCGAATCCGTCCGCGCCGACCTTCTTGACCCTGTCAGCGTGCAGCACGCTGTCGATGAGGGATCGACCGTGTATCTCCTGGCCGGTCTTACCTATCGAACGGCAATCTGGCGGGCGCAGTGGCCGGGGATCGTGCGCAACACCATCGACGCCGTGGCGTCGCGAGGGGCGCGTTTGATCTTTTTCGACAACGTCTACATGTATGGCCGCGTCGACGGTGTCATGACCGAGGAGACGCCGATCCAGCCGGCGAGCAGGAAAGGGGAGGTGCGGGCGCGGATCGCCTCGGACCTGCTCGACGCGGCGCGAAGTGGAAAGATCAAAGCATCGATTGCGCGCTCGGCGGACTTTTACGGAACCGACGCGAAGACGAGCGTGCCCAATCTGCTGGTTATTCAGCCGCTGGCGCAGGGAAAGAAGGCGCAGTGGCTGGTGAACGCGGATGTGCCGCACAGCTTCACCTACATCCCGGACGCCGCCCGCGCGCTGCCGCTGCTGGCCGCGGCGGATGATTCATGGGGAGAGGTGTGGCATCTGCCGACCGCGGCACCGCCATGGACCGGACGTGAATTCGTTGCCGCCGCCGCCCGCGCGTTCAACGTTGCGCCGCGGTTGATGGTGCTTCCGCGATGGATGCTCCGTCTGGCCGGGATCGTCAACGGCGACATCCGTGAATCAGTGGAGATGCTCTATCAGAGCGCGCTGCCGTACCGGTTCGACTCGTCGAAGTTCGCGCGGCGGTTCGGAGTGCAGGCGACGCCGTACGCCACGGGAATCGCGGAGACGGCGCAGCTCTACAAGTAGAGGTGCGAATCGGCGCCGCGGAAAGCGTCACCGTTTTGGACAGTTTTGGACTTTCTTGCGCGACAGCCGCGATGCTAGCCTGCGTGGCGATGGGCGAGCTCGATTCTCCTGAAACGCCATCGCTGTTGCTGAGGATCGGCCGGCTTCTCTTCTCGCTGTCCGTCGTCGCGTCCGGGATCTACCAACTCGCAACGGGCCGCTACGTGAACCTCGTTCCCGTGAATCCCGCCACGCTTCAACCACCGTGGCAGGTCGACCTGTTCGGCGTGCTCTTTATTCTCATCGGCGCAGGCCTGCTCGTACGGAGAACGGTTTCGGCGGCCGCCATCACACTCGCGGCGCTCCTGCTGGTGTTGCTCTTTGGGTTCCGCCTCCCCCTTGCCTTCGCGCATGCCTCGACCGGGAACATTTGGGTGGTTCCATTGATGATGCTGGCGCTCCTCGGTGGCGCGATTCTGGCCGCGGCTCCACGCCACGGATCATCGGGCAGCTCCGTCGACCGCGTTTTCGAAACGGCAAGGCCCTTCGTGCCGTTGGCGCTCAGCGCATTCCTGGCCTACAGCGGCTTGTCCCACTTCGCGTACGCCAACTACGTGGCGAGCCTGATCCCGCCGTGGATTCCGGCACACATGTTCTGGACCTACTTTGCCGCGTTCGCGCTGATCGCCGGAGGGATCGGCGTTCTCGTGCCGAGGACGGCCCGCCCGGCGGCCACGCTGTCGGGAGTCATGCTCTTCAGTTGGGTTTTCCTCGTGCACATCCCGCTGGCCATCCGTACGCACACCGTCAGTGAGGTCTCACGTGGGTTTCTGGCGCTTTCCGACAGCGCCGTCGCGTTCATGCTGGCCGGCACGGCTCGCATTCAGAAGAGGAGAGATCAATGACGGGGAAGGTTAGAACGATTGCGTTAGCAAGCTTCGTACTCGTTGTCATGCTGGCAGCCAGGTGGCCGGCGCAAGCCCAGGAGGCCAAAGCACCCTATCCAAACATGGCCCCGCTCGAGCAATACCTGATGGAGCGAAATGCCGAGATCGCGCTGGCGCGGAGCGCTGCTCCCGATTCCATCTCACTCGATGCCGAGGTCATGGTTCTCGGAGAGCACGGTTACGAGACCGCCGTCAAAGGCAGGAACGGTTTCGTTTGCGCCGTGGAGCGATCGTGGGCCTCTCCAATCGACGATCCCGATTTCTGGAATCCCAAGCTGCGGGCTCCGATCTGTTTCAACGCGCCGGCCGCGCGATGCTGCCTCGCACAAACGATCAGGAAAACCAAGCTGGTACTCGCTACACGATCCAAGGATGCCATGGTCAAGGACCTCAAAGCCGCGCTCGACGGTAAGGAATTGCCGTCGCCGGAGCTGGGCGCGATGTGCTACATGATGTCCAAGCAAGGGTACTTGAACAGCCGTGACGGGCACTGGCATCCCCACCTGATGTTCTTTCTTCCTCCGACTGATCCCGCCGCCTGGGGATCAGGCCTGCCCGGCGCCCCGCTTTTCGCCATCAAGGACGATATGGGACGGCTGACAACGTTTCTCATTCCTGTCGCCAAGTGGTCGGACGGGACCGCTGCGTCGAAAGAATGAGAGCGGTTGCGCGATCTGCTCAGCCCGCATTTGTCAAACTATGAGTGATGTCCTGCTCCTCGCGCGCGGCTGCGCCGCAGGGCACAGACAAGAGTGTCTGTGCCACATTGGCCCCCGGTATTCGCAGAACGCATGGAGTCTCGCCGGACAGAATGTGGCACAGACACTCTTGTCTGTGCCGGCGCCGCCGTTGCCTCGGGTGCTATTCTCCGGAGCGTGAAGGAGTCGAAAGTTGGAATGACGGTACCGGTCACGATCACGAGCGAACGGCAGGGGTTCTTCGGCTATCGCGCCTTTCCCCCGGAGCTCGTGGAACGGCTGGCGTCGGAATTCAAACTGGCCCAGCCCTTTCCCCATCTCGTCCTCGAGAATTTTCTCAACCTGACGCCCGATCAGATGGCGGACGTCTACCCCGCCCCCGACTCGCCGGACTGGAACAAGCGCCGTGATTTTTACCAATCCGGCAAGATGTATTGCCGCGACACCGACGTTCTTCCGCCCCTGATCTCATCGATGCTCTATGAGCTCTCGGCGCCGCCTTTTCTCCGATTCCTGGAGTCGGTCAGCGGGATCGCCGGGCTCATTCCCGATCCCTACTATGAAGGGGGAGGGCTTCATTGCAGTGCTCCGGCCGGGGTGCTCATGCCCCATACCGACGCCCACTACTATGAACGGCTGCGACTCTACCGGCGCATCAACGTGTTGCTCTACCTGAACCCGGAATGGGAAGAGAGTTTCGGGGGCTGCCTGGAGCTTTGGGAAAAAGGGGCCAGGCAGCCGGCCAGAGTGGTGATCCCTAAATGGGGCACGTTCGTGATCTTCCGCACCGACGACCGCTCCGTGCACGGTTTTTCCACTCCCGTCGCCGCCGGCCATTGGCGCCGTTCGCTCGCCCTCTACTATTACAGCAGTCACGACACGGTCCGCTTCAGCGGCGATCCGAACATCTACTGGCAGCAGCACGGAAAGCACACCGGGATGAACAAGCTGCGTGTCCGCTGCTATCTGTTGCTGACGCGTCTCGCGCACCGCCTCTCCACCCTGGCGCATCATGCCAACCCAAACAAGGAGCCTCGCGCGGACCGTAGTGGTTAGTGTCAGTGGTTACTTGTTTTCGAGTTTCGTCAGAATCTCCAGCATTACGTTGTTTTGATTCTCCAAATGCTGAAGGATCGTTTCTATTTCGCGCTCTGCTTTCGTGTTGACCTCAAAATCAGCTTCTGCTCTCGCTTCGGCATGTCTGCCCTGCAGATTTTGGCCTATCATAATCAGTGGCATGAGGAAGATCTGAATCATGTTTGAAATGAACAACCACAGAACAAATGCCGGATAAGGATCAAAGCGCGCGTTCTGTGGAGCAAACATATTCCAAGACAGCCACACGACAGTCCAAACAAAGATAATCAAAAAGAAACCCATGGTGCCGACTCGGTCGGTAGTCCACACAGCCAGTCTCTCAAGGCGGCTCAAACGTGGGCGAAACTCGCGGTTGACGTTGCGAACCGGCTTCCGGATCTTCTTGAGCTCTTCCAAAGATTTGGGATGTTGTACGTTTTCCATAACTCTTCTCCACAACCTCTTGCCAGCTTTGAAGCTGGACGACGGTTTCACCAGTCACGGCCGGTTCACTTGACGCCTGCGGCAGACATTCTACGCTGAAGGCATGCTCCGAAGCCTTCCGAACCCTCCTGAATCGTGGAAGGACTCACCACCAGTTCATCTTGTTGGATTGGTGGCACCGATGAATCACATCATCCTCGCTCGACGATGAGCGGTGGCTGCCAGACGGTAGAGAGAGTCGGGCGATCATACCGATCGCCGGCTCCGCGGAACCTCGTCCGGCTGACGCCCCGGAAAGCGTTACCGTTTTGGGCGCGATCGCGAGACCGCCGCGATGTTAGCCTTCGTGGCGATGGGTGAGCGCGACTCTCTTGAAATGCCATCGCTGCTGCTGAGGACCGGCCGGCTCCTCTTCGCCCTCTCCGTCGTCGCGTCCGGGATCTACCAGCTCGTGACGGGCCTCTACGTGAACCTCGTGCCGGTGAATCCCGTCCGGCTCCCGCCCGCGTGGCAACCCTACCTGTTCGGCGTGCTCTTCATTCTCATCGGCGTAGGCCTGCTCGTACGGAGAACGGTTTCGGCGGCCGCCATCGCGCTCGGAGTGCTCCTGCTGGTGTTGTTCTTTGGTTTCGTCCTGCCGCCGGCGCTCGCGCATGCCTCGACGGGATACGTGTGGGTGGATCCCTTGATGATCCTGGCGCTTATCAGCGGTGTGAGCCTGGCGGTGGTTCCGCGCGACGGATCGCCGGGCAGCTCCCTCGACCACGTTTTCGAGAAGACGTCGCGCTTCGTGCCGCTGGCCCTCGGCGCATTCCTGGCTTACTGCGGCGTGACCCACTTCCCGTACGCCAAGTACGTCGCCAGCCTGATCCCGCCATGGATTCCGGCGCACATGTTCTGGACCTACTTCGCCGCCATCGCACTGATCGCCGGCGGGGTGGGCGTGCTCGTACCGAGAACGGTCCGCCTGGCGGCGACGCTCTCGGGGATCATGCTCTTCAGTTGGGTCTTCCTCGTGCACATCCCCCTGGCCATCAGTACGCACACCGTCGGCGAGGTCTCCCGCGGGTTTCAGGCACTCCAGGACAGTGCCGTCGCGTTCATGCTGGCGGGGACGGTACGCAGTCGTCAAAATCTCTGAACCGCAGAGCTTTCCCTGGGTGACGATCGATCCTGCTCCAACCGGCGGGCACTAAGGTTAGACTCGGTGAGAACGCCAATGCCGGGCAGATCCTCGCCTCGTCGTGCCGTCCGAATCACCTGCTGGCTTCTGGCCACGGTGTGCGGCGCGCTGCTCCTCGTGGAGATGAGACGGCACGGCTCGCCGGCGCCGAACGCAATCTCGTTCTGCATCTTCCGCCGCGTGGCCGGCATTCCGTGCCCGTTGTGCGGCATGTCCCGGGCCTGTTTGGCGCTGGCACGAGGAGAGTGGCGCGAGATGTTCCGTCTGCATCCACTCGCCCCGTTGCTGGCGCTCGAATGCGGCGCGGTCTGGCTGGCCTCAGGAGCATGGGCAGCCGGCTGGCGGCTGCCCATCCCACAACCGCGGCTCGAACGTGTTGCGGAGAGACTGATCCTGGCGAACGCGGCGCTCTTCGTTCTGCTTTGGGGATGCCGTCTTTACTTCCATACGCTTCCGTGGTGAACCGTTCCGTGGTGAACCGTGGGCCTCTCGCCTTGACGCGAGCAATTCGCTGAAGTAGAGTTGCAACTGTCCGCTCCATCATGAGGAATGTTTCTGGCGGCAGCTTGTCCACTCGGCGACTGTTTCGCCGCGTTGGATTCCTCTGGCCCTCGACTATCCGCCGGCGAATTCTCCTATACCTCGTCGTCGGCGCACTCGCCGGCCTGGCCTGCAGTGGCGTCGACTACTCGATCAACGCAAACCTTATCGATTGCGATGTGGCGACGAAAGATTCGAGCGATTGCAACCTCGCGGGGTTTTCGCACGGTTGTACTGCCGTCGTCTTCTCCAGCGGCAAGTGTCACCTCAGCAAATGTACCAAGCCGTGCGACGCGCTGGCCACGCCGCTTACGAATTGCCCTTTCGGCAGGACCAACGGAGGGAAAGCCTGGACGGCGGGCGACTGTAAGACTCAGGGTCTGATCGCAGGCTGCACGAACGTAACGCTGTACTCATTTGGTTGCTACGGATATACCTGCAGCGACCTGAAATGCGGCCGTCACTAATGACCAGGAACATGTTGTTCGAGCGTCGCGGTTTCGGTCGGGCCATCGTGCTCCGGATGGCATTAGGAGCGCTCCTGTTGGTGGTCATCGCTTCCGGCAGACGAGCGGTGGCGGCGTCCGGCGACGGCCTTTCCGGCAAGCCCCAGAGCGGGCATATCACAGCCATATTGCCCGAACAGATCATCCCTCTTGGTTCATTCAGCGTCGTCTTTCCGACGACGGCTGTCGGAACTACGGCCACTCAGGCCTGCTTCTATAACTGTTTCCAGATTTCAGGCGGCACGTGCAATTACTCAGGTACGGTGGCGTTGGCCCAAGCCGCGTCTTCTCCGTTCAGCACCGTGAACCTGAGGAAGGGAAATACGACAACCGGAGGCTGTAGCGGCACGCCTGTTACCCTCCCGGTCACGCTTCAGGCCGGAGAATTGTTGCTGACTGACTTCGTATTCAGTCCCACATCAGCCGGAAGTTTCCAGGAGACGGTCAGCTACAGCGTGACTCCGACCGGAGTTGCCGCCGACACATTTTCATGGCTGTTGTCGGGCTCGACTCCGACTCCTACTCCTCCGGCCGGACAAAAATACCCCACCCCGACTGCCTCGGCGGGTCCCGCCTCGCTCACCCTGGGCCCGGACGGCAACCTCTGGTTTGCTGAGAGCCTTGCGAACAAGATTGGCCGGATTACCCCGTCCGGCGTCACTACCGAGTTCCCGATCCCGACCGCAAATTCGTTTCCGGCGGGGATCGCCGCCGGTGTCGACGGTAACCTATGGTTCACCGAAGCGGACGGGAACAAGATCGGCCGCATCACGCCGGCTGGCGCGGTCACTGAGTTCGCTCTTCATACGACCGGGGCGGTGCCCGGGCCGATCGTCCTCGGCGGGGACGGCGCTCTCTGGTTCGCCGAGGTGCAGTACAACAACATCGCCTGGATTTCGCCGTTCGGCGATCTCGCCGAGTATCACTTGACCGCGGCATCCAATCAGGCCGGCGGAATTATGGCCGTGGCCGCCGGGAGCGACCAATCGATCTGGTTCGCCGAGAACAATGCCAATCGGGTGGGGCGCGTGAACCAGAGCGGTCAGTTCACGGAGTTCAATTTGCCGACAGCAAATGTTCAACCTGCCGGAATTGTGCTCGGTCCCGATGGCAACTTCTGGTTCACCGAGTCTCAATTGAACGGCAACGCCCGCATCGGCCGCATTACGCCAAGCGGGATCGTCACCGAATATCCGATTACCACCGCTCAATCGACAGCCGTTGCAATCGTCGCCGGTCCCGACGGGGCTCTGTGGTTCTCGTGGTCGACGTCAACGGCCGGCAAGATCGGCCGGATCAGCACCACCGGAGCACTGACCCAATTCGACCTTCCCGCGGGGATGGCGGCGGACGCGCTCGTCTTGGGCGCGGATGGTGCGCTCTGGTTTACAGACTTCAACGGCAGCGCGATTGGCCGCCTGGCCGTCATAGGAGCGACACGCCGTCGCGCCACGGCGCACTGAACGCTGGAAGCTGAGGCTGCGCCGTTCGTTACTCCAGCGGCCGAGCGACGTGGTTCCCTCGACAAAGTTTCCGCCTGCCTTCAGTTATCCTCAGCCCCGGTCGATCCGGGCTTTCGTGCCGAGAGCGTCATCTCCGACCTGACTTGTTGTGAGCCGGGCTTCCTCTTCGCTTCGCTGGGGTCGAGTGCTTTCAGGCGCGTCGCCTGCAGCTCTCCGCTCGAGGTGAGCCCAGAGAAGATGGCGGCGGCACGGGCACGGCCGAGCGCCCGTAGTTCGTCGGAGCTGATGATCTGGGCGGCTAGAAGCTGCGTTCGGATCTCGTCGTAGAAACCGTCACCGTCGAAGCTTGGCGCCGAGACCACAGCCGCGGGTTGAGGAGCAGTCCTGCGACCTCGTTCCGTCTTCGGCGACTCGGGCGGAGGTGGCGGCGCGGTCGTGAATTTCGCACGCTCCTGTGCGAGACGCTCGGTCGACAACGTTTCGGAGTAGAGCGTCTCGAGGACCGTCTCCAGTGAGGGGGGTTCGGTCGCTCCCGCATTCGGCGCCTCGCGGCGAGCTGCAATCAGCGACTCGAGCTTGGCCTTCCTCAGCTCCTCCGAGTCGAGCTCGGGATCGAAGCGTCCCTCGATTTCGAGTGTGAGCTCCGGCCGCGCCGCGAGCTCGCCTGCGATCTTTCGCAGCTTCTCCCCCTCGTGCGAAATGAATGTGGCCATTCCGGGATCGAACGACACGACCTCGAGGTCCTCGCCGCTGATTCCCATGGACCGCCCGAGAGCGCGGAACGGCGACTTCACAACGCCGCCGAGGATCGTCTTCACCGCTTGCCAGAAAACGGCCCGGTAGTTGAACTCTGGCGAGTCGACATTTCCCTCGATGGGAACCTGAAGAGCAATCAGGCCGTTGCGATCCTTGAGGAGAGCAATAGCGAGCCGCACCGCGAGCCCTGCCTTGGATCCGCCGATCTTCTTTCCGAGGGTCAAGTCCGTGGCGAACACGTGGTGATCCCCGGCCAGCTTGCGATCCACGATCTGGTAATGAAGATCGAGGTCGAGATTGCCGCGCTCGATCTCGTAGCCGGCAAACTCGACAAAGTACGGTGTCAGCTTCGGCATGGGAATGCTTTTGAAGTGCATCGACAGATCTGTGCCGGCGAACGGATCAGAGGTGTGCATCGTTCCTTCCGCCGTCATCGAGCCATGGTCGGCGACCTCGCCGTCGAGGCGGATCGTCGAGGCGGCGGCGCTGGTGGTCGAGAAATCGCTCAGCTTTCCGTTCGCGGAGCTGACCGCCGTCGCAAACGGCAGCACGAGGCTGTCATCCCGATAGTCAATCGTGCCGTCGCGGATGTTGATCAGGCCGATGTCGAGCGAGCCCTTGTTTGCGTCGGTCGTATTGGAAGAACCGATGGCGGAGAGATTGAGGTTCTTCTGCTTGTCGATCTCGACGTTCGCATACAGGCCTCCAACATCGACAGTTCGGATTCGGAATCGCGACGACGATCCATCGAGACGGATCTGGTGAAGCATGGCCGTTCTGCAGCCGAGAAGGCGCTGTTTGTTGGCGTCGAGAAACTCAAGGCCGCTGACTACTCCGTCGCCTTCCACCAGATACGGCTGCTGCGACGAGAAGAGCGTTCGCCCATCGAAGCCGAGATTGCCTCCCGCCAGATCGAGGCCGCGTATGGAAGAGGCGTAGGGACGAAACGGGATGAGGTCGATCGCCGTCAGAGAGCTTTGGCAGTCGAGCGAGAAAGGCGAAGGCACGAGGGCGCCGCGCACTGAAATTCGGCCACCGCCGTTCACATTCGCCACTGCGGAAAGGGCAATTGGCGTCGTGACGCTATTCGAGATACCGGTCGCCTCGATGGTCATCCCGTCGAGATCGAGGCGCACAGGAGTAGCTGTCTGATGATCCTCGATGTGAAGCGTGCCGCGCTCGATCGTAGTCTTTGCCAGCTTTACGCTCCATCGCTCTGCGACCGGTGGCTGTGCGGAGGAAGGTTGCCGAACCTGAGGTGCAGGGGCCTGGCTCGTCCAGTCAAATCGTCCGTGAGTATCCCAGCCCATTGAGCCACGCGGGTCGCTGATGCGCACCGATCCGATTTCGACCTGCCGCCCCGGAAAGGCGATCTTCGAGTCCCGAACTTCGAGCCGTGGGATGGCGAGCTGCCCAGCGCTCTGACCACGCGGGGAAAGCGCGAGGTTAGTGGCCGTCAATTCACCTCCAGTAGCCTCGAGCTCGAGGCCTCCAACCTTGCCGCGTCGCAGGTGGTAATCGGCGCTGACATCGAACTGACCAGTGCCAAGCACAATCGGCGTGTCGGGGACCAGCCACTGCGCAAGGGGTGGAAGGGCGATATTGCGTGCCTCGATCCGTCCAGAGAGTCCGAGCGGCGAGATGGTCTGCTGCCCCGTCATCCGGATCGAGCTTTTGATGCTTCCCGTGGCGAAGTGGATGGAAAGCGCGTGTTCGCCTCGCTGTTCAGGAAGCGTGACCAGATCGCGCACTTCAGCGTTCACCGGAGCGAGCCTGGCGGCGACTGGTGGGGTGACTGACTCGTCGATGAGCTCGACCTTCCCGTCACGAATTGCGAACCGGTCGATGATCAGGCGGGACAAGGGGGCAGAGTTGCCGTCGCCGGGCAGGAGGTCCGCGATACTGAGCTTGCCGTCACGAAGAATGCGTAGCTGGACGACCAGGCCTTCGATTCGAAGCTCGCGCAGCCGCCATGCCCTCTTTACGATTCCCGAGAGCGCGAGCTCGAGGTGGAGACGATCGAGTGACAACAGCGGCTGGCGATCACGGTCGCGGATCCGCAGTCCGGTCAAATTGAGCGCGAGCGTAAACGGATTGAACCCGACCTCGCGGAGTGTTACCTCGCGGTGAATTGCAGCTCCCCCTTTCTCCTGGATTGCCCAGCGCACGAGCCGCGGAATCAGCAGGAGACCGCAGAGGGCATAGAGGGTCACAGCAATGCCGGCCACCGCGACGATACGTAGCATTCTACGGCGACCCGGGCGCTCGACGTTTCGATCTTTTAGGGTTTCTTCGGGCACAACGGAATCCTGGTTCCTCACGGGCGATGCCGGACATCCCATCGCTCGATCAAGTTCGCAGCGTTACGAATTGTTGATGCGAATTCCGGACCCGACGGCCGCACGGGGCTGCTGATCGACCATGACCGCCCCACGCCTTGCCCCGTCATCCCTCAAGGCACTGGGGAGAGCCCTCAACACCGGCCGACATGATGGCAGCCGCGTGGGCGGCGGAAATGCTCCACATTGATTTCTACGCGCGAGGCATCAGCCTTCCGCACCATTCGCGCTCCGATTTTCAGTCCGAATGGCTCATCATTGCGACCCAGCTTGGGTTTCCCAACCTCCCTCATGAGGATGAATCGGAACGTCCGCCCCGAGAATGCCGAACGACTCGCACGCGACGGTGACGCGCAGCGGCCATCTCCTCAGGTCCGCTTTTTCCGCTTTTCGCGTGTGGATTTCGATGGACAACGTCGACGTAACCACCGTTCAGGCGTGGTCGATGGGGTCGTCGAAGGCGTTAACGGTTCTCGACGCCGCCGCGTCGCGGTGTCGTTGGGGATCGCGATCTGCGTAGAAGCATCGATCGACGTCACTCTCTGGAGCGGTGCCCGACCGCGCTCTCTGAGGCACACGTAGAACCAACCGCTGACTCTACTAGTCGTGGAGATGGATCACAGCGCGCACGACATGATGGGTCCGGTCCACTAGAACGACATGTCCCCCGATCACGACATAGACATGCTCGCGCGGCGGGGGCGGCAGGCGCTGACGGAAATCCTCGGGCGGGTAGTACGCATGGCGCCGGAACTCGCGGTCGAACGGGCGCCCGGGTGCGAGCCGCTGCTCATGCTCGGGGCGGAACCAGTTCCGGTCCGCTTCGCGCAGGCCGCGGGTGTCGCGGTGCTGGTCGGCCCACTCGCGCGCGACCTGCCGGTCATGATCGTTGAACTGGTCGTGCTCTTGAGCCCATGCGCCGGTCGTAACGAGCAGCGCGACAGCGAATGTTGCGGCATACCAAAGACGTGCCTTCATGAGGTTCTCCTTTGATCTCTGAGGCGGTGTGCATTGCCCATGCCGGTCACCAAGCGTCCGTGACTTACTTGATTGACTTCTGATGCCGCGTCCGACGAACAGGGCCAAGCGAGCTAAGTTGTTGAGGAATCGTTGGTAGACCTTACCGTAGTGAGTTCGAACCTTTTCCTCGACTGGATTCGAGAGGCCGATGCGCTCAGGAGAGCCGCTGCGTGAGACCGGTAGCGGAGTCTTCGGCAATCGCATCCTGCCCCGCGATCACCATCGTGGGAACATCCTTCACCGGATTCGAAGTAGCACCTTCTGAGGGGAGGGCCGGGCGGAGGGGGACCACGCGTGATCACGCCCGCGGAGACGGATGAGCAGACCCGGTTGTTGGAGTCGCGACCGGTGTCGGTTCTTCTGGGTTTGGCTTCTCATTCTCGATTTTCTTCTCTAGCAGCGGGGGCTGTGGGAGATGTGGGAAACGCCAGCTTCATCGGCGTTTTCCAAGTCCTGTGGGAAGGCGCGGCTTCATCGCGGCTTTCCATAGGACGTCAGCTTCCATAGCCCGCTCTTTCTGTCGCGCCTCGCACCTGGACGATACGGAGGCGCTGTCAGCCTGTGGAAGCTGTGCGCGCGCACTTCGGTTCGCGCGCCAGGAGAACAGCGTCGTGATTCACGCAACGAATCACATGCAGGAGTTCTACCTCCCGTAGACCTTGCTCCGCGATTACGCCATATCCGAACTCTGCTCTCTGACAAGCGCGAATCCGCCTCGGCACGCTTCCCGTCTTGACCTGAACCTACTATCGTGAAGGCATGTCCAGGAGTTCTCAACCCGGCCTACACGACCCGTATTGGTACGAGGCGATCGTCGGCTTGCGATACGTGGTCGATCTCCTCGACCCGGAGAGCAATCTCGCCGGCGTCACGTTCCAGCAACCCTCGGTCGAAGGGCTGGATGACGTTGTTGCCGTCTATAACGACGGCCGCCGAGCGGGCGTTCAAGTCAAGCACACCCGCGTGGACGCGCCCCTCACGTTCAACGACATGGTGCGAGCCCGTGACGGCGTGTCCCTGCTGCGCAAGCTGACTCGCGGGTGGGCGACGCTCTCCGCAGGTGACGTGCAGTGTTCAACGCGGCTGTTCTCGAACCGGCAGCTGGCAGACGAGCAGACGCGCGCGGAAGCGCAGCCAGCATTGGCAGCATTCTGGCGCGCGCTGACAGCGACCGTCGCGGAAGCACGCACGCTCGGAGACGTCCGTCTTCCGACAGAGTACGAGACCGCATGGGCAGCTTGGCTCTCGGAGCTCAGCGAGCTTGATGAAGGCGCGAAACTTCAGTTTCTCCAGACGCTGCGCATCGACGGCGGACAGCCCGACCTCGCGGGACTGGAGGCGGAGGTGATCGCACGTCTCATAGCCATCTTCGGCAACATCCCTCGCTCTGTCGCGGATCAGATCTACGACCGCCTTGTGCGGAGACTCGCAACCTGGACGACCTCCGCCCGTGGGAGCGCTACTGAGGTTCATGCCGAAGACGTTCTCACGGCGATCGGCGTACCGCATGAGGAGTCTGTCGGAGACCACGACTTTCCTCCCCCGTCACCGTTCTTCCCGAGTCGCGTCGCCTTCGCAAACGATCTCGCGAATGACTTGCGGACGGCACCCGAGCGTGTGACGTTTCTGACCGGCCCGGCTGGGTGCGGGAAGACGAGCATCGTGAGTACGCTCGCGAATCGCACGGACCCTGTGGTCGACCTCCGCTTCTATGCGTTCCGACCGATCAGCCCAACGACGGCAACCCTTCCGCAGGACTACTCGCAAACCGCAACGGCAGCCGCGTTGTGGGGCGACCTCCTCATGCAGCTCCGAACCCGCCACTTCGTCGGTCGCCTTAGTGAAGCTGGCGTGCCAGCGCGCAATGACTTGCTGGCAAACGAGCCCGCGAGGCTACGTGACCACGTGCTGCGCCTAGCGGCGAAGCTCGCAGGAGAGCGGGGAAAGGCAACCGTAATCGCGGTTGACGGGCTCGACCATGCGGCCCGAGCGCGGACGCTGGCGCCCGAACAACTCCGCGAAAAACCGTCACTTCTCGACTGGCTCGTACCGCCGTCGGAGATCCCTGACGGAGTCCGATTCCTCATCGTGGGGCAACCACAGTATGACCGCTATCCGCCATGGCTTCGGAACCGCACCGGCGTACGCGTCGTCGAAGTCCCGCCGATCGCGACGGCCGACATCGAGGTGCTGCTGGAGCGCGATCTCGGCACGTTCCCCGCGGATCAGGTTCGGCGCGCCGCGGCGACAATCAGCGAGCTGTCGCGCGGCAACACGCTCGCGGCCGTGTACGCCGTGGCCGAGGCGCAGGTCCTACCTGACGCACTGGCGCTTCGCACGCGCCTTGAGACGAGACAGCTCCACGCTGGCATCGAGGAATACTACGACCGCATCTGGAACGCTGCGCTCGCACCACTCCAGGCGAGCGTGCCCGCGGCAGGGTCGCTCCTCGCCGCCGCGCTTGCGCTTTCCTCCGCGCGGCTCACCGGCACGCTCCTGCGCGGGTTCTATCCCGATACGGCGTTCGGTGTAGCTGACTGGGAGCAGTCGCTACGGGCGCTCGCGCCGGTCATCGAAGAGCAGGATGGCACCTTCGCTGTACGTCACAACGACGTACGAGTGTTCCTCACTGGACGACTGCAAGCGACACCGGGTGCGCACACTACGGCGGCTTCGAGCATCGCTGACTTCTATCTCCGGGCGCCCGCATCGCCGGCGAAGTACGCGGACCTCATGCGCGCGCTCAGCTTCGCGAACAGGCACGCGGAGTTGCCGGCGGTATTCACCGCCACGTACGTTGTTGAGGCGTGGACGGTCGAACGCCCGATGGCGGAACTCGTCGGCGATGCGCAACGGGCGGTTGCAGCGGTTCGACCGGAAACCGGTTGGGAGACCCTGCACGACCTCGCGCTCGGCCTACGGACCCTCCAGCAACTCCGCTCCGCGCTCCGATGGCTCGATGATCCTGGCCCGCCCACGCCGATTCCGGCGTGCCTCCCCTCGGAGGCCAGGCCCACGCCGCGTACGGCGTGGACAGTGGCTGCGGTCCAGGGCGTCCTCGGCGATGCAACACGCCTCGCTGATGCCGGCGAGATTCCGCGAGCCCGCGACTTGCTGCGGAGATGGTTCGCGACCCTCTCGCCCGTGGAGATTGTTGAGGAGCTTCGGCAGCATCCGGGCGATCTCAACTTGGTGGAGGAGCGCGATCTCGATGAGACGCTGCACGCCCTCGTGCGTAGCTGGGGCATGCTTTCGCAGCGCGTCGGTGTCCCCCGAAGTTCGCTTCGAGCGTCGCTTGATGGCGATGCTGGGACGACGATGGCTCACTTCTACGGCGGATGGCTCAACGCCGGCGTCACTGCCCCACGTCCGTGGGAGCAGACCCTCCGCCTTCCGCGCATTCGCTTCATCCGCGATCTCGAAGCAGCAGTGCGTGAGCTGGCACGAGCGGAGCGATGGGAGGACGTGGCGATCACGCTCCGCCGCGTGACCGACACGCGTAGCAAGTTCTCGTCGCGGTTTCAGATTGCCGTCGCACCGTGGGCGCTTCGAACCGGTGACGTCGACATCATCGAGGCATGGGCGCAGCCTGTCGCCGAAAGCGGCTTCACTGGCGCGGGCGAAATCGAGTACAGCTTTGGTGAAAACGATATTCAGCTCTACGAAGCGATCGCTTTCACGCTCGGCTGGCTGCAACCGACACGACCCGCGAGCGCGATCAGCGCCGAAGGCGCGGACGCCTACTTCGCGCGCCGAACCTACGAGACCGGGCAAGCAACGATGCGTCGCCACCTTTATGCGACGGCGACAGTGGCGCGCCTGGAGCGAGCGGCAGCGGCGAATCCGCTGGATCTCGGTGCTGCCGTGCGCCCGGACGAACTCGCCGCCATCGTGCAGGGATTCTTTGCAGCGGATACGGACCGGGGACCCGAAGTGACCCCGTTCGCGATGCGTGGAGGTACACGTCTCCTCGCGCGGGTGCTCGCCATCGTCGGCGCGCAGCGCGACGATGGCTACACCGATGCCGTCGTTCCAACGGTCCTCGCCATCGCCGCGCAGCGCCCATACGATGGCTTCCTGGAGGTGCTCTGGCAGGCCGCCGCGAACCGCGGTCTGCATGACCTCCTTCGGCAATGGGTCGCAAGGTGGGTAGGTCCGAATGGCGAGGCGTGGACGTTCGATCTCGGTGAGCGTGCTGAAGCTGTGCGGAGGTTCACGCCGCTTGCTCGACAAGCAGGCTTTGGCGACTTGGCGACAGCAGCGGAGGAGCGCCTCCGCCGCCTGCAAGTCGGTTACATCGGCCGCAAGGAGTACGCGCTCGCGATACCGCTCGAATGGTTTCAGACGGCCGCGCGCGATGATCCGTCCGTGTGGGAGGTAGAAGGAGCGCGGCTCATGTCGATCTCGCGCGTCGCGTCGGAGGGTGGCGACAACCGCGAAGCCGTTTACGTCGAAGGTGCGGTCGCCACCGCCGCGGCGCGTAGCGGACCAGCGGCGCTGTGGCGATGGCTGATGGGTCTCGCTGCCGCGTTTGACCCACCGCTGGCCCTCGCCCGAACATCGGCCGTCGACGGAATCATCGGCGCTCTGGAAGGGACATCCGCCTTGGATGCCACGCTGCGTGCGCTGTGGTGCATTGGCGTGGGCTGTTTGGTTTGGGAGTACGAGCCCCACCGCCTAACTCTTCAGCATCTCCGCCAAGCCCTTCTCGCCGTCGCAACAACACGCGGCAGTGCCATGCTGCCTTCCACCTTGGCGTCGATCGCGCCCCGTGCATTTGAGATCACCGGGAATGACCAGCTCTACCGGTATCCCAGCCGCTGGTTTGGAACGCGCGAGCCGACCGAACCCACACCACCGTACCTGCGCGGCGCCGAGGCGCTGTTAGGAGATTTGCGTGCGCTGTCGCTCGATGACGCCGTCGCGCACCTTGAGGCGGTGACGGCTGAGATCCTGACCGACCACAGCGGCTCCTCCAGCGACCTATGGCGAGCGGTGGCAGATACCGCTACGCGGCTTACCGATACTCGTCCGGCTAATTTCCACAGTCTTCTCAGCCGGCTGGTGGCGATCACGCGAGAACGCAGGGACCCGTACCCTTGGCACTTCGACGGCATCGAGCGCGCTTTCACGGCGCTCATCCCTCTCATGACTGACGCGGAGCGGTGGGCGCTGTGCATCGCTATGCTCGGCGCGCTCTCGATCGATGAATCACGCGAGTTCTGGGTGGAAACGGCCGCTGCGAATCTAGCGTCGCTCTGGGGAATCCGTGCTCTCGCGGGCACCCCCGAGGATCGTCGCGCAGGACTCGCGCGCGAGCTCGGCGCACAGGAGACTTGGATACTTGGCCCAGATCGTCAAGGCCGCAGCTGGCCGCTGGTCACACCCGCCCCGGCCGACGATACAACGCCATCCACCTGGGAAGCCTTCGGCGTGCGCGGCCTTTCGCAACTCATCGGTGGCGCGAGCGGAGCCCATCGTGTTCAAGCCGCGCTGCGAGGTATGTACGCACTCTGCAGGGAGGACCCATCTCAGCTCGGCGAGTTCACGGCGGAATGGGAGCGGATGCCGGCGGAGCGGCGTGAACTCCTCCTACTGCTCGCAGAACGCCTCATCGTGGATATCCCTGGTGACGCTGCGACGGCGCTTCACCCGCTCCTCGAACGCACGGCGAGCTATGGTGGCGGGCGGCAGCAGCTCCAAGCAGCAATCGCCCTCTACGCAAGTTCCCGCGTTCGCAACGATGTCCCCCTGATCGATCTAGCCGCAAGACCGGCGAACCACACCCACCCACCGCTCGCCGCTGGCTTGATCGAAGCAGGTCGGGAGATGTACGGCGCCATCCCGCTCACTCGCGGCACGTCGGCGGTTCGGCAGACCGTGCAGCAACTCGCAGTCGTACTCGACGTCGATACCACCGGACTTGAACGCGCGGTAGCGGGGCTGGTCGGACAACTCCCCTCGCCTTCGCCTGACCGGCGGAAGCCCGTCGCCGCGCTCGAAGGCGAGATGCTCCTCCGGCCGAGTGGAGCGCTTGAGTCGATCGCGCAATGGGCCGTAGAGGAGGCCGTCGCCGGGTGCTTCGGCGTAGTGAACGCTCCAACGCTTGCGCAGGCGCTCCTCAACATGGACGACCCCTGGGTGCTGACGCGACCAGCAGCAGCACTCAGCGGTTCCGAGTCTTGGGCTGTCGATGACGAACTCGCAAAGCTCCTCGCATCTGGTCAGGGCACCGCGGTTGAAGCGCTTACAGAGCAAGTACTGACTGGGATAGGCGATGACGAGCATCTTTGCGGCGCGGTCCTCCACACCTTCACGCGTGACACCGACGTGGTCTTCCACCTCGAAACGCGCTGGCCGCGCGGGGTCGCTGACCTTGCGAATCTGCATCCGCCGAGGACGTTCAACGGTCGGACGTTCGCCTATTACAACGCAGAGGCATTTGAGCCAGAGCAACGCGGCGAGGCTCGGTGGCTGACGTTCCGCACTGGCGGCCAAGGATTGTTCTTCCACGGCGAGGTGCCACTTACTCCGGCGGCGGACGTCTGGCAGTCCTTCGGATGGCGGCCGCGAGCGAACGATCCGTTCACGTGGGAAGGACGAGACGGCAATGCAGTTGCGCATTTTGAAATCTGGCATGGGCCGGTACGCGAAGCCACGCAAGATCGCCTTTATCGGCAGCCAATTCTCTGTCGCTGGATCGTCTCTCAGCAGGCATGGGAGAGTGCGGAGCGCAAGGTGAGAGCGACGTTCCGGACGATGACGGATCTCACGACACACCCTGTCCGTTGATCAGCGGTTCCCTCCGTCGCTTAAGCGGCGACATCGCCCAATTGGAGCCATCGAGTTACTTTCTGAGACCGGCGCGTCAGAGTGTCCGACGACGCTCGCTGCGCGCGCGAATCGCACACCATCGCACACGCCTACGCGCGCGCGAAGGACGCTGATGCGAGCAGGCGAGTCGAGTGCGGACAGCCGACCGTTCCAGGACCCTTTGCACCGCGGGCAGAAAGTCGCCAACGACTTTCTCCTGTTCGACTTTCGCCTTCACGATCTGACCTCGTTGCCTGCGCATAAACGGCCGCGAATCGTCGCGTGATATCCCGGCGGCTCCGGACATCGGCGGCCGTCGTTGCAGGGGCATGAGGCTCGAAAGCGCCCGCGAACGGCACACAACGGCACACGCCTACGCACGGGCGTGAAAGACGCCGACGCGAGCAGGAAGCCGAGTGCGGACAGCGACCGTTCCAGAACCCCTTTCGACCCTTCCACCCGGAACGGTTCTGTCATCGCAATTAGCGCCAGCCCGCTCTGGAAGGTGAGGACACTTCATCCCGCTGCAGGGCCGATCCTGATCGGATTCCATCGTCGGTTTTCATTCGAATTTAGGACCGGAATGGGGTGAATTTTGCGGCACCCTATAAAAGAGAGGCAGAAAGCCGCAAAATTCGGCCTTTCAACTTCGCGATTTGGCCTCTTCGATCTCACCTTTGTCCCCTGCGCATCGGCGACGATCTAAGCGCTGATCACCTCGCCGGCGCGCAGCCGTCGTCGGCCCGACACATGCGTCTTGGAGGCCCATTCGACCGTACACGATCGTACACTCCTACGCGCGCGCGAAGGGTTCGACCCCGGCAACCGTAGTGCAGCAACGAACGCTGCCCCGATCCCTTCCGTTTCGGGCTCGCTTAGGCTGATTCGGCGTCGCGATTTGGCTATCGATCATTGACGAGACGGTCATCGCCCTCCGTACATCACCGAACACGCCCGGACACCCTACGCGCGCGCGACAGATTCGACCTTGGCACCGCAGCGTTACAACGAAGGCTGCCCCGATCCCTTCCGTTTCGGGCTCGCTTAGGCTGATTCGGCGTCGCGATTTGCGCTATCGATCATTGACGAGACGGTCATCGCCCTCCGTACATCGCCGGACACTTCCGGACACACTACGCGCGCGCGACAGATTCGACCTTGCCAACCGTAGTCCTGCAGTCGTTGGCGTGCTCGAGCCCACTGTCGTTTGGTCGCTCAGCTTAGTGCTCATCGCTGCGGTCTACATCGGTTTTGCGGTGGCCGACGGGCGCCGCCTCGTCCTCGTAGTTGAAGTCGCGGTTGAATCCGCCTTTGTGATAGTCGCGGCCGCGGCGATGAGATCGGCCCCATGGCCCGTGGTGATCGGGCTGGTCGCCCATGGGCTCAAAGACACCTGGCAGGAGCGCACTCACTTCGTCGCGAACCCGCGATGGTGGCCGCCGTTCTGCCTCGTAGCACTTCCTCGCCGCTGCGCTGATCGCGGTCAAGATCTTCAAGGTTGCGGCCTGATTCCGTCGCGCACCGCAGCCACAACACTATGGATCACGAAGAAGTCGGCGCGCTGCACGGCGGTGCGCGGCGCCAACCACTGGTCGGCGCGATACGTTGCGAAGCGCAGCATCGTCGAACCGTAGCCGGTCGATCACTACCCCGAAGGTGCACCGATCGCCCTCGTGCGGGAGCTCGGCGTCGAACATGCCGAAGCCATCGTGCTTACTCGGAGTCGCTCGACTCAACCTCCGGTTTTTCCGGCAGCGTGCGAAAACAGATCATCACGACGACCGCGAAGAAGAACAGTGAGATCGTCGAGTAGCAGTCACGTGGCTCGACGAGCGCATGCGCCAGATTGTTCCGTAGGTTGTAGCCAAATCGGCTCGTCAGCAGCGCCGTCAGCGCAAAATGCAGCGACTCACTTAGCAGCTTCTTTGTTTCCGGAAGCGCGAGGAGCTGGTTCAAATCGCGCTCCTCGTCGTACCCGTCGCGATTCTGACGAATGGTGTTAACGCCGCGCCGCTTCAAGTGCCACCGAATGGCACCTTCGATCTGCGGCACGAGCACGTGAATCGCGGTAATGAGATCGCGGTTAAAACCGGCAGCCATGCCTTTGGCGAAGTACGGCTCGCGGCTCGGCGGAACGAACCACGACTGCTGCGCGACGATGAGCATGTCCTGCTCTCGGATGTCGTGCTCCTCCTGAATCTGACGCCACGCAGGTTGAATCGTCGTCTGCGCTTCGATGTTGAACGAGGAGACAACGTCGTCGTACATCAACGCGAGAACGTTGTCCGTGTCTTCGGTTTCGTCGCCCGTGACCGTGCCACGGCCGGCGATCGGCGCACCTTCGGCGTTCAACTTCACCTCGCCGAAAAGATGAGTGAAGATGAAGGTCTTCGCACGGCGCATGACCTCTTTACGAACGGCGGCACGATTCGGCAACCGCGGCAGCGCGGCAAATGCCGCCAGCGCGTCGGCCAATGGCTTGCCGGCAACGGCCGAACGCGCGGCAGCGATGAACTCCGACGCGTCGAACGTGCCGCCGTGCTGTTTCAGCTCGGACAGACCTTGCCGCTGGTACTCCTTAACGCGCGCGGCGATTTCGTCGATGCGGTCCTGCGGTCCTCCCGCCTTCGTCAGCATTCCCAGGCCGCGGTGCAGAAAATCCGCCGCGGCGACGAAGCTAGCTTGCGCGCCACTCGTCCGACTCTCACCGTTCTTGATGACACTCTCTGCCGCCGCGATGCGCGCGCGGCGCTCACCTTTCGCATCGCCGAGCGTGGTATAGCAGCGGAGCAGTACGGTCCAGTACTCGAGTGCGAGTTCGAAATTACCGCGTGCTTCTGCCGCGAGCGCACATTTCTGGGCGAGCTGCGCGTACCGAGATGGGTCGCCTTGCCTGAGATCGAGAAGAATCGTTATGAGACGTTCGGTAAGAAACAGTGGATCTGTTCCGTCCAGCTCCGTGAGGTATTCCTCGATGATCCCGATCGTTCGTGTGAACCTCTCATTCTTCTTGCCGAGCGAAGCTGCGAGTTTCGCCGTGCGCTCGTAACGACCAACGCAGCCTGGCCACTTCTCCGGATCGCGTAGCCGAAGCGCCGACGCGAGGTAGTCATCGACTGCGATTTCTCCGTACTTGCGGTCGCGCTTCGCGATCCAGAGGTAGTCGGCGAAGCGAGCCCGCAACTCGGGATCGGTGACGTGTTCGACCAATGAGGCGAGCAGCGCACGCTCGTCCTCGGCGAGACTTGATGGCGTCACATGGAACTGATTTGTTGACGAGTCGATGTCGCCCATCAGCTCCACTCGCGGACGCAACACACCCGCGAGTAACCGGTAGGTGTCCGCCAACCGATCGTCGCCCGCATCCTTCGCTTTGAGCGACAGGTCGAATACGCGGCTGTCCATGTACTCCGTCTCCAGCGTTTCCACGCTGGTCGCCGCTTTTTCGAGCGCGTCGATCTCCTCGCGCGAAAGCGGGCGGATTGCTCTGTCCGTGACTTGCATGTTGCGAGAATACCGGCACGGACGTTTCTCGGGATGAGTCACTCCGTCGCTTGCAACGTACCGGAGCGGCGAGGCGCGACGAATCTACATCCTGTGGAGTGCGCGTGCCGTCTGCGTTAGCTACGATCATGTGTCCGAAATCGGACTGGGGCGCCGCTCGGCACGCGGGGCGTAGACTGCCCGCGTGAAGACCGAGTTCGCTATCCGCCTGATGTACTCCAACGTCGAAGGCGGCTCAAGGGAGCCGGCGAAGCTGTGGAACTTGGTCAAAACGACGGCTGCGAACGACCACCCCGTGAGCCTCTTCGCGGTGATCAACAACGCCTTGATTTTTCTCGGCGCGATGAATGGCAAGCTGCACTCGGAGCTGGAATCGGAGTTTGCCGACGCTGATCTGAAGAAGGCGTTGGCGCAGAGCCGGGCGGCCGCTGACGGGCCGGTGGTGCTGTTCAACCGCCCGGCTCACCTGATCGCACTTAGGCTTTTGCTTGGAATCAGTCACGCCGACGGGACGGATGACTCGATGACGCGCGTCGGCGAGTTGACCTTGCACGTCAACGACTACGTGGAGTCGCCGGAGGAAATCTGGGAGAGGGACCCCGACCTCCTTGAAATCATCGCCAACTTCGCGCCGGTTTGGGAACTACTCAATCCCCGCGACGTTTTCCAGCTCTTCGTCAGAACCTACCTGTTGCTGACGGAGCACGTTGCCACGCACGAAGGCATGACAACACTGATCACCGAGCAGCTCGGCACGGCTCCTCGCGATCTGCTGCTGGATGGATTGAAGATTGAGGACTATCTCGCGCTCGTCTTCGGCATCTTCACCAACGTACGAAACGCCGTGGTGAACGATAAGACCTGCATCATCGACATCGATCAGTTTTTCCGAGTGATGACTCTGCCCCTCGAAGGGCTCAAGAGGTTTCTCGAACGACGCAGCGGCGACGCGGAGACGTTCTACAACGAGCTAAATGTCACCCCTTCTGATGCCGATGAATTCGCGCCTTACATCCCCAACGGCGCGAAGGCGATGGACGCGACGGTAATCAAACAGCGGCCGATTTTCAGGCGGACCGATGGGCGGCATTCCGTTCTCGACGCACGCTTCTTGATCGAGTTGCTATCGACCACCTTGTACTGGACCATCTTCGACTCGATCCCTGAGAAGAAGGCGCGGAACACGTTCTCCACCATGTGGGGCGAATGCTTCGAAAGCTTCGTGCTGGACGAATTGGAGTTCTTCTATCCCAAATCGTCGCCAATCCTGCGTACGCGCGTTCCGTTTGATGACGGTGAAGTCGACGCGATGCTCGATTTCGGCAACTTCGTGGTCGTGTTTGAGATCAAGTCGGGCCTGTTGGCAAAGGACCCACGCCTGATGCGCGACCCTAAGGAACTCCGCTCCGAGCTGCACAAGAAGTTAGTCGACGGTACCGGCGTCTGGCAATTGGTAAAAGCAGCACGCGCGATCGCCGGCGGTAAGGTCGAAATGAGCGTGAAGGGATGCCGCATCTATCCAGTCCTAATCGGTGACGACCCGATCCTTCAGTGCTTCACCGCAAATAGGTACCTAGACGAGCAGTTCACGGCTCAGCTGACCGATCGTCCGCCGAACGTGGCGCCACTCACGGCGATGCTCATCGACGAATTAGAAGCGGCGCTGCCGTACTTTTGCAGCAATGAAATGGGATGGCGCGACACACTGGACGCGCGGTTCGACGCCGGCGGTGTCTCACCAGATTCATTTCACACAACATTGACGACGATGCGCGCCGAGAAGAAGATTGCCCCTCGGAAGAACGAATTCCTAAGCGAGCACGGGACACGGATCGGCAAGTTGATCCTCGATCGGTACCGTTTCGGGGAAACACAATCAAAGTAATCGCGATAGGTGCAAGCGCAGTCGCCCCGCCACGGTGTGGCGGGGCGTGGCCGCCGCAACTCGATAGCGTCACGAGTGCAGCGCACGCTCCTCCGATCCCTTCCGTTTCGGCGTTCCTTAGACTGATTCGGCGTCGTGATTCCCTCTATCGATGATTGACGAAATGGTCATCGCGCTCCGTACACCACCGCACACTTCCGCACACTCCTACGCGCGCGCGACAGGTTCGACTTGGCAGCGGTAGCGCTGCAACGAACGCTGCCCCGATCCCTTCCTTTTCGGCGTCCCCCTAGGCTGATTCGGCGTCGCGATTCGCTCTATCGATGATTGAGGAAACGGTCATCGCGTTCCATAGCTTGCCGGAACGCGTCGGAACCCCTTGCTCGTTGAGTGACGCAGCGATCTTTCGAAGCGCTTTCCCTTCAGCGCGAAGAGCGTTGATATGCTCAATGATCGACTGTTCCGCGACGATGGGTTCGAGCTTGCCGGCGACGACTCGGTAGCCGAACGGCACGCCGCCAGTCCACTCGCCGCGGCCCTTCTTCGACGCGTAGACGAACTTCATTCGCTGCGAGCCGCGAATCCGTTCCAACTCGGCCAGCATCTTGTCGACGGCGGCGCGGATCGGATCGTCCTTTGCCTCGTCGATGATCTCCAGCGAGGCGCCCGCCTTCTTCACCTCGATCTTCAGATAGCCGGCCAGATCGCTGTCGCGCGCGAGGCGATCGGCGTGTTTGACGATCAACGTCGAGGCGCGGCCCTCTCGGATTGCTTCGAGCGCCGCGGCCAGGCCGGGACGGGCATTGACGCCCTTGCCACCGCTGATGCCGCCGTCCGCGAAGATTTCGACGAGGTCGAGCCCCGACAGAACGGCATGACGGATGATCGCTTCCCGCTGGTCGTCGAGCGAATTGCCGTCATCGCGCTGCTTCTTTGAGCTGACCCGCACGTAGCCGATCGCCGCCGGTCGATTCGCAGCCGAAAGGCGCCTTTTCATGTCGAAAAGATACGCCCGAATCGATCGTTTGTAAAGTTGGAGTGCTCTCACTTTACGTCACCATCCGCATTTCGATTCGGTTCTGCCCCGTTGGAAGCCTCGGAAACTACATCTGGCACCTTCTGGCCGCATTTCGTGACGGCTGCATGGTGGCACACGACAATCCGCTCGTCACGCCCACGACGACGCCTTAGAAGCTTGGGAGTGCGACCCGCTGCGGAGCTTGGGCCTCGGCTCGCCGGAACGTAACTGACATTACGACGGTTGTTGCGGTCAGATCGATCAGAATCATCACGTTGCTCGGTCGATTGCGGACCCGTGAGCGGGCCGATGTCTAGCGCCGCCAGCGTTCCGGATCAGCAACCCACGGCAGGGGCGCGTCATCCGGTGCGATATGCACCCCGGCGCGTGCCGCCGCATCTACGATCTCTTGAACGGTGAGCTTTCCGGCGCCGCGCATCCAGCCAAGCGCGCTCGGACTCCAGTAGGCAAGGTCCATGACGCTCCGGATGCCGGCGTTCTCGATACACCGTTGCGCGCGCGTCGAGAGCGGCTCCAGCGCCCATCGCACCGGTCGGAGGTCAGGTGTCGGCTCCATGTTCTCGACGCGTTCCGGGAGTTCCGTACGCTTGGGGGGAGTCGTTGTCTCGACAGACTTGGAGTGCCACGTGCGATGCCACGGCGAACAGACGTAGGTGACCTCGCCGATCAGCACCGCGTTCGGCATAGAGGGGTCATACCGCAGCACGTCATCGGCACGTTTGAGATAGAACTCCGCGCTCCGACCATCCAGCTTCCGGTAGGTGAGAAGTGCTCGCGCGAGTGCCACGATCAGCTTCCACTGCCCCGGCCAGGCGAGAAGAGTGTACGCCCGCTGCCAAAGGTAGTTGCACCACGTAATGTGAATTGATCCGTCATCTTCTACCCGGTACATCTCCTCATGAATCTGATCGTGATCGATGGACGCGCCAGTCTGCATGTTCCCCGGCCGCAGGAGCTGTTCGGCCACGCTTCCCGCGTGAAGCACGATCGCGTTCTGCTCCACGATGTACCGTCTGCCTCGCGGGTCGCGCGCGGACTCGAGATCATAGGTGCGCGCCGGCCTCGTATGTCCCAAGGTGCGTTCGTCGGGATCGATGCTGATGCTTCCAATCCCATGATCGAGCTTCCACATCGCGACAGCGTGCGCCGCCTCGTGGAAGGCGAGCGGCTCTTCATCCTTCGGGCGTTCGATAGCTTTCTCTTCCGTAGTGGTCATCGGATGGTTCTCTACGCGCGTGACGTCCAGCATCTGCTTCCCCTCTCCGCTGTACTGACTCGCAAAGGTGTCTTGCGAGCGCGGCGTTCTCTCTTCGGGACTGAGTCTCTACGGACGCGGCGAAGAGGTTCCGCAGCTCATCCGAACGATTGCGGTGATCGCTCCGACTACCTGAAGGCCGCGTTCTTCGGCGACGACTGAATACGGAACGCCCACGACGGCTCGTCTCCCATGTTTGGCCCACCAGTGGCCGATGAATGCGCGATCGCCGATCATCGCGACCACAAGTTCTGCCGATGTCGCATGGCCGTCGGTCCGTTGCTCGACGACGAGGAGGTCGCCACACTCGATACCGAATTCCTGCAAATCCGCTCGCGCGGCGCGAAAGACAATCTCGCCCTCTTCGATGATGTCTGCGGGAATCGCGAGCGGCTCTCCGGCAATACTTGTATCAATCGGCGAACCTTGTGATATCTCTCCGGCGAGCTGAAAACCGCTTTCGCTCTGTCGATCCCGAATGCGACGCTTCGTCATCGCTGAACATCCAGGTCGGAGTTGGGATAATCGAAAGCATCGAAGAAGCTGCGATCACCTCGGAACGTGTCGGATGTCTCTTCGTCGATCGCGAGGTGCAGGAGTTCGGCGACGTGCTCCTCGACATCCGTCCCGTGTACGTCGTCGCGATCACGGCGCTTCAAAATCGCCTGACGCTCCATCGCGCGGACGATGTACGTGGGCAGTTCCCAACCTACCCGCGTCAGATGTAGCTCGCGCGGCAGGAGCGCGGCGGCCTCGCCAAGGGTTTCGAGGAGCCACGCACGCGGCCACGCGTTGATGAGCCAGAAGGCAACTTCGGACCACGCGACGCGCTCTTCCGAAAGGAGCGCGCTTTCGCTTTGCGCTTCGAAGACGACCTTCGGCCACGGCCATCCGAGCAGGTCCGCGGCATGCCGCACGGCGAGCGGTCCTGGTTCGGCAAAGAAACGGATCAGAGCTTCACGTGAGGGACGACGCGGCATTAGAATGAAGTCGGGCATGTGCGAGCCCTGTTGTACTGCCCTCTATCCGTTCCTCCGGTTCGCATTTCGTAACCGATTCCGCCCGATGCGGCCTCGCATTTCATAACCTGGGGGTAGGGAACTCTCCCGTTCTGTCACTCCTTAATGAGAGAGAGATATGCAGGAGCCGCGACGAGAAGCAGAGCGGACGATACGACAGCCGGACACTCGGCCGTCAGGCGCGCCCGCGGGATTCGAGGAGGTGTATCTGCTATACGCGATCAGGCTTCGCAAGATTGCCATTCGGAAGTTTCAGATTCCTGTCACCGAGGCCGAGACGCTGGTCCACGATGTCTTCGCCACGTACTTCATGCATGCGGCGTCCGTCCGTGCCGTTGAACCCTACCTCATCGGCGCGATCTGCAACGCGTCACGAAACTATCTGCGGCGCGCCGACGCCACGGAAGCCCTCTTCTGCGGCGAAGTGCCATGCGCGGCGACTCCAGACGATGCTCTCCTCAATGAAGTAACGCGGAAGCTCCTGCTGTCGCAACTCCTCGCCGGCATCGGTTCGCGCTGTCGGGAACTGCTGCACCGCTATTACCTGAACGGCGAAACTACCCGAGCGATCGCGGATGTTCTCCAATCGACACCCGGCTCAATCCTCGTTTTTCTGCACAAGTGTCGGAGGCGCGCCCTCACGGCGTACCGCTCCCTGTCGGAGACCTCCTGACGTGGATCACATACCGGAAAGTGAACTCGCGCTCTTCGCCTTCGATCCCGATGCGATGCCAGAGCCGCGGCACAGCATCATCACACGCCACACGGCCGAGTGCGCGACGTGCCGAACGACGCTCGACTTCTTCGCAGTAGCCGAGGATGACCTGAGCGATGTGGACGTGTGGGAACCGGTGATGGGCTCTGCCACGCACGAGGCGCTCATGACGTACGCCGCTCGCATAGCCGAGGAGGACCGCGAAGCGGAGGAGTTGCTGCGGCCGCTTTTCGATGCACCCGCCAAGGCAGCTTGGACGAACATCCATACGCAGAAACGTTTCCTCAATGGAGGCGTTGTGCGTCGGCTCAGTAGCCACGCGCACAGCATCTGCGAGGATGAACCGCTGGATGCGCTGACGTTCGCGGACGCGGCGATCTCCGTTGCAGATGCGCTCCGTGATGACACGTACCCTGCGAAGGCAGTGTATGAGCTGCGCGGCACCGCCTGGAAAGAGCGCGCGAACGCGCAGATGCTACTCGGCGAATTCTCCGAGGCATTGGACTCGCTCTCTCGGGCTGAACGCGCATACCGGCGTCTCACGTCACCGTCCCTTGGCCTCTCCACCGTCGCACTCGTACGCGCAGGCGTCTACTACCAGCAGCAACGGCTCGATGACGCGGCGGCAATGGCAGAGCGTGCGGAGGAAGGCTTCGCGCATCTCGGCGATGACGAACGCCGCATGTCCGCGCTCTATCTGCGAGCGAGTATCCGCTTTGAAGAACTGCAACTTGACGCTGCCGCTTCGCTCTTCCGCCAGCTCCTCGACTACGGGGAGAGCGTGAACAATTCGACGTGGATTGCACGCGGATCATCTGCGCTCGGGGACTGCGAGGTGACTCGCGGCAATCTCGGCGAGGCGAGCATGCACTTCCACAAGGCGCTTGCCCTGCTCCGCGAAGGCGGCCCTTCCACCGATCGCGTTCGCACCGAGTGGGGAATTGCCCGCGTTCTCTTGCATGGCGGAAAGCGTACGGAGGCGATCCGCCGCCTCCGCGATGTCGTAGCGGAATTTGAGACGCGCGGCATGGTGACGGATGCTGCGCTAGCCAGTCTTGATATCGGGGACGCCTTACTCGCCCTCGGTCAGATGCGCGAGGTCGTGTCGCTTGCCACTCGAATCTTCCGCGTCTTCACCGATGCCGGAATGCTTACGGGTGCGCTCACGGCGATCGCCCACATCAAGGAAGGCGCCGCCGCGGGGACGCTTACCAAGGACGACCTGCACGCAGTACGTACGTTCCTTCGCCGCGCAGAAGTGCAGCCTGATCTCCTCTTCGTGAGCCCGCCCCGAAAAGACCGTTAAGACTTCTTGCTGAGCGGTTACCCTCTTTCTTGAGGGCGCCCTCCCATTTGCCAGCATTGCTGGCTCGGAGGGCTTATGCGACCTATTTCTGTTCGCCGTGGCGTAGCATTGCTCGCGCTCCTCGTACTCCTCGCTGTTCCGACCGCCTACGCTGATGATCCGCCGGTTTCGGACCCGCCAGGGGCCAAGATCGGTCCGCCGATCGGCGCGCCCTGCGCAGCGCCCAGCGCCTGGGAGCTATTCGTTCTCGGCGTTGAGTTGTTCGCAAAGATCGGCCCCCCGATAGGGTAGGTTCGCGTCGTCTTTCGCGTGCAATATCGGTGGGTCAGAGGCTGAGCCACCAACGCTAAAACTGTGTCCTTTTCATCGCTGCTGTAGGTAGGGAAGGTTGTCCACGTGTCACTCCTCAAATGGAGAAGCGTCGATGACTGCCCCGGAGCCTCGCCCGCATGCGCCGCGCCCAGACCGGGGCAGCTCGTCGGCGTTTTCTCGCCGTACAATGCGAGGCCCACGAGCTTTCACCCATTCCCACCGCCTGCGGCTTGAGCGCGCCGCCGCCCACTACCTACGGGATTGCTATCGGCGCGTCACAGCCGCACGCGTTTCGGAGTTCGCCGCAACTCTCGGTGTGACCGCCCCTTACTTGAGCCGGATCGCGCCCGACATCCTCGGCGTGCCGCTCCGCGACTTTCTGCGCCGGAAGCAGCTTGACCACGCCGTGCGGCTCCTGAAAACCACGCCGCTTTCAGCAGAGGAGATTGCGGTCCGTTGCGGGTTCGGGACGGTCTCGACGTTCTACCGGTGGTTCCGTTCCGCCCTCGGCACCACTCCTGCCGCCTTTCGGGAGGTTATGAAATGAGGGTCGATACCGCGATCTCCGCTCCGCTCGTCACCGAACCGGACGTGTTGCCGAAGGGCTTCACGCTCCTCGATTGGGCCGCACTGCCCCTCGAGACGCGGGTGTCCTGTCTCCTGTTCGATGCCCTCGCTGCGCTCGATAGCATCTCGCTCGATCTTCGGACTGAAGAAGGCACGGCTCTCCGCTGGCTTGAGCCGCATCTGCGCGCTCTGTCCGACAACATGGAGAAAGCGCTGGAAAGGCTCGCGTCGTAGTCGCGTGTGAGGTGCTGAGCCGGGAGTGGAAAACTATGCGCAGTTCGGGTGTCGGGATCACGAAGAGAAGATCGCCGTCGACGATACCGCTTCGGTCATGGAATCGCCGATGGCCTGAAAAACGAGCCGTGCTCCTCGGAGGGTTGTACGGCCGCGGGTATGTCAGCGGCGCCTTGAGCAACGGCGTTTCGGGGGCCGTATCGATCGCGGACGACAGTCTCACCGCGGCAGTCAGATAGCCGAGGACTCGGCGAAGTTCGGCGCGGTGTTCGGCATCGAGGGAAACGCGGGCTCGTCTAGCAGCGTTCCGACGTTTCTCCGAGAGGGTGCTTGATGCGCACAACGGTGTCGAACGCCGGCACGAGGCAGCAGAGCACGTCGTCGTCTGACGCGTCGCAGGAGTTACGATCGGACCGGGCGATGTCGAGTCTGGTCGTAGATCCGGCCCGATGAGACCGCCGGAGCGGTATTCGGCCCGATAGCCGTCGCGGGAGGCGCTGGTGGTGACGGATTCGATGCCGGCATTGCAGAGCCAGCCGCGCCAGCGGTGCCGAATCGGAATAGTCCTAAAAGCTGCGATCTGAATCCCTCAGCAGCTGCGTACGTGCCCCTCCGAAAACAGTCCGAGGCGCGATCCGGACGACCTATCACCTGCTCGACTGCCGAACCAGCGCGGAAAGGGATCAACGCCACGTTGTCGACAAATATCCGCGGAAGGTGTCTCTTCATCGAGAGCTTGGCAACACAAAAGGATGTTTGGCCGGGCAGCTGTCGAGAATTTCGGCCAGACTGATCCATTACGTAGATTGGAGGCACGACGAGATGGTTGTGTCGCGATTCCTGCTTTACCTCGGCCTGATCGGTTGCCTGTTCACCGCAGGCTGTGAGGATGCCGAAAAGAAGGCGCGCTATGTCAAGGCACCCCTCGAGACCGGTGACGTGACCACTCGACCAACATTGAATCATGCTGTCAACGAAGCCAGAACCCGCCTGTTGTCGGTGCGCAACGACGACCTGCGTGCCAATCTGTCACGGGAGATCGATCAGGACTATGCGCGGGCGTCGGCATCGATTCGTGAAGTGGAGCGGCAGCAGGCCGCTGCGAACGAGAGACAAGCGGGATTGGAAAGAGCAGTTGCCGCGGCAGCGGACGAGGAGAGGCGGCGCAAGCTCGCGCAGGCGACGGTGGCTAAAAGCAAGCGCGCCGTCGACCGACCTGCGCGGCGGCGCGCCGCGGTTGCCGACTACCGGGAATTGACGAAAGACGCCGTTTCCGGCCTCCAAGTCGGAATGCGGAATTCCGCACTGGGCGACGGAACGAAGGTGCTCGTGTTGCGGAACCCCACGCCGTATCCGGCGAGCTTTGATCTCCGTTGTCACACCCGCAACGACGTCTCGCAGAAGACGTTCTCGATCATCATTCCGGCGGGAGGCGAAAAGGAAATCGGCTTCCTGCAGGGATGGTGCGGGAACTTCAAGCGAGGGGAGCGATGCGAGGCATATGTCGACGGTGAGCGGATGTGGCAGTACAAGGTGCCGACCTTCTGATCCGCTGCGCGCGTACGCGACGTTTATAGCTGACGTTGAAGCTCTCGTCGCTCATCGAGAGGTAGACGATGCCCTCGACGAAATCAACGATCGCGGGGACGAAGGTCCCAGCAGAAGAGCAGGTACAGGATTCCGAGACCGGCTTGGCATAGAACTTAAGCACGCCGATACCGCCGAGAAAGAGGGCGAAGATCACACCGTTGTACGATTGCTGGACGTGGCGGACATGGTCATTCTCTGGCATTTTGGGCAGATCTCGGCACGGGCGTTGATGACGGCGCCGCAATCGCGGCAGAAACTTTCACTTTGGGCGACAGTCGTGGTCATGTTCAGCTCCTCGCGCTCTCTCGATACCGCTACAGACACCGCTCAGGCGAACGTGTCCGTGCAGCGAACAGGAGAGGTCGCTAGGAAGCTGATATGCGGATCGTGTACACCGCCATTCGGTCGGCTGAGTCGCCGTCGACGCCGTACAGCACGAGCTCGTACAGACCGGGAGCGAGATGCGCCGTCGACAGCTCGACGGGATACGAGCCATCGGGCTGGCGCCGGATGTGGTTGCGCGACCAGATTACGCGCGGCGTCGCGTCGGCCTGCAGGAGGTCGAGCCGGTATTCGCTGTACGAGCGTTCCGGCCGGAACACCGGCTTGAGCAGGTAATCCGCCCGAGTTGAGAGCTGGATCGGCGTCTGTGCTCCCGCGGCGCGGTGGCCGTCTGCGATGAGCACGCGCGTCGCCTTGGACCGCGTCTCGCCGGGCGTTGCGAGCCAGACGACGAAGCCTGCGATTGCGACCATCACGACAATCGAGGCAGCGATCGCAAGCACTCTGGACGGCTGCCGCCGTTCGGGGAAGACTGCCGGCTGTTTCGGTAGCGTCTGGACTTTCTCGCGCAATGCGGCGAGATCCGCCAGTTCCTCCTGCGTCAGCACCTCATCGCCATCGGGGAATGGCATCGTCATAGCCCGCACGAGGTCGGGGTAATACGACAGCACTTCGCGCACGCGCTCGGCTTCATCGTCGGGGAGATCGCCGCGCTGCAACGCCTCAATCTGCTCGTCGGTCGGCGGCGGTCCAACCCGCATCTGTTCTTTCTCAAGGGGATCGCGATAGGCGTTTTGCCACACTGATTTGCTGATCATGGCTCGTCACCAAAATCTTCCAGGTCGTCTCCGACCATTTCCTGCAGGCGTTTTCGCGCCAGATTGAGCCTCGATTTGACCGCGGACTCGGTGAGTCCGAGGCCTTGCGCGATCTCAACGTACGAAAAGTCTTTGAGGTACAGTCGCATGCAGGCTCTCTGGTTCAGGTCCAAACGGTCCACAGCGCGGTGAAGCCAGTCCGATGCCTGCCGGGCCTCCGCGGTCTTGTCAGCCGGTTGAATCCGAGTGTCGCTGACGTCCTTGAGTTTCTCTTCTGACTCCATGATCGCGGTGCGTTTGATTGTGTGGATATCGCGGATGTGATTCATCGCGACCCTCTTTGCGGTTATTTGCAAGTAGCCCCATATCGCGTCACCGCGATAGTCCTTCATATGCTGATAGACACGGAGAAACGTGTCCTGAGTTAGATCGCGCGCATCTTCCCTCGAAAACCCGAGCGCGTGGAAGAGCGTAAGGACGCGCTTGTAATACCGCACGAACCGCTCAAATTGCTCGTCCGCGTCGCCGTTCATCGAGAGTTTCCTATATCATCACGGAGCCCATTCAGTCACTACCTATTGCGAGTCAGCGGAGAAGGATTTGACGAACAGACCACCTGTGTGGCTGTGGTGGAAGTGTTGCCTAGCGGTCCTTCTGCCTTCCCTGGCGCTGGCGGCTCCGCCGCCGCGCGTCGCGGAACCGTGGCTGCGCGGGTTTTCGACGTGGCGTCCCTGTAACGCGATCCGATCAGGCGCGCGCGTCGTCGACAAGTCCGACTGCGGTCCCACCACCGTCCCGGCCGATCTGGTGTCTATGGGTGGTGAGTGTGATCGGTTCATGAGAACGGCGACAGAGACGGTCCGCGTACTTGCGTATGCGGAGCAGTGCACCAGTGCGGCGGTCGAGAAGCTCGCCGCACTGTCGAAGCGCGGCAACGACGCGCAGCTGTTGAGCGATCTCGCCGGCGCGTACTACATCCGTGCTCAACGGAAGAACGAGCCCGCCGACTTCGTGCGGGCGCTCGCCGTCGCGGACCGCGCGGTGAGCATCGCGCCTCGCTCCGACACCCGATCCCGCTTCAACCGCGCCCTGGCCGAAGAGGCACTGGGGCTTTCCGAAGATGCCATCAGGTCGTGGGACGAAACACGACGCGGTCCGAAGAGCGGGTGGACGACTGAAGCGGCAGCGCATCACGCGGCGCTGATGGTGCAGCGCGCGCGGTCGGCGGCGATTCAGTGGCCGCTGAACGTGCTGCGGTTGCCGGAACGCGCGAGCGCCGGAGACGCGCGCGCCGTGCGCCAGCTCATCGCGCCGTATCGCGGCGCCGCTCAGCGTTACGTCGAAGAGGAAGTATTGCCGGCATGGGCCGATGCTGTCACACATGGCCGCCCCGAGGAGGCCGAAGAGCGGTTGACGTTGGCGACGATGATCGCCAAGGCGCTTGCGCGGCTCACGGATGACCGTTATCTTCTGGAGAGTGTCGAGTTGCTCCATTCCGGCAAGCCCAAGGCGCTCGTCACGCTGGCACGCGCGCACATGCTCTATCGCGATGCCCGGAACGAAGAACGTGCGCTCCACCGTGAGACAGCAGGCTCGCTGTACGAGGAGGCGGAGGCTGCCTTTAGGGCGACCGGCAGCCCGTTGCGCTTCGGTGCGATGCTGGGCCGCGCCAACGGACTAGCAGTCGGCAATCAGTTCGATCGCGCCTTCGCGTTGCTGCGCGCCATCGAGCGGCAGGAGCGCCGCCATCATTTTCCGTCTGTCATGGCGCGCGTCCATGCCGGCCGCGGTTTCGCGCACATGGTGCAGGGCCGCTATCTCGACGCGGTGGCCGAATACACGGACGCGCAGACGATCTTCGAGCGGACGAACGACAACGAGAACCTCAGCAACGTCGTCGCGCGAAAGATCGGTCTTTTCCAACTCATTGGTCACGAGGGATTGGCGTGGCGCGAGGTGTACTACGCGCTACGCCACGCGCAGAGCATCGTTGAGCCGCAGTCCAGCCACGTGCTCCTCGGCGGGAGCGCATCGTCAGCCGTCGCCCTCGGCTATCCCGCGATCGGCCTGCGCTTCCAGAACATCGCCATCCGCCTCCTCGAGGACGAGCTCGCGCACAATACCGACGAATCGCGTGTCGTGGGGCTGCGCAGCAACCTCGGAATTGCGTTGCGGGCGCGCGCCGCGATCCGCGTCCGCCTCCGCGACAACCTCGGAGCGCAGGCCGATCTCGATACGGCCATTCCGCTCATCGGTAAGCCAAAGGATCCACGCGAGGTCGCCATCCCCAGTGGGATGCGCGCCCGACTCGCGGAGGTTCAGGCTCAGACATTCACCGGCAGCGAGCGGCCGAAGGCGATCGCCAAATTCGGCGAGGCGATCCGCGAGGCGTCCTCGACGCACTATCGCACGCTCATCGCGTCGCTGCTGATTCAGCGGGCCGAGTTGTATCGCCTCGATGGCAATCGCCCGGCGGCCCGTGCCGATCTGCAGGACGCGATCGCCGCGCTGCGCAAAGAGGAGCAGGCCGTCCTCAGCGGCCGCGGGCGAGTGCCCGAGGCGGAGATTCTCTGGTCGGCGTACTTCTCGCGGTTTCAGGAAGCCTACCGGCAGCTGATTCGCTACCTGATCGACGACGGCGCGGATGCCGAGGCCTTTGCGTACGCGGAGAGGTCGCGCGCTTTCGAGCTCTTGCAACTCGTGTTGCAGCGCTCCGATGTCCCGCCCCGATTCCGCGAGGGAACGCACGACGGCGAGCCGTTCGGCATCGATGCCGTGAGGCAGGCGCTTCCGTTGGGTACATACGTCCTCGAATACGCGGTGCTCGACGACCGGGTCTTCGTCTGGATTGTCCGACATGACGGACCTCCTGAAAGGCGGATGCTGCCGGTGCATGAAAGCGACATCGCCAACTGGACGTCGACCCTGCAGAACTTAGCCTCCCAACGCAACGTGGAAGGGTTCGAGGCTTCGCTTGCCGCGCCGTATCAGGGCCTGCTGCAGGAGGTCATCGGCAGAGTGGCTGCGTTGCAGCACGGCGCGCCGGCACGCCTGGTCATCGTTCCTGACCGCTCAATGCACGGCCTGCCGTTCGCCGCATTGCGCTACGGCAAACGTTACCTGGTCCAGTCCTACTCCGTCTCCGTCGCGCCGAGCGCAACGCTGTATGCATACGCGCTCGCGCAGGACCAGCAGTTATCGCACACCGCGCTCGGTTCGCTGTTGATCATCGACGATCCGAAGTTCAACACACACCTCGACCTTGCGCGCGGACTGCCGCTGCTGCACACCACGCAGAGAGAGGCCATGCGTATCCGCGCTGTCTATGCGGCGGTGATGCATGTCGACGAGCGGAAGGAAGAGAAGGCCACCGTTCCGGAGCTCCTGCGCCTAGCGCGCGGAAGCACGATCACCCATATTGCCGCACACGGAGTAGCCAATCCCGAAGTGCCGTCCCGTTCGTTTCTCCTGTTGGCGCCGACAGAGAACGACTCGGGTGCGCTCGACGCGGAGCGGCTGCTGGCGGAGTTGCGGCTGGAGAGAACACGCCTGTTCGTCCTGTCTGCGTGTAGCAGCGTAGGCGGTACACCGGTCGGTCCCGAAGGCCTCGCACCGTTGGTGCGGCCGCTGGTCGCTGCGGGCGTGCCGGGCGTCGTTGGAACGCTGTGGAACGTGGGAGAGAACTCTGCTACCGCGGAAGTGCTGGTCCGTTTTCATCAGCACTACAGGGAAGGCCATGACGCCGCCGAGGCGCTGCGTCTTGCGCAGTGCGACATGCTCGGAGACCCTGATCTGGAACGAAGCTCGGTCGTGGCCTGGGCACCGTTTCAGATGGTCGGCTATGCCTCGTCACCCTTCCCTAAACACTAACTGACAAGGAGATGAATGATGGATTTCGTTTTGCGAATTTTCTTCAGTGGAATCATTGCCCTCCTTCCGAGCGCGGACGGCAAAGAACTGACCGTTCTGCTCGTCAACACACCGCACGAATACGCACTCGCCGACGGCACAGCGCTTCCGCATCACATGCCGCTGCTGTTGGCGCGTGCCGCGAGTTGCGAAGGCACCTGCACGACTGACGATCACGCGACGATCGCCCAGTTCCTGTATTCGACCAAGACGCAGCAGGAGGCGCTTACCGCGATGAACGGCGCACTCGCCGGAGGCGGGGCGTGGCTGCTGTCCAGCTCCGATCTGTCGCTTGTCGGACCCCAGGAGCCATTGGCCATCCGAACCGATGCGCGTGGCAGCAACAACGACGGCACGCTTCACCTCGTTCCGGTGACGCCAGCCGAGCGGGAGGACTTTTCCTGGGTGACCAGCATCGGCAGTGTCGTCCCCGGCATCAACGGGTTCAAGGCCGCCGTGAGCAGCACCGATGAGACACCGCCGCCCTGCATGATCGCAGCGCGTCTGAAGCTCCGCAGCGGAAGAGTGTTCACCTATTCGCTGGTGAAGATCGACGGAATGGCGCGACCGATCCACTTCCGCAAACCGTCAGGTGAAGGACAGGATGCGCCGTACGCGCAGGCGGCGGCGAACTGGGTGGAGGCGGAGATTCACGTGCCGGGCGACGTCGTGGAGATCGACGACCAGAACTTCAGCGACAAGGATCGCCGCCGCGTGATGAAGCTTCATCCGCAGAACGGCCTCGTGGAGATGGCGGTGCTCAACTTACCGCCGTTCGAGGCTCCCGATCCTGACGCGCCGCAGCCGACGCCGACGCCGGGACACCACTATCAGATCTACTACGATCTCGTGAAAACGCCGCCGGCGCGCGCCGACCGGCTGGTGCCATGGGTAGTCGCGACACCGTCGCCGTCCGAGCCACAGGTCGACTGGGGCACCTTACATCCTCGGACGATCCTCTGGTCCGATCTGCTCGAGCAACTCGGCCTCAGCCCCCGCGGCAAGTCGGTGTACGACATCGCGCTCTGCCCGATCACACGGGAGTGACCAGGCTTTCACCCGGCGTCGAGTGTCATCGCTATCGCAAGAGATGGAATTCGGCGCCGGGCATCGCGCCATCGGCGGACCCGAGCGACCGAAGCTCGCCGCCGAAGCCGATGTAGAAGACGTTGTGCGACGCCATCCAGATTGAGATCTCATTTCTCCCCTTGTGATCGCGATCGACGATCTCTATCCGCTCCACGGTGTCATTCGCTGGCAGGATGAAGCCGTACCAGAGCTGCGAGCCGGTCCGTAGCCTGCCGAAGTAGGGAGGCGCTTCACCGGCTACGTCATGGGGATCGAGCACGAAGACCGTGTTGATGTAGCCGTCGAGATGCAACAGCGCGCGCAGGTCGTTGTTGACGCCGCTGACGATGATGCGTGGCGTGTCGTGGGCCGTCTCCATGGCGATAGCGACGTGATGCAGGTGTCCCGGATGCCAATACGACGCGACGAGCGAGCCGCCGCTGTCGAAGATGCAGAGGCGCGACGGATACCATCCCTGTGAATCGACTGAGAGCGCCACCACTTCGCGACGGCCGTTGAGAAAGAGGTCGCCGGTCGCGAACGCCCGCACCGCCAGTTTTCCGCTACGGCCGGAGTCGTAGTTGAACGTGGCCGTTGTGTCTGCAGACCAGCGCATCTCACTGTGACTGCCATACACGAGGATCTTGCCGGCGTCATCGCCACTGCCGCCGACGCCGACGATGATCTCCGCATGGCCGTCTCCGTCGAGATCCGCGACTTCGGCGTGCGCGACCGTGCCCTTCACCAGGCCGTTCCAGATGCGGATGCCCGCGGTATTGAAAACTTCGAACGAGTTCTCCGCGGCCCGCACGCTCGCCGCTTCGGAACTCGCCGTCGTCTGCATGTACGCGAACAAGGCCGCGACGGCGTCCTTGAGGTTCCTCACGAGCTCATTCGGCACCGCATTGTTGGCTGTTGCGCGGCAGACCGCGAGCGCCATGCCGCCGCTACCGCGATCGATCGTCACCTGAATTCCCTGCGTGGCACGCGAGTCGCGGTGCGCCTTCAGCCAGGTCAGTACGCGGTCATTGACGAAGTCCGCCAGCGCGTTGACCGTGATGAGCCCATGCTCGTCGGCCGTCGCCGAGCAGCGCAGTCCATCGAGGAGCGCGGCGGTGAAGACGCCGTTCCGGCGCGAATCGTCGTCATATGCGTATCGGCCCGGTGCGGCGCCGTAGAAGACGACCTGCCCGGTTGCCGCGCTCATCGCCTTCAGGAATGGCACCGTGTCCGGAGCGCCGCGCGTGTCGGAACTCAACCGTTCGCGGCATGCGTCGATGAAGATGAGCGACCTCGGCGCGACGGAATTCGAGACGATGTCGAAGAGCGTCGTCGTGGTTAGTGACGTCTCGTGGTGGCGCAGCAGCGATCCCGAGGCAAGCAGACGAAGCTGGCCGTCGGCGACATAGGCATGCGTGGCCAAGCTAACGATGAAGACACCTTTCGGTCCGACGAGACCCGACTGCGCGTCGAGCTGGCTAATGATGTCGTTCTGCCCGGCCGGGTAAACCTTTGCGCCGTCTTTCGTCAGCGCGACGAGGTGCTCCCGCGATTCCGGCTTCTGCGGCTCGCCTGATAAAGCGAGCACGACGCGGCCCGGCTTGACCAGGGGCACGGCACGATCCTCCGCGAGCGCATACGCCAGATCAACGGCATCGTCGGCCGCGTACCGCACCTCGGACAGCGATGTGTCATGTGTGAAGTGCCGGACGCCGATGAACAACGCCGCCGACTGCTCGGGGTCGAATCCACGGGCCGCGCCGCGCTCGGGTTCCGTCACCGCGGCGGAGCGCGGCTCCTGCGCAGCCATGGGAACGGCAGCCGCGCTCCACAGCGCTGCCATGAGTATCCACGTTTTTTTTGATCGCCCCATCCAACGAACTCCCCTTCTCTGGTGTCTATAGAGACACGGTGCGCAACAGCCCGGACAATGGAAGGTGTCGAGTGCGGATACGAACTCTGATTGCGGCTGCCTTGGTGATCGCGCTCGCCGGCCAAGTCGCCGCACGAACGATTCACAGACGCGCATTGCTGATCGGCATCAACGACTACTCTGCCTCGCGCCTCGCCTCCGTTGGTCCGCCAGTGCCGGGACGCGTTTACTCGAATCTCGACGGAGCGGTGACCGACGTCTCCATCATGCGCGAGTTGCTCATCGCAAAGAAGTCGTTCGCGCCGTCTGATATCGTTACGCTGACGGACCAGCAGGCGACGCGCGCCGCGATCCTGAAGGCCATCGAAACGGAACTCGTGGCCCCGGCGAATCAAGGCGACATCATCCTCTTCTACTACTCGGGACACGGCTCGCAGGTCCGCAACACGCTCTCCTACGAAGCCGATCGGCTCGACGAATCGCTGGTACCGGCAGACTCGCGGCGCGGCGCGCCCGACATCCGCGACAAGGAGTTGTGCCGCTACTTCAATCGCATTCTCGCCCGTGGCGCGCAACTCACGATCGTCCTCGACTCCTGTCACAGCGCTTCGGGTGCACGCGGCTTTGACGGCGGTACGCGCTTCCGCGCAGTGAAGGTCGACGACCGCGATGTTGCCGATCCAGGCGACCTCCCGTGGCCCGAGGATCGCGGAGCACTCGTCTTTGCCGCAGCGCAGGACTTTGATCTCGCATACGAGACGATGGACGCCGGCACGATCCACGGCGCGTTTTCGTGGGCGCTCGAGCGCGCGATGCGCGAAGCGCCCCCGGACGAGCCGGCGGCTGAAACGTTTGCAAGCGCCGAGGCGCGGTTGCGGGTCGAGATGCCGGCGCAGGAGCCGGTGATCGCCGGCAACGCCGACGCGCGGCTGCGGCCGTTTGTCGGCACGCGCGGAAGCCGGCGCAGCATGCGGCCGGTCGTCGCGGTGGAGAAGCTTTCGGGTCCCGGCGAGTACATCCTGAATGGTGGATGGGTGAATGGACTCACCAATGGCAGCCAGCTCCGGTTGAGCGGGAATGATGGCGTGCGGCTCGATGTGATCTCGCTCAGCGGTATGTCCCATGCGGTCGCGCGTGTGGTCGGAACGGACCTCCGCACGCCCATTGGGCCAGGCACACTCCTGGAGATGGCGACGTGGGCCGCACCACCCGGCAAGCCGTTGCGCATCTGCATTCCGCGAGGCGGTGACGATGCCGTGCCGTTAGCGCGTGCGCTGCGCGCCGAGGCCATGCGGAAAGGCATCCGCTGGCTCGACGATCCAACCGAGACGACACCGACGCATCTCCTCCGCCGGAGCCGTTCGGCTTGGGATCTCGTAACCGGCGGCGATGCGATTGTCGCGGGGGAGTCACCACTCGCGCGCGTTCCGGAGGGCGCAGCGCTCTTCGTACAACTGCCGGTGACGGAGCGTCTGGCGAACGCGTTGAGTGACCTTGAGGGCATCGAGCTCGTCGCCGGGCCGGAGACCGCAGATTACGTGCTCATCGGCCGTATCCGCGGTGCCGACCTCGAGTACGCATGGATCCGTCCGGCGGCGTCCGCCATGGACGGCAAGCACGCTGTTTTGCCGGTGCGCACATCGTGGATCGCGGCGTCGAACGCACTCGCCGCGTTGGCGCTGCGCGAAACGATGAGTCGACTCGAGCGAGTCCATGGTTGGCACGAGCTCGAGTCGCCGCCCGGCGCCGTCGCGCCGTTTCGCCTCGCGATGCGGAGTGACAGCGACGGCACGCTTATCGGCAACAACGGCAGACTCGTCGGTGGCGAGCGCTATCGTCTCGCGCTCCGCGCGCACGACGACGCAGCGGCCGAAGCCGTCGCGCCACGATACATCTACGTATTCGTCATCGACAGCGCGGGAAGCGGCGTGCTGCTCTTCCCGCCGCGGAATGCCGGATCGGTCGAGAACCGGCTGCCGATCGCCGCGCGGGCCGGCGAGTTGGTCGCCATGTCGCCGCGCGAGATTCAACTCGGCCGACACACCATCACGGTTACCGAGCCGTTCGGTGTCGATACGTATTTCCTGCTCTGTACCGACGAGCCACTCGGCAGCCTGGCCTGTCTGGAATGGGATGGCGTGCGCGGCCCGCAGGTGATTCCGAAGAGCGAGCTGGAACGACTGCTCGCCGCCACTGCGGCTGGCAGCCGCGGCGACGGCAGCATCCGTACGCCGCCCAACTGGTCGCTCGACAAGTTCGTCTTCGAATCTGCCCCACCGGGGAGGAATGCACGATGAACCGATTCCGCGCACTCTGCATCGCGTTTGTGCTTCTGCTTCCAGTGATCGCCGCGGCCGACGATCGGCTGCACGGCGTCGGGCAGCTGATGATGTCCGGGCGTCTAACCGAGGCGCATACGACGATCATTGCCGCGCGCGACGCGTACATCGTGAGCGGCAACCAGGCCAGCGAGGCATCCGCATGGCTGCTTCTCGGCATGTGCGACAGCTCGCTGAACGACGCCGAAGCCGCGCGCATCGATCTGCAGAAGGCAGCGTCGAAGTTTGTCGTCGCCGACGAGCCGTTCGGCGGCTGGCTGACACTCTGGACGCTCGCTCAGCTCGAGACAGCTGAGGGACACTTCGCCGACTCGATGGCTGCGCACGAGCGCGCGCTCGCCGTTTTGCATGCGGCCGCCGACCCGAAGTCCCGCTTCTCACTCGACACGATGAAGATCCTCGGCCCTGTGTTCGGAATGCCGGTCGACTCACTCGGCCCGCTGGCGAGCTTTCCGGAAATCGTCAAGCCTATCCTCCTGCAGTTCGCCGAAGTCATGTCTCGCGATGCCTACGGTCATGTCCTCGTCGAGTCGGGCCAGATGCAAAAAGCGGAGGAGCAGCTGCAGCAAGCCAGCGCCGCGTCGGCGATCTTTGGCGGGTTGTTCGATTCGCAGATCGCCGCGCACATCGGCGATCTGCGTCGCCAGCAGTGGCGGCTCGACGACGCGCGCACAAGCTATGTGAAAGCGCTCGGGGGTGTGAAGGCGCTTCCGACCGCTTCATTCCGCGAGAGCTGGATCGAGGTGGAGATTCTCGCCAGGCTTGCAGACGTCGAGATCCTGAGCGGAAAGCTTCCCGAGGCGCTGGCTTGGAATGACCGCGCGCTCAAGCTTGTCCGCGAATCGGACAACGTTCGGCGGACGGCGGAGGTCCTCGCTGATCGTGGGACGCTGCTGCAGAACGGCGGACGTTTCGACGAGGCGGCGAAGACGTTCAAAGAGGCGCTGCAGATCGCAACCGCGAACGGCGATACGAACCGTGAAGCGGCAATCCACAGCGCTCTTGGTGCGCTCTACATGTTCGACGGCTCGTACGGCACGGCAGCGAAGCACCTGGAGAAATCGATCGAGTTGTACCAGACGATCAAGCAGCCGTATCTCGAGGCAACCGCGTGGACCTTGCTCGCCGATGTCGACATTCTCCTGGACGCGCAGAGCAACGCAGCGGACGCCATCGAGAACGCCCGCGTGCTGGCGAAGAAAAGCGGATTCGAGCTTGCCGGCGCGATGGTCAATATGCTGACCGCTGGCCGCAACCTGATGACGGGAAAGGGTACGCCCCAGGAGATGGACGAGGCGTTCAAAGCGTGGTGGGAACTGCCGGAGGCCAAGTCGCTGATGTTCAACAGCGAGGCGCAGCGGGTCTTGCGGGAGTGCGTGCGGCTTGGCAACGGTGCACCGAGCGACGTGCAGCCGGATCTCGTCACAACGGCGGGCCCGCAATTCGTCCGGTGGACCGCACTCATGCTCAAAGGACGAATGCTGTTCGACCGTGGCCAATACGACGCGGCGCGCAAGTACTGGCTCGAGGCTCTGAATGCCAATCCCAGCCGCGATCATCGCGCCGGTCTCCTCGGCCTCATCGGCGCCAGCCTCTGGCGCGAAGGAAAGGCGAGCGACGCGATCACCTACTTCACAAAAGCCGCCGATGCTCTCGATGCCTCCGCCGCCGACGTCAAGGTGGAAGAGCTGCTCTCGGGATACCTCGGCAGCAACCGGCGCTGGTACTACGAACTGCTGATCGAGATGCTCGTGAAGCAGGGCCGCTACGGTGAAGCGTTCGCGCAGGCGGAGCGCGCCCGCGCGCGGGCCTTCCTGCAACTCGTCGGCAATCATCGTCTGAGCGCCGAGCGCGGCGCCGATCCCGCGCTCGTGGCCGAAGCCGAAATGCTCCGGACACAGATCGCGCGATGGGAACAGCTGAAGAAAAACGCACGGCAGGAGGAGGCGGAGAAGCTCGAGAGCGAGGTGCAACATGCGCAACGGCGGTATCAAACGCTGCTGGTCCGCGTGAAGGTCTCGAATCCCGAGTACGCATCGGTAACGACAGTCGAGCCGGTGCAGCTCGATGCCGTGCGCGACAGCCTGCCTGCCGGCGCGGTGATGATCAGCTACTTCGTCTCCACGCATTTCGTGCACGCGTGGGTCATCGACCGCGTGGGCATGCACTACGTGTCGCTGCCACTCGACGAGGCCAAGCTGCAGCGCCTGGTCTGCTGGGCGAGTCACTTCTCGCCGCGCGAGCAACCGCGCGGCGCACAGCCGTCCAACGCCGCGGAATCGTGCACCGCTCTGGCCACCGCGGAAGAGGCGTTCGACGGCCTCATCGCACCGCTCCTGGACCATTTGCAGACCGCGACGATGCTCGTGATCGTGCCGCACGGCGTGCTGCACTACGTCCCATTCGCGGCCCTTCGCAACCGCGACACGGGCCGCTATCTCGTGCAGGACTACACGCTCATCCACGTGCCCAGCGCCAGCTCGCTGCGCTTCCTGCACGCCAAGGAATCCCCCGTCGAACGCCGCGCGCTCGTCCTCGGCAATCCGGACACTCCGCTGCCACTGCTGCCCCTTCCGGGTGCGGTGGTGGAGGCCAATGCGGTAGCGCAGATGCTCGGTACCACCGCGCACCTCGGCCCTGACGCCCGTGAGTCGATGCTGTACAGCCTCGGCGGCAAGATCGACTTCGTCCACATCGCCGCGCACGCGCTGTACGACGGCGACAATCCGCTGTTCAGCCGCGTGGCGCTGGCGCCGGGCGATGGACAGGACGGCAGTCTGACGGTCCACGAGATCCTTTCATCGCTCGATCTCACCGGCGTCAACCTGGTGGTCCTCTCGGCATGCCGTTCGGCTGTTGGCGCGCGCAGCGGAGGCGACGAGGTGGTCGGGCTCACGCGCGCACTCCTCTACGCCGGCACGCCCAACGTGATCTCGACGCTGTGGAACATCAACGACACGGCGTCGGCGGGGTTGATGAGCGAGTTCTATCGCCGCCTTGTGGCCGGCGCTTCCGTTGCCGAGAGCTTGCGGCAGGCACAGCTGAGTCTCATCGACAATCCGGTGTTTGGTGATCCGAAGTACTGGGCTGCGTTCACGCTGAGCGGAGATCCGCAGGGGTGGAGCGCCGTCGCCGCGGGCGGCAAGAAGCCGTAGATCGTGTCTTCTTCATTGTGATGCGGGCGTTCGCATTTTTCCTGATGCTGTTCGCCGCTACCGCCGCGCAGGCGGGTGCAGGACTCGATCTCGTGGTGCTCGTCGATGCGTCGACGAGCATGGGCACCGACCGGGGGCTCGCACCGCTGCTGCTGCGGATGACGACCGACCTAATGGCGCGGAACGCGGCCGCAAATCGCGTCGAGCACCGCCTTGCCGCGATCGCATTCGGCAGTACGGTGCGCATCGATCTGCCGTTCACGCCTGTGCGCCGCGACAACATGGACGCACTCGCACGACGCATCGAGGCGTTGCCCGTCGACGATCTCGGCGACACGGACGTGCTCACGGCGTTCTCCGCCGCCGATACGCTCTTTCGCACGCTGCCTCGCGATCCGGAGCGCCGCCGCGCCATCGTGCTTCTTACCGACGGTGTGCCGTACGTCCGCGGCGCCGACATGCACATGTATCGCGACAGCCTGCAGCGTTTCGTCAGCGCGCACTTCGCGACGTCGGACGTGAGCGTCGACGTGCTGCTGATCAGCCGGGGCACTCCCGACGCGAAGCTGTGGCGCGACCTGGCCCTCCACGTCGAGCCGGCCGGCGCGACCGCCGGTGAGGCACTCGCTGCCGGGCACGCCGCGGTCACGCGAATGCTCGGCACGCGGACGGTCGAGAGCATGCCGTCGAAGAACGCCGATGGGCTTGACACGCTGGTCATCCCTCCTTACCTCGATGTGGTTGTATTCGACGTGTTTCGCGGCGCCCGTGACGCGGAAGTGCTGATCTTTCCTCCGGGCACGATAACGCCCGTTCGGGCCGGCGCCGCAGGCGTGGAGTCGTTCGGCATCGGCGACGTGCTGATGACACTGGTCGTGCCGCGGCCGCCGCCGGGAGAGTGGATCATCCGCAGGTCACACCGCAACGCTCATGTGCGAATCCTCTCGCAGCAGTTCTTTCCGCGCGGTGTGCTCGTCGCGCCGAACGCCCGCGACGCACCGCGGCAGTATGACCGCATCACGCTCGTGTACCGCATCACGGACGGCAGCAGCCAGCCGCTGCGCGAGCTGTTGGGCTATGCGTTGTCCGCCGACGTTTTATTGCTGAGGCCCGACGGTTCCAGAGCCGTAATCGCGGCGGAGCCCGATACCCCGTCGGGTGGCGGCTTCCACAGCACGGGCGAGACCGAGTGCGATCTCGCCGGCCGTTACTGGACCGACGTCCGGATCACCACGGCCGACGCTCACGGCCGCCGGCTCGAGGTGTTCCGTGATCGCTGGTCAGGCTTCTCCGTGACGCCTGCGACGCGCATCGACTGCCGCGTCAGAGCGTCCGCCGCTGCGTGCCTGCCTGTGACGATGCGTATCGACTGTACCGCGCCGGGCTCGCGGCCGATCGATCTGCGACGCGTCGTTGCCGGTTCACCCGCCGGCCTGTTTCGCGCCGCGGTCGCGCGCGACGGGCTGCAGACGGATGATGCGCTGGAGCTCCGCTATTCCGGTAGTGGTCTGCTGCGTGGCTTCCTGTTCGGCGCGAGCCGCGCCGGTACGTATGGCCTGCAAGTAAGCGTCGATCGGACGCGCCTCCGCGCGCCGTACAACGTCCGCATTCTGCCAGCGCGCCTCGTGTTCGTCCGGCCCAAGCGCTGGCCGTGGTTGTTCGTGCCGCTGGCGATCGGTGGGACCGCGGTCGCCTTCGTACGCATACGCCGAAGGCGAACAACCAAAGTGTGAGCACCGTGTCTCTTTCACTAGGTCTGAGGGAGAGACGTGCGAACACAGATCGGGTCGTATCGAATCGAGGCCGAGATTGCCTCAGGAGGCATGGGCATCGTCTATCTGGCGTGGGACGAGGTCCTCGGCCGCCGCGTCGTCATCAAGACCTTCCGCCGCGACCTGTTGTTTTCCGCCGAGCTTCGCGAGCGTTTCATGCGCGAGGGGAAGGCTCACGCGCAATTGCAGCATCCGAACATCGTCACGATCCACGCGATGGAAACGCTGGAGGACGAATTGTTCATCGTCATGGAGTACCTCGAGGGCAAGACTCTCGATGCGGTGCTGACCGCGCTGCCGGACGGCCGCATGATGCTCGACGACGCGTTACGGCTATTCGAGCAGATCCTCGACGCGATCGAGTACGTCCACGGCAAGGGGATCGTGCATCGCGACCTCAAGCCGTTGAACGTGATGGTCTGCGACGGACGCCCGAAGGTGATCGACTTCGGAATCGCGCTGCTCGCCGGCATGCCGCGCCTCACGTCCTCCGCGAAGCGCATCGGAACCCCTGGCTACATGTCGCCGGAGCAATTGGAAGGGAAGGACGTCGATCGCCGGTCGGACCTTTACAGCGCCGCCCTTGTGCTGTATCGAATGCTCACCGGCAACGATCCGTTTGTGGCAAAAGAGTACGTCGCGCAGATGTACGAGCGGCTGGCCGGACCACGCGACTTGAAGAGCATCGTGCCGGATGTTCCGCCGGGCGTCTGCGCAGCGATCGCCACGGCGATGAGCCACGATCCGGCGAACCGTTTCGGTTCGTCGATCGAATTTCGCGAAGCGCTGCGCGACGGCGCCGAGGGCTTTCTCCACGTCGTGCCGCCGGAACCGGAGGTTCGTCCGGAGGATGAGGAGCCGCCGCCACCGCCGCCGAATGCGCCACAACCGAAGACACCTATGTGGGTTTACGCGGTGGGTGCGGCATCCGTGCTCGTCGGCACCTTACCGCTGTGGCGAAGCCCGAAGCTGGCGCTGCCGCAGCAGCCGCGAACAGTGGTTCAGGTCAATCGACCGCCAGTTATCAATCAAGAGGGACTGCTGCCGCCGCCGAAACCCCTGATACGGACAGTAAAAAATGATCCGCCCATTGAGCCCCACGTCCTGAAACCGCCGGAAGAGACCGAGGCCCAACGTGCAGAGCGTCGGCGTCGCGAGCTCGATGAGCTGCACAGGGAGATCGAGGCGTCCTTTCCGCTGATCGAAGCCGACATCCGCGTGGAGGATTTCAGGTCCGCCACGCACCGGCTCGATGACGTCGCCTCGCGCGCACAGCTGCATGCCGGTGATTTGCCGCACGAGATCGCCGAGATCGAACGCCTGCGGGACGCCGTCCGCAACGGCGAAGCCGACAAGAACCGGCACGCGCAGCAGGAAGCGTTGTGGGATTCGCGCGTGAACGACATCGAGAGCGCCGTGCGGGCGGGCGAATTCGGCGAGGCTCAGGGCACCGCGAAGAGATACCTGGCGTATCCCGACATTCCCGCGCCGATTGATGCCCGCATGCGACAGCTCCAACGGCAAGCGCTCGAAGCCATGCGCGGCCCCTGGCAGACCACGACCGTCAGTACCACCACCAACACAGTCCGGAAACCCTCGTCGCCGCCGAGGAAATGAACCCGTGGAGTGATTCATGAAGCAGGGAATTGCATCTTTCCTCATTCTTACGTTGCTCGTCGCCGGATGTGCCACCGCTCCGGCGCCCAAGACCGTCAACGCCACTACCGTCAAGCCCGCGAATATCAAGGAGTGGCTATCGCAGAACCGCCCGCGGAAAGGCGCCTGGCTCGGCGTCGCGACTGGAGTTCTCGTCGGCACCTTGGTAGGCGTCGCCAGCGGGGGCAACCGCGACGACATCATTGCCAGCGCGATCGTCGGCGGCATCACCGGCGGAGTGGCTGGCTTCGCGTTCGGCAAACAGCAGGACCGCCTTTTCGCTGGCCGTGATCTCGCCGTACGACAGGCGAACTACGACCGATCGCAGGGCTACGTCGCCCGCATCGAGGAGGTGACATTCAATCCTCCCAATCCGAAGCCGGGTGCAGCGGCCACGCTCTACGTCCGCTACCTCGTCCTCGGGCCGAATCCTGCCGAGAAAATTCGCGTGCGGCTGTTCCGCGGCCTCAAGTACGGCGACGTCTACGTCTTCGGCGCCGGCCCGAACGAGTTCGACATTCCGCAGGGCGGCGGCGTCGTCGAGTCGTCCGTCCAGCTGACGTTGCCGAAGAAGGTGCCGCAGGGAACGTACAGCATCGAGGCGCTGGTCGACGACGAGAAGGGCCGCTTCCAGCAGGTGATCGGCACGAACGCGCTCTACATCGTGGCCAGCGCGGAGCCTCGTCACGCAACAGCCGTGGCCGCGCGATGAACGTTTCCCGCGAAGCGATGCTCGCGCTCGAGCGCCACTTCGTCGGCGCTCTCAGCGCGCCGGCGCGCACCTGGCTCGAGCCGGTGCCGGCGTCGCAGCTCGCCTTCGCGGGGAGCGTGGTTCGCTCGCAGGCCGGTGACTGCGTCGCCGACTTCGGCACCGTCGAGTCGCCGAGCTGCGAATCCCGGCTCGTACGCGTCATGAATCGCGGCGCGAATCCGGTGCTGGTGCACATCGGCGAGTGCCCGCGGTGGCTCGCGGCGCGGTGGCGCGATGGGGCTGACGGTATCGTGCCGATCGTCGCCTGCGCGGCAGGAGCCACGCTGGAGTTGACCGCGGCACACGATTCGGAAAACGAATTCCAGGGCCGCATACGCTTTCTGGTCAGCGACGAAGTGACGTCGCGCATCGACGAGCTGGCGGTGCGGATGACGACGCGCCGCGCGTATCCGATCGCGCAATTCGACTTCAACGGCTCGCCGATTCCGCGTCCCTTCGACCTCGGCAACGGCGCGCGGCCGTACCGGCTCGCCGTGTCGAACAGCAGCTCCGTCCCGCTCACCGTCCGCTTCTCCGATCTCCCGGAGTGGCTCACATTCGAAGCCGGCGAGCAGCGGCGCAACGGACCCTTGGCGGGCGCGTTCTTCGAGCGGCGAGCGCCGTTCACGATTCAGCTTTGGGCGCGGGCGGTTGGGCCGCAGCAGGGTGTGGTCCGTCTCGAGACGAATGACCCACGGCCACAGTGCCGCTCGATCGTGCTGCTACTGTCGGCTCATGTCGAGCGGCCGGCATCACAGCCGGCCGTTCCGGTCGCGAAGCCCGCGATCCGTAACGCGTCCTCGGCGACGACGATCCGCAAACCGCTGGCCGAGGAAGTGGAGACCGTTCCTGTGGCACTGCCGCGAAAACGATTCGCAATGCGCCTCTACGTCCTCTGCGCTTTGATCCTCGTGCTCATCACTGTCGCGATCATCGTACGGGGGCTTTCATGAGCCGGCTAACGGCGGCCACGGCGGAGTGCAGGTTTTGTCGTCAGTGGGAGACTGCCGCCGGCGACACGTACTGCAGTTTCTGCGGCAGTCTGCTGCTCCTGCTGGACGTCACGCCCGAATCGCACGTTCTCATCTCGACACTCTCACCGGCGAAGCCGCTCACGTTACGCAACGGCAGCGCGCACGCGATGCGGGTGACCATCGTGGCGAAGGACGTCATGCCGCTCCCGGCCGTCGCGTTTGCGCCCGGGACGGCGATCACAGTGCCTGCCGGCGGCGAGGTCCAGGTGACCGCGGGCGTCGACGGAGCGCTGCTGCCGCCGGGCTTCCACCGCACGCTCGAGTACGCGTGCGTCGTGGACGACGACGAGCGGAAGCAGCGACCGTTCCGCCTCGAGGTGCGCTCCGGTCCGATGCCGAAAGTCCTCACGCCGGCCATCGACTTCGACGACATGCAGGAAGGTGAGATGGCGCGGCGCCCGGTCGAACTGACGAATTCCGGCAGCGTTCCGCTGCGGATTCGCGCGGTATGCGGCAACGGCTCGCCGCATCTGCGGGTCGAAGGCGATTACGCGGAGCGCCTGCTGCGCTATGGCGAGAAACTGTCCATCCCGATCGTCTGGACGGCCACGCGCGACGACAACCCGAACGGCGATGGCGAGAGCGGCACGGTAATTTTCGAGTTCGTCAACTACGCCGGCGTGATCGAGGTCCCTGTCACGGCCCGCACGTTCCGCTACCGGCTCGGCGTCAAGCCGGCAGCCGTCCGCTTTGCCAATGCGGTCGCCAAACGCGATTACGCGGCGACGCTTCGTCTTGAAAACCGCGGCACGACAGACATTGAGATTCTGTCGATGGAGAGCGATCAGCCGTGGCTCGACGTCATCACGCGAGCATCGACCTTCACGCTCCTGTGCGGTGACGCCGCCGGGCGCCCAGTGTCGCCGACCACGTTCGCCCGCTTCTTCGACTTCAAGGTCCTCTGCCGGCAGGGCACGCTGCCTGAGGGGAAACATCGGGCGGCCGTGACGATCCGGCCTCATGGGCAGACGCCGGTCGTCGTTCCGGTCGAGATCACTCTCGTCAAACAGCGCGAGTATCTGGACTACATCGGCATCGACTTCGGGACGACCAACTCCGTCGTCGCGGTGATGGGCAGCGGGCGCCGCGAGATCGAACTGGTGAAGGATGAACTGTCGCGAAGGGAGCTCATCCCGAGCGTCCTCGTGTTCGACGATCCGGACACGTACAAGATCGGCCAGGCGGCGCGGAATGAGGCCGACACCGCGCCCGACCGGACGGTGCGCTCGATCAAGCGCGTGATGGGATACGAGAGCGACCGGACATTCTTCGACCGCTCGTATTCGGCCGCGGAGCTCGCGTCGCGGATCATCCGCCGCCTTGTCGAGCTGACCGAGCAGAAGCTCCACGTCGAATCGACAAACGGCGCGCAATGGAACATCCGCCGGGCCATCATCACCGTGCCGGCGAACTTCTATGACCTGCAGATCCGTGACGTGCTCGAGGCCTGCCGCGCCGCCGGCCTCGACACGGAAGAGGAGCGCGTGCACCGCGTCGAGCAGAAGCATCGCGACGACGGCGAGTTGGTGAACGCCGGCATCATTCTCGACGAGCCGTCGGCCGCGGTGCTCTACTACATCGACTTCCTCCGCCGCACGCGCAACGCCGCGGACATCACGAAGGCGATCGCGCGCGATCGCGGCCTTACGCTGCTGGTCTTCGACTATGGCGGCGGCACGCTTGACGTCTCCGTCGCCAACGTCACCAAGCTGCGCGGCGGCGGTACCGGCCTGCGCATCCTCGCCAACATGGGCGACAACACCATCGGCGGCGATCACATCGACGTGATCCTCATGAAACGGCTGCTCGGCCTTTGCGTCGATGAGCTTCCGGCGCCGAAATTCGAGTTCGACACGACTCTGATCTCCTCGAACTTCAAGGACCTTGAGCGCCGCCGCGACCGCGAGGAATGGAGCGTCGAGGTGTGGCAGCAGGTGCTGAGCGCTCGTGCGCAGTGGAAGGATCTGGCGGAGCAGGTGAAGATCGACATCGCGCAGGAGCGGTCGTTGCCGATCCTCGTGCGCTCGGATCTCATCGTGCGCATGGCCGGCGGTGGCATTCAGTTGTCGCCGAGCAGCGTGACCATCCCGGCTCTTCCCCCCCACACCTTTAACGACCTCCTGCAGACGGTGCTTGCGAAGAGCGCGGATCTGATCAAGTCCTCGCTCGCCCTCGCTGGGATCGACGCGGACAACGTCGATTACATCCTTCACACAGGACGGCAAAGCCTTCTTCCGCAAATCCGCCGCTGCGTTCGCTCGGTCTTTCCCAACCTCGGCGACGACCGAGATCTGCTCGAGGAAGAACATTTGAAGGTCTGCGTGGCCAAGGGAGCCGCGCTATATGGCTCGATGCGAGACCGCCTCATCGCGCGCGACGCCCGCATCCTTTTTCTTAGTGAAGGTCGCAAGCTGCCGCACAGCTACGGCGTCGAGACCTTCACGAACCCGATCGAGCCGGAGTTCGACGAAGTCATCGGGCGTGGCGAGAGCTATCCGATCGAACGGACAAAACCCTATCCGCCGGAGATGGTGCCGCTCAGCGGCTACCTCAATCTGAAGTTCTATCAGAACACGGGCGTGAAGAAGACGATCGTCGGCAATCCGCACGTCAGTCTCATCGGACAGATCTCCATCGACACCGCGGGCCACCCGGGTTGTGACGTCACGTTCTCCGTCGGCGCAAACCGGACGCTGGAAGTCTTCGCAAACGCAGCGCCGGTGAAGATCGAGCCGGCGCGCCTGCACGAGGAAGAGAGCTGGATGGGATGAGACCGCAGCTCATCATCGACTACGGCCGCGTGTTGTCGGCGCTGCTCGTCACCGCCGACGGCCAGCTCGTGCCGTGCAGCCAGGAGATCCGACAGGTCGCGACGCGGCATGTGTCGACCGACATCCTGTTCGATCCGCGCGTCGCCGAGGATGCGGACTTCGTGTGGGACGAGGCGCTGGAGACGATGGGGAAGGCGACGCCGCGCAATCTCTTTCAGCGCGCTCGGCGCATCGGTCTCCGGCGGCCGTGGGATCCGCAGGCCACAACGGATGCGCTACAGCTTGCGTCGCCGATCGGCGTGCTCTCGTCCGCCGCGGCATTGGCCGACCGTAATGCCGCGGCGGCACTCCCGGCGGTGGCCTTCGCCCTGCTGGACGCCCTGCTCGAGCCGACCTTCGCCTTCATCGCCGATCGCAGGATAGCCGCCTCCGATGTCGATCCGTTCGTCGTGGTGCCGGCACACGCCAGCCGTCGCGCGCGGATGGTGTTGGAGAAGCTCTTCCGGCGACGTGGCTTCCGGCGCCTGACGGTCGTGCGGCGCGAGATCGCCGCGGCCATGGCGCTCCTTGAAATGGCGCCTGTTACATGCGTCGTGGCCGACGCGTCGGACGACGACCTGCATCTGCATCGCGTGGCCATCGCCGATGGCGACGGCCATGTTCGGCGATTCCGTACAGTGGCCTCGGCTACCGCGCCCGGTTTCGGCAGGAGTCATTGGACCGGGCAGATCGCGGCGGCGTTGCAGACCGCCGCCTCGTCCGCGTTCGAACGCGGGTTGCTTTCGCTGCTGACTGGCTCGCCCGAGTCGCTGTCGTCGCGGGTCACCCACGGCGCGCTGCAGAGCGTTCTGGACGACGCGTGGGTCGGGGCGCGTGCGGACGAAGTGCGCGAGAAGTTGCGTGCTCCGCTGGCTGCGATCGGCGCTGAGGAAGTGCCGTTCGTATTCGCCGGAGAGATCTTCGCGCTCGACGCGGTGCGCAAAGCGTTTGGCGCGAAGAGCGCGCTGAACGCGCCCGTGCTCGATCACAGCGTTCGCAGCATGGCGCTGGCGATGCGTTGGTTGCATGGCGGGAAGTCAAGGAAGATGGAGATCGCGCGTGGCGGCACGCTGCGGCTCGACACCGGCCGCGGCGAGGCAGTCGAGCTGCTCACGGCGGCGCAACTCCCTGAGCCCGGCGAGAGCTGCCATCTCGCTGCCGGCTTTCGTTTTGCCGGCGACATGGCCGGCACGGCCTTTCTACTGAACCTGGTATGGGGTGCCGACCGCGCCTCGCAAGGAAACGCGACCGTGTGCGCGCTTCCGCTGGAGTTGCGCCCCGAGACGGGGGACACGCTTCGCCTGACGGTGAGGCTGCGCCGCAGCTCGAGCGGCCGGCGGCTAAGCGGCACGGTCGAGGCGCGCATGCCTGGCGACATTGTCGCCGCGCGCGGGCAGTTCGCCGAAGAGCTGGAGGTGACGAGATGAAGCTGCGCTACTTAGCCGTGCTGCTGTTGACGATTGCATTCGCGCCGAACGCTGCCTACGCCGCATGCGATTCGATGAAGCCATACCTGCAGGAGTTGAGTGCCGGCCACAAACCGGCGGCGCCGCCGGAGGTGAAAGAGTGTCCGGACGGTCCCGATACGGACGCGGTAGCGTCCGCGCTCACCGCGTTCATCAGCGCGAAGTCCACGTCCGCGGCCGACTTCGACGTCGTCTTCGAGCAACTCCGGACGACGTACGAGAAGAACAAATGGCCGCATACCTACGCAGCACTCGCTGACGCTCTCGATGGTCGCCTGCCCGGGTACAAGCATCACACACCGGACTATGCGCTTCTCGACACCCTGCCCAATTACTTCGAGCAGAAGCATCCCCGACAACCAAAGGCCGACCCGCCTCGCTGGAGATTCGATATCGTCGTAACGCAGGAGCCTTTCCCGTGGGTGCTCTGGGGCATCCTCGGCGTCGCGATTCTGCTCGCGCCGATTCCCGCCGTTGCGACGCTCAGGCTGCGCCAAACGCTTCACGATGCGAAAGCCGAGGAGGACGAGCTGACGCGCCGGCTCGCATCCACGAGCGCGAAGTTCGACACGGCGTTGCAACGCCTCAACGACGACCTGCAGGCGATCGCCGGCACGCTCGGCGCCAAAGTCGGTCAGGTCTCCCTCCTCAAGGTGGAGCACTTCGAGCCTGTCTCCGCGGCCATCGGCAACCTCCGCGAGGACCTGGCCCGGCTTGGCGACACCGTCGAGGAATTCGCCACCAAGCCCTCGCGGAGCGGGTCCGATCCGGTCGCGCTCGAGCATCAGGTGCTCGGCGAATCATGGAAGCAGTTCTCCGGTAACCCGTTGCTGCGCGCCGGCGCCGACGACGCCGCCGGAAGTGCGGCATGGGAGCCGCTGCTGGATGATCTGCCGAAGCATATCCCTCCCGATCTCCAATCGAGTTTCGAAACGGTCTATGCGCCATGCAAGGAGCACCGCGTTTTCGTCAAGAAGCTCGCGCTGATCCCACGCATCCTGGAGCGGAAGATCTCGCGCCTCCCGACCGACGCCGAAGAGCTGCGCCGCACGCGCGAGCTCGCCGCGCTGCTGGCTACGGCCCAAAACGGCGCCGAAGGCGCGAATCCGCTCAACTTCCGATTCAAGCGTTGGGTGACCGACACCTTCCTCCCGTTCGCCGACCTCTTTTTCCAACGCTGCCAGCAGGCGGACATGGAGAAGCGCGGCGACGAACTTCAGGCCGGCGCGAATCTCGTCCGTCAACTCCTGCTGCTGGCCTCGGTCGAAGCGATTGAGGTGAAGCTCGGTGAGACGCCGTTCGACAGCACGCGGCACATCGGCCGCGGCACCACGAACGACCCTCGCTTCGCCGACGGTGTCATTACCGGTGTCGTGCGCAATGGATTCATCGAGGGCGGCAAGCAGGTGATTCGGCAGCCCGAGGTGATCGTGAACCGGATGCGTTGAGGAGATCGCGTGACTCTGGCCTGTGCGGAACCGAATTGTGCAGCGAACGTCGTGGCGGATGCGCCACGCTGCGCGAAAGGACACGTGCTGCGGCGTTGCCCGCAATGCCGTACGCACAATCGTTCCTTCGCGAACTTCTGCCGCTCCTGCTCCTCGCCGCTGCCGGCCTCGCCGTCGAACTGGACCGGCTCGAAGGGCAGCGCGCGCCGTCTCGGTTTCAACGCGTCGACTGGGCCGGCTGAGTGGACGGTGCAGAAACCTGCGTTGACTCTCCGTCTTGGCGACGCGTGCCGCACGCTGCTCGCATGCGATGGACATCTCATCGCCATATCCCTCAACGGCACCATCGAAGTCGCCGACCCCGTGCGCGCTCGTAGCCTGTGCCGCTTCCAGACGCCGGGACGGATCACTGCAGAGCCATGCATCAGCAACGGCGCCCTCTACGTCTCGACGGAGAATCAGCTTACCGCGTACGCCCTCGGACCGATGACGCTCGAGCCGCCACGCGTGCGGCCACTCTGGCAGGTCCCGGTCCGGGGAACGCCGATCTACGCGCTGACGCCGGCGCGCAATCGTCTGTTTGCCACGGTTTCGACCGGCGACTGGCGCGAAGTGGTCGTCGTCGAACAGACCGGACAGCCGCCGCGTGCAACGGCGCGCACGCTGCACCGATCGCCGAAAACGAGCTGGCTGGCGGCTGATCCAGCGACAGGCGATGTCGTCTTTCTGTCCGAAGAAAATGGGCGGATTCATCTGCACGTCGTTCGCGACGATGTGACGTCGCATCCCGTGTCGTTGCAAGTCCTCGCTGAGCAGCCGATTGCCTTCCTGGGGAACGCCGTCTTCGCCGTCTTCGGCGCTGCGCGGCAGCTTTACCGCATCGACGCCGCGACCGGAGCGGTCGAGGAACCGCTGGAGACGGACACGCAGCTGTTCGCGCTGACGCACGACGACCGGGGCGCATGGGATCGCGACGGAGTGCGCATCGACAGCGACGGCGTGCTTTTCGCGCGGTCCGCCGTCCGCGACTCCTTCGCGCCGCACGAGCGTGCCACCAAGCCGTCGCCGGTTGTCATGCGCGGCGCCGCAGCCGCCATCGGCATGGAAGACGGTCGCGTGCTTCTGTACGAGCTGGCGCACCTGCCGCGCCACGAGGTGTGGCGGCTCGACGGGCACTCGACCGCGCCGATCACCGCGCTGGCGTCGTATGACGGCTACGTAGCGGCGGGCAATCGCGACGGCGTGGTCGAGGTGCGCGAGCTGCGCGACCGAGGAGCAGCGCGATGAAGACCTTCGCCTTCTGGCTCGCGGTCGTGTTCTCGTTGCCGGCTGCAGCCGCGCCGCTTACGCGCGGCGGAGCGCTTCCGGAGCGGATCCTTTTCGACAACTCCGGCAGCATGTATCCCGGCTACCGCCCGCCCGGAACGCCGGACCGGCAGACGCGCGTGCAGCTAGGCGTCCACTACATCTATCAGTCGCCTGCCTTCGCGCAATGGCTGGATGACTTCGTTCAACGCCAGAGCGTCGTCGGGGGTACGACTGCCGGCATGTGGACCTTCACATCGAATGATCGCTTCATTCCGTCCGACGTCCAGGACGTGCACCCGGTCGTCCCGATTCGCGAGTTCCGCGCAGCGAACGCGTTGAGTCGCTTCCCGCAGCGGACCGGCAACAGTACGTACCTCACCGAAGCGCTTGGGACGTTCAGCCGCGACTTTACGGGTGTTGTCTGGTTGATCACCGACAACATCGTGGAGACGAACGCCGGTGAGCCCGACGCCGGTGTGCAGGACTTTTTTCGCTCGCTCGCCACGAAGGACGAATTCCGCTCAGTCCATCTCTTCAAGTACACGCTCGAGGAGAACGGTCACACTGCCACGCTGGCCGTCTACGGCATCCTCGTCTCGGCGGCTCCGGTACCGAACGAGACGCTCGCCTGGTACGACGGACGCTTCCGCGCGCTGCGCGATGCGAAACGAGTGCAGGGAAACGAGGATCTCTTCGTCGGCCGCGAGCACCTCAAGCTCAAGAACCTGGCCATCGAGCCGATGGTGCTGAGCGCCGACCTGCAACTCGTCGTCAGCGATCGTGAGAAAGGAACATTCGCCGAAGGCGACAACGTGCAGCTCGCAATCGAAGGCGAGATCCGCAGCTACCTCACCCAGCATTCGGTGACGGCAGGCCGGTACGAGCTGACCATGGGCTCGGCGTTCGTGCCGGAGGAGTGGGCGCAGCGCGACATCGGCGCACAGCCGCTGGAGGCGGGCGTCTTTGACTCCGCGAGCGGATCGATCGAGCAGCCGATCCCGCCCAGTGGAACGCGCCACATCGAAGCCGTGCTTCACTCTCAGCAACCGCTGTCGTTTACGCCAAAAGGGATCGTCGAATGGGTGCGCCTGGCGTGGAATGGCGCGGTGGTGCGTTACACGGGCACCGTGCGGATGTCGTTCAACGATATTCACGTGCGCTTCGAGCCGCAGCGGATGGCCGGCATCTTCGGTATCGACCAGGTCTCGTCGATCTTCTCCTTCCAGGACGTGGCCACGATTCCGGGCGTGCAGCCGAGCGTCACGCCGGTGACGTTCGTTCTTCACTCCACCTCCGGCCGCACGGTGATTCTGCTCGCGATCCTGGCAGTGCTCGGCGTGGCCGGAGCAGCAGCGGCGTTCCTGCTGTCACGAAAGAAGACGTTCCGTATCGCGGTATCCGGCGCTTCGGAGACCGTCACGGCGTTGCGCCGCATGGGCATCCACAATGTGACTTACGAAGGGAAGTTGCTGGGCCGCCTCAGACGCGGCATCGGCAACGGATACGGATTCCAGCCAGTGAACGGCAGCCGTGACCTGTCCGTCGTGCCGGCCGCGGACGGAGTGTGGGACGTGAAGCTGCCCGGTGGCGGGATGCGCCGCCTGTCGATCAAAACCGACGGCAGCGCGGTGAGCAACAAGCCGGCGAAGCTCCCCGGTCCGTCGCTTCCGGGACCGCCGCTACCGCCGCCCTCCAAACCCCCGATGCCTCCGGGCCGTCCGTCAAGAACCGGCCGGCTTTGAACACGAAAGGAATCCCATGAACGTTCGAACCGCACCCTCCGCACTCGTTTGGACACTGACGCTGCCCCTCATCGCACAAACCGCGGAACCGGCGGTTCCGCAGTCCAGCAACACGCTGTTGCGTAGCGCCGGAATCTTTCTGGTCGTGGTGATGATCTGGACGGTCCTCTACAAGTCGATCTACCCGTTCTTCCTCCGTTACTACCGCGACGAGTTCTGCAAGACGATCTTCTGGAACCTGTTCCTGCTCTTCACCCTCACCTGGATTTTCGTGTCGTTGTATGTGGTGCTGGACGTCGGCTTCTACTGGGCGTGGCTGCCGTGGGTGGCCATCTTCCTGGCGATGTGGTGGCTGATCTCCGGCGCCGTCCTCTTGCTGCGACGCGTTCCGGCGTAATCAGGGAGCCGACATGAGCCTCGATTCATTACTGCAAGCCAGTCTTCCGACCGTCCTTACCACCGACAAGCCCGTCGGTCCGACGCTTTTCATCGGTCTTGGCGGCACGGGCAAGGAAGTGCTCCTCCGCCTGCGGCGGAAAATCGTGGAGGGCTACGGCGCGCTCGATCGTCTGCCGTTCCTGCGCTTCATGCATCTCGATACCGACAAGAACCAGACGGCGTACGAGCAGTACGAGCTGCGTGCGGCCGACGATCCGCTCTACGAGCGCGTGAGGTTTTCCTCGTCCGAGCGGGTCGATCTGACCGTGGCTGGCGGTACAGGCAGATACGTAGAGCATCTCGAGCACTTCCCCAACGTGAAGCGCTGGTTCCCGGCCGGCGGAAAGATCGCGCATCTTGGCGATCTGAAAGAGGGTGCCGGCCAGGTGCGCATTGCCAGCCGGCTCGGCTTCTTCGATGCGTCGAATCATCAGAAGATCACCGGCCGTCTCGAGCAGTGCCACCGCGAGTTGACCAACGCGGCAGTCCTGACGCAGTCGTCGCGCCTCGGCTTCCAGTTCGAACCGCGAAACGAGAAGGTCGTCATCATCGCCTCCCTGGCCGGCGGAACGGGGAGCGGCACCTTTCTCGACATGGGCTTCCTCGCACGACGCTACTTCCGCGACGCGGAGCGCGTCGGCATCCTGCTCCTCCCGGCATTCTTTGCCGGTTATGCCGGTGCGGACCGCGTCCGCGCGAACGGCTACGCCGCGCTGATGGAGCTCAATCACTACACGTTCGGCCACCCGTTCATCGCCGATTGGACGACGCATCAGACCGAGCGAATGGGGCCGCCGCCGTTCAGCAGCACTTACCTGCTGGATGGCTATAACGAGGCGGGGTTGGCGATCGGATCGAGCGGCAAGGAGCTCGACGCCTATCGCATGGTGTCTGAGGTGCTGTATCAGGATTACTCGGTCGGATCGTTCGCGGCGATGAAGCGGGCCACGCGCGTGAACCTCGAGCAGTTCAACCTCAATGTCTACACGCACAACTTCCTGAATGACGCGCTCCGAGGCAGGGACGCCTCGCACAAGGCCATCGTCGGCGACACGTTCCCCTGCCGTTTCGGCTCATTCGGTCTGGCCACGATCTCGTTCCCCACGGAACGGGTTCAGAACGCTTGCGCCAGCCGTCTGGCCGCGAAAGTACTCGACTACTGGCAGAAAAAACCGTCCGACGACCCGCTCGAACACCTCTTCACGAAGTTCCTGGCCGAGGAGAGCGTGCAATGTGCGCAGGGCCGCTACGAACGGCGCGATGGCGGCGGCGTCATCGACCGCATCGACATCGAAGATGCGCTCTCGGTCTTCGATGAAGGCGGCGGCAGGACGTTCGAGAACTACCTGCTTCAGAAGGCGCAAGCGTTGCGCGTGGAGCTGCAGGCGGCACCGAACGGCGAGAAGGCCGCGCTCTTCGCCTCGCGCCGCGCGGAGCTCGACGACTTTTTCGCGCACGAAGACTCCGACAATCCCGACGAGTGGGGCGTCGGCATCCGCCGGATCGAGACGAACATGCGCACGTACCTCGGGCGCGTGAAGCCAGCCATCGAGGCCAAGGCGGCCGAGCTGTCCGACGACGCGCACTACGGCATCAACTACGCGCTCTCGGTGCTCCAGGAGCTGAAGGTGCTCCTGCGCAAAGAGAACTACCGTTACATGAAGTACTTCGACGACCAGGTGCCGGCTTGGCGCGACCGCGTGCAGTATTACGCGGACGCGCTCAACCAACTGCATCTGGACGTCGTGCGTCACGAGCGCGAGACGCTGTTCCGCGCGGCGGACTTGAACCGCGACTACGAGAAGCTGGTCGACGTTCGTCACGACGACGATGACCGTGGCGCATTCTTCGAGCACTTCCGCGCGCGCGCCGGGAAGCAGGTCGCCAAGCGCGGCCGGGAGATCTGCAATGAGCTTGATCGTTTCCTCGGCGACGATCGCGCGGGCGGTGAAGGCCTGCTCGGCCGCTATCACGACCTGCTCGCCGGCTTCGAGCGCGTGCAGAAGCAGTTGAAGAAGAAGGAGACTTACTTCGCGACGCCGGAAGTCTCGGAGCTGACGATGAGCCTCCTCCGCGAGGGCGACATCGACGATTGGTACGCCATCTGGATCGGCGACCAGGCGGCCGAGACGCAGGCGCTGCGGAAGATCGGCAGCGACATTCTCACCGAAGTCTTCTCCGTGAATCGCCTGCTCGATGCCCTGAAGAAGATCCAGCGCACACCGGCCGAGACCATCGAAGAGGCGGTGCTCGGTAAGTGCCGCGATGCCATCGTCCGCAAGGAGCGGCAGCCGGACGCGCTGACGATGCTGTTCGACGAGGACCGCGTCAGCTCCCGCGAGCGCGACGACATGATCGCGCAGGCCTATCGGCTATCGAAGGTGTGGGTCGCGCCGAGCGATCACGGGCTGGAGCACACCGGCATGGAACCAGTGAAGAAGCAACAGCGGCAATGCCTCATCGGCGTCTACGAAGCCGACAACGTCCAGCACGCACAGGACTTCCAGAGCGCCGTGAACAGGATGTACACGGGCGGCGACGCGGATCTCAAGTTCGAAAACATCGGCAGACAGCACCGCGGCATGATCGTCTTCTACCAGGAGCTGGCCGGTGTGCCGGCGTTCTATCCGCGCTCGGTGACGGCGCCGCTCGGCCTCCTCGCCGCGTACGCCGCGTTTCCCGAGAAAGAAGAGCTGCACACCGACAAGAATCGCTTCCAGTTCGGCGATCTCATTCCGAAACAGCCGGCCGAGGCGCGGCAGTACGCCGAGTCGCTGCAGGCGTTTGTCCTGGCGCGGCTCCTCGGACTGCTCAATGTCCAGCCGATGTCCAGCGACGGCGACCAGCGCTCGTTCCGTTTCGGATACACATACATGAACGGCTTGTCCGTCGAAGAGGTGAATCTCGGCGGCGAGGCGCATGCCGTCGATTTTCTCTACCGCGACGCCCGCAGCGAGCACCTCACCCACCGCCGTTATCTGCTGGAAAAAATCGAGAAGACGATCCAGATGCTCCGCGATCAGAAGAAGCTCGCGGTCTATCGCCTGCTGCTCGACTTCTACATGAAGAAGGTCTACCCGCCGAGCGGCCTCACGGGGAGCGGTATCCCGGATCTGACGATCACGCAGTACTTGCCCGAATACGCTGTCCTGCATCAGGCCGGTGAGCGGCTCAATCAGATCGTCGCAACCAAGGAGGAGAAAGAGCAGTTCCTCCATCACTTCCGCACCATTGCCGGCGCCGAGCTCGAGACCGAGCTCTCGTACCAGCAGTACCGCGATGCGCTTCTGCCGTTCTGCCGCACGGCCGGCCAGTTTGCCGACCGCTCCGAGAACGCCGTCGTCTACGAGGCGGTGGAATGGCGCGACATCTTCGCCCTCGAAGCGAGCAGGATCGACAAGAGAGCGTCGAAGGAGCCGGTCGTCATGCCGCCACGCCCGGCCAGTCCCGTCGTGCCGGTCGACAAACGCTTCGGCGAGCGGCCCTGCCCGAATTGCGGTGCGGGCGTCGATCGCCGCGCCGTCCACTGTACGCAGTGCAAGAAGACCTTCGCCACACACGTACCGTGCCCGCATTGCCGGGAGCCGCGTGTGCCCGACGACCTCGACCTCTGCTGGAAGTGCGGCCAACGGATGCGCGAGGGCGAACAGCTCGATTGCCCGCAGTGCTTCACCTTTACCGGCTACGAGGACGAGTATCCCTGTCCCAACTGCAGCTACGACCCGAGGCTCGGGCCGCCCGTTCCGGCAGTCGGAACGCCCATTCTCACGGTCGTTGCTCATGACGTGGCCACGTCGGGAAACGGCGGCGGCAATATGAGTGCGAGCGACGTGGTCACGCTCGCCGAGCCGATGCCTGACGTCGTCAAGACCGTGGTCCCGTGTCCGATCTGTTCCGCGAAGGTGATTCCTGGCGAACGGTGCATGGACTGCGGCACGCTGATGGACGCGAGGTGAACCATGACTAGCAAATCAGGACGCGGCACCGCAATGCTGGCCGGTCTCTTCGCGGCCGGCCTGGCCGTTACGCTGTTCGTCTATATCGATGTTGGGTGGACGCATTGGCTGATCCTGAAAGACTCGCCGTCGCGAAAAGGGGCAAAGACCGCATCGGTCGATCCCCAGCAACTGCAGAAGCTGCGACAGAGCATCCTGAACGTCCGCGCGGAATGCGAAGGCCACACGGAACATAGCGGCACCGCGTTCATCGTGAAGTCGGGATTCGTGGCCACGGCCGCGCACATCTTCGGCGAAGGTCCGCAGTGCACCGGACCGATTCATCTCATCGACTACAAGGGTCTTGAGCACACGGCCACGCTGGAGGGCCTGTCCGCCGATGACGATCTCGCGCTGTTGAAGATGGCGGATGAGACGCTGCCCCCGTTACGCCTCGCCAATGCATCGAACTACGAGACGCCCAATGCTGTCGTCCGCCTCGTCACCATCGGCTATCCGCTGATGCAGGAAGGCGGCTCGACGCGCGACAACGCATCGATTTCGGGAGAGGGGAGTCTCTCCCGCTTCATGCGCGACCGGAATGTCTTCGTCACCTCCGGCTTGAACCTCAACCCGGGCAACAGCGGCGGACCGATCTTCGTCCGTGACGATATGACGGTCCTCGGCATCGTCCGGGCGAAGCTGCCGAATACCGTCGGCGACGGCATCGGTTTCGTGGCCTCTATTCGCGCATTCGAGAGTTTCTTCCGCGAGAAGACAGGACAGGATCTGCGATGAGCGCCGCCGCCAATGACAGGAAGGCAGTGGGGGTTCTGGCTTCGATGGTGGTGATCGGAGCGGGGTTGCTTGCGATTCCGTTCTTCCTGACGCCGCCGGCGTATCTCGATCTCGCGTTACGTGACGCGGTCTTTGCCTCCGATCTTGCAGAGCGTCAGGCCACGATCACGGAGGAGCGCACAGGTAAGACAGTGGCGACGGTGGTCGAGAAGATCGGCGGCGCGTTCGTCGCCCGCATCGGCCGCATCAACAGCGGACCGGTTGCGTTCACGGCGCACATCCCCGGCTACAAGCCGCGCACAGCGCACGTCGAAGCAGCCGCGCTGCAAACGGTTCGGGTGCCTCTCGATCTCACGCCGGAGTTCGGCCGCCTCGAGCTCACGCTGGCCAATGCTACCCAGAGGGATCAGTCAGTGATGGCGACGGTGAAGGAAGGCACGCGCGCCGTCACCTCGGAACCGCAGCGCTCGGTCACGCTCGACCTCCCACCGGGCAGACACCGGCTTTCAGCGGAAGCGCCGGGATTCTGTCCATCCGAACGCGAATTCGATGTGCAACAGGGCAAAGTAACCAAGGCGGCGTTACCGCTCTCGCCGGATCTCACCGGCGACGAGGTCGCCCGCTTCGTCCTCGGGTGGCGCAACGAGCCGCGCGATCTCGATACGCACTTCTGGAAGTCGGATGCGCATTTTCCGGACGCCGCTACCGTCTACTTCAGAAACAAGGACGGCCTGCTTCCGAACGGCAATTTGTTCGCGCACCTCGACGTCGATCAACTCTACCCCGGCGCGTATGAGACGCTGACTGTCCGCAATACGGCGGAGGGCAGTTACCGCTACTTCGTCCACGTCTATCAAGGCAGCGGCACGATCGCCGACGCCGGAGCATCGATTCAGGTCTACACGCGCGGCTGTCAGGTGCGCACATTCACGCCCCCTCCCAACTGTACCTTCCGCATCTGGAACGTAGCGACGTTCCACCTCTCCGGCGGCCAGGTGATCCTCGACGACGTCCAGCAATGCCAACCTGAAGGGCCGATCGTCATTCGAAAGCCTGCCCCGTGACCGTGTGATTTTTCAGGGAGATTGGTTCTTCGCCTCGCTCAGGATCAACGACGTGCGAGTCCTTCTGTCGTCGCTGAAGCTCGAACCACCCGGCGGCTTGCGCGAAGAGCGCCTGTCACTCCAAGCGATTCGACTGATCGGTATCGCCGTCGTCAGATGGCGAGTGACTTTGGTCGCGCCATGAGGGATCGTAGTTGACGCACTCAATCTCTCCCCAAGGCGTCGCACGTTTTGAAGCATAGCGCGTGAACGAATACTTCATCGATAGATTCACCTTGATACGGCCGGCTGTCGACCAGTAACCAAAGGACCGCCCCTCGTTGCTCGGTGAGTGGAGCGACATTGCCACACATCGCGCATTCCGGCACATCCATGATCTTTTCGGGATCGCGCATTTCACAACCTCGTACCGCGACGGTTAGCGTCGGTCAGCGCGGGGAGTCGATTCCCTACCGATCGCTGTCCTTCGAGCACCGGGCGTCATCGTGGGGTCTAACGAGAACCGCGTGCCGCGCAGTGCAACACGCTGCTGAAGAGGTGTGTCTCCGAGCCGCCTCGCCTTGCCGTGAGAACTCGTCGGACCTGTCACACCGCACATGCCAGGAGCCCTCGTCACTTTGCAGGTAACCGACTACCTGCGAATGCTTTACGGTGCGGGCAGGCATCGTTTGGGGTGTCACAGAGTGGCAACTCTGTCGAGAGAGGCACGGTGAGCGAGCGGACGATAAAGTTGACGCGCTGGGTTAACTTTCGTATAAAGTCGCCCATTAATGCCACCCACTCCGCCCGCTGATGACGAGCTATCGTCGCGCCGCTTTCGAGCATCCGAAACGGCTCGCGTCGTCGGTCTCACGTATCGACAGCTTCGCACCCTCGAAGAACGGACCGGAAGCGCGGCACCTCGGCAGGGCAAGGGTGAGTGGAACACGTACACGTTCCGCAATGTCTTCGCGATCCTCATATGTGTCGAGATCCGCGACCGATTCGGCGTCCCCCTCAATCGGCTCACTTGGCTGATTGACTTCATGCTCCAGCCGGGCACGGATCACTTCGCGTATGCGCACGAGACGATACGCAAGATGGGATTTGCTGTGTTTCTGCTCACTGACCTCAAATCTGTCTTTCACATGGGAACAGACATTGATCTGGAGGAGATGCTGCAGTTGGGTTACTTCCGTCATGACGAGCCCGAGGCGTATTACCTGATGAAGATCAATCCGATCATCAACCGCATTCTCGAACTGACCAAGCATCCAGAGCCTCTCAAAGTTCGGAGCGATTTTTACCAGAAGATGAACAAAGTGGACAGGCTCTGGCGTGCCAGCAATCTGGAGGAGCGCGATCTTCTCAGATTCGTTCGTGACAGAAAGAATCGGAGCGTTAAGGTTCAACTCAATGACGCAGGCGAGATCATGCACTTCGAGTGTGAGAGGGAGGAGCCGTCCTCCTCCGACATCGCAGCGCTGATCGCCAAAGACGCGTTCCAAACTGTAGAGATTAAGAAGCGTCGCGGCGAAGTGACGCTCATTCGCCGCAGGATTTCTCGCGAAGTTCGACGTAACACCGACGAAAGCGGCAAACGGACTCTAATTGTCGACCACGTGGATTGATCAGCGGGCGAGGCCTACAGGAAGAACCTGACCCTCGTACGTCAAAATGAAAACCCATCTCAGGCCACTCGCATTCGGTGAGCACTGGTTTAACCGGCGTCGCTCGCGACGCTCAGGTGATCCGCCATGCTCTCGCTGGAAGAGTGCCGCCGGCTTCTCCCTCCTTCGCTCCAACTCGACGACGAAGAACTCGAAAAAATCAGACAACAGTTGTACGCCCTTTGCGCGGCATCTTACGAAGCGCTGGCGCGGGAGGCTGTCGATAGCGAGGATCATGTTGTGCCGTTTCGCAACCGAAACTGTAAGCGCCCTCGTTGAGCGATCGCCAAGGCAGGCAACTTTGAAGCTCAGGAAGGAGTGTCCTGATGGCCAAACGCCGTCCGACGCGATCTCGGCTTGATCCGAAAAGTCTGCCGCCTGTGGCAGTCATCTACTGCCGGGTCTCGTCCGTGGAGCAGGCGGACAACTTCAGCATTCCGAGGCAGGAGCGCGAGTGTCGTTCCTATAACGATCGTCGCGGTCTCTCGACGGACCGCGTCTTCGTCGATCCGGGCGAATCCGCGACGACGATTGAGCGGCCGATGTTTCAGGAAGATGCTGGCCTACCTCCGAAAGAATCGCGGCCGTATCGGCTACGTCATCGTATGGAACGCCAGTCGTTTTTCTCGCAACGCACTCGACTTCGCGCTCGTCTGGAAGCAGCTTACTGACTGCAAAGTCGGACTTCGATCGGCGACTGAGCCAATCGACGAAACTACGATCGGTCGCTTCTCCGGGCTTCTATCAGCCGCCCTTGCCGAATTGGACAACTCCAATCGCGCCGACAACACCCTCGGCGGCATGCGGTCCAAAATCGAGGGCGGCGGATGGGCATTCCGCACGCCGCTTGGCTATGTCCAGCAAGGCTCGAAGCGCGAATCGCGCCTGGCTTTCGATCCTGCGCGCGCTCCGTTGATCCGACAGGCATTTGAATTGATCGCCACCGGCTTGTACTCTCAGCGCGAAGTTTTGGATCAGCTGACAACGCTGGGGCTGCGGACGAGACTCGGGCAACCAGTGCCGATGCAGACGTTTCACTCGATGCTTCGCAACGAACTCTATGCGGGATGGATCGTGGTCAAGCCGTGGAATGCGCGAGTGCGCGGCAACTTCGAACCGATCGTCGACCAGACTCTCTTCCTGATCGCGCAAGAGTTCCTCGATGGTCGCCGCAAAACGATCACTCCGTACCAGCGAAACCGGGACGAATTTCCTCTCCGCAGATTCGTCGAATGCGGAAGATGCGGGACCCCGATCACCGGGTACAAGGCTCGGGGACACGGCGGAATCTACTCGTACTACAAGTGCCGAACAAAACGATGCGGATTGTCGATTCGTGCAGAAAAGCTCGACGCAACATTCGTCTCCTACTGCGACCGTCTGAGCGTTGACACCGACTATCTGACGCTCTTCAAGCACATCGCTGCCGACGCGTGGCGCGACTACGCTTCCGATGCTCGTGCCCAAGAAGTCGCGATCGAGAAACGGCTTCGCGCCTCCAGCGACCGGCGCCAGCGAATCATCGATCTGTTCGTCGACCGGCAGCTGACGCCTGAGGTTTACGCCGAGCAACTTGGGCGTGCGGACACCGAGATCGGGACTGACCAGCAAGCGCTCGCCGCGCTTCGCTACGACGCGATCGATGCCGACGCGGCTATTGACTACGCGGTGGGCCTCGCCGCAGCGCCAGGACAGCGATGGCAGTCAGGTTCCCTCTCGGCTAAGCAGCGCCTTCAGCAGGTTTTCTTTCCGAAACGCCTGCAATTCGAAGACGGTGAATTTCGAACCTCCGAATTGGGTTTTCTCTTCAAACACTTGCGAGCGAATCGCGGGCCTGATTCCCGTTTGGTAGCGCATACGGGATTCGAACCCGTGTTACCGCCGTGAGAGGGCGGCGTCCTGGACCCCTAGACGAATGCGCCAGAGTGGTGGGGACGCGGAAGATAGCGTGCGGCTCCTTCGCGGTCAAGGGCCGGTAACGCCGGGTGGGGAGGCGGCATTCCGCGAGGAACGTATACTCCTCGGCGAGAGGAGAGATCGCCATGACGAGCAGCATGTACATCAAGTTTGAAGATCCGGACATCGATGGTGCGTCGACGGCGCCGGGGCATCAGGGGGAGATCGAAGTGCTCTCCTGGAGCCAAGGTTTCGGGTCGCCGACCGGGAGCGCGGCCGGCTCCGCGACCGTCGAGCAGGCCAATCACGCGAGCTTCAACTTCACGAAGTACCTCGACGCCGCTACCAACAGCCTGCTCAGGTTATCGTGGAGCGGGAAGCGGATCGGGAAGGCTACCCTCTCCTGCTTCCGCGCGGACAGTGCGGCGGGTGGCGAGCCGGTGAAGTACCTGACCGTCGTCATGGAGCACGTCATCATCGCCAACTACAGCGTTTCCGGCGGTGCGGGCGACATCCCGGTCGAGAACATCTCGCTCGACTACGGCATCATCCAGTACAACTACATGCCGCGTAAGCACGCCGAGGCGATGTCGGTCAGCCACAACCTCGAGACTCGCACGATCGTCTGAGATCGATCACTTACTCGCCCGCCGTTTGTTCTGTACCGGAGCGGCCACCAGCGTCAGTTTTCGGATGCGCTGGGTGCCGGACTCGTTCACGTAGACATTGCCCTGCGCGTCCGTGGCGAGAGCGACAGGATCGCCCATGGCTGCCGCGGTGGCGGCGATGCCTTCGCCGTTGTAGCCGGGGGCGGGGCCGGCCACCGTGGTGATGACACCAGAGGTGTTCACCAGGCGGATGCGGTTGTTGTCGGCGGCGGGGGAGATCGTGGAGGCGGCGGACGGATGATCGGCGATGAAGAGGTTCCCCGAGGGGTCGACGGCGATGGCGGCCGCACCGCTGATCATCGCCTGCGTCGCCGGGCCGCCGTCGCCGCTGAAGCCCTGCGTCCCGTTGCCGGCGACCGTGGTGATGTTGCCGTTCGGCGCCACCCTTCGGACAACCGCGGCGGTCAGATCGGCGATGAAGACGTTCCCGTTGTTGTCGGTCTTCACATCGACCGGCGTCGAGAGGAGGGCGATGGTGGCCGGCCCTCCATCGCCGCTGCTGCCGGCGTGACCGGTACCGGCGAAGGTGGTGATCGTCCCTTGCGGCGTCACCTTGCGCACGCGGTGATCGAACGGCTCGGTGATGTAGAGGTTCCCGGCCGCGTCAAAGGCCAGGCTCGATGGATTGCTGATCCTGGCGGACGTGGCCGGACCGCCGTCACCTGTGGCTGAGGGGAATCCCGGCGCGCCGGCGATCAGGGTGACGCTTCCGCCCGTCTCCAACCGGTACACCTGCGTGAACGTGCTGAAATAGATCGCTCCTGCCGGGCCGACGACCACAGCCTGCACGGTGAAATCGCCGCCGGTCGGGAGCTTGGCCGGCGTGTTCAGCGCGGTCATCGTTCCGGCGGGCGTCACTTTGTCGATGCGCTGCACGAGGGTGCCGTCCAGTTCCGGGAAGTAGACGTTCCCCGCGGAGTCGGCGGCCATGCCGACGAGCAGTGGATTGAGATGCAGCCGAACGTTGCGCGCGGGGCTGGGAAGCGGGTCGAGTGTGTAGGGATAGGCGCCGGCGATGACGGCCGTGCTGCCGTTGCTGATTTTGAAGAGCCGCTCGTCCGTGATGGAAGAGACGTAGAGCGCGCCGGTACGGTCGATGGCGAGATAATCCGCGGTGGAAACTCCTGTCAGCGTGGCCACGGCGGAAGGGGAGCCCTGGACTTTGAAGACCTGCTGGGTTCCGGTCACAAAAAAGAGAGTGCCGGCGGTGTCTACGGCGAGCGAGACCGTCGTTGCGGTGGCGCCGCCGATCGTGACGACGGTATGAATCACCTTGTCCGTGGTCACTTCGCGGATCGCGAAATTGGATTGATCGGCGATGTAGACGTTGCCGGTGGGGTCGACAGCGAGGCTGCCGGGATATCCGATCGGCGCCGCAACGGCCGGACCTCCATCGCCGCCACTGCCGAATCCGCCGTTCCCGGCGACGGGGACCAACGTGCCGTCGCCTGCAACAAGCCAGATCTGGCTCGAGGAGCCGAAGAAGAGACGCCCTTGCCCATCGACGGCGACGCTCTCGACGTCGCAAAGGGGAGCCTGCACCGCCTTCATGCCGCTCGACGTCGTGCCGCAAGTTCCGTTTCCGGCGATGGTCAGGACCGTGCCGCTGGCGGTGACTTCGCGGATCCGCTGATTGCCGTCGTCCGTGAAATAGACGTTGCCGGCAGCGTCCAGCGCCACGCTGAACGCGGCAGTCATCCCGGCGAACGTGGGGGGGCCATAGTCGCCGCGGAAGGTGCCGTAGCCTCGACCGATCAGCGTGGTGATGGTGCCGGCGCTGTCGATTTTGCGGACCCGGTAGTTCTGACTATCCGCAACATAGATAGTCCCGTTTCCGTCGACGGCAACGGCACCGGGGGACAGAAGCGCCGCGGTTGCCGGACCGCCGTCGCCTCCGAACTCGCCGAATCCGGCAACGGTGTCGATCCGGTAGTTCTGGGCGGAAAGAGAAAGCGGAACGAATAGACAGACCGATAACCAGAAACGATTGGACACCTTGCTGCCTCCAATGGAGATTGTACCCGCGGACGGGTTCGCGCGGATCGCCTCAGCGCAGCGTCGCCACCGCTGCGAGGAACGAGCCGACGATGAGCACCACGCTGACGGCCCAGCGTCCGAGTCCCAGCACGATAGTTTTGAAGCCGGTTACGGTGGCGCTGTCGCCGTAGAAGCGCCGTTGCGCGAGGAAGACGTAGACGAGCTGGATACCGATCGTGACGGCCATGACGGCGTTTCTCAACGGTCCCGGATGGAATCCGGCCACGGCGTAAATGGGCCAGTCGACGACGATGGCCAGGATGTAGGCAAACGCCAGCAGGTGTGCCGCGAAGACGAGATGCTCGGCGAGATAACGGCGGACGTGCAACACCTTCAGCACGAGCGCGACGCCGAGGATGTTCACCAGTTGCAGCAGGGTGTAGTTCTTGTGCCACCGATCGTCCAGCCGGTTTTCGAACTCCTCGCGAGTCACGTGCTCTTTGACCGCTCTCTTCTCGATCAGTTTCGTGAAGGCGCCGGTGTTGTCGAACTTCTCAAACGACTTGACCGTGTACAGCGCAGCCGGGGAATGGGCCGTGAAGGCAAGGAACTGTAGCGCGAAGAGGACCAGGAAGAGTCGCAAGGCCGGGATGTAGCGCGACTTGCGCCCCGCGAAATACTCCTGGGTCAGGAATCCGGGCTTGGTGATGAGATCGCGCAGGGTGGTGAAGAGCTTCGAGTCGACGTGGGCGAGCTCATGAAAGACGTCGTGCGCTAGGTGCGCAACGCTGAGGTCGTGATGCCCCGGCTGCCTCTCGCCGCAGCGGGCGCAATAGATATCCGCGGAGTCTGCCCCGCAGTTCGTACACTTCGTCAGAGAGGCCGGATGTTCCATCATTGGTGCTGGAGTGTACCGTTTACGGGGTCGCGGGGTCTCGGGGTTGCGCGGTGGCGGGGTGGTGGTTGCCGGGTTGCAAGGTTGCTGGGTTGCTTTGCACCGCTTTTCAGGAACCTGATCTTGACGGCGATGGCAAAGCTCGATCTGCTGGTCAACACCACCAACAGCGAGAACAGCGGCGATCTGACGCTCTACCTTTCGTCAAAAGCGAAAAACGGCGCGCTGGCCGGCATCGCCGCGCAATTCCTGACCGTCGGCTGCTGATCAGGTAATGGCCCGTCCACCGTGAATCTCGTCGGAGGGGTCGCGGAGGTAGACGCGCAGGAGGTAGTCGAGGGCGATGGCCAGGCCCTGGCGCTCGCGCAGGGTGGCCAGCAGCGGCACGGAGAGCGCGCCGAAGAAGAAGGCGGTGCTGAGCCAGCCGGTGGGGTGGATGCCGAAGTAGAGGAAGGCGATGCCGAAGAGGATGGGGATACGGTCGGTGATGATCATGAACATCAGCGTGTCGCCGTAATCGCGCTGATAGAGAAGGTGGCACTCCGAGCAGCGTTCGTAGGTCTTCAGTCCGCGACGAAAGAGCTGCCCTTCACCGCAACCGGGACAACGCCGCCGGAGTCCGCGGCGGAGGGCGGTGGTGATGGGCGGGCGGGGTAGGGTGGTTTGCATGCGCGGTCTCGCGGTCTCGCGGTCTCGGGGTTCCGCGGTCTCGGGGTAGTGGTTGCTGGGTTGCAAGGTTGCTGGGTTACAAGGTTGATGGTTACTGAACTGCGATTGCAACTCAGCAACCTTGTAACCCAGCAACCAAGCAACCCAGTAACCCAGTAACCCAGCATCCACCACCGCGAGACCGCGCAACCCCGAGACCCCGCAACCCCGTCCACAACGGCCTCCCCCTTTTGCCGATTCCGGTTCGTCCACCCCACGTATCATTGCCTCTCTCTATGTCCACGCCGCGCCCCGACGACGACGCCACCGCATATCGCCCGGTGAGGGAATCCCCTGTCCGTGAGATCCGGCGCCCATTGCAGCTCACGCCCGGGGCCATCCTCGGCGATCGCTATCGCATCGTCTCGTCGATCGGGCGCGGCGGCATGGGGGAGGTCTATCGCGCGGACGATCTCAAGCTCGGGCAGACGGTCGCGCTTAAGTTTCTCTCCCATCATGAGCACAAGCAGCGGCTGTATGAAGAGGTTCGCATCGGGAGGCAGGTCTCCCATCCGAACGTCTGCCGGCTGTACGACGTCGCGGAGACGGACGGGCAGCTATTCATCACCATGGAGTTCGTCGATGGGGAGGATCTTGCCTCGCTGCTGCGCCGGGTCGGGAGGCTGTCATCCGAGAAGGCGGTGGCGGTTTGCCGCGACATCTGCGCGGGGGTGGCGGCGGCGCACGAGAAGGGAGTCATCCATCGCGATCTCAAGCCGGCCAACGTGATGATCGATGGTCGCGGACGGGGACGGGTGACCGACTTCGGGCTGGCCGTTGCCGCCGGCCGTGAGACCGATGCTTCCGGTACGCCCGCGTACATGGCGCCGGAACAGCTGGCTGGCGGATCGGCGACGATCAGGAGCGACGTCTTTGCCCTTGGCCTGGTGCTGTACGAGGTCTTCACCGGGCGGCGCACATTCGCGGAGGAAGCGACGACGAAGGACCTTCTGGCACGCCAGCGCGCCGGCGATTTCACGCGGCCGTCCGCGGTGACGCGCGACGTTCCCGCGGCAGTGGAGCGGATCATCGTTCGCTGTCTCGATCCCGATCCGCAGTCGCGGCCGGCCTCGGTCGAAGAAATCCTGCGAGAGCTGCCGGGCGGCGATCCGCTGGCAGCGGCGATTGCGGCGGGGGAGACGCCGACGCCGCAGATGGTCGCGGCCGCGGCGAAGAGCGGCGAGCTTCCCGTTCCGCTGGCGTGGCTTCTGATGGCCATCGCCATCGCCGGAGTCGCGGCGGGTGCGGCCATCGGCGGGCGGACGCTGCTCTATCGCGTTTCCGAGGTCAAGACGCCGGACGTGCTGCAGGATCGTGCGCGCCAGGTCCTTGCCGACGCCGGTCTGCCGGAGCGCCCGGGGGATTCCGATCTGTCGGTTTTCCGAGCCTTCGGCGAGATCGCGGCGCTCTACCGTCAGTCGCGATGGGCCCTAAACCCCATCAATCTTTCCGCACGCGTCACGCAGAACGATCCGCCGCTCGATGAGGGGATGGCCAGCGTGATGCTCGACCGGGCCGGACGGCTGCGCCGTTTTACGATCGTTCCTCCTCGGGTTGAGAGAGCGGGGGCGAAGCCGGCGCCGGACTGGAGCCTGTTCATCAAAGCCGCCGGTTACGATCCGGGCTCGCTGGCGGCCACGACGCCCGCGTTGTCTGCCGACGTCGACTCCGACCGGAAGAGCGCCTGGCTGACCAGAGACCGACGCCGCATCGAAACGGCCTCGTATCACGGCCGCCCTGTTTCCTTCGCGGTGATCCCCGCGGAAGCATCCGTGGCTGCGACGGCCTCGCGCACGTCGTTCGCGGATCACCTGGCGTTCATCATGCTCATCATCGTCACCACCACCATTCCCGTCGCCGCGGTGACGATGGCGCGTGAGAACCTGCGCAGGCGTCAGGGGGACCGCGCCGGCGCTTTCCGGCTTGCCGTCGTCTATCTCGCGCTCGAGCTCATCTCACTCGTCTCCAACGCTCACCATCCGATGAACATCGTCGACGAATGGGCGATCGCCTCGTGGCAGATTCCGCAGGCAGTGTTCTGGGCGCTGTTCGTCGGGTTGATGTACATCGCCCTGGAGCCGCTGGTGCGGCGGCGGTGGCCGGGGATGCTGATCTCGTGGATGCGCCTGTTGTCGGGGCGTTTCACCGATCCGATGATCGGGCGCGACCTGTTGATCGGCGCCGCGGCCGCCACCGGCTCGATCCTGCTCTGGCATGCCGCGCTGGTCGTGTCGGGGAGCAGCGGTCTCGGGCCGGTGTCGGCGCTCGGGCCGCCGCACGTCATCGTCACGCTGCTCTCGTTCGCGGTTGCCGAGGCGTTGGTACGGGGCATGGCACTGGTGGTGGGGATCGTCATCCTGCGCCTGGTCATGCGGAACGACACGGCCGCCAGCCTCGGCGCCGCTCTGCTGCTCGCCATTCTGGCGCTCGGCGATACGGCCGGCCCCTTCTGGCTGCGCGCCTTCTATGCGGCCATCGTCGCCGTCGCGGCTGTTCTACTGGCGCGTTACTTCGGGCTGCTCGCGGTCATGTCGTACTCGCTTTTCGTGATCGTCCAGCAACGCCTACCGCTCACGCTGGACACGGACGCCTGGTATTTCGCGCGCTCCGCGACCGTCATGCTGCTCTTGGCCGCGATCGCCATCTATGCCTTCCGGATCTCGATCGGACCCAAGCGCTGGCTGCCGCGCGTGGCGTTTGATTGAGCGGGGGAGCGTCACCTGCCCAGATACTCTTCCACCGCCCTCCGCGAAGGATCGTAGAGCAGCGGCAGCCGCAGATCCGAGGCGACTACCTCGGGGAGCAAAGGCATCAGCATCTCGATGTCGATTCCCGGCTGGTGCAGGAGAGGGTCGCGTAGGATGTCGAGTAGTGCCGCGTGCCCGGGATGGTGTGGCGATGTGACATCGGCTCGCGTGAATGTCCCTTCATCGAAGGCGCCGTAGTTGGTCAGCCGCTGGAACCAGATGTTGTCGACGCCGAGACGCTTGCCGAGGGCCACGAAATCGAGGATCTCGCGATAGTTGTCTTCCTGGACGACGAAGTTGATCTGGAAGTAGCGGATCGTTCGCGCGCGGCGCATTTCGGCCATGACCTCGAGATTGCTCATGAGGACCGGCCATTTGCCGGGACGCCGCAGGCGCTCGTACGTATCCGGCCGCGCCGCATCGATCGATACGGAAAGGACGTCGAGCATTTCCGGCAGATGCGGATACTCGCTCCATCTCTGCGGCGTGATCAGCAGGCCGTTGGTGATGAGGTGAAGATTGAGGCCGGGATAGTCGGTGCGATTGAGGGATGCCAGGATTGCGCGATAGTGCTTGCTGGCGAAGGCCTCGCCGCCGCCGGAGATGTAGCTCTGGCCGCTGACCCTCTTCAGCAGCGGCAGGATGACGCGCTCGGCGGCCTGCGCGTAGGTGTCCTGCTCCTCCGCCTTCGCGGCGATGATCTCGATGCGGCAAGAGGGGCAGGCCAGGTTGCACGTCGGATCGTGGTTGAGTTGAACCATCCGCGGTACATCGTCGAGCACCGTCTTCCGCTGATCGATGTAGCTCCGAAGCGTGGGATCGGTGATGTCGTCCTTCCGAGGGAGTTTCTGTGCGGCGATGTAAGAGCAGAGTGTGCGGCTGCAGTAACGGAAGTCGCCGTCGAGAACCGAACGACGGATCTCCACCGCGGCCTCGGAGTTCCACACCGCCTCCGCCGACGGCGCGGTCAACACGTTGCCGACAGGGAACGGCACCCAGGCCGGACAGCAGCAGACGAAGGCGTCGCCCTTGTAGCCCGTGGCCAGTTCCGTGAAGGGCATATGGCAGAACTTGTCGATCAGGTCGTAGTTCATGCCATCGAGCACTATCTCGCCGGTCATCTGCCGCCGCGCTTCTAACGCGCGGCCGAGAAGGTGTTGCGCGGTAGGGCAAACGGCCTGAATCCTGAGCGCGCGCTCGATGAACGCAATCGCTTCGTCCAGGAGAGACTGCTCCAGGAGCTGCTCGGCGCGGACGAGAAGCGCGGGACGGGAATCAGGAAACTGTTCGACGAGTCGTGCGGCCAGATCCGGCCGCGCGGCCTCGGCGGACAGGTAGTCGATGAGCCTGCGGAGTGTGGCCACCTGGATCGAGATGTCTTCATACGACCGCAACTCCGAGCCCGCGAGCCGGATCTGACCGGAGTCGATCCACGCGCAGACATCCAGCAGAGTTTTCGGGAGTTCCGGATCTAGGGCCTTGCTGCTCAGCCGCAGAGCGTGGCCGGCGATCGCCGCGAGCATTTTCTCTCGATCGCCGTCAAACACCACGAAGTCGTCGAAGGTGCGATTCGCCCACAGCCTTGCACGGCGCGCGTCGCCGAAGGGGGGCAGGCGCTTCCTGATCGCCGAGAGGGAACGTTTCAACATGTGGGCCGATCGACCAGTTGCGCCATGAACGTCTGAAGAACGCGCGGGCTTTGCAGGGCCGGGTCTTCGAGAATGGACTGCAGCTCCTGATGCTCGGGATGCGCGGAGGAGGCGACATCCTTGGCCGAGAACACGCCGCTCCCTTCGTGGCCGAAGCTGTAGTACCTCTGAAAGACGACCGCGTCCGCGTTCACTTCCTCGGCAAGCCTGACGAATGCCGGCATCTCACGGAAGTTCGCGCTCTGCACGACGAAGGCGAGCGCGAAGCTGATCGGGTTCTCGGCATCGAGAAAGAGGTCGCTGCTGACCGACTGAATGCCTCCGCTGAAGCGATTTCGCCGGAACGTTCCGGCCTTGCTGAGCTCTCCCATCGCGCGCAGGTTCTCGTGGAGGATTTCCCATTTGCCGGGTCGCCGGACGTCCTCGTAGGTTTCCTTCGTAGCGGCGTCGACGGAGACACGAAGCTCGACGATCTTTTCGCTGAGGTGAGGCATCGAGGCCCAGACGCTCTTCGTCAGACCGAGCCCGTTCGTCAGCAGGAACAACTTCACCCCGTCGAAATCCTCGTGACGAAGCGCTTCGAGAATCGATCGGTAGTGCCGGCTGGCAAAGGGGTCGCCCCACGAGGTGAGATGCAGACCGGCCTCGCTGTTTCGCAGCAGCGGGAGGATGACGCGGTCACGCGCACTATCGAGCCGTTCGTTCTGCGCCTTATCGGCCATCACGATCCCTACCCGGCACGTGGGGCAGGCGAGGTTGCACGAGCTGTCGTGGCCGAGAGCGATGAGACGCGGACCATCCTCGAGAACCGTCTCACGGCGGTCGATGATCCGGCGCAGACGTGGCGCCGTCACTTCCTCCGTGCGCGGCAGCGTGCCGTTCACGATCACCGGGCACAACGTGCGGCTGCAGTACGAGTAGTCGCCGTCGAGAATCGAGCGACGGATCTCCTGTGCGCCCGATGAGTTCCATACGTCGCCGGGGGAGTCCGCCTCGACGACGTTCCCGGCGATGAACGGGAGCCAGGCCGCGCAGTCGCAAAGATAGCTCGCGCCCATCACCTGCTCGGTGGTGTTGGTCTCGTTGCTCCATCCTGTCGATTGCCCGCTGACCAGCACTTCGAAGGGACGAGGACAGAAGCGGCCCCGCAGATCGGTGAGGCCGGCCTGCGCCGCGCGGTCGAGAGGGCCGCCGGCGCGCTGGCGCTGGCGAAGCGCATCCAACAGGAGCCGCTGTGATTCCGGACACCCGCTCACGATGTTGAGAGCGCGTCTGGCGTATGCGCCGGCCTCGTCATAGCGGCCGGCGGCGAGCTCGCCGCGGCCCGCAACCAGGAGAGGCTCGCGCCAGGTTCCGGCGGCATTGGCAATCCTCGACGCGATATCCAGCACGTTCCCTGAAAGCTCAACGGCGATCTCACGCACGAGCAAATCAAAGATCGCCACGGACGCCGTGATGTCGCAGTACGCGCGGAGCGTGGCATCGTTGCGGGTGATGTCCCCCTGGCAGGCCAGCCATGTCAGCGCGTATTGAAACCCGTTTGCGAAGTCGCGGTCGTCGAGGACCACCGCCCCTTCGTCGAGCCGGGACAGGACCGGTGCCAGCCGCCGGGCCAGCTCCGCGGCGACATCGTCGCGGTGTGCCTCACCGCGTGCGCTCTTCAGGACGTTCCTGGCGTGCGCCGCCACCCACACGGAAAGACGGGCGCGCCACGCCCGCCGTCTTCGGCCGCGGAGCGCTCGAAAACCGCGCGTCAGGTAGCGCGCTACGCGACGTCTCCAGGGCCCGAGCATCGAAGCGGCGATGGTACAGTAATCCGCCGATGCACGACTTGGCGTCTCGCTGGACTCATCGCCGCGTGCTGCCGCCGCGTATCCCACTGCCCACCTTCTGGGATTGCCTCTGAACGACACCATTCTGAACCCGAACGACAGTTGGCCTTTGCGCGACTACATCTCTCCCGGCCTGAAGGTCGTGCGGCCCGATGCCTGTTTCCCGCACATGCGGCCGGGCGATGTCTTTCATCATCCGTGGAAGTACGTGCGCCGCGATGTGCCGCACCTCTGGTACGCCGATGAGCGATTCCCGCTGATGGGCTTTCTGAATCGCGACGAGGCCATCCTGCTGCACAACATCGCCTTGACGTTCGCGGGGAAGCGGGCGCTCGAGATCGGCAGCTGGCTCGGCTGGTCGACGTGCCATCTGGCGCTGGCCGGCGTGACGGTCGACGTCATCGATCCGGCGCACGACGATCCAGCATTCCGCGCCATCGTGGAGGAGTCGCTTGCCTGCTGCGGTGTGGCAGGGCGCGTGAACCTCGGGAACGGACGCAGTCCCGAGCGCGTCGCGGAGCTCGGCGGGACGTGGAGCCTCTTCTTCATCGACGGCGATCACGAGGATCCCGGGCCGGTCCGCGATGCGCTGGCCTGCCTGCCGTATGCGGCCGAAGAGTGCGCATTCGTTTTTCATGACCTGGCATCGCCCGCGGTCGCGGCGGGACTGCGCCTGCTCGCGGAGAAAGGCTACCACGTCGTCGTCTATCAGACGGCGCAGATCATGGGGATGGCGTGGCGCGGCGACGTCACACCGGTCGCGCATGTGCCCGATCCGGACGTCGCCTGGCAAGTGCCGCCGCATCTCGCCGGACTGCCGATATCAGGCTTCGACTTCAAGATGCCGGTGCGGACTGCGTATCCGCAATTGCGGGAGACCGTCAGCTCTCCGGCCCCCGACTCCCGGCCCCCGACGCCCCCATCCATCTGCCTCGTCACGTCCGAAATCATCGGTCCTTTCAAGAACGGCGGGATCGGAACGGCGATGACCGGACTGGCGGAATTGCTGGCCGCGGAAGGGATGCGCGTCACGGTTCTCTACACCGGCGCGATCTGGTCGCCGGACGTCGGAATGCGCGCGTGGCGAACGCGCTACGCGGAGCGCGGCATCGAGCTGGTGGCGTTGACGATCGACGAGATGAAGACGCTGGCCGGTCCGTTGAAGGACCGCGGGTTCGGCGTTCCGTGGCTCGTCTATCGCTATCTCGCCGAGCATCCGTTCGATGTCATTCACTTTAATGACTGCATGGGCGAGGGGAGCCTCAGCCTGGCGGCGAAGAAACTCGGCCTCGCTTTCGCGGACTCGCTCCTGGTCGTTGCGCAGCATAGTCCGTCGCGATGGGTGCTCGAGCTGAACCAGACCCTTCCGACGAGCATCCTGCTCTCGGCGTATCACTACGCGGAGCTGCTCAGCGTGCGCTGCGCTGACCTGCTCTGGAGTCCAAGCAGGTACCTCCTCGACTGGGCGGCGGCGCGCGGATTCGAGCTGCCGCCGCAGACCTTCGTGCAGCAGTACGCGATTCCGTTGCCGTCGATACCACCCGGAGGCCGTGGTGTCAGCCCCGCCAAGGAAATCGTCTTCTTCGGCCGGCTCGAGGAGCGGAAGGGGCTGCGCTTGTTCTGCAACGCGCTGCATTTCCTGCGCGACGAGCTTGCGCAACGCGGGATCACCGTCACCTTTCTTGGCAAGCCGGAGCGTTGCGCGGGGATTCCGAGCCTCGACTACATCGCGCGCCGTGCCGCCGCCTGGCAGTTTCCGGTGCGCACACTGACGGACCTCGGCCAGCCGGAAGCGCTGCGGTATCTGCTGGAGGGTGACAAGCTGGCCGTGATGGCCTCGCCGGTCGACAACTCACCGTGTACGGTTTATGAGGCGCTGAGCCTCGGCATCCCATTCCTCGCCGCGCGCACCGGCGGGATCCCTGAGCTGATCGACGAGGTCGACCGTGAGCACGTGCTGTTCCACTACTCCACCGAGTCGCTGGCCAAGGCGCTGCGCAATTCCATCGAGCATGGCGGCCGGATCGCGAAGCCGGCCGTTTCGCAGGAGGAGACGCGGCGGAGCTGGACGGCGATGCACAGGAACTGGCGTACGTTTCTGCCGCCGCACGCCGAGCCAGCCCCGTCGACGTACCACGTCGCCGCGATCATCGAACATCACCAGGGTGCGCGTCTCGATCTGACGCTGCAATCGCTCGGCGCCTGTCCCTCTGTCTGGCGGTTCGTGATCCTGAACCGCGACGGTGAAACGCTGCCGTTGAAGAACATCGACCTGCTGACGGGGGATGTCGAGATCGTGGAAGGGGAGCTGGCGGCAATCGTGGAGGACGCGGTGCTGCTGATTCACTCCGGGGTGACCGTCGTTCCGCGGACGTTTGAGGCGATGGTGGGGGCTCTGGAGTCAGCGAAGGTCGATGGACTCCTGCCGGCAGGGAGAGTTATTGACTCTCTTCTCGCACAGACAGGAGTGTCTGTGCCACATGCACAGACAACCTTGTCTGTGCCAGGAGGACGAACGATTCCGCCCCTCGGCGGCAGCGCTCCATTCAGCCTCTTCGAAGGTGTCACCTTCACCGGGGCGATGCTCGTCCGCCGTTCGGTGCTTTCCAACTCGAAGGAGGGCCATCCTCTGGCGATGGACAGTCCGTTCCTGGGATTGGCGGATCTCTGCGTCACGTACAGCGAACGGATCTGGCCTTATCCGGAGCCGGTCGTAGAGCGCGCCGAGGATTGTCAGTTCGCGGTCAAGAGCTCGCTTCCGGCGCGGGTCGAGGCATATGGGGATGCTTCGCCGGTCGATCGTTACTACATGCTGGCCATGGGCTACGGCAGCGTGAATGCCGATCGCCCGGTCGCCTACAAGCGTGAGCTCGCGCTTGCCGCCATCAACATGGGTCTTGCTCCGCTGGTGCGCATCGGATCGTGGATCCGGCGGCGGCTGCGGCGATGGATGCGCTGAGGCACCGTTGCCGTACTCGATGGGCATATCGGTGCTGTGGTGCGATAATCAGGCGGCCAGAAGCCGAATGTTGAATGTTGAATGTTCAATGTTCAATGTTGAATGAACGAGCGCATGACATTCATTCAACATTGAACATTCAACATTCAACATTCAACATTGAACGTTCAGCCTTCTCCTCACCGCCAGCTCGCCGAAGTAACGATGGAAAACCATCCACCCCACACGATGTACGTCACCACCAGCCTCCACGGTGGCGGTGCGGAGCGCCTGCTGACGAACATGCTGTTGCAGCAGGGCGCGCGCGATCGGATTTCCGTGGTCAGCCTGCTGCCGGGCGGCGTCTTCCGCGGTACGCTTGAAGAGGCGGGCATCAGCGTCACGGACCTCGGTATGACCAGGTACCGGCATGCACTGCGAGGCATGTTCGCGCTGGCCGCACTCATTCGGGATCGGCGGCCATCGGCCGTCTACGGATGGATGTACCACGGCAACGTACTGGCGATGCTGTCGCTGCTTCTGGCCGGGCGTCCGCGTACGCGGCTCCTCTGGGGCATTTTCGCCACGGACGTCCGCGGCGGCGGCTTCCGTTGGAAACCGCGCGTCGTGAGTGGCGTGAGCGCGTTTCTGTCGCGTTGGGTCAGCGGTGTGATCTACAACGCCGAGGAGGCGCGCCAGTACCATCTCCGCATCGGATTCCGCGAGCCTCGCTCCCTGGTCATCTCCAACTGCGTCGATCCGGAGGTCTTTCGACACGATCCGCGGCAACGCGGTGATCTTCGCGCGGAGCTCGGCATCGAGCCGGACAAGGTTGTTGTTGCCATCGTCGCGCGCGTCGATCCGATGAAGGACTGGACGACCATGCGTGATGCCGTGCGGAACCTGCCGGGCGTCGTTACGGTGGCAATCGGAAAGGGGACCGACGAGATGCCGGCGCAAGCCGGCTTCATCGGCCTGGGCTGGCGCGACGATGTGGTGCGCATCCTCAGCGCCGCCGACGTTTTTCTCCTCGGCTCCGCGTTCGGCGAAGGGACGTCGCTCGCTCTCGGCGAGGCCATGTCGTGCGGATTGCCGTGCATCGTGACGGATGTGGGAGGCAACTCCACGCTGGTTGGCGACGGCGGCATCGTGGTCGCGCCGCGCAACCCGCTGGCCATTCGCGAAGCGATTCAGCAACTCGCCGTCGATGGCGCCCGGCGCGAAACGCTTGGCCGGATCGCGCGGGAGCGCGCCATCGCCGCGGAATCGACCGATGCCACCATCCTTCGGCTGCGCTTGCTCAGCCCGGCCGCCGAGGGGTCGCGGTGACGCTGGTCCGCGTCGGACCGGTGCACTTTCAGCCGCTCGAACAGGAGCTCGAGCCGGTTGTTCGCTACCTCGCCGGCCACATGCTGAATGCCGGCTGCGGCACACGGGACATCCGCCCGTATCTGCGCGCGAAGGGCGTTGCGGAAATTACGCGGTACGACATCGCATCGGACGATGCCGATGTCGTCGTCGGTCCGATCGAGGCGATGCAGTTCGCCGATGCCAGCTTCGATTCGGTGCTGTGCAACGCCGTGCTCGAACACGTTCAGAACGCCGAGCGCGCCATTCGCGAGCTTGCGCGCGTCGTGCGCAAAGGGGGCCACGTCGTCATCGCCGTGCCGTTCCTCCAGCCGTATCACGCCTGCCCCGGCGACTTTCGCCGCTACACCGCCGACGGACTGGCACAGTTGGGGCGGAGCGCCGGGCTGGAAGTAATCGAGATCCTGCCGGTCCACTCGATCGCGCAGACGCTCGGCTGGATTCTGTGGGAGTACGCGCAGGAAAAAGGGGGATGGCTGCGCCGCCGTCTGGCGTGGGCGACCGCCTTCCTGGCCACGCGGCTGTGGAACCGCACCGACAAGCGGCTGATGAAGAACGCCAACACCTTTCAGGCGGTGTTCCGCCGTCCGGATTCGAATGAGCCGTCGGTCATCGGCACCGACTGGCGGCAGCAGCCGGTACCGGCCGCGTCCGCGAACGTGCCGACCATGCTCGTTCCCGACGAATTGCGGCTGCTGCATCATCTCGCCGAGAATTGTTACGCCGGCCTCGGCGTGATTGTCGACGGCGGTTCTTTCCTAGGCGGCTCGACGGTCGCACTCGCGGACGGCCTGCGGCGCAATCCGCGGAGGCGGCGGCTCGGCGAAGAGAAGGTGATTCACTCCTTCGACCGCTTCGAGGTCGAGGAGTGGACGCGCGGTGTCTTCTTTCCGGAGAGCACAGCGGCGGGAGCGAGTTTTCGTGCGCAGTTCGAGAGCAACATCGCGCCGTATGCGGATCTCATCGACGTGCATGCCGGCGATGTTCTCGATTACGAATGGACAGGCGGGCCGATCGAGATTCTGTTCATCGATATGGCCAAACACTGGAAGGTTTGCGACCGGGTGACATGGCAGTTCTTCCCGCACCTGATCCCGGGCCGCTCGATCGTCGTGCAGCAGGACTACCTCTACCACTACTGGGTTGGCTGGCTGCACGTGACGATGGAGTTCTATGCGGAGTACTTCGAATACGTGTGCGACACCGATGTGAACTCGGTCGTCTTTCTCAACACGAGGCAAATCCCGCCGTCCGTTCTGCGCAGCAACACGGTGGAGAGCCTGAGCTTCGAGGAGAAGATGTCGCTGATGGACCGCGCCGCGAATCGCTTCGATGGGACGAAGCGCGAGCTGATCCTCGCCGCCAAGGCGCATTTCGCGGAGATGCTGGCGACGTCATGACCGACATCCCGTACGAGCTGCTGATGAAGATCCAGCAGGGGACGATGGCCTATCAGTATCGCGGCCTGCCCCTTCTCAAAAACCCGTTCGACCTGGCCATCTATCCGCTTTTGCTGGCGCGCCTGCAACCGCGGACGTTGATCGAGATCGGAACGCATGCCGGCGGCAGCGCGCTCTGGTTCGCCGATCAGGCGCCAGGCATGCGGGTCTACTCCATCGATCTGCAGGCGCCGGCCGGCGTTGCGCATCCGTCCGTTACCTTTCTCGAAGGCGATGCGCGCGACCTCGGCGCGATCCTTCCGCCTTCGCTCATGGAATCGATTGCCCGTCCTCTGCTCGTCGTCGAGGACTCGAGCCATTTCGCCGGGACGACCGCCGCAGTGCTCGACTTCTTCGACCGATGGCTTCGGCCTGGTGAATACCTCGTCATCGAAGACGGGATCCTCACCGCCATGCGCGTCGCCGATTCGTATGACGGCGGCCCGCTGCGCGCCATTCACGAATTCATGGCCCGGACGAATGGCCGCTACGAGATCGACCGCGCGCTCTGCGATTACTTCGGCACGAACGTGACCTGGAACGTGGACGGCTATCTTCGCCGCGTGTCATGAGCTTCCTCTTCGATCTCGAGCCGGAGTTCCTCGGCCTCTACGAGCTCTGCCGCGACCAGACGATGACCTCCATCGAGCGGATGTATGCGCTCTACACGGCCACCCGCTACGTGATCGAGAATCAGATACCGGGCGACTTCGCCGAATGCGGCGTCTGGCGCGGCGGCTCGATGATGCTCATCGCGCACACTCTTCTCCGGCTCGGGAACACGGACCGCACCTTGTGGCTCTACGACACGTTCGAGGGGATGACGCCGCCGTCTGCCGAAGACGTTCAGGAGATGAGCGGCCGTTCCGCCAGCGAGATTCTGACGGAGCACGAGAAATCGGCCGACGATCCGTTCTGGGGCGTGGCGCCCCGCGCGGCCGTAGAAGAGAATCTGCGCCGCACCGGCTACCCGATCGATCGCATTCGCTTCATCGAAGGCGACGTGATGACGACAATCCCATCGCAAGCGCCATCACAAATCGCCTTGTTGCGACTGGACACGGACTGGTATGCGTCGACGCGCCACGAGATCCAGCACCTCTACCCGCGCATTGCCGAGAACGGTGTGCTGATCGTCGACGACTACGGCTACTGGCGCGGTGCCCGGAAGGCGACGGATGAGTACCTGGCCTCGTTGACGGCGCGTCCTCTGTTGCACAGGGTCGATTACACGGGGAGGATGTGCGTGAAGCGGTGATTCGTTAGAGCGCGTAGCGCGTCGGAGGCTGGCGTCTCGCCGCCGATTTCCAGCCGTGGCTACCGTCGCAAACCGGCGAGACCCGGCACAGACAAGAGTGTCTGTGCCCACACTTGTCCAAATTAGCTCGGATCGAGCAGATCTCGACGCCTAACTCTCAGAAAACGCGAGGAACATGCAGCCCCAGGTGAAAGAAGCCGGTCTCGACAAGCCGCGGAGCGGCGAAATCTACGTAGCCCACAGCGTGAGCTGTGGGGAAGAGGTAGCCCAAAGATCAGCCGCGGAGCGGCGACATTTCGAAACTCGCCACCCTTTCGTAGTTCGCACGATTCGAGATGTCGCCGCTCCGCGGCTTGAAATTCGTTCGATCAATCCCACAGCTCACGCTGTGGGCTAAGTAGATATCGCCGCTCCGCGGCTGGGGTCGCAATCGCGTTCCCTTGATGCCATCGATTCGCTGTCCCAGATCGGCTTCGCAAGAACCTAATTTGGACAAGTGTGGTCTGTGCCACATTGGTCCTCCTAGATTGCGCGCGCTTACTCTTACGCCGTGCTGTGCGCGGCGGCGTGGCGCTTTCGCGCGCGCCAGCGGAGGCGGTCGAGGTAGAGGTAGGTTACCGGTGTCGTGAAGAGCGTCAACAGTTGACTCACGATCAGGCCGCCGACGATGGCGATGCCGAGGGGGCGGCGCATTTCGCTGCCGACGCCGGTTCCGAGTGCGAGGGGGAGGCCGCCGAAGAGGGCGGCCATCGTGGTCATCATGATCGGGCGGAAGCGGAGGAGACACGCTTCGCGGATGGCGTCGAGGGGGCTCTTTCCCTCCTTGCGCTCCGCCTCCAGGGCGAAGTCGATCATCATGATGGCGTTCTTCTTCACGATGCCGATGAGAAGGATGATGCCAATCAGGGCGATGATGGTGAACTCCGTGTTCGTGATCAGCAACGCGAGCAGCGCACCGACGCCGGCCGACGGCAAGGTCGAGAGGATCGTGATCGGGTGGATCAGGCTTTCGTAAAGGATGCCCAGGACGATGTAGACGGCCAGCAGGGCGGCCAGGATCAGCATCGGTTCATTCTGGAGTGATGCCTGGAACGCCTGCGCCGTTCCCTGGAAGCCGGGATGAATGGATGAGGGCATGCTCATCGTCCGCTCCAGATCCTCGATCGCCTTCGTCGCTTCGCCGAGCGAGACGGCCGGCGCGAGGTTGAACGAAATGGTCACGGCCGGGAACTGTCCCTGGTGCGGAATCGACAGCGGCGTCTGATCGATGCCAAAGCTGGCGAAGGCGCTGAGCGGCACGTCGCGTCCGCCGGATGAGTGGACGTAGACGCTGCTCAGCGACGCGGGCGAGATGCTGTACTTTGGATCGACTTCCAGGACCACGTGATACTGGTTCATGCCGCTGTACATGACCGAGACCTGGCGCTGGCCGAAGGCGTCGTAGAGCGTGCTGTCGATGGCGGCCAGCGATACGCCGAGTCGTGCGGCGGTCTGGCGGTCGATGACGATCGTCGCCTGCAGACCGTGGTTCTGCTGGTCGCTGGAGACGTCGCGCACTTCTTTGAGCTTGTGCATCTCCCGCTCCAGCTTCGGTGACCACGACATCAGCTCGGCGACGTTGTCCCCTTGCAGCGTGTATTGATAGTCAGAGTTGCTCTGCCGGCCGCCGACCCGCACATCCTGCACGGCGCTGAGGAAGAGCTGTGCGCCCGGGATGTGCGCGGTCTTCGGCCGGAGGCGGGCGATGATCTCCTGCGCCGATGCCTTCCGCTCGCTCAGCGGCTTTAGGGAGACGAACATGTTCGCGGTATTGCCGCCTCGTCCGCCGCCGGTGAAGGAGACGACGTTCTCGACGGCCGGATCTTTCTCGACGATCCGCATGAAGGCGTTGAGCTTGGAAAGCAACGCCGGGAACGAGGTGTCCTGCGACGCCTGGACATTCCCACTCAATCGCCCGGTGTCCTGAAGCGGGAAGAAGCCTTTCGGGACGATTATGTAGAGGTAGACCGTGAAGCCGATCGTGGCGAAGGTGACCAGAAGCACGGGAAGCGTGTTGGCCAGGACGAAGTCGAGGGCGTGCTCGTATCCGCCGCGCAGCCGGTCGAAGGCCTTCTCGCTCCAGCGGTAGAGGCGGCCGTGTTTCCGGTCGCCGGGCGGCGTGAGGAACTTCGCGCACATCATGGGCGTGGTGGTCAGCGATACGAAGAGCGAGATGGCGATGGCGGTGCTGAGCGTTACGGCGAATTCGCGGAAGAGACGTCCGACGATGCCGCCCATGAGCAGGATGGGGATGAAGACGGCCACGAGCGAGGTGCTCATGGAGAAGACGGTGAAGCCGATCTCCGCGGCGCCTTTCAGCGCTGCTTCGACCGGACGCAGTCCGTTCTCGAGATGGCGGGTGATGTTCTCGATGACGACGATGGCGTCGTCGACGACGAAGCCGGTGGAGATCGTCAGCGCCATGAGCGAGAGGTTGTCGAGCGAGTAGCCGAGCAGGTACATCACGCCGAACGTACCGACCAGGGAGAGCGGCACGGCTACGCTGGGGATGATGGTTGCCCAGCCGCTTCGCAGAAAAAGAAAGACGACCAGGATGACCAGGGCGATGGAGATGACCAGCGTGCGCTCGACGTCGATCACCGAGCCGCGGATGGTGCCGGTCCGGTCGAGCACGACATCGAGATGAATCGAGGGGGGAATGGCCGCGCGCAATTGCGGCAGGAGCGAACGGACGCGGTCGACGGTGCCGATGATGTTCGCTCCCGGCTGCCGGAAGAGAACGAGGGAGATGGCCGGCTTTCCGTTGACCGATCCGGCACTGTTGATGTTCTCGACCGAGTCCGTCACTTCCGCAACCTCGGAGAGAATGACCGGTTTGCCGTCGCGCGCGGTGACGATGAGGCTGCGGTACTGGTTGGCTTTGAAGAGCTGATCGTTCGTATTGATGACGAAGGCGCGATCGGTGCCGGCGACGGCGCCCTTGGGCCGGTTGGCGTTCGCGGCGCCGAGGGCCGTGCGCACCGCGTCGAGGCCGACGTTCATCTGGCTGAGCAGCAGGGGATTGGCTTCGATGCGGACGGCGGGGCGCGAGCTGCCGCCCACGGTGACCTGGCCGATGCCGTCGATCTGCGAGATTTTCTGCGCCAGCACCGTGTCGCCGACGTCGTACATCTGCGGCTGGGTCATGACCTCCGAGGTCATGGCCAGGATCATGATCGGCGCGTCGGCGGGGTTCACTTTCCGCCAGTTCGGATTCGACGGCAGGTTGGCCGGGAGCTGTCCGCGCGCGGCGTTGATGGCGGCCTGTACGTCGCGCGCGGCGGCGTCGATGTCGCGGTCGAGCTCGAACTGCAGGGTGACGTTGGTCGATCCTGAGGAGCTGTTCGAGGTCATCTGCGTGACGCCGGCGATGCGTCCGAACTGGCGCTCCAACGGTGTGGCCACGGACGACGCCATCGTCTCCGGATCGGCGCCGGGAAGGCTGGCCGAAACGGAGATGGTGGGAAACTCCACCTGCGGCAGCGGCGCCACCGGAAGGCTCATGTACCCGAGCGCGCCGGCCATCAGCACCGCCGCGCTGAGCAGCGATGTCCCGACAGGACGGCGGATGAATGGGGACGAGAAGCTCATAGGAAGGCAGAAGGCTGAACGGCTTTCACCACAGAGGCACAGAGGACACAGAGAAAACAAAGAAAACAAAACCTCTGTGTCCTCTGTGTCTCTGTGGTGAAAGCTGTTGGATGAACGTGTTCTTTCATCTCGTGCCTCATCCTTCCGCCGGTTGCGGCTCTTGCACCGCGTTCCCAACCCTCACCCGCCGCCGCACCCTTGCGGCGAGTTTGTCGAACCAGATGTAGACGACCGGGGTGGTGTAGAGGGTGAGGAGTTGGCTGACCAGGAGGCCGCCGACGATGGTGACGCCGAGGGGGTGGCGAAGCTCGGCGCCGGTGCCGCGGCCGAGGGCCAGGGGGAGACCGCCGAAGAGAGCGGCGAACGTGGTCATCATGATGGGACGGAAGCGCAGCAGGCAGGCCTGATAGATGGCCTCCTCGGCGGGTTTGTTCTGCTCGCGCTCGGCCTCGAGCGCGAAGTCGATCATCATGATGGCGTTTTTTTTCACGATGCCGATCAGCAGGATGATGCCGATCAGCGCCACGACCCCCAGCTCCATGTGGAAGAGCATCAGCGCCAGGATCGCGCCGACGCCGGCGGAGGGGAGGGTCGAGAGGATCGTGATCGGATGGATGTAGCTCTCGTACAGAACGCCGAGAACGATGTAGACGGTGATGAGCGCGGCCAGGATCAGCCATCCCTCGTTCGCCAGCGAGCTGCGGAAGACCGCGGCCGTTCCCTGAAACTCGGTATGGATGCTGGCGGGGAGGCCGAGTTTGGCCACCTCGTCATCGATCGTCTTTGTAGCCCCGCCCAGCGACGCCCCCGGCGCGAGGTTGAACGAGATCGTGACCACGGGAAACTGGCCGAGGTGATTGACGGCCACGGGAGTCGACTTCGTCTCGATGTGCGCGAAGCTGCTGAGAGGAATGATCTGTTCCCGTGAGCCGGAAAGCTGCGGGACAGGTTTCGTCGTGCCGGGGACAGATGGCGTCGATGACGTTGCCGTCGATGTTGCCGGAGCACTTGCCGAGGGCTGCGCGGCGTGCACGTAGATATGTTGCAGCGCATCGGGCGTGAGCTGGAGACTAGGATCGGCCTCGAGCACGACGTGGTACTGGTTGAGCTGCGTGAAGATGGTGGAGACTTGGCGCTGGCCGAAGGCGTCGTAGAGCGTGTCGTCAATCATCTGCGGCGTCACGCCGAGGCGCGAGGCGGTGTTGCGGTCGACCACCAGATCGGCCTCCAGGCTTCCGTTGCCCTGGTCGCTGGCGACGTCGGTCAGCTCCGGCAACTTGCGCAGGTCGGCGACGATGCGCGGGATCCACTGCGCCAGTTCGACGGCGTTCGCGTCTTCGAGCGTGTACTGGTATTGCGTCCGGCTGACGCGGTTCTCCACCGAGAGGTCCTGCACCGGCTGCATGTAGAGCGTGATGCCGGAGACATTGGCCAGCTTCGGCTGCAGGCGGCGGATGATGTCGGAGGCGTTTGCGTCTCGCTCCTCGAGCGGCTTGAGGTTGATCTGGATCCGGCCGACGTTCGAGGTCATGTTGGTACCGTCGACGCCGATGAAGGAAGAGACGCTGGCCACGGCCGGATCGCGCGTGACCACCTCGGTGAGTGCCAGTTGCCGGTCAGCCATCGCGCTGAACGACGTATCCTCCGGCGCTTCGGAGATGCCCAGGATGACGCCGGTGTCCTGTAGCGGAAAGAAACCCTTGGGGACGATGATGTAGAGGAAGATCGTGAGCGCCAGCGTGCCCACCGTCACCAGAAGCGTGGTGGTCTGGTGCCGCAGCACGAATTGCAGCGTGCGGCCGTAGTAGGCGATGACGCGCTCGAAGAGCTCTTCCGACTTCTTGAAGAAACGGCCGTGTTCTTTCTCGTCGCTCTCGGCCTTCAGGAGCTTGGATGCCATCATCGGCGTCAGCGTCAGCGAGACCACGGCGGAGACGAGGATGGTGACGCTGAGCGTGATGGCGAATTCGCGGAAGAGGCGTCCCACGATGTCGGCCATGAACAGCAGCGGGATGAGCACCGCGATCAGGGAGACGGTCAGCGACACGATGGTGAAGCCGATCTGTTTCGAGCCCTTGAGCGCCGCCTCCAGCGGCTTGTCGCCCTGCTCGATGTAGCGGGTGATGTTCTCGATCATGACGATGGCGTCGTCGACGACGAACCCGGTGGAGATGGTCAGCGCCATCAACGAAAGGTTGTCGAGCGAGTAGCCGAGGAGATACATCACGCCGAACGTGCCGACGATCGACAGCGGCACGGCCACGCTGGGGATGATCGTGGCGGAGACGCGGCGGAGGAAGAGGAAGATCACCAACACGACCAGCAGCACGGTGAGCAGCAGCTCGAACTCGACGTCGTGAACCGAGGCCCGGATCGTGACCGTGCGGTCGGTCAGCACGGTTACCTTCACGCTCGGCGGCAGGCTGCTCGTCAGTTGCGGCAACAGCGCTTCGATGCGGTCGACGACGTTGATGATGTTCGCCCCCGGCTGCCGCTGCACGTTCATGATCACGGCGGGCGTGGTGTTCATCCAGGCCGCTTTCTGCGCGTCTTCGACGCCGTCGACGACATGGGCGACGTCGGAGACGCGCACCGGTGCGCCGTTGCGGTAGGCGATGATGACCGGCTTGTAGTCGCCGCTGGCGAAGATCTGGTCGTTCGCGCCGATGCTGTAGCTCTGCGCCGGCCCTTGCAGGTTTCCCTTGGCCTGATCGGTGTTGGCCGCGGCCAGGCCGGTGCGGAGGTCCTCGAGACTCAGGCCGTACGAGGCTAGCGCGGAGGGGTTGGCCTGCACCCGCACGGCCGGTTTCTGGCCGCCGCTGATGGTGACCAGGCCGACGCCGGGGAGTTGGGAGATCTTCTGCGCGAGGGTGGTGTCGGCGAGGTCTTCCACTTTGCTCAGCGGAAGCTGCGAGGAGGTGAGGCCGAGGGTGATGATAGGGGTGTCCGCTGGATTGACTTTGCTGTAGATCGGCGGGTTGGGAAGGTCGCGCGGGAGGAAGCTGGCGGCGGCATTGATGGCTGCCTGCACTTCCTGCTCGGCGACGTCGATGTTCTGTTTGAGGTCGAACTGCAGCGTGATCATCGAGCCGCCGAAGGAGCTGGTGGAGCTCATCTGCTGCAGTCCCGGGATCTGTCCGAATTGCCGCTCCATCGGCGCCGTGACGGATGAGGTCATGACGTCCGGGCTGGCGCCGGGATAGAACGTCAGGACCTGGATGGTCGGGTAGTCGACCTGCGGCAGCGCCGAGACCGGCAGCTCACGGAAGGCCACGAAGCCGGCGAGCAGGATCGCCGCCATGAGCAGCGAGGTGGCTACCGGGCGAAGGATGAAGAGGCGTGATGGGTTCACGGCTTCCCTTGTTTGTGACCTGCTCCGCCGGGCTTCGCGCCGCCACCCGGCCGCTTGCCGGCGCTCTGTCCGCCGATCTCAACCTTGCTCTTGGGTTGCAGCTTGTCGGCTCCTTCGACGACGACCTGATCGCCTTCGCTGACGCCGCTGGCGATGACGGAGGTGGTCCCTTCGGCCATGGCCACCAGCACCGGCCGCATGTCGACGCTCTTGTCGGGCTTGACGACGTAGACGTACGTTCCCTGCGCGCCGTGCTGGACGGCGGCGGTCGGCACGGTGAGAGCGTGCTGTCTTGTGTCGACCTGCAGCCGGGCGTTGACGAACTGGTTCGGGAAGAGTGCGCCGTCGCGGTTGTCGAAGACGGCTTTGCAGCGGAAGGTGCCGGTGTTGGGGTCGATCTCGTTGTCGATCGTCAGCAGGCGTCCGATGGCCAGCCTGGTGGTGCCGTCGCGGCTCCATGCTTCGACCGGAAAACCACCCGGCTTCGCATGTTGCGTGACCGCCTGCAGTTGATCCTCGGGGAGCGTGAATAGCGCGGCGATCGGCTGCATCTGGGTGATGGCGACCAGGCCGTTGGCGTCGGCGGCGTGCACCATGTTGCCGGGATCGACGAAGCGGATACCGACGCGCCCGGTGATAGGCGTCCTGATGTGGCAGTACTCGACGTTGAGCCGGGCCTGCTGGATCTGGGCGTCGTCGGCCTTGATGGTCCCTTCGTTCACGCGAAGCTGCGATTGCTGGGTGTCGTATTGCTGCTGCGGAATGACCCCGGCCTTGGAGAGATCGGCGAAGCGCTGCAGGTCGTGACGCGTGTTCTCCAGCGTTGCCTCATCCTTGAACTTGTTGGCTTCCGCCTGCGCCAGTTGTGCCTCGGATGGTGCCGGATCGATCAGTGCGATCTCGGCGCCGGCCTGCACGACCTGCCCTTCCTGAAAGTTGAAGCGAAGGAGCTGTCCGTCGATGCGCGGCTTGATGGTGATGGTGTTGAGGGCGTTCACGTTGCCGAGGCCGTCGAGGTAGACGGGAACATCGCGGGCCACGACCGGCTCGACGCTGACAGGAACCGCTCGGTCACGCGTACTGGCGGCAGCCGCGGCCGCCGTCGCGGCGGTGGCCGCCGTGCGCTGCCGCAACCACACGATCACCAGAATGATCACGACGATGACGACAGCGATAGCGATGTTGCGGTTGCGCGTGTGGTGTGCGCCCACCTCGGGTGGCGGTGCGACGCGGATGTCCCTCGCCGAGCCGGTGTCCCCGTCGTCCCGATCAATCAACCTCTGCGGCATCGATACTCCTTCTTTCCCGACGGGAAGCAATGTCCCTACCACCCCGTCCGCGCTCGAACCAGATGCTGTACGCCGCAGGGGCCAAGTTGCGGAACCACCGTCCGGAACGGTGAAAAATACAGCGGACGGCGGCCTCGGCGCTATGAGGAAATTGTTACGTGGTCATCAGCCTGCGAGGCTCTGGACGGGTCAACTGGTGACCCGGATCAGTTTAACTGAGTGAGCGGCTCAGTTGGGTGAGCGATCGGCTCAGTTGGGTGAGTGAGCGGCCCAGTTGGGTGAGCGAGCGGCTCAGTTGGGTGAGCGAGCGGCTCAGTTGGGTGAGCGATCGGCTCAGTTGAGTGAGTGAACGGCTCAGTTGGGTGAGCGATCGGCTCAGTTGGGTGAGCGAGCGGCTTAGTTGGGTGAGTGAGCATCTCAGTTGGGTTATCGAGCGGAACGGGACTGCTGATGGACGTCATGGAAAAAGCAGGGCGGGCCTTTCGGCCCGCCCTGTTGGTCACCGAGCGTACGGTCGTCGCGGGCTCATGGCGAGGTGTCGGCTGACTTGAACGTCACTACCAGACCGACCCAAGGCGCGCTCCCTCCCGCGTTCGCGGAATGGCCCCAGCCGCCGGCCGTGGTGACAATGTTCTCGTGTATGGCCGTGGTCAGGTGACTGAGCACTCCCTGTTCGTCGAGCTTCGTGAAGCCGTTCGTCGCGTTCGTGAAGCTGGTCTGCGCGTAGGTTGTCAGCGCTGTGATGACCACCTCCTTCGACTGCGCCGTGGCCGGAGTGCTGCCGCTGTCGACGATTCCGTTCACCGGGGACCATCCCCCGTCGAATCCGGTCTTGTCGAGCGGCGACGCCGCCATGACGCCGGTGTACTCGATGAGGTCGAGCGTCGAATCGGGGTAATTCGTCAGGGAGAAGGTCTCGGCGGTCCTTCCGCCGGGGTTGTTCGGGTAGTAGTAAATCGAAGTCTTGACGTTGTTGAACGAGTAGGTGTTGGCGAGTTGCCATCCCGCCGGCGGAGTGAACGCTCCGATGGCGTTGCTGTCCGAAGCAGAAATGATCCCTACCAGCAGGCTGCCTGCCTGTGTCGCCTGCGTCCAATTCGCGGTGAGACTGGACATGGAGTTGGCGTTGCCGGCGGCGCGCTGCCGGCGTGTGATGTGGGTCAGGACGGTGATCGTGGCGGTGTTGCTCGACGCCGCTCCGCAACTGTTCGTCACCTTCACCCAATAGCTCGTCGTCGCCGCCGGAGTGACGGTGAACGTGCTGCTGTTCGTGCCGACAGGAGTGGTGGTCGTCCCGCTCGTTCCCTGATACCACTGAACGGTGAATGGAGTGCTGCCGCCGGCGGCGACGCTGAGCGTGGCCGGCGATCCCGCTGGAATGGTCTGCGATGACGGCTGGGTGACGATGACCGCCGGACTGCAGATCGTCACGGTGGCGGTGTTGCTGTTCGTCGCACCGCAACTGTTGCTGACCTTGACCCAATAGCTCGTCGTCACCGTCGGATTGACGGTGATCGTGCTGCTATTTGTTCCGATCGGGCTCGTGATCGTGCCGGCCGTCCCCTGATACCACTGATAGCTGAACGGAGCGTTGCCGCTCGCCGTGACGCTCAGGGTGACGGACGCCCCCGAGGTGCTTGACTGCGAAAGCGGCTGGACGGCGATGCCGGGGAGCGTGCAGAGCGTGATCGTGGCGGTGTTGCTCGCGGTACTTCCGCAAGCGCTGGAGACATTGACCCAATAGCTCGTCGTCGCCGCCGGCGTGACGGTGAGCGTGCTGCTGTTGGTGCCGACCGGAGTCATTGTCGAAGGAGCGGTTCCCTGGTACCACTGGTAATTCAATCCGCTGCCCGCGGCCGTGACCGTCAACGTCGCCGGCTGTCCGGCCGGGTTCGTCGTCGATGCCGGCTGCGCCGAAATGGCGGGTGGACCGGTGCACTCGATTGCCATGAAGGTCACGGCCAGACCTACCCACTGCGCATTTCCACCAACGTTCGCTTGGTGGCCATAGGAGCCCGTCGTCGTGACCAGGCTCTCGTGGACCGCCGTCGTCAGGTGATAGAGAACGCTCTGTTCATCGATCTTCACGAAGGAGTTGGTCGGGGTCGTGAAGCTGGTCTGCGCGTACATGGTCAGCGCGGTCAACACCACTTCCCGCGGCTTCGCGGTCGGCTGGGTCGTACCGGTGTCGACGGCCACCATGCCGATCGGGGCGCTCCCTTCATCGATCGCGGTCTGGTCGAGAGGAGAGGCTGCCATGACGCCCGTGTATTCGATGAGGTCGAGGGTCGAATCGGGGTAGTTGGTAAGAGAGAACGTCTCCGCGGTCCTTCCACCGGGGTTGTTGGGGTAGTAGTAGATCGACGTCTTGATGTTGGTGTAGGAATTCGTATTCGCCAGTTGCCATCCCGCGGGTGGAGTAAATGCTCCGATCTGAGCGACGTCCGAAGCGGAGATGACGGCCACGAGCAGGCTTCCGGCCTGCGTCGGCTGGCTCCAGTTGGTGGTGAGACTGGGCATGGAGTTGGCGTTATTGCCGGCGAGCTGCCTGCGAACGATCTGGATCTGGACGGAGATCGTCGCCGTGGCGCTGTCGGCCGTGAACGTCCCGAGGCACGACGACGTCACGCGAACCCAGTAGGACTTCATCGCCGTGAGCGGCGGCGTGACGAAGGTGCTGCTGTTGGTGCCGACCGGCGTCGCCACGTTCCCGCTCGTACCGTCGTACCACTGGTAGCTGTAGGAGCCGCCGCCGCTTGCCGCCACGGTGAGTGTCGCCGATGAACCGGAGCCCACTGTTTGCGAGAGGGGTTGCGTGGCGATGGTCACAGGCCCGCAGACGGTCACGGTAGCGATGTTGCTTGCGGTGCTGCCGCAGCTATTGGAGACGCTGACCCAATAGGTCGTCGTGACCGCCGGAGACACGTTCAGGGTGCTGCCGTTGCCTACCGGCGTCACTCCCGAGTACCACTGATAGCTGAAGGAAGCGTCGCAGCAGGCCGACACGCTGAGTGTGGCGGACGATCCGGCCGCGATCGTCTGCGATTGCGGTTGCACGGTGATCGTTGGCGGGTTGCAGAGCGTTACCGTCACCGTGTTGCTGGCCACGCTTCCGCAACCATTCGTGATGGAGACCCAATAGCTGGTAGTCGACGCCGGTGCAATGGTGAGCGTGCTGCTGTTCGTGCCGATCGGACTGGCGATGGACGGCGCGGTCCCCTGGTACCACTGGTAGGTGAACGGACTGGTGCCATAGGCCGCAACGCTGAGCGTGACGGCCGATCCGGCGGGCACCGTCTGCGAGAGCGGCTGTACGGCGACGGACGGCGGATAGCAGACGCTTACGATAGCGGTGTCGCTGGCTGTGCTTCCGCATCCGTTCGTGACGCTGACCCAATAACTGGTCATGGCCGCCGGCGTTACGCTCAGAGTGCTGCTGTTCGTGCCGGCCGGCGCCGCCACCGAAGGAGCCTCTCCCTGGTACCACTGATAGCTGAGGCCGGCGCCGCCGGCCGTTGTGCTCAGGATGGCGGACGATCCGGCGGTCACGGTCTGTGATTGCGGCTGGGCCGTGATCGCCGGTGGGCTGCAGACGTTGACCGTGGCCGAGCTGCTCGAGACATCGCCGCAGGCATTCGTGACATTGACCCAGTAGCTCGTCGTCGACGGCGGCGCGATCGACAGAGTGCTGCTGTTGCTGCCTATCGGGATATCGGTCGAAGGCGCGGCTCCCTCATACCACTGGTAAGTGAACGGTCCGTCGCCGCTGGCCTCCACGGCGAGCATAGCCGGCTGTCCGGACGGAGCTCCCGTGTCGGCGGGCTGCATGGCAATCCCGGCCGGCGCACATTGGGCGGGGAACGGCTTTCCCGTTACCCACGGCGAGAGCCCATTGAGCGCGGCGTTCGTCGGGTTGTCGTAGCCGGCGTCCACCTGGACCTGGTACATCTGACCGGCAACGATGTTCGGGATCCGGACGCTCGGAGCCTGCATGTTCGTCGGAGCGTCGAAGCTCCACTGCTGATTGCCCACGGGGCGGTACCGGACCAGGTATCTCGTTGGCGTCGTTCCCTGCGGCGGGGCCCAGGTGATGGTGCCGTCGGCAGAGCCAGCCGGTTTTCCCGGTGATGCGTAGGTGTGGCCGGTCGTCCACGGCCCGTTGGCGGCGTAGTGATGAAACGTGCTCTGGGGGACCGGAAAATTTGCGGTGTTCGTCCCGTCCGAGGTCCATGTGCCGAGCTCATATCCGTCGAGCGTCAGCCTCGTCCAGGTCATGTCCGTGACGGCGAGATTGGACTCGATGCCGTAGTTGGGGTCGATGCCCGGGTCGGGGTAGGGAGGCTTCTCGTCGTAGTCGAGCCGGCTGATCCCGCTGACGTCGGACCAGTCGGTGACGCCCGCATAGCTCAGCGTCATGGCTGCTTCGTCGTTCCAGAGGTTGAGGTTCGAGATCGTTTGCCTCTGAAACGCCGGTGCGGTGCCGAGGATGTGGCTCTGGTAATTGAATGGCGTCTCGCCGTACCACGCTGTGTTGTCGAAGTTCACGAAACGGAGGCGGAAGCCGATGAAGTTCGCGTAGCTGTCGATGAAGCTGCAGGCGATAATGGGGAGGTCTGACGTCAGCACTTCGTCGGTCCCATCGTCCCAGCGCCGTCCGAAACTCGGGGACAGGCCGGGATAGACGGAGCTCATCCACGCTTGCGGGAAATACGTGTAGAGGCCGAACGGAGCCTTCGCCGACACCGTCGACACGTCGACGATCCCCGTGGTTTGCCAGATCATGCCCGCGCCGTGGCAACTGTTGGCCACGTTCTGGTTCACGGTCAATGCCGGTCCCGAGAACCAGAAGCCCTCGCCGTTGAATGCGATGTCTTCGAGCGGCTGGGGACGGGTTGGGTTCCCGAAGTTGAGCCGCCTCTTCTTGTAGATGTTCGTGCCCCTGTACTGGGGGTCGGTGACGTCCGCCCAGATCTGGCCTACGCCGTGGATGGCGATGTTCCTGATGAAGTTGCCGGTCTCATCTCCTCCCTCGGCCACGAACCCGGCACCGAGAAAGTTGTAGGCAACGTTGCGGCGGAAGTCGACGTTGCTGCTGCGGTTCACGAAGCCCCAGCCGATGCTTCCGTCGACGACGCAGTCGTTGATCACTGTCTGGCGCGGGAAGGCTTCCGACGGCGGGTTCCGGGTCTTGAACGTCATGAAGACATGAAGGGGGTAGCGGCCGCGCATGTTCGTGATGTCCGCCGAGCCCTGGGGGACGAGGCTGGTCGGCGTGCCGGTGGGGGGAATGATCTTGTAGTCGTTGAGGATCTTCGACTTGTCGGTTCGCCCGAGGTTCACGAATGCGACACTCTGGATGCTGCTGTCTTCGTTGCCGATGATCACGTGCCCGCGGTCGAACGTGTTTGCGGTCTTTGCCGAGGTGAAGATGACGTTCCGGGTCAGATTCGCCACGTGCAGCGGGGGAGTGATCGCCTGTGACAAGCTGTTCGTCGTCGACACCCGCTGATGGTCATAGTCGAGGCCACGGTCGAGCGTAATCGTTTTTCCGTCAGGGCTGATGCTGACGATGGTTCTTCGCTCGTCCTGCATCGGCGAGTAGCGTCGGAAGTGCGTGCCGGTGATTACGACGTCATCGTTCGGTTGCCAGTTCGACGGCACGGCATCGAGGGTAATCGCGGTCGTGTGTTTAGGAATGTCCGCGCTGACCGTGACCATGTAGGTCTTGGCCAGACCGGCGATGGTCACCTTCCCCTCTGCAATCATCCCGCGCGTGATCTGCTGCGGGTCCCAACTCGTGTTGATCTTGCCGCTGCTGGTGAAGATCACTTTGGCGGTCAGGCCCTGTCCCAATGAATTGAGCGTGAACGTGCCGCCGCGTGCGATCCGCAGCGTCTCCACGGTTAGTTGCGAGCTCGTCGTCGAGCTCAGAGACAGGTTCCCATCGACCTCTACCCACAAGAGGCTATTGGTATTGCCGGAAAGAGTGACGTTGGCGTTCGGTGGAATCGTCACGACGGCGTTGTCGGCCGGAACGACATTCTGCTCCCAGGTGGAAGGCGTATTCCAATCGCCGCCACTTGCGGCGGCTTTGAACATCAGTCCGGACGGCAGCGGCGGGATGGTGGGCCAGTCCAGGCCTGCCGCTATGGTTGCCAGTGAGAAGACGACGACAGCGGCGAAGAACCGAAGACTTTTCACGATCGCTCTCCCTTGCCGGTGCGGGTCGTGGGCGAGCACGCACCGGGCTGCGAGAGTGTTGTATCGCCGCGGGATCCGCATTGATTGGAGGGGTGTGAGGTCTTTGTACGGGCGTGGTCACGGTGAGGTCACGGTGACGTGACGTTCGGGACAGAGCAGCCGCGCCAGCGACTTCGGATGGTGTTTTGCGTGTATATACATTAGAAGACGAGCCCGGCCATGCATCTCCAATGTCCACCGATGAACAAACGCGTCACCGCCACCCTGCCCGGGATGGAGGTGGTGGAGGTTCAGGTGGCGGCAAACGTCTCCCTTCCGGCCAGCCGGCAGCGCTTGGGAAACATCACCATGTTCTGGGAAGGGGAGGTGGTGGTCGAGGAGCCGGAGCGGCCTGACATCCGCTTCGGCACGGGGGAAATGCTCTACCATCCGGCGCACTTCGTCTGCGGGGAGCGGTTCGTGACCGATTGCATCCTGGTCACGATCGAGGTCGACGAGGAGAAGAGCCGCGAGCTCTTCACCGTCCTGGCCGATCCGCTGGCCCCGATCCGGCTGCCGACGAAACAGCTCGGGCACATCACCGCCGCCATCCGCCGCGAGCTTCATGACAGCCGGTTCGGACGCTCCATGGTGCTCTCCTCGCTCGTGACCCAGCTCATCGTGATGGGATCGCGCTCGGCCGAGGCGTTGGATGGACGGGGAGTCCCCGATTCCGTCCGGCGCGTACAACAGATCATCCGGGCGGGTTACGACACGACACCGTCGCCGGCGGAGATGGCCCGCGTCCTCGGCGTGTCGCGCGAGCACATGGCGCGCAACTTCCGCTGCCACGTCGGGATGACCATCTCGGAGTTCATCCGCTCCGTCCGCATCGATCGCACGAAAGAGCTGCTCACCGATCCCTCCCTCTGCCTCAGTAACGTGGCGTTGCGGTCCGGCTTCTACGATCAATCCCATATGAGCCGCGCGTTCAAGCTGGCCACCGGAATGACGCCCCGCCAATATCGCCGGTCCCTTCTGTAACCGATCACCTAGTGCCCTCGATCCCATCCCGGCATAAAATCGACCCGCGGCTGGATGGCCGCGGGTCGGGTACTACTCGATTCGTGACGGACGGCCGTGTGAGGAGCCGGGGAGGTGATTGGCCAATCGTAGCCTCCTCCGGCCCCTCGGTTTACTACTGCTGCGGGGTCGTGGACACGACGGGCGGCGTGGCCGCCGGCGGCGGCTCCGGCGGTGCGGTTTTCTTTTTGGTGCGAGGCCGTTGCAACGCGCGCTTCATTTCGTCGACGTGGGGCGTCACGGCATTTCCGAGGTCGGTGGTCACATAGCCCTTGGCCACGCGATAGATGCCGCGCGCAACCTTGACCGCTTTGAGCTTCTTGCGGATGTTGGCGGCCTCCATGCGCGAGGTCAGGGTACGTGTCTCGTCGACGACGCCTCCGTACGCGAGATCCGAGGCGATGGCGTCGCGCAGTGACACGGTGTCGACGGACAGCGCTACTCCTATATTCGGAGCAGCCTCGGCGAAGACGGCTGCCTTCTCCACAAAGACAATGGACGTACGGCTTGCCAACTGGCGCTCCGCCGGCGTCAGCGGTTTGGGCTCCGCGTCGTCAGGAAACTCGTTGGCGATGGCTCGCAATCGAGCAATCTTGTCCTGCGCGTCGAGCGTTTGCGGACTGACGGCAGGCGCTGCTGTCGCCGGGGTTCCAGTGGGAGGACTCGTAGTGGCCATGATTGATCTCCTTGAAAAGAGGTCGATGAGTCGTCAGCGCCACCATCGGCGCCGTACGATGCGGATGCAGACACGGCCGGCGACACGCCGCACGTGTACGTGGCGTGTGCAAGACTTCCGGAGGAGCACGGGCACGAGGCGGGGAGATTCGTCCTTTTTCCAGGACAACGCTGACTGATTGTCGAGCGAGGCGGAGATTTTTCAGGCTCAGCCCATAATTTTCTCGAGCTGGCCCATAACTTTGCCGGGCTGACCCACAACTTTCTCGAGCTTGCCCATAACTTTGCCGGGCTGGCCCATAACTTTCCCGAGCTGGCCCATAATTTTCTCGGACTGGCCCATACCTTTCTCGGACCGGCCCATATTTTTCCCGAGCCGGTCCAGAATTTTTCGGAGCCAGCCCACAATCTTTCGGACATTGCCTGAAATCTTTCAGAATCTGTCTGAAAATTTGAAGACGCCGGCTGAATTCACGCAAGCGGAGAGCGCACGCCGATCTCCAGCGCAGACTGACACCATCGGAACTGCGCTCCGTCGAACGAATCTCGGGGGGCCGAATCGTGTGCATTCCGGGCATGCCACGCCTCCGTCTGGAAGTCTTGCTATACCCACTTAGACGTATCAGGATGCCGCGGCGTTTCGGCCAAATAACTGAGACACATATAGTTGGCGCTCAACGAAGCGCTGGCGTGTGACGGAGCATTGGCGAGACGCCGCTGAGCGTGCAGGGTGACTGCAAGGCTACCTGATCAACGCCTCCATGCCCGCCGCCGAACTGGGCGCGACACTCGCCGCAGGCGAGGAGCGCGGTGAAGGGATATGGTTAGCATAAGCCGCAGCAGGCTGTGCTACTGAGCGACCGCATCCATATACAAACTGTGAAGGTCCGTTCGTGACAACTCGGACGCAGTGACCTGAGCGCAGAGCGTACCGCCGCGCATGATTCCTACGGAGTCTGCAATCTCCCGAACGTGAAAGAGGTCGTGCGACGAGATCAGAATTGCGTGGCCCGTTTCGCGCAATCGCGCCAGAAGCTTGAGGAAGTCCGCGGCCGCCCTTGGATCCAAGCCGCTCGTCGGCTCATCAAGGACAAGATTTCGTGCACCTTTCGCGACTGCGATCGCCAATGCCAGCCGTTGCTTCATACCCTTTGAGAACGTCTGAACCCGGCGGCGGAGCACTGCTGCGCCGAGCCCTACAGTATCGAGAATTCCGTCGTAATCGATTTGCCCCGTGTGACCGGCCAGCCGTGCAAAGAACGTGAGATTCTGCCGTGCGCTTAACGCGCCGTAAAGGGCCACTTGCTCCGGTACATAGGCGAGACGGCGGCGGGTGTGCAGCGGCTGATCGCTGACTGAGATCTGGTCAACGAACGCGGCACCTGCAGTCGGGGCGATGTAATTGAGGAACAGACTGATCGTGGTCGACTTCCCGGCTCCATTCGGGCCGACGAGACAGTAGAGTTGCCCGTTGTCTACCCGCAAATGCAGGTTGATGAGCGCTTCAACGCCGTTGTCATATGTCTTCGACAATCCTACAGTCTCGAGCACGATAAGTCCCTCATGTTCGCGCCATTCGTACGACAAAATATCCGATCAAACCGAGCAAAATCACGGCACCAACAAGGATTAAGAGAATGGCAGTATTTTGGCCTTGAGGCGCAACGCGAACGCGAAGGATCTGCTCCTCGGTCTCCAGATTCTTTCCGAAGGCGGTGGACTCGGGCCGGAGCTTCACCTCGTATTCACCAGTAGCCGTCTCCCCAGGCGGAGTGATCGTAACCTGAAGCAGTACCTCGGCATCCTGAGCGAGTAACGAGGTCTCGCTGGGACGAACCTGCACTTTCCAGTCGACCGGCACTTCAGCGGCGAGGCGGACGTTGTGGATGGGCCGTGTCCCTTTGTTGAATAGTTTTGCCCGGACAAGCAGCGACTGACCAATTCGGACCTCGTAAAAGAGATTCGCGAGCTGAAGGCCGATCTTGCCGCTGCCGCGAGGAATGATCTCGAGCCGGGCAGCGCCGGCAGCCTTCTCCGGATCGGTCAATTGCGTTGTAACGTCCGCTGGCGCACACACGACATAAAAACTTTGCGGCTTGTCGATCATCGCTTCCGGCAGCGATTTCGGCAGAAACGTCTTCAATTGCAATTTTACCGTTCCAACTTCATCCGAAAAACTGATCTGACTGACGCGTGAGCCCGTTTCAGAAACGAACTCGTAAGTCATGTCCGCGGGAAGTCCGACGACAAGAATGCGAAACAGCGAACTGCGCTGGCTGAGCCTCACGAAGACCATATTGAATACTCCGGAGCCTCCGGTTTCAACGTCTTGTGAGGACTGGGCGGTGCTGATGTTGACCTCCCGACCCTGGGCGTCGCGCAATAGATAAACCGTCGAACGCTGCTCTTTGCCGTTGTAATGAAGAACAATCTGAAGGATGTCGACGTCCTTGAGCAGGACGAAGGTTGCTGTCTGCGTCTCACCGTTCCGGAGCGATGGCAGGTGCGCTTCGTACGGCATGGAAATGACCACACCGGCCTCGGACATGAGCGACATGGTGACGTTGTGAACCGTAGAAAGCCGGCTTTGAACGGCGGGAACATCCTTTGCCCCGTCGCCGCTTCGGAAGAACAATGTCACGGCTGCGTACGTTTTGCCGTCCCGGGAGTACTTCGTCGCTGAGCGGATGGTGATCTGTTGCTGTGTACCCAGGTCGGCAATCACTGCGTCGTCATAGTCGATCTGTGCCGCCTTGTATGCCGTTTCCTTCTCCTCCAATTCCAGATCGGAGTTGATGCCCAATTGTCTACCCTTGCGTGTGCGCTCATATTCGACCCTGGCGTGGTCCAGGAGCAATCGAGCTTTTTCGAGACGCGAGAAGTGCGTCGCCGACTCGTCGGCCCCCGATGCCGGGCACAGGAGTAAGGCTAATACCACGAGCATGAACGCCGCGGCGATATGGCGTCTACGTGACCACATAGCGATTGAACCTTCGGCTGGCGATCCAGAGAAAGAGACCATCGAGCCCAAGCACCACCATGGCAGCAAGCAGCGCCCTGCGCAACGCCGCGCCCAGCGGCACCTCGTACCCGCTGAAGGACGGGAGAAGCCGGTGGTCGTAAGGCACGTCCTCGTAACTGACTGAATCGACGCCTTGAAGTCTATACGGGCCGTCCTCCAGGTACGGTCCGGAAACAGCTGCAAGTGGTCTTAGCTGACCTCGAAGAGTGCGACATACCGGTGTGTAACGTCGATCGAACTCAATGGCGGCACGCTGAAAGGCCTGCTGGTTTACAACGCCGGCGCCTGCGATGTCGTCGATGACTGCGACATAGAAGGACATCGGTGACGCGAGTGAGATGTCCTTTGACAGTTCCGACTCTTTCTCAACCGTCGAAAGATAGGCTGCTCGAATCCGCATCAGTTCTTTAGTATAGGCGAGAATGGTCTCTTCATGTTGCCTGACCAGATCGAGCTGGATGTCACGAAGCATCTGATTCTTCTGCTCTTCCGTCAGGCCGGCCGCGGTATCGATCGGTCGCAGCATCTCTGAAGACACGCGGATCGTCTGCTGGAATTTAGATTTCGCTGTTTCAAGCTCCAGGGCTTGCTCACGCGGAGCTTGTGCGGGCGAGAGGAAGTGTGCGAGCGGCTGCGCAATGGCCGGTAACGCAATCCCGCAGATCACCCAGCAGAGCGTGCCTACGAGAAGGCAGGTAGTCGGTTCGCGGAACAGGATCGAAATCATCAGCCCGGCAGCGGCTACAAATGACAGAAAGACAAACGAGACGAAAACAAACAAACCGAAACGAACCCAATCCGCCGGATGCCAGTCGATCTGTCCGGTTAAGAGCACGACCGCGACACCACCGAGGAATGCTACCAGCAGCAGCGGAACGGTAACGGCTAGCGTCCCGGCGAATTCACCCAGCAGGACGACGACGCGCTTCACCGGATACGACAGAAGCACGCGTAGCGTGCCGTCTTGTCGTTGCCTTGCGATTGCGTCGTGAGTGCTCATCAGAATGGCCAGGCTGAAAAGATAGGCTACGGCAAAGGACCAGTCGAGAGGGAGACCCCGCGGCAGAAGCTCGGTCACGGCAACATCTGTATGAGGTGCATCAACGTAGCCCGGCAGGGCGATCAGGACCTGTGGGAGGAATTGTTCACCGCCTTCGCTCATAAATAGAAACCGTGAGGGAATGCGGATCAGCACTACCGATTCCAGGGCGCTCTGCCGGAGGGCTGCGGCCCGGAGTCTTGTGTACTCTTCGATGGAACGAGAGTATTCCGCCACTCCCGCGCATGTGCTGGCTACAAACAGAACGACTGCGCCGCATCCGAAGATGGCGAAGCGATAGTCCCGAATCAACTGCAAGGCCATTCGCTGGACCACGGCGGTGAAGGCGGTGAATCCGCTCAGCGTGAGTTCAGGCTCTCGGGTCATATCTGGCAAACCCAACGTGCGCTGCGCTGAAGATACCGATGTTCCATAAGACCAGAACGAGAATCGCTGCAGCGGCATCGCCGATCTGCGGACTGGCTACCGTTACTTCATTGGCCACACGACCGGTAATATCGAGAGGAAGGTCCGTCATATCATACGACGTACCACGCGTTGGATATTGTCTGAGCTTGTCTGCTTCCCATCGGTTGAACTGCGCGGCCACGCGCTCCGTGGCGGCGATGAACGTGCTATAGCTACTGAGGCTCGTGCCGGTGCTGGAATCGGCCGATTCCAGATAGAGCGAATAGGGAGACAGAAAGGCCAGCCGATGAAAAACCGCCGCTTGCGCCATCCGCTGTTGCAGCAGTCGCTCCGTAGCGCGCGTGCCGGCCGTCGTCGCTCCTGCTTTGCGCAAGTACTTGGTTAGTGTATCGGATGACTCCGGACTGGCAATCGAGTCCACGGGAGCCATGAGCCGCGTAAGCGAGGGAGCGAGGGCAGGGTAAACGACCGCGAACATGGCCCAGATAAACAGGCCGATGGTGAGCGCGGTAGTGGAACTGCGTACCAGACTGGTGATCATCAGACCGGTCACGGTGGCCGTGGAAATCAGAAGCGCCAGCGTGATAATGAACATCGCCACGCCGAGGAAAACGCTGCCATCGAGAGCGATCCGTCCGGTGACGGCGGAGACCGCCAGGAACAGGATCACGCACAACACGATGGGGGCGAGCACGACCAGCATCGCAGCAATGTACTCACCGAGAAGAATGATGGAGCGCCGGACGGGATACGAGAGCACCAATTGCAGGGTTCCCTGTTCGCGCTCCTTTCCGACAGTGTCACACGTCACGAGCAGGGCCAGCAGTGACCCGAAGAGCCCCGCGACCTGAGATGGCTCGAGAGGTAACGAACTGGATATGGGTGTCGCCTGCCGGGAGGTTAGCGTGGTTGGACCGAAGTCTCCGCGGATGATGGCGTAGGCCGGCAACGCATCATCAAGCCCACGAGCCAGCCCTCGCAGGGGAGCGGGCGTTCGGCCGACAGCCACTCTGAGAGCGGAATAGACCTGGCAGATGCGGTCGGCATCGGCCTCGTGCGCAAGGCGGTCGGCGGCAAATGCCGCTGCGTCAAGGTCAAAGAGGGTGATCGAACGGCGCGCCGATGTGGCAAAAAGAACCACGATAAGAATGGCCGTGACGAACCAAGTCACGCTGTGCACGTGCAGTTGGAGTCGCTTCGTGATCACTGCCGAGAGTAGCGTCATATGTTTTCGGTTGCGGAGCACCGGCGACGACGCCCCGCAACCAGCGGAATCGATGGCTCCGACAGCTAACGACAGACCGGTCCGAACACTACATGACCGAGCAACTTGACTCTTGCGCCCTCCGTGACACTGCTAGATCGGACACGGGAACGCCGCGCAGGCGGTAGAAGTCGCATTGCAGCAAGGACCTGTGCAGCACTCGTTGGCATCATCGCAACACTTTGCTGCATTCACGCCCGCGGCCACCGTCAAGCCAACACCGGTAAACAACATAAGAATGAGAATGCCCCTGGTAAGTACTTTCATCATCGCCTCCTTTTGCGTCTTGGGTCTAGACCGGACATGGGCCTGCGTTACAACTGTTTTGCGTTGCGTCGCAGCATGGACCGGTGCAGCACGAGTTTCCGTCGCCGGAGCAGCACTTTGGAGCATATGCGGTCGACGCGAACGTCAAGCCAACACCCGTGGACAACATGACAATCAAAGCTATCCTTGCTAAGATCTTCATCCCGAAGCTCCTTTCGTTTGTTAACAAAGCCGTATTTAGCGGTCTAGACCGGACATGGGCCGGCGGTACAAGCGCATTCTGTTGCGCTGCAGCACGGACCGGTGCAGCACTCCGCTCCGTCGCCAGTGCAGCACTTTGGAGCATATGCGGTCGACGCCAACGTCAAACCAACACCCGTGGACAACATGACAATCAAAGCTATCCTTGTGAAGATCTTCATCCCGAAGCTCCTTTCGTTTGTTAACAAAGCCGTATTGAGCGGATCCCCGCTCTTTCTAGGTTGGACAGGGCCCCGACTCACACCAGTTGGAGCCCGCCCAGCAGCAGGCGCCGACGCAGCAAACGTTTCCGTTGTCAAAGCAGCAATGCGGAGCATGTGCGGTCGACGCGAACGTCAAACCAACACCGGTGGACAACATGACAATCAAGCTATCCTTGTAAAGATCGTCATACCGAACACTCCTTTAGTTTGTTAACAAGACCGTATTGAGCGAATCCGCGCTCTTTCTAGATTGGACAGCCCCACGCGCCACAACCTGAGGAGTCCGCCCAGCAGCAGGCGCCGCTGCAGCACCACTGGTCTCTATAGCAACACGTACCAGCTTTCGCTGTCGAGGCGACCGTCAAGCCAACACCCGCAAAAAACATTACAACCAGAATTACCTTTGCTACTGTCTTCATCATGAAACCTCTCTGATTTGTTAAGAGCCTACCGTAGTTAACCCTGCACAGACGTTGCCTATCTGTGCTAGCGCCCCTCCTTTCGCAACTGGAACCGATAGAGTTTGGGCGAGCCGAAGACCGTCACCAGGACTTCGCCGTTATCCTGGACGGCCATGTTTTGCAGGGCTCCGACGTAAGCAGCCGGGCGAAAGCCATACAGATCGTGGCCGGTACCGTCCAGAACGATGGCTCGGTCGTTTCCGAGCAGAAGAAATACGGTTTTGGATCGACGATCATACGTGATGTCGCTGATAACCACCGTCATTTGAATGCCGTCGAAATTCATCGAGGCGTACTCCGGCGGCGGCGGCTGAACACCAACGCTGGCAACGACCGGATCGAGCTCTGGATATTGCAGGCGTTTCTGAAAGAGGAGGTGGCCCAGGGCGTCAAACTTATACAAGAGCGGCAGATATACAAAGGCAGCCCAGACGTTGCCCGACTCGTCGGTCGCAATACGAACGCGATTGAAGGCCGTCTTGTAACCGTCAAAGCGCTTGAAGCGAGCGCCATAAATAACCGAAGGGAGCACCGGTGCGCCGAAGGATCGCAGCGTCCTGCCATGCGTATCATAAACGCTGATCAGGCTCCCCAACTGCGGCTGACCGAGAAAAATCTCTCCGCGCGCATTCACGGCCAAGCCCAGGCTCTTCGGGTTATCGGGAAATGATCCCATATCGTGCTGCTGTGCATCGAACATCTGAATGCGGCTATTGCCGCCGTCTTTAACGTAAATTCGTTGACTCTCATCAACCGCGAAATCAAACGGTTGATAAAGATCGCCCTTGCCATTCCCGATCTGGCCAACCGTAGTGGCCTTCGTGCCACTGAAAATGTGGATCTGATGATTCTGGGTGTCGAGCAGATACATGCGATCCCCTGCCGAGATCACTTTGTGCAACACCCCAGTCTGGGACGCGAGCGTCACCCGTTCAAGAGGCTCCGCCTTCGCAAACGATTGTCCGAACGCGGCAGGAGAGATTGTCGCCGCACATCCGATGCCGCTGATCAGGAACCACACGCAAGTACGGTTAAGCATTATTGACGAGCTCCCTGATGAAGGTGTCAAGTGAGGCAATGGTCATAACGCGGCCTCCCGAGTCCGTCTGGATGACGAGCACATCCGCACTGTCGCGCAGAGCGAGCTGATCGACGCCCGGGAGATCGGAGGTCACTTGGTATGCCGGCAATTTGAAATCAAGAGTCTTGAGCTGCTCACGCACCCTCGGCGGACTGAAGTACGACGTGAACACAATCGCCGACTTCAGGCTGGATGCTGCCGCTCGGCGGAGGACCGCACTCTCGACGGAGTGCGTCATCTTCAGATAGGTGTTAAGCGCGCACGTCGTACAGCGCCCCGTAAAAACGATCCACAACATCGGTGATGCGGGCTGCTCCGGCCGGTCCGTGCGAATATCTATGACCTTGGAACTCGGTGGCAGAAGTTCGTCGCCGACCGCGAGCGGCGGCGGCGGCTCATGAGCAATCGGTGATGGTACAAAACGATCGAGGAGCAGCTTCACGTCGGTGAACCTCGGGGTCAAGCCGCGGAAGACCACTTCGCCCGAGGGATTCACGAGAAGCAACTGACGGTGATCGTCAGGCGTGTTCAGCGTTGAGCGCATGGCTTCTTGGTTACTCTCGACGGGCACGATCGCCATCGTCGGTTGGCTGTGGCTGACGTACTGTCGAAGCACCGGCGTCAAATCGGTTGCGAGCACGATTCCAGTGATTGGCGGACCGGACGGCCCTCGATGCGCTGTCTCCTGCTGCAGGGCGTGAATGATGGGAGCATCATCTTCGACACTGCCGACGAATAGCGCGTACCAACGGCCACGCACCAAGCTCACCACGCTGCCAGATGTATCGTGAAGGTGGGTTAGCGCACGACGGCTGCTGACAAAGCGGTAGATCCCGAACGCAAAGACCGCGACTGATATGGCAGCTGCGGCTATGGTTAGCCACGTTGCACGGCCAGCCTCGCGAGCACCGTGATCGGACCGGCTTGACTGCCGCATACAGTGTCCTCCGCCGCGTGCACTTCTTGCCAAAGAGAAGGGTTGTTCTTGGAGGGTACGCACACATATGGAAGCTGTCAATCGTTTTTCAGCAATATTGAGGTTAGAGCTCTCCTTTTACCGCGCCACACATGGCAGCACGCTCGTCTCAGCACCGCCAGCATCGATGCCGAGGAGCCGTCCGAGGGTCTTGGCGAGGAAGGTCGGGGCGACCGCGTCGTCGAAACTCCCTGGCTGGATGCCCGCGCCCCAGAGCATGGTAGGGACGTGTTGGTCGGCTTCGACGGGTTGGCCGTGTGTCGTGCCGGTGGGAGGGTCGGAGTAGTTCCAGATGTAGCCGGGCTTGAGGGTGATGAGGACGTCGCCGGAGCGGTCGGCGCGGAAGGAGAGGCGGACGGCGGCCTCGAGCGGCGATGCGCCGGCGTTCGTCATCATCAGCTCGCTGTTCGTAAAGGCGCCGGAGACGCCGCCGATCTCTTTGGCGGCGTCGCGGACGATGCGCTTGACCCGCTCGCCGTCGAGCTTCAACTCGCGGATGCGCGTCCAGTTCAGGTAGATCGCCGGCTCGTCGAAGAAGACGATGAAGGCCTTCGCGAGTGGCGTGGCGTCGGTGACCTTCACGCTGAGTTTCTTGGCGATGCGTTTCTCGAGCACGCGGCGTTGCGGGACGAGATCGGCGAAGGTCTTGGCGCTCTTCGGCGGGTTGCGCAGCCCGACTCGCCCACCCTCCCGTCCCATGTCTTTGGCGACTTCGGGGATGGACTGCACGCCGTGGTCGGCGGTGATGGCGAAGGTCCAGCGGTTGCCGAACTTTGCGTCGAGGTCGTGGAAGAAGGTCTCGAGATCGCGGTCGGTGCGGACGACCGTGTCGGCGGCTTCGAGTGAGTCGGGGCCGAAGGCATGGCCGCCGTAGTCGGGGGAGGAGAGGCTGATGAATACAAGGTCGGGGTTGCCGTCGTCCGTCCCGAGGCCCTCGGCGTCGATGAGGCGCTCGGCGAATTGCAGGACGATCTGGTTGCCGTAGGGCGTGTAGGTCAGCGCTTCGGCGTTCTTGATCGGGTGCGGAAACTTCGTGCCGAGGCTCTTGGTACCCGATTTCCACTTGCGCAGCGATTCCGGATCGTGCGTGATCTTCGCGAGGTCGCCGGCGGGGATGTAGGACGTTTGCTTCCATTCGGAATGCGCGGCGACAAACGGCGGGACCGTGGCGTTGAAGGCATCGACGAGCGGTTTGTCGGCGCGGTAGTAGGCGCTGGAGACGAAGCCGGGAACGGCGGGATCGAACCAGTAGGCGGTGTTGGCTTTGCGGCCGGCCATGAGAATGGCGGCGCGGTCCTTCAGCGAGACGCCGTAGACCTTCGATTTGTCGTAACGCTCCTGAAGGCGGTCGCCGAGCGAGTCGGAGTCGAGGTTGAGCGGGGAGAAGCCCCCCTTGGCGCGCTTGTCATCGACGCAATACTCGACCGTGCCGGTGGTGCGGTCGTACCAGTTGTTGGCGACGATCCCCGTTCGCGCCGGGACGTTGCCGGTGCCGATGGCCGCGTGTCCCGGTCCGGTGTAGGTGACGGAGTAGGGATAGAGCGAGTGGGTGAAGTTGGCGCCACGCTTCAACACGCGGTTGAATCCGTCCGGCCCGAACCACTGCTGGAAGCGGGTGATGTAGTAGTAGGGAAACTGGTCGATGGAGATGACTACGACCAGATCGGGACGGGCAGGCGTCTGGGCGACGAGTGAGGTCGCGCAGAGGACGAGAACGAGAGCGAAGGTCAGGCGGCGCATGGCGCGCGGGAGTTTACTTGCATCCGCGGCGCGGCTACCGTTGAAACGTTGACATGAACAAGCCGATGTGGAGGTGTCCCGACTGCGGTCGTTCGTTCGCGAACCTCAATCAGACCCACACCTGCGCCGCCCTCGGCGATCTCGACCGGCACTTTGCGAAGCGGCCGCCGGAGTTGCGCGCCCTGTTCGATGCACTGGCAAAGGCGGTGAGCGAGTGCGGCCCCGCGGAGGTCTTGTCGGAGAAGACGCGGATAGCGTTTCATCGACGCATGTCATTCCTCAGCGTCTATCCCCGAAAGGATCACCTCATCCTGGGATTCGTTCTCGCCGAACGTCTGAAGCATCCTCGGTTCGAGTCCGTGCAGACGTTCTCGCCGCGAAACCACGTGCACAACCTGAGGCTGCGCAACGTCCACGAGATCGATGATGACGTTCGCAAATGGATTCGCGATGCATATGAAGTCGGAGAACAGCGACACTTGCGGCGTTAGGCCGAAAATGCTGTGGTCAAAAGCCTTTTGCCTGTCATTCACGAACGTGTAACGTCAGCGGCATCGACGTATCTATCTTCTCGGGCAACGCGATCGCCTTCGTGAACCGGAGCGTCTTGCCGTCGAAGCTCCACGCGCCATCGCTGCAGTGCGAGCGCTCTTCGATCGGTTGCCCGGCACGTACGCGCAGCGCATTCGCGGTGGCCTCGCGCTCCACGCGGTAGCGGAAGGCACGTTGCCACCCGATGTCGAGCCGCTCGTTGGGATCCGAGCGATCTCCTCTCTCGATCACACGGTGGAGCTCGCACTCGGTCATCCGCGCGAGCTCCACCGTTAGGGTGCGCTCGCGTTCGATCCTCTCCGCGAACGGCTTCAGGGGGAACGTCTCTTCTTTCCACCTCCGCCAGTTCTCATACTGCGCCGTTTCGAACAGCGGCTGCACGAGGTCGCGGTGTTGCACCTCACCGAACCACGCCGGCACCGGAAGCGGCATCTTCCACGCCACGGCGTTGATCGCGCGCGTCATCGACATCGCCACGGCCCGCAGGATGATGTTTGGATGTCCGTCAAGCGACTTCGTCAGGTTCCAAGCCGCGTGCAGGTCATCCCACGCCGCCCCGTCGTGCTGCCGTGCCCGCCCGAGGGCGCTCGCCACCAGGACGCGCATCAGTGACAGGTGCATCGCCACCTTCGGCAGAAGCCCGCCGTGCTGTTGCAAGAGGTCGCGCTCCCACACGACCGGCTCGCGCAGCAGCAGGTCGCGGATCGCGGAGATGCCCGCGATCGGCGGCGGCTCGGCGATCGTGAGCTCCCCGCGCGCGATCTCCTGCCGCACGTACGCCGTCACCGCGTCGTTTTCCGCGACAGGGCCGGCGAGCGTTGTCAGCTTCCGTGCGGCGTCATTCTCGTGCTGCGGTGGATACCGATCAGGGACCCCGGCGAGCGTTCCCAGGCCCTCCGGCCACGGCCGTGCGGCGGCGGCGGCGACCTCGTCCCCCGCCCAGAACCACGACGCCACATAGACCGCCGCGGCCAGCACGACAATCAGGATCAGCGCTTTCTTCAAATGGAGTCCTTTCAGTAGTTTGGCCGTCGGGATGCGTTGTCGGTTGTCGGGTTGTCGGTTGTCGGCTCGGGGAAGCCCGTCCACACGAAACCGATAACCGACAACCGACAACCGACAACGCGCCGCCCCCTATGCCGCCTTCGCCGCCCCCCGTTCCCCGAACGACGACAGCATCTTCAGGATAGCGGGGATGGTCGCGGTCAGGCCGCCGACGACGGCGAAGGTGGAGTCGAACAGCTCGCGCTGGGTGCCGAAGAAGAAGAGCAACACCACCATGACCGCGGCGAAGAACGGGACGCGGAAGCGGCTCCAGGCATCCTTGCCGAGATCCTCTTCGAGCTGGCGCGCCAGCGAGGAGGTCGACGCCTGCACGGAGACGAAGCGGCGGTAGGTCTCATTCATCAGACGTAACTGCGGGTCGCGACGAAGGAGGCCGCGAGCCAAGAGGCGCCGCACTTCCTTGCGCGCCTTCCCGTTCACCAGGCCGGTCTGCGCGATCTGCATGAGCACGAGCTTCTCGCTCGCCCTGCAGGGGTTCCACAGCGCCGCGTAGTATTCCTCGGCCCGCTCTCCGATCTCATCGAGCACCTGATCGCGTCCGCTGGCCACCAACCCGAGACCTGTGATGATCGTTTCCAGGTACGGATCGCCCTGGATCTCCGCCGCGATGGTGCGGTCGACGATCCGCGAGTCCGCCATCTGCTCGAAGTAGTTGCCGAAGCCGGTGGCGCGATAAACGCGCTGGAGCAGGGGTTTCAGCCAGCGCTTCCGCCCGGCGGGCACCGGTGTCGAATCCTCGAACGCGCGCAGCGAACTGCTCACCGTCACTCCGCGCACGTCGGCGTCGGTGTTGATCTGCGAGCCGTTGACCCAGACGAAGGTGGACAGGATGCGCGACCACGCCTCGCGCTCCGGTCCCTGCAGAATGGCGTACGCGATCGCTCCCATCGCCTGCGGACGAATCACGACCGTGCGGTCCGGGTTGCGCGTCAGCCGGTCGAGCAATCCGCGAACGATTTCCGCGTTCTCGCCGGACGCGCATTCGTATCCGAGGTTATCGATGAAAACCGTCGGGGCAAAGTTGGGAAACGATTGCGGCGCGGTTCGCGAAAGCTCGAGATCGCTCAGATTCGTAAGATCGACTTTCGTGAAGTTGCGGAAGAGGCGGCCAGACGACTCCTGGTCGCACGGGTAGCAGATCACATGGCGCAGGCCGAGGAATCCTCGCGAGAGCCAGAGTGGATGAACGACGTCGACGAGAAAAACGCGGCGGGCGATGAACTGGGCCATGGCAAGTGCCAGCGAGAGGATCAACAGCAGCGACAGGACGGCCCCCGCGGTGCGGTACGAACCGCCTCCAAGCGACGGAAGCGGCGACGGCAGCAGGGAAGTGATCGAGAAGCTCGGAACGGGATCGCCATCGCGCATGGTCAGGTGGAGCGTCGATCCCTCGCGCGTCCACTCCCAACGATCGTCCGCCGAGCGGTCGTGAAGCAGCTCGCGCGTATTCACCGAGTCGTCGGAATAGTGAGGCAGGATCTTCTCGAACCAGGGGAGGCGCACCGCCGCCGAAGCCGGTGCCGGCTTCGGCGCCGGATCGAGCGCCGTCTTCGGATCATCGAAATGGATGTCCTGGCGATTGTTCCAGCCCGCGTCGAGCAAATCCTTCATCGGCTTTCCGCTCTCGTCCTTGAATTCGCCGGCCAGACGCCACCACCGGTTCTGCAGACTCCGCGCGAGCTGGATCTGCATGAACTTCACGTTGCTCGTGACCTGAATCTCGTACGCGGCCTTGAAAAAAGCGGCTGCCGGGACGACGCTCACGATGCAGAGAAGGAGCGCGGCAACGGAGACGTAGGCCAGGGGAAGCGTCATCTGACGCTCCCGTGCGCCGTCGGCCATCGAGGGGACATGCGAACGAAAGACCGCGCGGACGAGAATGACCAGCAGCAGCACCGAGGCCACCATCTTCGCGGCCACGGCAGCGCCGTTGTCCCAATCGGTAGACCATCACACCGAGGAGGCAAGGACCAGCGCGGCCACGATGGCAAACGCCAGAAAGACCTTCGCACGCAGCAGCCCTGTACCGCGGAGGTAGACGTAGGTGACCATCAGCACGAATGGGACGAACGCGAACGGAAACGCCACCAGCGCGCCATCTTCCATCGTGCAGATCAGACAGGCCCCCACGACGAACAGCGCGATGTAGGCGATGGCCAGGTCGCTGTAGTCGCGGAGGCGATTCGGATCGGGCCACAGCCATGCCGCGCGATATCCCGGCCGCAGCAGCAGCACGATCACGATGAAGAGAAGGAGGCCGCCGGCGTGGAGGACCAGCAGAAACACCATCGTCGTCAGCAGCGCCTCTGTATTGATCTCGCGCACGCCGCTCTTCTCGCGAAACGTCACCAGCGTCCACGGCAGCCGTTTCAGCGGATAACTGTGCACGCGGTAGTCGTCGCCCCAGTAGCGGACGTCCGTCGTTTCCGTCTGGCGCGCGGCAACCGCGGCGCGCACCTTCGGATCCTGATCGGTCTCCAGGAAGAAGTTCTCGCTCATGTTCCGCTCGCTCTGCGAGTGGAAGAGCACCGTGCCGGCCGGATCGATGACCGCGAATCCGAAGTCTTCCGGAACGATGGCGTTCAACACCGACATCGGCGAGCTGACGGACATGGCCATGACGGCGAAACGCCCATGCAGCGGCGACCGCTCTCCCGCCATCTCGTCGATGGTCCGCCCGAAGACAACCTCGGTCTGGCCGGTCGTGGTCGATCGGACGGAGTCGATCGTCAGGCGCCGCTTTTCTCCGCGTTTTCCGAGCACTGAGATGTATTCGCGGCCGTTGTTGAATGGTGACGCGAAATACGTTCGGGGCCCGACGGAGACCAGCGGCGGGGCCACTCGGTCGACCGACCATTTCGCCCTCTGCATGCCCTTCTCGTCAATCAATGAAACCGATTGAAAGAACGGCGCGCCGAATTTGGCGGCCGGCAGATTGCCGCTGCGGACGTCGCTCCCGTCGGGCGGCAGTGGTGCACCTGGTGTGCCCGGTGGTGTACCCGCCCACTGTTGCACGCCATCGAGTTGATCGACCGCCGTGGCGATATCGGCGTTGAACTTGTCCTCGATGCTCAGCGCCAGCCGGTCGAGTTGCTGATCGGCGCTCTGCTCGAGCTTGTCGTACGTAAGCCAGTCGATAGCCACCACGGAGACGATCGCCATCGCCAGGATCGCGCAGAGGCCGAGGAGGATCACGTCGAACATCGTGGTCTTGTTTTGCGGGCCGGTCATGGCCATCTTCACGAACGGCCAACTGAAGATCACCAGCAGAACGGCCGCGGCCAGACAGGAGAGCACCGTCACCGAGATCTGCAGACTGCGCGACCGGAAGTCGTCCTGCGAAACCAGCCCGCAGACCACCCACGTCTCGTCGTGCTTTTCCTCGCCGCCTTTCGCGTGGGCACCCTCTTCGATGTGGACGCTCGAAGGAATCGGGACGGAGAAGAGCTGGTAGTTGTTGTCACCGAGCTGGATGGCCATCTTCCGCGACACCGACATCAGGTCGGCCACTTTAAGCGTCTGAGCTTTCTCGAATGTCTTGGGCACCGTCAGCTCGTTCAGCCGGACGATCCTTACGTTCGAGCCGGAGTCGTCGCCGGGCGCCTTTTGCGCCTGATAGATGACCTCGCCCGTCGAATCGAGAATGAAAAAGGAGTCGAAGACGCCGGCGATACTTTGCTGCAGCGGCTTGAGCAACTGCCGCAGCTCGATCTTCCCCGAGGCGTACTGCTGCTGATCCTTTGTCATGACCTCGAAGTTCAGCAGCAGGCCGTCGTTGTTCCGTGTGGCATACCGATGCTCACGGGGGTCCGTCTCGCTCTTCAGGAGCTCCTCGGACGGCTTCCCGTCCGGTGGCTTGATCGAGATCTCCTTGAAAATTTTCGACGGCACGCGCTGCTCTTCGGATGGCCTTCCGTCGATTTTGTAGAGCACGGTCAGATCGTCTTCGGCCGCCTTGAATACCGCGGCGTCCTTCAGTGCCGCGGCGTCCCTCACTTTCGAGGCGTTCTTCACCATGCCGTCGGCGTTTCTTACGGCGCGCAGGATCTGCTGGCCCGAGCGCGCGATCAGACGGGCGTCGCGATTCGTGTAGTAGTCGATCTTCCGCTGAAGAAAGAAGTAGTAGCCCGCACCGAGCGCACCGGCGGCGATGAAAAGAAACGCCATCGGCGCCCGAAGACGGTCGAAGAGCGATTGTCGCGGCGCCAGTCCGGCGAGTGTATCGGCCATGAAGCATCCCTCGCCAGATAGTGAGGGAAGGCCGGGCTTCGTTACAGAATGCTTCCTCTCACGAGAGGTTATCGTGGCGCAGCTATACTTGGTAAGGAGATACATGCCATGCCAACCTCGACCATCACCAGCAAGGGCCAAACGACGGTTCCGAAGGAAGTTCGCGATGTACTCGACCTCGGCACCGGTGACAAACTGACCTGGGAAATCCACGGCGGCCGCGTCGCCATTACCACCGAACGGCCGGGGCTCTACCGCTGGAAAGGCGTGATCAAGCACGGCCCCGCCGATGCGGTACAGGCCGTTGCCGAAGCGCGGAAGACCAGAGGACGCATCTGACGTGCGCGGCGTCGTCGTCGATGCAAACGTCCTCGTTTCGTACTTCGTCGATCGCCATGTAAAGCAAAGCGACGCCGCGGAGGCCCTCCTGCAGCGGTCAGAAGACGGCGAGATCGCCGCGATCGTTCCGCAGTTCGTCGTCTTCGAAGTCACGTACGTCCTGCAAAGCCAATACGGATTTACCGGCGAGCGGCTGGCCACGATGATCCGCGACATCATCACGTTCCCCGGGGTGCAGGTGATCGACGACTGTCCATGGAGGCGGGTCATGGAAGTCTGGCCCGATCCCCTCCCGTCACTCGCCGATGCCGCGATCGCTGCAATCGCCATGACCAACCGCTACGACGCGGTAGCAACCTTCGACCAGAAGCTCGCAAAGCGCCTGAAGGACTTTGGCATCCCCGCGTACTGGTAATCCGAGCCGGTCGCCCTTCGCGTCTTCGCGTGACCGTCCTTTTGCGTATACTGCGCCCGGATTTCCGGTCCAGGATCCAACCAAAACTATGGCAAATGGAAAGCCGCCGGCGCTCGTCGTCCAGGACTTGCTTGGTCAATACATGGGACCGTTCACCTCCAAACACGCCGTCCAGATCGTGTCGAGGCAGACGCTCTCGAGGGAGCCCGAGGCCGTGACGCGGGAACAGATCCCGGCTCTTCTGGAAGGGCTTGGCCCTTCCCTCCGCACCCTGCTCGGAAAAGCGGCGGCCGAGAAGTTGGCCGACCAGATCCGCTTGGAGCTGGGGCTTTGACAGGAATCGAGAGGTGGGAACGATGACGGCGGACGATTTCGACTCGACCATCAATGTCCGGGCACGCAAGCAGCGGCCCCTCATCCGGCGGCTGCTGCTGATCCCCTTCGTCTCCGGCGCCATCGTCGCCGCCGGCATGCTCATGCCCGACGCCACGGCCAGCCTGTTCTATCGCGGTGCGCTGGTCACCGCCGCCCTCCTCACCGCGGTCAGCGCCCTCATGACCTCGGCCGCGTTCGACAAGGGCCAGAAACTCTTCGCCGCCTGGTCCGCCCTCGGCATCGGCTACGCCCTCGCCGCCATCCGTCATTCCATGCGCTTATGGACGCTGCTCCTCGGTGGCGGCATCACCAACCGCGCCGTTCTCGACACGCTGCTGGTTCTGCAGAACGTCCTGGTGGCACTGGCTCTCTGGTGGTTCGTCCGCGCCTGGCAGACCAGCGGCCTGGCCGCGCCGATGCCGCGCCGCACCCAGCTCACCTGGATCTTCCTCGGCATCGCCGTCGCCATCGTCGTCGGCGGCTATCCGCTCATCCAGGGATTCCAAACCGCCGGCACCGACACCGTGCTCCTGGTCTCGACCGCCGGCGACATGATCGGCATCGCCCTGATCGTCCCCCTGGTCATGCCCGCCCTTGCCATGCGCGGCGGCCTCCTGATGCACACCTGGCTGGCCCTCGCCGCCAGCGAAGTCTTCTGGCTCCTCTACGACGTCTGGGTCGGTACGAAGGGGATGATCGGCCTCGGGCCTGCGACAGCCACCGGCGTAGAACAGATCCTCCGCATCATCGCCGTGATGTTCGCGTTCGTGGCCACGGTGGCGCATCGGCGGAGCAGGTTGTAACGCGATCTCACGCGAAGCCGCGAAGACGCGAAGAAAGACACGGGATGGGATTCGCCATCGGCGGAGTTACCGACGAATGCGTACGGCCGGCGAAGCCGGCTTGAGATCGTAGCCCCCGGCTTCGAGCTCGGCTTCGAGCCGGGGGTTCCTGGCGATCCCGGAATTGCGAGCCCGCTTCAGCGGGCGACAGAGCCGGCAGGTCACATCCAGACGTATCTCTCGCCGATCGCGAATCGTGGTCCATCGACGACGATACTAATCCCCAGGCCGCCCCGGCTTCCCGCAACGCCGGCGCATGCTGCTGAAGTCCGTGCAGTCCGACCCAGCCGTCCGATCGCGACGGATGTCGACCTCGACGCACCCGCAACTCCACTCCCTGATCTCCGCATACGTCGGGCACCCGTGCCGGCACCGGCAGTGCTGCGTGTATCGACGATTGATCGTCGCCATGATCGTGGCCCCTTTGCAGCGCATTCACGTCTGAAATATCAACTTGCTCCGCGTGAGCTCATTTCGCATCGGACGATGACGAATATTCGCGACACTATCGTTATCCTGAGCTCCTGCACCGATGAGTACGCCCAGGATCGACCACCTCGTCTACGCTACACCGGATCTGGCTCTCGGCGTTTCGGAGATCGAGGCGCTCACCGGCGTCCGCGCCTCCGCTGGGGGGCAACACCTCGGGTGGGGTACGCACAACTGCCTTGCCGCGCTCGGAAGCGACGTCTACCTCGAGATCATCGGCCCCGACCCGGCTCAACCAACACCGCCGCGAACGCGACCTTTTGGTATCGATGGCTTGCTCCGTTCACGGCTTGTGACCTGGTCCGCTCGCTCCGACCGCCTCGAACGCGCCGTGCACACCGCCGCGCAACATGGCCTGCTCCTCGGCGAGATTCTCTCGGGAAGCCGTTTCCGTTCTGACGGCGTACTCCTTGCCTGGCGCCTGACAAGTCCACGGTCGTTGCCGGAAGAGGGGCTTGTCCCCTTCCTGATCGACTGGGGATCATCGCCTCACCCCGCCACCTCCGCTGCTACCGGCCTTTCCCTGGTTGCGCTTCGCGCCGAGCATTCAAGTCCTCAATCCCTCATATGCAGCCTCGATATTCTCGGCGTGTCCCTCCCGGTGATCCAGGCATCCCACAACGCTCTTGTCGCCACGATCGATAGTCCTATGGGCCGCGTCGAGTTGCGGTAGCTCGGAACGACTTCATTCGTCACCCGCGCACCTGGATCGGGTTCTGAAGCTCGCCGCACTTCGGGTTAGGGCGCTCAAAGCGCCTTCGGTAAAGCAACTGGTCGTCGCGCCTAACGAGCGAAATCCCGATGGCATGGAACCAACAGGGTCACAGCCCCGCTCCAGTCGCCGTCGTTGGCGTTGGCATCGGACAACTTGTGATCACGTCCGCTTTCCGATTTCGGAAGACGAAGTTGAGGGTGCGCTGGATCGCTCCCGGTGCGACTCCGAGCGTTTGGGCTATGAATCTGTAATAAGCGTTCTGTTCCCTCAGCGGCGCGATGGTGCATCGTTTTGCGATGTCCACGTCAGGCTTGTCGAATAGCAGCTTGATATCCCAGAGTACGGATTGGCCATAGTACGAGTGGCCCAGGAAATCAGTCGACGCAGCCGTGGCGTCGACAGCGTCGATGTCCGGAGGTGCCGAACGGCGCGATGGGAAGCCAAGACGGTTGAAGCGGTGCAGTATCCAGGAGGCGAGCACGGCCCTGTCTCGCTTCGATGCGTACAGCGTCACGTGAGTGGTTACGCTCTTGATCGCCGACTCCAGTTGCAGAAAGAGATCGGTATCGAGGTCGGGCGCGGCGAGAATCACCTGTTGAAACTTCGTTGGTGGGACGGTGCAGCCGGCCTTGCTCGCGTCCGCGTTGCGGTTACCGAGGTCGGCGAGGGCATGGATCAGCGCACGGTTTCCCATGCTGTGCGCGATGATATGGATGCGCTTCGCGTGTGACCGCTGAGCGACGAAGTCGAGGAAGTTGCGTAAGTGGCCGGCGGACCATTCCACGCTGGCTTCGTCCGCCCAGTAGTTCCAGAGGTTTCCGCCGGAGGGCCAGCTATAGAAGATCGGCGCGCCTTTGAATCCCAAGTCGTAATAAATTTGCGCGGTCCGGCGCGCCGCGTCGATGAACGTGACGTTGAAGCCGTGGATGAAAACGAACGCTTCCTGTTCCTTGTCGGCGTCAACGCGCTTGTTCAGCGATGTGAGCCACTCCTTCTCGTCACTATACAGGCGATCGTCTTCGACAAAGATGCTGTTCTCAGGGTCGTAAACGCCGCTCTTGTAGTCCAGCTTGCCGCTGAATTTCACGTAATTCGTATCGGGGATCGTCACCAGGCACTCCCCGAGCGTGAAGCCAATCGCCGGAAGGTTCTTCAACTCACGGTCACCGCCGAAGTAGTACTTCAGCGTCTGGAATCGCGGCGGCACCTTGTCACGCGCGACGAGATTGCGGTCCGTTGCGAAGAACACTTTCACGCGGCATGGCTTATTCGCCACGCATTCTTCGAGCGGAGGTTCGGTCTCGCTCGTGGTCACCTCGACGGGCGCCGGCTCGTGCTCGGGAGGTGGAGGAGGCGCTGCCGCGACAGGCGGCGCCGGCACTATCGGTGCGGGAGGCGGCATTGGAAACGGTACGGCAGACGGGGCCGGTGCCGTGGCAGTCGGGAACCCTGTCTTACGCCACTGAACTGACCTGCCGGCCTGGTGCTGCATCGACCGTGATCTGGTGACGAGTTCCTCCGCTGCGCCGGCGGCCTGCCGTGTGGCCTCCAACTGTTGCCTCAGTTGCGCTTCCTGATCGTCGGCACGCGCCTGTTCCGATCGGCGCGCTGCCCGCTCGCTTTGGAGTTGCTCGGTCAGTAAGCGCTCTGCGGCGGAAGCCGAACGCGCGCCAGCGCTCCCCTCGCGCCGAGCAGTTCCACTTGCCGGAAAACCTTTGCGGACAAACAGCACGAGCGCGAAGACATCGAGGACTACGAGCGCTAGAATCGTGAGCAGAACGGATCGGCGCATAAAAGCTCCAAGATCAGCAGAACGACGTTGTCGATGATCGCGGCCCGAGACTGACGCCGAGGCGTATCGAGCGTGCCGAACGCGCTCATCGTTGAATGACGCTTTGTACGTTAGACAGACGCATGTGCCGGATTCCCCAGCGGCGTAGGCGGAACGAAGAAAATACCTGGACCGCGATCGAGGTGACGCACGCGAAGCAAACAAGCATCTCGACTTCGCGCATGAACGGCATACCCCCGAGGGTTCCCCCCTTTGCATATGATCCCCCTGGCCGCTCGCCCGGATGAGCTGGACCGCACACACGCAGACGCGTATCGCAGGCTCCATCCTCCTCATCTTCCTCATGGCCACTTCCGCCGTCGCGTGGTCGGGATGCGGCGTCACGTTCGATGTTCCTGAGGGTTGGAAGACCGAACCGGATGGAAAGACGAAAGACCAGTGCACAATCGGCATCAGCCCGAGAGGGTGGAAACAGACTGTAGCCAGGTCGCGCTACGACGACGATAAGGTTGCCGTTCACGTGAAGGTCCTTCACGGCAAACTCGCGGCCACCGCCCGGAAGCTCGAATTTGAAAAGAATGAATCGGGCGCATGGGGTATACGCGGCAAAGAATCCAGAATCATCGCGGACGCCGTCCGTTTCGGTGCGTTCCACGGCTGGCGCAGTGAGATCGGGGCACGCGGCTTCGCCCGGGATGGGGCCGCACTGGGTGAGGACTCGCGAGTCTGGTCGGAAGTGTGGGTCTCGTATCTACTTCACGACGGGCATGGAACGATCATCTGCATCCAGTACAACCAATGGAATCCCGACGTCAAGATCGACCGCCCCGGGGCGGCTGACACAATCCTCTCTTCCCTCGCACGTTCTTCAAACTGACGGGTAGGGAAATTCGCGGCAGAATCCCCCCTACTAACGGAGGGAGATCACATGGACATCTCGAAGGTCCGCACCTGCCGGATTCATCCGGCTATCGGTATCGCGCGTGTCGGGGGCAGCGTGGAGGGGTACTTCATCGGTCCGGAGATTCCGGGGGAGCAGCGGGTGCCGCCCGATCCGAAGCATGGATTCAAGGACAAGCATGGAGAGCTGCTGCGGCAGGTGGCGCGCTTCCGGGTCTATGGCTACGACGGCGCGGGGAACGTCGTCGGAGAGTTGAACGCCGGGAACGCCGAGGTGGTGTGGCAGGTCCATGTGGCCAACCATAAGGCGGCGTGGTACCAGTTCAATGAGTCGATGGACATCCCCAACTTCGACGGCAGCGGGGGGACCACGCCGCAGAGCAGCAAGCGCCGCAACGCCGACATCACCGGTTCCGCGCGCGAGAAGCTGGTCATCGATCCCGGCCCGCGCACCATCAGCGGCCGCGACACCAAAGGCAAGAAGTACCACTTCGACGGCGGTAAGTTTTTCGGCAAGCCGGTCTCCCTCGGCGAAGCCCGCACCGACGACGGCGGCCACCTGCTCGTCTTCGGCGGCCGCGGCATCTCCGCGTCGAAAGACGGCCTCCCTGCCATCACCTTCGCCAACAACGACGGCTGGCACGACGACGTCAGCGACGGGCCCGTGACCGCCACGGTCAAGGTGAATGGAAAGACGATGGAGGCCGGCCACGCCTGGGTCGTCGTCGCGCCGCCTGACTATGCGCCGGGCGTCATCGCCCTGACCACGATGTACGACGTCATCCGCGACGCCGGCTGGCAACTCGACCCATCCATTCGCCCGGCGCGGCCATCGTTTACCAACGATATCGGGCCGATCTTTCAGAGGCTCATGCAGAACCAGTGGGTCAACGCCGGCTTCGGCAAGATCTGGGGCTTCAACAGCGTCGACGACCTCCGCACGGTCATCGCCACGCTCGCCGAGACGGCCGAGTACGCCAAGCCGCTCCGCCGCAGCTACTTCGAGCGATTCCGCAATCCCGCCTTCAACAGCATCGAGCCCGGCCTCATCCCGCCCGTCTACGGCGACAGCGTCAACCTTCCGGCCCTCGATCCGCGCGAGTGGTACGCCATCACCAGCTTGCAGTACGACATGTTGCGACAGTGGGCGGAGGGCGACTTCATCGCCGACTACAACGCGAAAGCGCAGCCGCCGGCGAAGTTCGACAGCATCCCTTTACAAGAACAGCCACACGCGCTCGACGTCGCCGCGCTCGACAACACCATCGGCGGCCCCTTCCACCCCGGCTGCGAGATGACCTGGCCGATGCGGCAGCCGATCATGTACGAGCGGCCCTTCCGCCTCAAGCTGCGCAAAGGGCCGGCCAAGGACTACGGCGCGACGCTCGACTCCGCGGTGGCGCTGTCGCCCGGCGGCCCGCTCGACGGCAGCGGGCCCGGCGACGTCAGCCGCTGGATGGCCGTGCCGTGGCAGACCGACACGTCGAGCTGCCTCTTCGCCTACATCGGCTGGCAGGAGGGCGTCTTCCTCCCCACCTTCTGGCCGGTGCGCGTGCCGAACAGTGTCTTCACCGAGGAGCAGTACGCCACGGTGATGGACGTGAAGAAGACGTACTCGGAGCGCTACGACGCCTTCCAGTTCGACAACCGCGAGTACTGGCTGCGCTTCCTGGCGCCGCGCGAAGACTACAAGTCCGTGATCAATGAATTCGTGAAGGAGTGGAACGGCGTCGGCGTGGTCACACAGATGCCCGGCACGACGGACGAGAAGGATCCGTACAACAAAGACTTCCCGCCGGTCATGCACGTCGAGCGCGGCGTGACCATCGAAAAGAAACGGAAACAGAAGACGGCGGTGGCGATGGCGGCGGCGGACGAGTCGCGGGTCACGGAGCGGCCGGTCGACGGCGGCGTGCGGCCACGCAACCTGCCAAATCCGAGGAAGTACCGCTGATGCGGACACCGGTGGCCATCGTCGGAGGGGGTCCGGCCGCGTCGGCGGCCGCGCTGTCGCTGGCGCGGCGCGGCATCGCCTCGACGATCATCGAGCGCGACGACGACCTCGGTGAGAAGCCTGGCGAGTCGCTGCCGCCGTCTGCCCGGCCGCTATTGGAGTCCCTCGGCATCTCCCCCGACGATCATCTCCCCTCCAACGGCAACCGCTCCTCCTGGGGTAGCGACGCCGTCGACGACATGCCCTTCCTCTTCTCGCCGTACGGACATGGATGGCATCTCGACCGCCGCCGCTTCGAGCGAGCCCTCATCGCCCGCGCCGTCGCCGCCGGCGCCACCCGCCGCACCAACACCCGCGTCACCTCGGTCACCCGCGACAACCGCAACTGGCGCCTCCAGCTCGACGACGGCTCGGCGATCGACTGCGCCTTCCTCATCGACGCCACCGGCCGCGCCTCCTGGCTCGCCCGCCTCCTCGGCGCACGCCGCCTGATCCACGACCGCCTCATGGCCACGGTAGCCTTCCTCGACGGCGGCCACTGCGACACCACCACGCTCATCGAGGCCGCCGAGGACGGCTGGTGGTACAGCGCCCCGCTGCCGGATTCCCGGCTTGCGGTGATGCTGGTCTCGGACACGGTGCGGCCGTTTACTCCCTCGCCGTTGACGCAGGCACGAATCTCCGCCGGCGGCTACGCCATGGTCGCGCCGCCCCGCCGAGTCGACGCCGGCAGCGCCCGCCTCGACCGCGCCTGCGGCGACGGCTGGCTGGCCATCGGCGACGCCGCCATGTCGTTCGACCCGATCTCCTCGCACGGCCTGCTCACCGCGCTCTCCACCGGTCTCGCTGCCGGCGAGACGTCGCTGTCGGACTACGAGGCATTCGTCGACACCACCTGGCGCGCGTATGCGCGCATGCGGGAGGCGTGCTACGCGGGGGAGGGGCGGTGGGGGCAGGCGCCGTTCTGGCGGCGAAGGAGGGGGGCTGGTTCCAACATCGAGAGCGTCTAAAGTCGAAAGGGCCGATTCAGGACCGTCGACGCCACATTGTTTTAGGCACTTTCGACTTTGGCCGCCATTTCCGGGTTCCCAAAGCTTTTCACTATTTTCGCGTGCAGCTCCAAGCCCGTGAGCTTGGTTCCGTTTGCCGGACCGAAGGTCACGATCGGCGGTCTCTCGGAGTCCAAAGCAACGACACTGGGTCACCAGAGAAATTATCCCCTACGATAACTTCCTCGATGGGCAGATCGAAGTCGTTGAGCACGTCGCGAGTCGTGATGTACCGGCGCCCGTTGAATGAACGAGCGATCAGTCGTTCCGCCAGACCGATATGCGAACGAGCGGGCGTTACTACGATTCGCAACTCGTGCTCTCAAAGGTATGACACGTCTTTGCACATCGAAAGCATTTCGGCAAAGAGCTCCGTCATCGCACGCATGTAAGAGTCACGGTCAAACAAATCGCGGCTCAGGTCGAAGCGTACTAGGGCGTCAAGGCTACGAGCCATTTCCGAGAATAGCCGCTCTTTGCAATCCCACGAATATGCCACGCGAGTGAACCGGATCGCGAACGGATCGGAATCAACAAAGGGCCGTAACAACTGCACAGGGTCAAACATCAGCGCGCCGCCTGTTGAATCCTTAGCGTATTCTTGCCAATGGTGAGGGCTTTCAGGCAGCATACAGAAACACCCAACGTATGCCTGTTCCTGGGAAGAACTTTCGACGAGCGTATACAACAACTCGCGAGTGGCGTTGTCCAGCCCCGGGGTGCGAGCGAATGTGGCTGCAGCAACAGTCAGGCCATCGCGAATCTCACCCTTATCTACGAAATCACGGTAATCGGTCAACCACAACTCTCGTGAGCGAAGAATCCCCGCCAACCCCTCAGCCGAGGTGAAGTGGTACAGGTAACCGTCATCCTCCACGGTTGGCGCTACATTCACGTCCAGTATCGCCTGCCGCGCGAGCCCCGCAGCGATATGCGCCGCTGGAAACCCACTGACTACCCACGCATAAGTAGGAGTCCCTGTCGATCCGTCAAAACGCTCGCGGGAGATGTGCTTGCCACGATGTTCAAATGAAGCGGTAGATAAGCCTTTGCTACACCCTGGCCACGGGCAAGGAAACACGCCGCTGTAGACGTGCGTTAGGCAGATGTTCACGGCTGGTATACTACCGCGAGGGCCTCATGTTGATTTCCCAGATGTGACCCCAACTTATTGAACGAATTGCAACGTGTCTGTTCATGCGGTGCAGGTGACTCGCTCCTGAAGCTCGACGAGGATTGACATCCGAGGATCATCTCCGGCGATGAAGCGCCCGAAAGTGCAGCCGCGGGGCACGACGAGCTGCGGTCGCTCGTAGTCGACCACGAGCATGGACCCGTAACTGATGTACCCGATGGTGCGGGGAGACCGTACGAGCCGGGCGGCGTTCTTCCGCGTATCTTGAGCGAAGGCATCGACGGCGGCATTGAGAAGACCGACTGCATTTGCCGAAGCAGGTAAGTGGAGATCGTTGGGCATGATCAGGAACGAGATGTCGATTGCGATCAGTCCGAGCTTGCTGGAGCGGGCGATCTGGTCATCAGCGTCCTCGAATAGCCGCTTAAGGTTGTTCATGGACCGAGAGCGCTTAGCGGCAATGACGATCTCGCCGAAGCTGCCTTGGATCACAACGTCCGGTTCATCGAAGTAAACGTCATACCCGCCGCGCTTGAAGATGGCGCCGATGAAGAGTTCAAACTGAAAGTCCCGCGCTGAGGAATGATTCTTCTCGTCGCCGAGCAGCTTCCCTCCCTTCATCGCGCGACTGGCTGCATAGCGGAAACCCTTCACCGGTGTATCCGTCGCGAACTGATCGGCAACGACCGACAACTCGCTGACGTCGAGAATGGCGCGATGCAGATATTCGAGTCGTAGCCGGCCGGGCTCCCCTGTTTCGATCGCACGAACGGCTTCCTCGAACTGCTTCGCGTACTCACGAAGACGGCCATGCTTCGGCACGCGAACACCAGCGATCTCGAAGCGCTCGATGACTTTGAGCGCCCATGATCGGGCCTCGGCGTAGGTTCCATGAGCTTGCGTTAAGCGCTGCTAGCACATTTTCCCACGGTGCGCGTTGTCGGCGGGGCAGGTTGGGGTCGCGTCTGGAAGCTCAACTTAACCTCGACTGGTGCGCCCGCGAGATTGATTTCCCAGATACGACCCAGCTTCTCCACTGGCCCGAGATTCGGACCGCTGCCCCGATCTCATCGCGCCGGACGTGTTGCCGGAATGGATCTTCTTGCGCACGGCAGTAACGAAACCCGAGAGTTCGGTCTCGTCTTCGTTCCCAAGGTCATGCGTTTCCGTGTCTCCGGAAGAATACGTCAGTTGTACTGAATTGGCTCGAAACCAATGAGTCTCGAAATCGATGGACCGCAACGACCACGGCGTTGCGAACACGTAATAGGATTCGGCCCAATGAGGGGAGTAAGACACCGCACGGATGAGAATACTGCCATCCTTGAATAAATAGAGTCTCCTCGAGAACGACCTTTCGAACTGAGTTGTGACTACTTTTCGTCGCATGTGTGCCAATACGCATTCTCTAAACCAGAGTGCCTCGAGTCGGGACTGACCTTCACCAACTAACGAGATGCGCTTTCGCGTTTTTTGATCCCTGTATTCAACACAAATTGCGATGAGATCGGTGGCATCGACAGTTCCGAAGGTGATTCTCTCGACTTGGTTCGGACTGATCACCGTGTCGCGAAAAGGGGCGTCGGCCACCATCTCTCCGGTCTTTCGCAGCACCATATCAACCATTCCACCCCTAATGCGCGCCAGCTCTAGAGTCGATTCATCTGCGGTGAATTCTAAATTGATCGTGCCGCTCTGTGACTTGATATCCACAACTACCGCATTCACGTGATCCTTGTAGCTGCTAAGCTCGACTGTGTGCTTTCCGCTCGCCTTGAGCCTGAGCTTGCCGTGCGTACCAATGCAGTAGATTTTCTCTACATTACCCTTTCTAACAATGAAGTAAGTGTTTACCGGTTCGAGTTTCGTCGCATCAATTGGACCCGAAACCGAAAAGGACCCGTATGGCGTATCGAACCCAGCCGAAAACGAAACGTCAAAGCCGCTAGGCCCAAGTGAAATTGAGATTGGGATAACAGGCGGCTTCCAAACCACACCTGTCGAGGCCTTCGAAGCTTGCCCCCGAAGGGCTTGCGTCGCGAAAAGCAAAGCAACCGCCACGAATGCCACTGAGTGCCGTCGTCTTCTCATCCGAACCCCCAGCCGAGATCTTCGTTGCAGCAACGTACGCCGTTCTCTCAGATTCAGCAAGGCACTCGAAGTGGCGTCATCCGAACCGAGCCGTTCAGCCGACTAGCTGCTGGTAACTTTTGTCTAACAACTAAACTAACAAAAATGTCAGTCCTTCCGGGACTTCGGTGACACCCAAGGACCGCGGTCGAATACGTCGACGAGTCTCGCTACACGGCAATCGAGAGCTTCCGCCAGCCGCAGCAGCATCCCGAGGGTAGGTGTCGTCGTACCACGTTCCAACTTGCTGATGAACTGGAGGTTGGAGCGGGACCGGTCGGCGAGGTCGGTCTGGGTCAAACCGCGAGCAAGCCGGAGCTCACGGAGATGAGGACCGAAGATTTCGCCTTCACGCCGAATCTCTTCTGTCATCGCTTCCTGCTATTGACAAATGAGCCGCTTGGATTAATCATATGTGAGTAATCGCACGGAGACCTTCATGGACGAAACCACCCGCTCCCGCATCCGTCACATCTTCCTCTCTCCCCGTCCCAACTTCGCCCTCATGACGGCGGCGGATCTGCTTGGGTTCACCCTCAAGGAGCTGAAACGGGAGATCGAGGATGGGGCGATTGTAGCGGTTTGGACGGCGCTCGGGGAGCGGATGACGCGCGAGGAGCTGGTGGCGGTGGCGATGCAGAAGTGGGAGCAGTCCGTCATCGAAGCTGCGCTCGGGAAGGATGCCCGGTCGGTGCTGCCGGAGGCGATCCGGCTGGTGGAACTGCGGGCGCGAGTCCCGCGGTATCAGCGGGACATGCTCAGGGCTCTGGCGCGGCGGGAGGGGACGTCGGTCGATGCGGTGCTGACGCGGGAGCTGGAAGATGTGGTTTCTGCGCACGCCGAGGAGCTGGCGGGAATGCCGGGACTGTCGATGGCGATGCAGTGGCCGGCGATCTCGTGACGGGGTGGGCGTTCCGGCGTGCCTGAAGGTCGAATCGGCTGTGGTGTAGATCCGTGGATCTACGGAAGAGGTTTTTTTTCGCACCGAGTAGATCCCGGGATCTACCGAATAGGCTTCTAGCCAATTCCGTCCGGCCAATCGGCTCCTGCAGAGCGAAATTCGCTTCTTCATGGCATCCATGGATCTACTGTCGAGGCTTTTTCTGCTTTCGAATAGATCCATGGATCTACGGAAGAGGCTTAAAGCCTCTTCGGGTAGGCTCAGAGCCTCCTGGGGGTCGGAAAAAGCCTACCTGGGTAGGCTCAGAGCCTCTTCGGGTAGGTCCAGAGCCTGCTAACCCGCTTTTCTCACAGCCGTCTTGAGCACTACCACGCTCTCGACGGGTAACAGGGTGCCGACGACTCAAGTGAGAGCGTGAGAAATGCAGTCTAACGCACCCGAAATGACCACTTCCTGCGAGCGTCGATCGTACGCGAAGGCGCGAAGGGGCACGGATTCGCAGATCCGTAGATATACTATTGGGATGCGCAAGGTTCTCGTCTCTCTGCCCGAGACTGATCTCCGGATCATTGACGCCGCGGCACGCAGGACGGGCGAGACGCGTAGCTCCTTTGTTCGCCGAGCCGCTCTTGCGGAAGCATACCGTGAGAGCCGCCCTATGAATGACCCTGCCGGCCGCGAGGCGTTTACGCGATTGCTCCGCAGGGCCGAGCGCCGCACGCCTGTCTCGACCGCCAAAGCTCTCGCGGCCCGCGATCGGGGGCGTCGCTGAGCGATCTGGTGGTGGATGCCATCGGTGGAAGATAGCTCGCCTACCTTTTGAGTTGCAGGATCCGCCGGGAGATTTTCGCTATCAATCGGTTCGATCTGCAAGATCCGCCGGCAGATTTTCGCCATCAAACCGTTCGATCTGCAGGATCCGCCGGCAGATTTGCGATATCAAACGGTTTGATCTGCAAGATCAGCCGGCAGATCTTCGATATCAGCCCGTCGATCTGCAAAACGTCCGCGGAGCGCGCGTTTTCGCCCCTTCGACCTGTGACAACTTTACTTGTCACGTCCTCTCCGGCCCCCTCCCTCCTCTCGGGAGTGACAACTATAGTGTGCAGCTTTTTACCTGGGTAGGGATATCCATCTCTCACGACTCTCCTCCTGCGTGACGGACGCAACCAGATGCAGACGACCCGCAAGGCCGAACGGCGTCGACGCCGGACCGGGATCGCTGCGCCTTGGCAAGGCGCCGTCACAGACGACCGGCACGCGTACGAGTGCCCCATGCCCAGGCTCCTGATCAAGGGCGGTCCGGGTAACCCGGCTGTCGTGGCACGCCACGAGGTCGTAACACCAAGGGAGGACGTTGGACATGCTCCGCTGGCGGCAGGACCGGTAGGATCGAGAACCTCGGGAGGATTCGATGCTCTCCGGTGAGCCTCATGGATGGGCTCGGAGCCTTCTCAACTCACCAGAAATGGTGCTCACGCACTCGCAGAGCCCTTCATGAGTGGACTCCATGAGTCCACTAGTCGACTCCGCGAGTCCACTAGTCGACTCCACGATCTCACTAGGTGGACTCCACGAGTCCACTAGTCGACTCCACGACCTCACTAGGTGGACTCCATGAGTCAACTAGTGGACTCCACGACCTCACTAGGTGGACTCCACGAGTCAACTAGTCGACTCCACGAGTCCACTGGGTCGACTCCACGAGTCCATTAGTCGACTCCACGCGGGGTGCGCCGCAACGTAGGCTGGACTCGCCAATCCGATCGCCCAACGGACGAAAGAGAGCAGTCATCGCGATTTCTATCGCCCGCTGAAGCGGGCTTCGAAATTTGAACGGACCCAGTTTTCCCCCGCCTGAAGGCGGGGGCCTGGAGTTTGGACATTTGAAGGTCGGTATGTTGTATGACATATTGACATTGATACTATATAGACCTACCTTGTTCAGCAGTACGAAGGAGGTACTGCATGGACGAGACGCTCCAGGCTGAGATTCGCTCTCTCTTCATTC
>DATMNC010000078.1:0-19417 GCA_035569395.1 Thermoanaerobaculia bacterium | reverse complement strand
TCCCTCAACCCGCTCAACTCTCGCTCAATTTGGACAGCATCTGAGGGGGTCGATCTCACTTTCCCGTCAAAATGACTCGTACGCTCAGGGGAACCAGCGCTTTCTCAACCTAATTTGGACAGCTGTGGGCTGTGCCACATTGGTCACTTGCCTGTCAGACACCGAGCTACGAACTCACGTTTCCCCTCAATTTGACCAGAATCCCCGCTTCCGCCTCGGCGTGAAGATTCCGCGCGCGATCCCATGCAACGTCGGCGCGTTGCATGAGCGCGGCGCGGCGGGAAGCGTCGATTAGTCCAGCCAGGTTGATGCAGACATTCTGATAGGCCCCCGCTGCCGCCGCCCGTCCCATCTGCGCGCCGACGCCGGCGTCTGAGAGCGAGGCCTGCAATCCTATGCGGCCGATTTCGATGCACAGCTCGATGACCTCGGAACACGACTCGAGGACGCCGAGGGGGACTTCGGTGGCTGCGACGGTAGCCTCAGTGATCGCGGCGTCGTGGGAGTCCGACTTCGGCATCCGCATGGCGTCGAGGAGTTGATCGAAGGCTGCGGTATCGGCGTCGACGGCGGCCAGGAACTGGTCCTTTAACGTCTGCGCGCGGACGGCGATGCGGTCGAGGTCCGTCTGCTTCGATTCGAAGCCTTTGCGCGTGTGCGAGAGCACCGCCACCATCGCCGCCAGCCCCGCTGCCATCGATGCCGCCAGCGCGGAGACCGAGCCGCCGCCGGGAGCGGGGGAGTCGCTCGACAGCTCATCGACGAAATCGTTCACTCGCATCGACGCCAGACGAGCGGGCGAGGCCAGCCGATATTCGATAACCCGCTCGCGCGGATCGAACGGTTTCAGCTCCGACAGGCCGAGGGTGCGGATCGCGGCGTGGAGGAGTGCGGCTTCCGGCACACCGGTCGGGCGTCCCATGCGTGACAGGTAATGTCGTCCGGCCACGAGCAGCACATCGCGCGGGACCAATCCGACGATCTCCGAGCCGGTCACGCGCAGCCCGCGCTCGCGTGCCCGCTCCTCGCACGTATCGAAAGCCACATGCAGCGGCGTGACGTCGAGATCGGTCAGGTTGATCGACACCTGCGCGCAGCCGAATTCGGGGATGACCCAGCCGACGGCTTTGACCGACTTGAGCAGGCCCGGCTCCCATACCGGCTCGCCCTTGGCGTCGACGATCGGGTTCCCTTCCTCGTCGCGTTTCATCCGCCCGCGCTCGCGGACGTCGAAGGCGACGCGCGTGGCCAGTCGTTTGTCCAGGGTATTGAGGTTGACGTTGTAGGCGACGAGGAACTTGCGCGCGCCGATGATGATGGCGCCGGATTTTGGAACGAACTCGACCGGCCCGAAGTCGGGCACCCAGCGCGGATCGGCCAGCTTGCGCGCGCAGCCTTCGTACTCCCCCTCGCGCACGTCGGCGAGATTGCGGCGATGCGGTGCATTGGCGGCGGATTCGTAAAGGTAGACCGGGATGCGCAGCTCGCGGCCGACGCGCTCGCCGAGGCGGCGGGCCAAGTCGACGCAGTCATCCATCGTCATGCCGGAGACAGGGATGAACGGCACGACGTCGACGGCACCGATGCGCGGGTGCGCGCCGCGATGCGTGGTCATGTCGATGAGGTCGAGGCCCTTTTTAACGAGTTGATACGCCCCTTCGAGCACGGCCTCGGGATCGCCGACGAAGGTGATGACGGTGCGGTTCGTCTCCGCGCCGGGATCGACGTTCAGCAGTGTGACACCGGCCACGCTTCCGGCCGCCGCGGCAACGGCGTCATAGATCTCCGGGCGACGCCCCTCGGAAATGTTCGGGACACATTCGACGAGTTTCATACGGGGGGAAGGCTATCGCACACGGAGCGCTGGCGTCTCGCGAATGTTGAATGTTGAATGTTCAATGTCGAGTGTTGAATGACGGGGTTTGGGCACATTCAACATTGAATTGAACATTGAACATTCAACATTCGCGGGACGTCAGCGCTCCTCTTCGCGCTTCGCTATGTCTCTTCGCCGCTTTCCCGCACCGAAAGCCAACTGCCTAAGTAGCCGGCGAGCATGCCGCCGGCGAGGAGGGCCAGGAGTTTCTGCCAGCGAAGGAAGCCGTTGAAGAGGAAGCCCCATAGCAGCGAATTCTGCGGGGCGAGGAAATGTCGGCCGGCTAGAAAGGCGGCGAAGAGCAGCGCCACCGCCAGCGCGGCGCCAATGAAGCCCTGCAGGATCCCTTCGATCAGAAACGGGCCGCGGATCATCCGCTCCGTGGCGCCGACGAGGCGCATGATGTCGATCTCTTCGCGATAGAGCAGCATCGTCAGGCGGATCACGTTGGCGATGGTGAAGGCGGCGGCGACGGCCAGCAATCCGCCGGCGACGAGACCGGCAAGGTTCACGAGGTTGATTAGCTTTTTTAGCTTTTCCACCCACTCCCAGTCGAACTGAACCTCCTCGACGCCATTCAGACCACGCAGCTCGGCCGCCTGCTTGGCGAAAGCGGGCGACTGCGCCAGGCCCGGCGTCACCTCGCACTCGTATGACGCCGGAAAGGGATTCTCGTCGAGTTGGCCGACGACGTCGGAGAGGTTGGCGAAGTACTGGCGAAACCGCGCCAGCGCCACCTCTTTGGATACGAAGCGGCGCGCGTCGAAGTCGTGATGCGCGGCCAGCCAGGCGTCGGCGGCGGCGATCTGCTGCGGCGTAGCGTCGCTGTTCAGATAGATGTTGACGCGCGACGTCCCACCTGCCTGCGCCACCGCGCGCCCGAGGTTTTCGGCAACGAGGAGAAACGCTCCGACGATGAATAAGGAGATGGCGATCATGGCCACGGCCACAAAACTGGTGCGCTTCGACACCCACATCCGCCGCATCGCTTCGCGGAAGAAATAGGCGAGCGTGTTCTTGGGCAGCGACTCGTCGTGCAGCGGCATTGCTTTCAGCCGCCGATCCCGAAGATCGACTCGGCGCGCGCCGCGCGCTGCGGCACGGCCACCTTCTCGTCGGTGATGCGGCCGTGATCGAGCGTGATGACGCGCCGTCCGCTCTGCTCGATCAGTTCGCGGTCGTGCGTGGCAATCAATACCGTCGATCCGCGCAGGTTGGCCTCGGCGAAGATCTGCACGATCTCCTGCGTCAGATCGGGGTCGAGATTGCCGGTCGGCTCGTCGGCGACGATGACCAGCGGATCGTTGATCAGCGCCCGGGCGATGGCGATGCGCTGCTGTTCGCCGCCGGAGAGCTGCAACGGATACGAGTTCAGCTTGTGGTGCAGGCTCACCGCGCGCAAGGCGGCATACGCGCGCTTCTTGTGCTCGCGCGCCGGCAACCCCAGGACCGTGAGGATGAAGGAGAGATTCTCGAAGACCGTCATCCGCTCGATGAGCTTGAAGTCCTGAAACACCATCCCGATCTCACGGCGGAAAAACGGGAGCTGCGATCGTTTCATCGCCTTGAGGTTTCGCCCGTTGACGACGACCTGCCCCTCGGTCGGCTGCATTTGCCGCAGGATCAGCTTCAGAAGCGTCGACTTCCCCGCCCCGCTGGCACCGGTGAGGAAGACGAACTCCCCCTTGTCGATGTGGAATGTGACGTCATGAAGCGCCGTCGAGTAGGCATCGAAGCGCTTGGTGACGTGGTAGAAGTGGATCACTGATCCTGCATTTTATCCTGACGGCGTCTGAGCGCAGCGAAGAGCCGCCGTCAGGATCTCCGGTGGTGCTCGGATTGACGTTGGTCCGGCGCTTCGCGCGTTGTCGGTTATCGGTTGTCGGTTGGGAATCCTGACGGTGAAATGTGCCCGTCAGGATAGAGTTGGTGTTGTATTTCCGGTGGTGCTCGGATCGACGTTCAATCGGCGCCACCGGAGATCCTGACGACGAGCTGCGCTCGCCGCAGGATGGAGTTGGTTACCACCATGCGCCTCACCCTCATCTGCCTCGGCGGCGCGATCGGCACCGGCGCCCGTTATCTGACCTCGCTCTGGGCCGCGAGCGCGTTCGGCGTTGCCTTCCCTGCCGGGACATTCATCGTGAACATCGCCGGTTCGTTTCTCCTCGCCTTCATCATGCAGACGTCGGCGACGACGGAGCTGATCTCGTCCGATGTGCGCCTCATGCTCACCACCGGTGTGATGGGCGGGTTCACGACCTATTCGACGTTCAACTACGAGACCACGAACTATTTCCGCGCCGGTGCCTGGGGCCTCGGCATGGTGAACGCGGGAGCGACGTTTTTCGGCTGTCTGGCCGCGGGCCTGGCCGGGCTGGCGCTGGCGCGGCTAATCGTTGGTCGGTAAGGGGAGGTAACAATGCGCACGTTGACGGGCGAACAGGTGATGGTGCGGATTTTCTTCGGCGAGTCGGACCAGTGGAAGCATCAGCCGCTCGAGGTCGCGCTGATCGAGCGGTTGCGCCGCGAAGGCTTCGCCGGCGCTACCGCCTTCCGCGGCTCCGCCGGCTTCGGCGCCAACAGCGTCATCCACACAACGCACCTCCTCGATCTCTCCTCCGATCTCCCGGTCGTCGTCGAAGTCGTCGACTCCGAGGAGCACATCGATCGATTGATCCCCATCCTCGACGAGATGATCGACGACGGGCTGGTGACGATGGAGAAGGTGCGTGTGCTCCGGTATCGGGCCGCGAAGCAATAACGGTCGGAGAGCGGGCGTCCGCGCCCGCTCCCGACGGCCTGTTGCGCACGCCAGTCTTGGACTGTAAGAGATGGAGGTTAGTGGCTGGCGGCCCGGCGTCGACCAGCCATCATGACCGTAGCAGTCGCTGACTGATCAGCGCCGCACGCGTTCCACGCTTCGACCCAGTACGACGTTGTCGTCGTCAGCGGCGGTGTCGTGAAATAGCGGTCCTGCCCCGAGGCCACAAGTTGCGTCCGGTCTGGTGCGACGCCGCGGTACCAATTGAACTGAAGATTCGCGCCGTCCGCGTCGACGGAGAGCGTGGTCCGTTGCCCGCTGCTGATCGAGACGCTTCCCGGCGGCCTCGTAATGTTGGGTCCCGACTGCACAGCGACCATCGTCATACCGCTCACGACGCAGCTTCCGCTGGTCATGTTTACTGACAACGTCACGTTCCCCGCACCATTCGCGACGTATTCGATGCTGGGGGTTCCATTGCCGCTGACGATCGAGCCATTCGCGACCGACCAACTGTACGCCGCCCCGGTGATTCCCTCGACGGACGCCATGTTCAGAGTATTGGAACAGGTACTGGGCGACGTGGAGATCTCTGCCTCACCACTACCGGTGATTGCGACCACATGACTGGTGCTTTCGACATGGCAGCCCGAGCCGGCCATGTCCGCGGTAAGGTTGATCCAAAGCCCGCCGGAGGATGCTTCGGGAGCCGGATCGACATCCGCTGACGGCGATCCCTGGCCGCGTACGACTGTTCCGTTTGCCACTCGCCATACGATGTTCGTGAACGGCGATGAATCGGTGAGCGAGACGTGCACGGTCCCACAACCCGTTTCCGGGACCACGATCCGCGGCTCGGAGGCTGGATAGGTGGTGATTTCTGTCTGGGCCGATATCATGCAGCGTTGGGCATTCTGAACGGTCAGGATATAGGTCCCCGCTCCGACCTTCGTCTGATCGGCGCCGTCCAGCAACCAAAAAACTGAACCGACGCGCGTCCAGCTGTAGGTCACGTCCGGTTGATTGCATGTGGCGTGCAGTGATGAGGTGAATTCGTTCGGGCAGACAGGGCCGCCGTTGCTGACGGTGACGATCATCGACGGGCACTCTACGGAGGTTGCACGCCCCCCCTCCAACGTCGTCGCCGCGCGCGCCGCCGGACTCAGAAGAGCGACGATCGCACAGGCTCGAAGGAGGCTCAGGATGCGCCGGGAACGACCCTGGCCGGGTACGGTCTGCACGATCCGATAATCCGCTCTTCCGATCTGTGACGCAAGCTCATGGGGCTCGCCACGAGGGCCGATCCGAAAGTCGCGGTGCGATGATTGGAATCTGGAGGTCCGACGGGATGGCGGAAACGAGTTTAGTGTGGCGTAGCATCATGCGAGAGGGTGTCGGCGGCGGATATCGTTGGCACTCCGATTCGTCCACCACGCGACCAGGGCGGTCCGGTCCGGCGACGCTCTCCAGGTTCACGGCGCCGGTCGACGCCGTACGTCGACCGTGTACGTCGCGACCTCCTCTTGTGCGTTGCCGCGAAGGCCGTACGCGATCACCTGGTACGTTCCGGGCGGAAGCACGCGCGACGGGATCTCGACGTTGAAGCTGTAGCTGCTCGTGGCGCGCAGCGGATCGCTCGACCAGACGCGCGTGTGCGAGTCGCCGCGGACCAGCTCGAGGCGATACGTTTCGTAGTCGGTCGGGCCGATGAGCGACACGACGAACAGGACTGAATCCCCGGTGGGCGTGACCGCGGATGGCTGTTCCGCCAGGCCACGGCGGCCGTCGGGCGTGAGGATGGCCGCCTCCGGCAGGACGTGTGGCCGCAGCAGTTCCGTGTGCGTTTGCCACAGCATTGCGCCGAAGACGATGGCCACGGCCGCGGCGATGGCGGCAACGCCACGCCAGAACTGCAGCACGCGTGCGTTCGATCTGCTGACGGGGCGGTTGACAGCGCGAAAGGCGTTCCATTGGCGGTCGATGACGTCGTCGGGGAGCGCCTCATCGTCGGGCGGAAACGGGGTGGCGTACGCGCGGGCGAGATCGGGATAGGCAATGAGCAGTTGCTGCACGCGTTCGGCGTGTTCCTTCGACAGCTCGCCGCGCTCGTACGCGAGGAGCTCGTCGACAGTCGGCGGCTCGCCGAGTTTCGCTCGGTCGTCGGCGATCAACGAGTCGCGGACGGAGTTCCAGTCGGGTTGGTTCATCATGATTTTTCTCCCAGTTGCTCGCGAAGGGTTCTCTTCGCGTCGCGCAGCCGCGATTTCACGGCATCGATGGTGATGCCGAGGATTTTGGCGATCTCGTCGTATTGCAGGTCTTCGATCCAAAGGCGAAGACACTCGCGCTGGCCGGGCGGCAGCGAGGCGACCGCGTCGCGCACTTGCTTCCACCGCGCCTCTTCGGTCTGGCGCTCGGCATAGTCCGGCTGCGCCGGTGCGGCCGGTTCCGCAAAGATCAAATCCGGATCGTCGATGTTCACCATCGGCGCGCCGCGCTTCTGTGTCTGCCGCGCGCGCACCCGGTTGAGGAGGATGGTCCGTGCGATCGTCGCCAGAAAAGGCCACGGGTCGTCGTTGCGAATTTGATCCATCCGTTCATAGAGCCGCTTGAATGTGTCTTGTGAGAGGTCGTGCGCTTCGTCGTCCGCGATGCTGTTCGCGCGGAAGTAGCGCCACACGCGCGCGTAGCGCTTCCGGTAGATGGCCTCGAAGCGTTCGTCGTAGGGACCGCCGCCGTCTACAATCATGACCAACCGCTCTTACCTGTCATTTCGCATGGTCCACTCATGGTGAAAGCCCTCACTGCTGCCTCGGTTGCTCTGCTGCTTGTTGGCGCTTGCCATCGTGAAGACACCGAGTCTGGCGGCAAGTGGGGGCGAACGGTCGAGCCGCGGTTGACGACGACGCGCTCGTGGCATTCGTGCACGGGGCAATTATCGCCCGGCCATGTCGTCATCGATGCACGATGCGAAGCCGCGCAGGTACTCGCTGGTGGTTGCGATGACGTGATCTCTACGCGCGAGGAAGCCGATCTCATGCTGGTGTGGCGCCCGCAATGCACGAACGCGGCAATCGCGCGGCTGGAGACCTTTGCGCGCGCGGACGCCGCGGCGATGAGCGATCTGGCCGGCGCCTACTACGTGCGCGCGCAACGGAATGACAATCCCGCGGACATGTTGCGCGCATTCGATGCCGCGCAACACGCCGTGGCGGCGACGCCGCGGCCGCTCGGTGCGGAATTCAATCGAGCGCTGATTCTCGAGGCGTTGTCGCTCAATGCCGAAGCCATCAACGCATGGCAGCGCGCGGCGGAAACGGAGAAGGGCCAATGGGCCGAGGAGGCCCGGGCCCATCGGTCAGCGCTCGCGCACAAAATGGCGCAAAACGGCGAGCAGCAGTGGGCAGAGGTGCGTACCGGCATTGATAGGGCGCTCGACAGGAAAGACATTGGCGAGGCGCGGCGTCTCATTGCGGCCTTTCCGGCAACCGCGCAGCGGTACTTTGAAGACGAGGTGCTCGTGCAATGGGCGAAGGCGCCGTCGCCGCCGCGGCTGGCGCGTGTCACGACGTTCGCCGAGGCGCTGTCGCAATTCTTTCACGATCGATATTTCGCCGATGTCGCGGCCGCGATTGCGAATACGCACTTTCCGGATCGTTTGCGAGAGGCTCACCTCCAATTTGCGGAAGCGCGCGTGGCGGGGCATTCGATCGAGTTTTCCTCTGCCGCACCGCTCTACGAGCGGGCGGCGCGGCTTCTCCGGGAAGCGGGTAGTCCTCAATACCTCCTCGCCCGCATCGACCATGCCGGCCAGAGCGCTTTGGCGAGCGGCGGATATGACGCGGCCAGCAAAGAGCTCGATGCCGTCGCGGTTGACGCTGGTCAGCGACACTACCCAAGCGTCATTGCGCGCGTCAACCTGAGCAGGCTCAACACCGATCAATTTCTCAGTCGCTACACGGATTTGTTTGCCGCCTATGAAGCGGCAATGGCGGCGTATGACCGAATCGGCGACTGGGAGGACCGTGCCGCGGCCGCTGCGCGCGCCATCGCCGCAATGTCGGTGGTGGGACTCAAAGAGGCGGCATGGCGGGAGGCGTTCGTGTCGCTGCGCGATGCGCCGCGGCTCGTGAGCTTGAACACGCAACACCTCCTTGTCGGGCCTGCTGCAGCCGCCGCGCTCGCCCTCGATCATCCCGAGGCGGCACTTTTTTATCAGAATACCCTCGTCGAGAGCGCACGCAGGCATCCGATGAGCGTTTATCTCGTCAGCGCCCTCGACCACGTTGCCTGGATCGAGCTCTCGCTCCAGCGCTATGGCGACGCGCAGCGCCATGTCGACGAAGCCGCGCGCATCAATGAGACGAATTCCGACCCCGCTCTCCGGCGCGCATTGGAGGCGCGGCTCGCCCAAGTGCAGGGGGCGGCGGCACTACGTGTCGACCCAAGCCAGGCAGTGGTCTCGCTCACGGAGGCGATCAACGCCGCGAAGAAGCCGGAGTTCGCGACGTTTCTCGCCGTGCTGTTCGCCGAGCGCGCCGAGGCATTCGCGCGCATGGGGAAAATGGCCGAGGCGGAGGGCGACAGGCGCGAGGCGTTGAACCGATTACATAGCGAAGAAGCGCCTTTGTTACGCGACCGTAAACCGGGAGAGGCGGACGACTTCTGGAATTTCTATTTCTCGCGCTTCGAGGAAACGTACGACCTGCTGATCCGGCAGTTGATCGGCGAGAGGCGCGGCGATGAGGCGTTCCGGTATGCAGAGCGCGCTCGCGCCTTCGAGCCGCTCGACCTCGTCCGCAATCTGCCGGCCGCGCCTAAGGCATTTCGCGAGCTTGCAGCGCGACCGGAAACGCTCGACGTCGCCAGGCTGCGTGCGGTTCTGCCGCCCGGAACCTTCCTCATCGAATATCGGGTCTTCGACGACAAGACATACGCCTGGATTCTCGGCCGCGACGTCTTCGTCGGCCAGTGGCTGACGGCGCGCCGGAGCGACGTGAAACGCTGGACCTCCGCACTACAGGACGCGGCTGGCAGGAAGGACTCGGCCGCGTTCGAGGCCGGCCTCTTCGCGCCGTATGACGGGCTGCTGAGGACGCCGTTGGATTTCGTCAATCGCGTCCGGGGCGATGCCGCCGCAGACATCGTCGTCGTGCCGGACCGGGAGCTTCGCGGATTGCCATTTGCCGCGTTGCGCAATCCGGATACGAAGCGCTATGCCCTTGAAGATCACGTGTTCTCGATGTCCGGCAGCGCGCTCTTGTACGTATTCGCCGTCCTGCGCGACCGCGACCTCGCCGCCCACGATGCCTCCGCTCTTCTCATCGCCGACCCCTCCTTCGATTCGAATACCGCACTGACTCAGGGATTGCGGCGGCTCCCGTTCGCGCGCCGGGAAATCGGCAGGATCCGCTCGCTGTATCCCCGGCCGGAAGTCCTGATGGACGACGAGGCAACACCGCGGCAATTCCTGCGGCTGGCGAGCGCCAGCGCCATCGTGCACATTGCTGCCCACGGAGTGGTCAACGGCGACGCACCGTCTCAGTCGTTCCTTTTATTGAATGGCATCCTTAATGCCGAGATGCTCATGAAGGAACTGCATACCGACAAGACGCGCCTGGTGGTCCTAGGCGCGTGCAGCAGCGCAGGAGGGCTGCCGGTCGGCGCGGAAGGCATTGCCCCCCTCGTCCGTCCGATCATCGGCGCGGGAGTTCCCGGTGTCATTGGCGCGCTGTGGGACATCGACGACGCCACAGCAGCCGATCTTCTCGTGTCTTTTCATCGTCACTATCGACTGGGCAACGATGCGGCGGCGGCGCTCCGGGACGCGCAACTCGAGATGCTCCGAAGCGAGAACCCCGGCCCGAAGCCGGCGCGATTCTGGGCGCCGTTCCAAGCCATCGGCTACGCCTCTTCGCCCTTCGCAGCGATAGGAGACATGAAAAAGGAGAAACCACCTTGACGAGCTTCATTCTCAAGATTCTATTCAGCGGTCTCATGGTCTTCACCCCCAGCCAGGACGGCAAAGAAATGACCGTCCTCCTCCTCGCTGCCGATCACAGTCATCACCTCTCGGACGGCAGCGCACTGCAGCGGCACAAACCACTCCTCATCGCTCGCGCCGGTTCTTGCAGCGGCGACTGCCCGGCCCGCGACGGCGACGTCGCGCAGTTCGTCTACGCCGATCAGCCGCTGTCGACGGCCCAGGACTCGCTCGAAGCGGCGGTCAGCGGCGGCGGTGCATGGGCGCTTTCCGGCTCCGACATTTCCTTCACGAAGGCGAGCAGCAGCGACCCCGATCTGCCGGCCCTCTCCGTCACGTTGAACGCGCGCACGTCCAGCAACGGCCAGTTGTCGCTGATCCCGTCGACGTCCAGTGAGCGGGAAGACATCAGTTGGATCGCCGATCTCAAGCAGGTCTGCGGGTCCGGCTGCACGTTGGACTCCTCGGTGCTGGCATCACAGCCGCCGTCGACCGTGGTCGCGCGTCTTCATTTACGCAGCGGGAATGTGTTCACCTACTCCGTCACGCGGATCGGCGCGAACGTGACACCGGTTCATTTCGGGCGGCTCGACGGCTCCGGCAGCGCGTCGCCGTATTCGCAGGCGATCGCCTCGTGGGTCGGCGCCGAGATCCAGGTCTCCGGCAGCGGCATCGAGATCACCGAGAGCAAATTCAACGGCGACCCCGGCCGGTCGATGACACTCACGCCCGACACGAATAACTCGATGGAGATCGCCGTGCTCAATCTCCCGCCGTTCGTGCCGCCGGCGTCGGGGCTGAATGATGCCCCGCAGGTCGGCAAACACTTCGAGGCGTACTACGACCTGTTGCAGGACCCGCCGGCGAAGGAGACGCGCCTCGTCCCGTTCGCCGGCGCGGCCGTCGGCGCGCCGTCGTACCCGGAGGTCGGCTGGTCGGATGTCCATTCACAGTCGGCGGTCTGGTCGCCGCTGTTGAACGGTCTGCGGCTGGACATCGGACGCTCGGCGTATGAGCGCGTTCTCTGCCCTCCCGGTTACCTCGAGCCGTAACTCCCGCAACGGTTCGCCGCACGCGCGGCGAACCGTTTCTTTCATGGAGAACGACATGGACATCGTCAGAAGCGTAGGCCTTGTTGTCTGCCTGATCGCCTGTGCGCCGCGGCAGCAGCCGTCGCCGCGGCAGGAACGCATCGACGCCGCCTCGCTGTTCACCAGGCGCTACGCGGCTTCGCCGCTCGCGAAGTGGAACATCCACGGCATCGCGGCCGGCGCGGACTGCAGTGTCCTCCTCGTCGAGACCTCGATGGTGCTGGACGATTCGCTCACCGAGGCAATTCACTACGGCACCGGCCCGTATTCCGTGGTCGACGGGGGCGTGCAGCACTTCGCCCGCGCGCGTGCCTTTCGCGGCGTGGCCTACCGCGACCGCACCGGTCACGTCCGGACGTATGGGGATCTCATGCAAGCCGAGGCGGAGGATCTGCAGCCGTGCCGTTGAAGATCGCTTTCGTTCTGATGATGTTCGCGGCGACCACGGCCGCGGCGCCGCACCGGCTCGCGCTCCTCATCGGCATCGACGACTACTCGGCGTCGCGGCTTGCGGCGATCCGCGCCGCCGCCCCCGACCGCGACTGGCCGAATCTGGCCGGCGCGGTGAACGACACCGCCGCGATGCGCGAGCTCCTCGTGCTGCTGCACGGCTTCGACACGCGCGACATCGTCACGCTCAACGACCAGTCGGCCACGCGGAGCGCGATGCTCTCGGCCGCGAACCGGCTGGCCGCCGAGGCGGCCAAGGACGACGTCATCTTCTTCTACTTCTCCGGTCATGGCTCACAGGTGAAGAACTCGCGGTCCGACGAGCCGGACAAACTCGACGAGTCGATCGTCCCGGCGGACTCACGACGCGGCGCGGACGACATCCGCGACAAAGAGCTCCGGCGTATCTTCAATGCCATCCTCGACCGCGGAGCGCGCCTCACCGTCATGATCGACGCCTGCCACAGCGGCTCCGCCGCGCGCGGGCTCCTCACGCTCGCCCGGCCACGCGGCATCCGCCCCGATCTGCGCGACGTCGCCGACGGCGGCGACTACGGCCCGCGTCCCGAAAACCGCGGCGCGCTCGTCATCAGCGCGTCGCATGACGACGAAGAGGCGAGGGAGGCCCGCGACGAGTGGCAGACGATGCATGGCGCCTTCACCTGGGGATGGATGCGGGCGATGCGCGACGCGGCGCCGGACGAACCGGCCATCGAGACGTTCACCCGGGCGCAGGCGCGGCTGCGGGCGGAGATGCCGTTTCAGAATCCGGTCCTGGCCGGCAATGCCGAACAGCGCCTCACTCCGTTTCTCGGTACAGGCGATGTCCTTCGCACCGCGCACGGGACGCTCGTCGTCGAGCGGGTTCGCAGCGACGGCACGGCCGTGATCTCCGGTGGCTGGGTGCACGGCATCACCGCCGGCAGCGAGTTAGGCGTCGTCGGCGAGCGCTCGCAACCGCCGCTCACCGTCACCGCGCTCCTCGGTCTTGGACGCTGCGAGGCGCGCGTCCCCGCGGCGGCGCACCTTCGCAGTGGAGACCGGCTCGAGCTCACCGGCTGGGCCGCTCCGCCACCGCGTCCTCTCCGCGTTGCCATTCCGCGGCTCTCTGCCGGCGTGAACGACGCCGCTCTCTTCGCACGCCGCGCCGCGGCAATCGCGGCGGAGCACGAGCTCGCGTGGATCACGGATCCGACCGTACGCACGCCGGAGCACCTGCTGCGCCGCGCCGGCGCGCGATGGGAGATCCTCGATGCTGCCGGGCGTGCGAGCTCGTTCGTATCTGACGACGAGGCGTTGCGCGCGCTCGCGCGGCTTCGCCGGGGAACGTCGCTGTTCGTCCAGACTCCCGCGACGGAGATGCTTGCTGCACAGATCGCCGGCCCGGCCGTCATCGAAGTCGTCGATCACGCCGAAGATGCCGACTACGTCCTCGCCGGCCGGTTCGTCCGGAATCACGTCGAATACGCGTGGGTGCGCCCCAACGCGCGGCGCAGCGACCGGCACGCTTCCGGCCTGCCGCTGCGGACCACCTGGATCACTGATGCCGGAGACGATACGGCGCTCGTCCTCCGGCACCGCGCGCTGCGGCTGCACAAGATCGAGGCGTGGAGTCTCCTCGAGTCACCGCCCGAGGGGCGGTGGCCGTATCGCCTGGCATTGCGGCGGGAACGTGATGGACAACTCGTCGCCGACGGAGGCAGCGTCGCCGGCGACGAGGCCTATACGCTCGAGCTACGCGCCGCTTCGCCGGTGGCCAAGCGAACCGCCCGGCGCCACGTCTACGTCTTCACCATCGACAGCTACGGCCAGAGCGTGCTCCTCTTTCCGGTGAGCGGCTCGGTCGAGAATCATTTCCCACTTGCCGGCGCCGTGACGCCGCCGGCGGTGATCCCGCTCGGCGCGAAGTTCGAGGTGGCGCCCCCCTACGGCGTCGACACCTACATCCTTCTGGCGACGGACGAGCCGTTCGCCGATCCGTGGATCCTGCAGTGGGATGGCGTCCGCGGTCCGATGCCGGCAATGACCTCGGCACTCGATCGTCTCGTGGCGCTCACCGGCTCGACCGAGCGCGGGACACGCCTCCTCACACCTGCCACGTGGTCGATCGAGCGCATCGTGATCGAGTCGGTCCGCCCGCGCCACAAACATGCCGCATCGGTGTCTTTGCCTCATGTGACCTCCGCGCGATAGCGGCCGGCCGCGGGCACGGCGGCCAGCCGCCCGCCGCGGCGGAGGTCGCATTCATGCGTTTGGCGGAGGGGTGAATGGGTTTCTATCTGCGTAAGAGCATCGCGGTCGGGCCGTTCCGCTTTAACCTCTCCGGCTCCGGCGTAGGGATTTCGGTCGGCGTTCGCGGACTTCGCGTCGGCAGCGGGCCGCGCGGCAACTACGTTCGCATCGGCCGCGGCGCTGTCTATTACCAGCAAACGCTTCATTCGCCGGCCGCTCCGCCCGCTGCTCCACGCGTCCCGCCGTCCCAGTCGCCACCGGTCCCGGACGGAACGCACGCGCCGCTGACGGAAATCGCGTCGGCGAACGCCGCGCAGATCGCCGACTCCTCATCCGAAGAGTTGCTCGCCGAGCTTCGCGAGAAGCGCCGTGCGATGTCGCTCATGCCGTTCGCCATCGCCGGATCGATCCTTCTTCTCCTTCTTCTCGCGGTTGCGCTGCCTGGGTGGGCGTTCCTTCCGCTTGCGATGGCGATGGCGGTCGCCATCGCCGCCGTGCGTCGCCGCGACGTGCTGCGCAAGACGACGGTGATCCTCTACGACCTCGCGTCGGACGTCGAGGAGTCATTCCGAACGTTTGCGCAGTGGGGAGAGGCGCTGGCGTCGTGCCGCCGCACGTGGCATGTTGCAGCCGAGGGACGCGTCTACGATTCGAAATATCATGCTGGGGCGACCTCGCTCCTGCAACGCAACACGACGACAGTGCGCAACTCAGCGCCGCCGTATGTCAGGACCAATGTGCCGGTCCTGAGTATCGCCGCCGGACCCAGAACGCTGTACTTCTTGCCGGATCATCTGCTCGTCTACGACGGATCGAGCATCGGAGCCGTCAGTTACCACAGCGTCGAGCTCGCGGTGGCACGGAAGCGCTTCATCGAAGAGGGCGGCGTGCCGGGCGACGCCACCGTTGTCGATTACACGTGGCGATACGTGAACAAGAGCGGAGGTCCCGACCGCCGCTTCAACAACAACCCCCGCATCCCGATTTGCCTGTATGACGAGCTGCACTTCCGCACGGCGTCGGGCCTCAATGAAGTGCTCCAGCTCTCCCGCAGCGGCGTCGGCGAAGGGTTTGCGGCCGCCATGCGACACCTCGGGACGATCTCTACGTGAGGTAGCTCTAACGACTGTGCGTGACGTCGACGCGGTGCACGCCGTAGTCGATCTGAAAGCGTCCCTTTCATAAGTCGAGAGGGCACCGGACCTGTTTCCCTTCGGGCATGGATCAATGAGCATTCTGCTTCGCACGGTGCGAACCTCATCGCGTCACGATCGCGGGTTCACATTCACGGGGCCACATGGAGATGACCTTCCGGAAGCAACCGGACGGGGGCCTGCATCGGCCCCCGCCTGTCTTCCTGGTTAACTTTGCGTGTTAGCTCAGGCGTGCGCAGTGGTGGCAGAGCGGGCGTCCGCCTGTCCCTCCCGCGAGGTACTTCTTCTCGATGTTGTTGCCCTCGGTGCAGGCGTCGTTGTTGTGGTGAACGGTTTCGCCTGGGCGGGTCGAGTGAAAAGCTGCTACCTTCGTCATTGTCTTCTCCATTCATCTGAGTCATGAATAGCCCGCTGGACAACGAGCCGATTTGGTGGTTAGTGTTCAACTTGCTTCGGACTGCAACTCACGTCCAGATGAGTACCGTGCAAGTCGGGGTTCGGCGTCTCATGAAAGGCTCCTTCGCCGAGTGAAGACACCGGGACGTTCCTTTTTGTGGGGTGACCCCACAAACTTCCTTCGCTCGTGTCATCCTCATTGTGATGATGAGCTGGAAGCGGCTGGCTCTCGGAGTGGTCCTCCTTGGCATCGCGACGGCGACGGTCGTACCGTTCGCCAGGCGCAGCGCCCGCTCCGTGCGACCGGTAACCGAGTCGCCGCGCAGCGCCAGCACGCGGTTCGACCGTGGTCAGTCGGCGGCGCTGTTCGTCGGCGTAAGCCACTTTACGAGCGACTCCGTCGAGATAGTGCCGTACGCCGTCGATGATGCCATCGATCTCGCGTATGTTTTCGCGCTCGATCGGCGAGTCGGTCTCGTGCCGCCGCGTCGAGTTGTGCTCATGCTTTCCGGCCATCCGGTGAAACAGGATTCGCGCGGCCGCCTGCGCGCCTTGCAGGCCGCCGGAGCCGGCGTGCGTTTCCGCGCCGGCGCCGGCGACATCAATGCGGCCCTCCGCGAGCAGGCGGCGCTCGCCGGCCGCGACGGAATGCTCATCGTCTCCGTGGCCACGCACGGTTTCCTGCACGATGGCCGCGACTACATCCTCGGCGCATCGTCGGTCGTCCGCGATCCGGCCACGATGCTCTCCACCGCCGACATGTTCGAAGTGATCGCGTCGTCGGTCGCGCAACGCTCGCTCATCTTCGTCGACGCCTGCCGCGAGCGGATGGTGAGCGGCACGCGCGCGGTGCTGGCAAATACGATGAGTGCGGCGCCGCTCGTGCGGCGTCTGGGCCACACGCGCGGGCAGGCCGTCTTCTATGCCGCGGCAGCCGGGCAATGGGCCTACGACGATGCCGAAGCGCACAACGGCGTGTTCACGAAGGCCGTGATCGACGGCATCCATTGCGGCGCGGCCAAGGTCCGCGGTGACGTGACGGCAGAGACGCTCGCCGGCTACGTCGAGCGGAGTGTACACACCTGGATTCGCGATAATCGCGATCCGAACGTTGGTTCCGCCACGCAGGTCAGCATGGACGGGGAAGCGCGCAACATGGTGCTGGCGCAATGCTGGGGGCCCCTTGCCCCCTCCGGCCCCGTGCGCGTCACCGTCAGCGGGACGAGCATTCACGCATTCTCAGACAAGAACGAACTGCTCTGGCAGCGGGGCGTCGGCGCCGTGGTGATGCATGCCGAAGCCGTGGATCTCGACGCCGGCGGTATCCGCGAAGTCGTCTTCGACACGCCCGTCGCGATCACGGCCCTCGATGCCGGCGGCAAGCTCCTCTGGTCCGCTCCCGAAGCGATGAGGGTTACGGCGTTCATCACCTACGATCTGTTCCGGCAGCACACGAACGAAGTCGTCGCACTCCTGAACGACGAGCATTCGCCGGCGTCGCGTCTCGTGATCTACGGCCCCGATGGCGCCCGCCTTGGCGCGTTCGACTACAACCGCCACCTCGACCGCGTCACGGTCGGGCGCCCGACCAAACGGCATGCGCCGAAGATCATCGTCACCTCCGGCGACACCCTGCTCGTCTTCGATCCGAAGAAACTCGCCGCCGGAAAGCCCCTCTGGGCCGGCCGTGTCTCGCCGCGCGCCGCCGGCGCGATCGCCTCGCTCGAGATCGTCGATTGCGACGGCGACGGGAAAAGCGACATCGCCCTGACCACTGCCAGCGGAGAGAAGGTCTGCGTCGACTTCACCGGCCACGCCATTCACTCGCATTCGGCCGCGCACTTCGAAAAGGAATTGCCAACCACAGAGGCACTGAGAAAAACTTTCGCCCATCGGAGGGAAAAGTGACGGACACGTTCCTCTAACAGGATGGATCAAGAATGTTGTCTTCACGCGGGCCGTCGGGGATTGCGTATTGACATCATTCAGATTATGCTTATTTTTAGGTCCGTCAACCAACTCAAAACATCAATCTGCCTGCTTCGGCGTCACGCTTTCCGACGAACGTGAGCGAAGAGGCGAATGGGATCATCCATCCCTTGAAAAGGAGCTCGATCGTGGGTCGCATTTCCAGAATCGCTCTCGTGAGCGTCAGCATCCTCGTTCCATCAGCCTGGAACGATCATCAGGAAAGCGGTCGAGCCGCTGCCTGCGAGCAAGGACCGTCATGAACCGTCCATCGTTTCTCAATCAGCTGTCGGCTTTACTGCTCATTGCTCTCCTCTCCGTCGACATCGTGGGACTGCAGGCCCAGTCCCGATGGCACGCTGACCCGAAGACAAATCACATCGGAACCGTGATCGTGGAGCTCCTGGCGGGCACGAACGGCGACTCGAGCATTCAGTTCATCGAGATGGAGGCCCCCTGCGGGGAGAACTCTTGGGGACCTGAAAATTTCGGCGGTGCCAGCAACGCAATGCTGGTCTTCTTCGACGCTCAGGGCAATGAGACCTACCGCTACAAGTTCCCGAACAACCCACCGTGCGGGAACAATGATGCTTTGATCGCAACGCAAGCCTTCGCGAACCTTCCCGGAGCTCCGACGCCGGAATTCATCATCCCTCCGGTCATCTCGCCAGTTTCGGGAAAAGTGTGTTTCAAGGGGAATACGTCAGAGTCCTCCACGGCCTTCGGTAGAAACTTCTGCGTCTCGTACGGAAGCTTCACCGGAAACACGGAGATCAACTCGTCAGACGGCGGACCGACTCAGGCCGCGGGCCCCCCCGCGCCGGCTCTTCAGATCGTAGGCACGACCAGTCTCAATTTCGCCGAGGCCTCTCCGGAGACGAACGCGAACTTCTCGCTGCTGACAGCAACGCCGACGAACCACCTGGGCAACACGTTCACGATGCCGACGGCCACACAGGCGGTGGTTGGTGGGAATCTCTTCAACAAGGAGACCTTCGGCGGAAACGGACGCACGTGCGCCTCTTGCCATGTCTCATCGATCAATCTGGGCCTGACGCCGGCGAACATTCAGAGCCGGTTCGCCACTCTCTCCTCGACGTTCGATCCGCTGTTTCTTGGCGAGACCACCATGAACCTGAACACGCTCGTGGTGACCAGCCCCGTGTCAACGGGGACTCGAGGCAAACGCGACTTCGAAGGGATCATCACGGGCTCGGGCGGCGGCACCGCCAAAGTCCTCAGCAAGCTGATCGCGCAGGGAAGTTCGACCATTCGGTACCTCGTTTACGGGGGACTTTCGCCGGCCCTTGCCGGAACGATCAGCGATACGAACGGCAACTCGGCCACGTTCAGCAGCATTACCGCAGGAACCCTGAACCAGCTCGAGAGTCCGCCGAGAATGCGGACGAGCAACGACACGACGGATTTCCCCCAGGGACGCGGCCTGATCCTCGAGAACATCGACGGGTTTGCGAACCCGGCCGTGTTCCGCAAATCGCCGGT
>DATMNC010000077.1:0-29423 GCA_035569395.1 Thermoanaerobaculia bacterium | reverse complement strand
CAGCCCCTACCACTGGAAACAAAAAGCCTTGAGGCAGAGACGAAGAATCAAAACCTTCGTCTCCATCGATCAACAAACTAACGCCCAGAGGGGGGATTATTAGCTGGCCAACCGGGGGGAAAGTTGGATGGCCGTTGACAGTACGCACCGTGTCCCAGTGGGGTACGCACCGTGTCCCAGTGGGGCACCCACCGTGTCCCATAGGGGTACACACCGTGTCCTGGTGGGGTACCACCCTTCCCCATGTCAACCATCCAGGAATGGTGGTTTGAAGTCTCATCAAGCCGCGGGCGCGTCTCGCCCCGACCCCTCAAGACTCCGAACATTGGCTGCTGACCCGGGCCAGGCGGGCGAGACGCCAGCGCTCCTGCTGCTTCGGGAGCGCAGCCTCTCCAGCTTCGCCGGCACAAACGGGTCAGACGGGACCCGGGACTCAACTCTGACCGAAAGGAAGCAGAGCAAAGGACCTGCTACGCCGTCTCGCCTCCGCGTTCTCGCGCCCATTACCCCCACGCCAGTGCCGCCTCGAACCCCGGCACCGCCGCCGCCAGTTCCTCGGCATGCGCGCACGCGACCCCCTCCAACTCGCGCGCCAACACCTCATCGACGGTCGTCTCGTCCCTCTTCGCGAACCAGCGCAGCATCTCCCGCTGGTACCGCGGAATCCTCGCCTGCAACTCCACCAGCCGTATCGCCTCCGGCAGCACCGCCGCCGCGTCCTCGCCCAGTGCCTCTTCGATCGTGGCCTGATCCCACTTCTGCGTCGCCACCGCGATCAGCTCCTCGCGCGCGATCCGCTGCCCGACCCGGTTCGAAACCGCTACAATCGCCCCATCCTCGATCTCTTTCTTCAGTTCCTTCAACGTCATCCCGAGCAGCAGCGACGCCGTCATGAGGGCGCAGGACTGGCGAGGGGAGAGGAAGATGTTGCGGATGTCGTTGCGGGTGGTTTCGTCCATGTCTCGCTCCTCACTATTTGTCAGAACGGATAAATACGCCGCGACCATTTGTCAAGGCCTGCGTGATCCAAATGCGCCCGCATCGCGGCAATGAAGGACAGCTCGTCGGCGAACGTATTCGCGAGGTCCGCGTCGCCCGAGGCCTGACGCAAAGCGACCTCGCCGAGCTTTGCGGGACGAGCATCGCCGCAATCAGTCACATCGAGCGCGGCACGAAGGTACCGACGATTACGACGCTTGTGAGGCTCGCCGATGCGTTGGAGTGCAAGGTGACAAAGCTGGTCGAAGTTTTCGACCGCGATACTCGGACAGCTGCCCGTCGTCCGAAATAGGACGACATCACCTCTAGCCCCTGATGAGACAGTCTTCGCTGACGGATGCCGCAAGCGCCAGCTGGGCTCGGGCTGTGTCAGTTTGAATCGGACTCCCTACCGTCAGATAACTCTGAAGGTTCAGGGGAAGTCAGGAAGGGTCTCGCGCGGCGGCTACCAGCCCTGCATTCTGGAAGAATATGGAACGGCTAGTCGGCGCATCGTTGTACCATCGAATTGTGCGCAGCTTCATCCGCCGGTTTTATACCTTTCTGGGTGCCATCTTGGACGATTGGCTATCGCGGCTGGTTGGGCCGCTTAGTTTGTTTTTTACGATTTGGGGTCTTCTGGCTGACGGCGCGCATACGAAGGCGGCAGCGATCGGCCTTGGATTTCTCTGCTGGCTCGTCGCGGCTTACAGGGTTTGGGCTAAACAGCATATCGAGCTGGTCAAGTACCGGGACGATAGGCCACGTCTCCTGGTCCCACCTCATGGCCTTTACCAAGATGTTCGCACGTTCACCTTCACAACCACAACACCTGCGCCAAGGAGGGCGATCTCCACCGCGGTAGCCGAGCCACCAGTGATAAATCAGAGCCATAGGCAGTTTCCGATGCTCCACTTACGCATTAAGAGCGATACATGGACTCCGCTACCGACAGAGAGATCTCTAGCCCGCCGAGTAAGCGCCACAGTGACCGCCAGTGATGTAAACGGTAAAGAGCTATTCGAAATGCACGGTAGATGGTCGGACGAGCCACAGCCTACTCACCTTGCGGCTGACCGCTCTGTCACGGAGATTCTTGCTGTTGATTTCGGGCTAGGCCAAAGCAGAGAATTGGATCTATGCCTGCTAGAGCGAGGCGAGTGCTTTGGATTCAACAATGACAGCTACCAGCGCGGTGTGGTCGATAGGCAATGGGCCATGCCGGGCTCTATCCACTGCCTCAAGGTAAGGGTACAGGGCGTCTTGATCGATGAAACATGGATCATAGATTTTGAATCTGTCGAAAACCAGTTCAGAAATCTGCGATGTGCATCAATCCAAAGGCCGGCTTTTGACGCTTTTCTTCCTCAGAGAGTCGAGTAACGGCTGCCATCCGTGACGCCTCCGGCGTCTTAACAAAGACCGAATTGTGGACGCTCACTCTTGATCGGCGGCATACAAATACCCTACGCTCGGCACATCGATCTGAATAGGAAATTCGGAATTGGTGTAAACGCAGACGAGACGCCTTCGGGCCAGCCGTCGAGACGCCAGCGCTCCGTTACGCCGTCCGCCCCACAAACCCCGCCGCCACCGGTACCCTCCTCCCTGCAAGCGCCATCGCCACCTCCATATCCGGCTCCGCTAGGGGCCTCAGGAAGTCGCCTTCCATGACGGAGACGGCGATTCCATCGCGGTAGGCGATGCGGGTTCCTGCGATGGCGCGGATGCGGTCGGTGGTAGTGAGGATGCCGATCAGGTTTAACGGGTCGCAGGCGCTGATGACGGTGAGGTGGCCGTCGGGTGGGGTGCGGCGGATTTCGCGGAGTTGTTCGACGGCTTCGGGCAAGGCGAATTGTTCGCCGGACATGCCGGTGACGAAGCGGCCGCCGCGGATTTCGCCGCGTGCCTCCAACCGGCGGTAGACGCGGGCCAGTTCGCGCCAGGGGGCGGCGTTCGGTTCGCGGGTGAGGAGGCGGCGGAAGATGACGCCGTAGCGTTTCAGCAGGGCGCGGGCTTGCGTTTCGACGGCTTCTTCGCGGTCGATGTCGTTTGTAATTAACGCCCAGCGGCCGGCGCGTTCGGGTTTGCGTCCGATGAAACCGTCTGAGGTGATGAGGCAGGCGTTGGCCAGTTCGTCCAGCCCCTCGGTGTCGCCGAGGTCGCGGGAGAAGGAGGCGCCGCGGGTACGGAGGGTGTCGAGGAGGTGTTGGGCGCATTCGCTCAGTGTCACGGGGTTTTCGGTGAGCCAGGCGGCAGCGTGCTGGCGGGGGAAGAGGGCGACGCCGGTGGTGAGGCGTGCCCAGCCGGCTTCGCCGCTGAAGCAGAGGGTGTCGAGGAGGGACGGCGCGTAGCGGTCGATGCGTTGGGGGAGGATGTGCTTCTCCCAGGCGTTGGCGGGGATCTCGAAGCCGTCGAGTTGGTTGATTACGGCGCTCAGTCCGTCGACGCCGGTGAGGCGGCTGGACGGGGCGACGTGCTGCCAGGAGAAGAGGAAGCGCATGAAGTCGGCGGCGGTGACCGGCTCGATCTCAGCGCGGAGGCGATTGAGCGTGTGGCTGTGGATTCTTGCCAGGAGTCTGCGGTCGCACCATTCGATGTCGGTTTCACGTCGTGTGAAGGAGCCGCGGAGGATGGCGCCTTCGGATTCGAGTTTGAGGAGGGCGGCGTCGGCGTCCCTTGCATCGATGTTGATGGATGCGGCGAGCTCCGGGACTGTGGTCGGGCCGAGGAGGGACATGCGGCCGCGGATGATCTCGACGAGGGCGTCTTCGCGTGACCAGTCGCGGATTCTTGAAGCTGGGGCTGTGATGTCGGGGGTGATCGATGGGTGGATGGCGAGGAGCTCGGGGAGTCTCTCGGCGGCTATCCAAGTGCCTGCAGGCACAGACAAGAGTGTCTGTGCCACATCGGTTCCGTGGTGCTGGCAGTGTCCCGGGTGTATGTGGCACAGACACTCTTGTCTGTGCGGGACGAATGTCGCCCTTCGCGATGCGGCCAGCTCCGTGAACAGTTCGGGTGCGTCGACCTCCCCTTCGAGCAGGAAGCCGAACGTCAGCAGCACATCGTGCAGCTCGTCGGCATCGCGGGGATCGGGTCTTGCTTCGTCGCGGACGCGCTCGATGGCATTCGGATCGAGCGCGCCGAGGTCGTTGGAGGGGGAGCGGCGGGTCATTACGGCCTGCGTTCTGCGCTCCTCGAGGGGGGCATCGTCGAGGAAGGCGTAGGGCTTGGCGTTGAGGATCTCGTGCGCCAGCGGCGACGGTTCCGTTGTGTCGCGGGCGAGGCATTCGATCTCGCCGGCGTGGATGCGGGTGAGCACGCGGGTGAGGCCGTCGAAATCCATCGCTTCTTCGAGGCAGTCGCGGACCACCTGGTTTACCAACGGATGATCGGGGAGCTCGCGGTCGCCGGCGAGGTTCTCGGGGCAGGCGGCGGCGTCGGGGAAGATGGCGGCCATCAGGTCGTCGGCCATGGCACGCTGCAGCGGCGGTGGGACTTTGCGCCCGCCGCGGTTGCGGGGGATGGCCAGGGAGATGGTGGTGTTCCAGCGCCAGCGGGTTTGAAACACCGGCGCGGCCAGCATGGCCTGCACCAGGACGTCGCGGGCGGTGGCGGGGTGGAGATAGCGGAAGACGTCGGCTAGCGGAAACGAATGCTGCGGGCCGAGCGACAGCAGCACGGCATCCTCGGTGGCGGCGGCCTGCAGCTCGAAGTTGAACTGGCGGCAGAAGCGCTTGCGCAGCGCCAGCCCCCACGCTTTGTTGATACGGCTGCCGAAGGGGGCGTGGAGGATGAGCTGCATGCCGCCGGATTCGTCGAAGAAGCGTTCGAGGATGATGGTGTCCTGGGTCGGCATGGCGCCGAGGGCGTTGCGGGCGTCGGTCAGATAGTTGACGATGTCCTGTGCCGGGCCTGCGCTCATGCCGGTTTCGGCGACGACCCAGTCGGCGGACGTCGCGGCATCGCGAAAATCGCTGACTGCCTTCGACAGCTCATCGCTCCTGGCCGGCGCTTCGCCGAGCCAGAAGGGGATCGTCGGCGGGGCTCCTTTGGCGTCGGCAACGCGGACGGTGCCGCTGATGACCTGCGTGATCAGCCAGGAGGCGTTGCCGAGCTGGAAGATGTCGCCGGCGTTGCTTTCGATGGCGAAGTCTTCGTTGAGCGTACCGACGACGGTGTCATCCGGCTCCAGCACCACCTTGTAGTCTGCAACCTCGGGGATGGCTCCGCCGGAGGTGATGGCCAGCATGCGCGATCCGCGGCGACCGCGGACGCGGCGGTTGACTTCGTCGCGATGGACGAGCGCTCCGCGCCGGCCTCGCTTGGTGGCGAAGCCCTCGGCGACCATGGCCAGTACCTCGTCGAAATCCTTCCGCGTGAGATCGCGATATGGCCAGGCGCGCGACATCAGTGCGATGAGCTCGTCTTCGCCGTAGTCATCGCACGAGGTCTCGGCGACGATCTGCTGCGCCAGGACGTCGAGCGGTGCGTCGTGCGTGACGATGCGGTCGAGCGATCCGCGGCGGACTTCGCGCAGCAGGGCGGCGCATTCGATGAGGTCATCGCGCGAGATCGGAAAGAGGCGGCCCTTGGGCAGGCCGGAGATGGTGTGGCCGGAGCGCCCGACACGCTGCAACAGCGTGGCGATGCGATGCGGCGAGGCGATCTGGCAGACGAGATCGACGTGGCCGATGTCGATGCCGAGCTCCAGCGAGGCGGTGGCAACCAGAGCTTTCAACCGGCCGTTCTTGAGGCGCGATTCGGCATCGAGGCGTTTCTCTTTGGAAAGGCTGCCGTGATGCGCGGTGACGGCGTCTTCGCCTAGGCGATCGCTGAGATGGCGGGCAACGCGCTCGGCCATCCGGCGCGTGTTGACGAAGACGAGCGTGGTCTTGTGCTCGGTGATGAGTTGGGTGAGGCGGTTGTAGTAGTCCTCCCACACTTCGTTGGACATGACCGTCTCGACATCGGAGCGGGGAATTTCGATGGCTAGGTCGATGGTGCGTTTGTGGCCTTCGTCGATGATGGTGACCGGCGCGTTGGCAGCCAGGTACTTCGCCACTTCCTCGATCGGCTTCTGCGTCGCGGAGAGGCCGAGGCGGAGGAGTGGTTGTTTGGCCACCTGTTGCAGGCGCTCCAGCGTGATGGCCAGATGCGCGCCGCGGCGGGTGCCGATGACGGCGTGGATCTCGTCGACGATGACCGTGCGGGCGGTGCGGAGCATGTCGCGGCTGCGCTCGGCGGTGAGGAGGAGGTAGAGCGATTCGGGAGTGGTGACGAGGATGTGCGGCGGCTTGCGCAGCATGGCCGCGCGCTCGGAGGAGGTGGTGTCGCCGGTCCTGACCGACGCTGTGATTCGCGGCGCCTCGAGTCCCATCTCCTCGGCGATCCGCCGGATGCCGCGGCGCGGCTCGGCCAGGTTCTTGTGAATGTCGGCGCTGAGCGCTTTCAGCGGCGAGACGTAGACGACGCGCACTTCATCCGGCAGCGGAGCGGTCAATCCTTCGACGTAAAGATCGTCGAGCGCGGTAAGGAATGCGGCAAGCGTCTTTCCTGAGCCGGTCGGCGCGGCGATGAGAGTGTGCCGCCGTTCGCGGATGGCCTCCCATCCGCGAAGCTGGGCGGTGGTGGGAGTGCCGAGGGTTTCGGAGAACCAGCGCTGGAGTACGGGGTGGAAGGGAGTCAGAGACATGTTCGCAGAAGAGATTATCGCTTCTTCAGCACTCCCGAGCACCGGCACAGACAAGAGTGTCTGTGCCACATTGCAGGTTCTGATATGGCACGGCACAGACACTCTTGTCTGTGCCACCGGGGCTTGGTGTAGGTTATGACCATGAAAGCAATCCGTGTTTCTCAAACAGGCGGACGCGAAGTTCTCCAATACGTAGACCTCGCAACACCGACGCCGGGAGCGGGCGAGGCGCTCGTTCGGATCGAAGCGATCGGGGTGAACTTCATCGATGTCTATCACCGCACCGGGCTGTACAAGCTGCCGTTGCCTTTCACACCCGGATCGGAAGCGGCGGGGGTAGTGGAGGAGATCGGCGACGGCGTCGATTCGGTGAAGCGCGGCGATCGCGTAGCGTACGCGATGGTGCGCGGCGCGTACGCGGAGTACGCGGTGGCGCCGGCGGACAAGCTGGTGCCGTTGCCGGAAGCGATCGATGCGAAGACGGCCGCGGCGGCGATGCTGCAGGGGATGACGGCGCACTATCTCTCCACCAGCGTGCATCGCATCGAGTCTGGCGAGGCGGTTCTGGTTCATGCGGCGGCGGGCGGGGTGGGGGCGTTGCTGGTGCAGATGGCGAAGATGCGCGGGGCGCGGGTGTTCGGAACGGCGTCGACGAAGCATCTCCATATCGCACGCGAAGCCGGCTGTGATGTGGTGATCGATTACACGAAGGACGATTTCGAATCGATCGTGATGGCGGAGACCGGGGGCAAGGGATGCGCGGCGGTCTACGATTCGGTGGCGAAGACGACGTTCGACAAGAGCCTGGAGTGCTGCGGTCTGCGGGCGACGCTGGCGCTCTTCGGACAGTCGAGTGGGACGGTGCCGCCGTTCGAGCCGGGACGGCTGGCGAAGAACGGCGTGTTCCTGACGAGGCCGAGCCTCGGGCACTACACGAATACGCGTGAGGAGCTGCTCTGGCGTGCCGGCGACGTGTTCGAGTGGATCGGGTCAGGAAAACTGAAACTCCGAATCGACCGCGAGGTTCCGCTACGCGACGCCGCCGAAGCGCATCGCGCGCTGGAGGCGAGGGAGACGACGGGGAAGGTGTTGTTGATTCCGTAACTGCGGCTGCGCCGCGTTGTCGGTTGTCCACGCGCGCCACAGCGCGCAGACAACCGACGTGCGCCGACGTAGCAGCTACCGCCACCGCCAACCGACAACGCGGCTTCGCCGCAGTCGTCAAAGGCCGAAGCGCTCTCCGTCCCTGGCGACGATGACGCCCGGCCTGCGTTCACGAAGCAACGGATTCGACTGGTTCAGATGAATAAACCGCACCTTTGCAAGCATTGGCGACGCCGCAAGGCGTGAGAGGGTCTCCGTCATCAGCGGATGGGGAATCTCGCGCAGGTCGCGGCCTGGCAGCTCGCTGGCATCGTGGAAGGTGCCGTCGAGATAGGCGACGTCGACCTGTGCCAGCACCGATTCGAGCGGCGTCGGCCACTTCTCCCACTTGTCGATATCGGGTAGCCAGAGGATGGCGTGTGAGGGACCGCGGATGACGAAGGCCACGGTCTCCGAGTACTCGTCGCGATGCGGAACGCGCAGCGGCGTGACGGTGATGCGCTCGTTCAGCGAAACCGGAACGCCGTCTTCGAGCGGAACCAGCTCGATGTTGTGGAGATTGACGAGCTGGTCCCAGGGGCCGTTGTGCTCGAGGAACGCACGCATGCGCGGCATAGCGTAGGTCTTGATCGATTTCGTTCCGAGCACTTCGCGGCCGAGTTGCGCGAGGCCGAGGTAGTGGCCGATGTGGGCGTGGGTGAGGAGGATGCCATCGAGCAAGGGAGCGGCGTCCGCGCGTGGCGCGACCTCATCCAGTGTCCGGAGCTGCGAGGGGAAGTCGGGTGTGGCGTCGATGATCCAGCGTTGATGCGATTGCGGGTCGACGATCGCCAGCGACGCCACCCGCTGGCGTAGTTTCAGATCGCGCCACGCCGCGATGCAGTCTGGCCGGTTGCATCCTGTTTGCGGATAGCCGCCATCCTGCGCGATGCCGAGAACGATGGCGTAGGGAGATGTCGGTAATGGCGTTGAGGCGCAGGCCGCGGCGAGGAGTGCAAGAAGACTTATCTGCAGATGACGCAGAAAGACACAGATGGAGAGCGACACGCCACTATCATTTCACCATGCGCCTCGCACTCATCACGCTTCTCTTCGCCGTCAATGCACTCGCACAGAACGACGCCGGCGAGGTCTCCTTCGCCAACTCCGGCGCCGCCGAGGCGCAGCAGCCGTTTCTGCACGGTCTGGCGCTGCTGCACGACTTCGAGTATGCCGACGCGGCCGAGGCCTTTCGCAGCGCGCAGAAGATCGATCCGTCGTTCGCCATGGCTTACTGGGGCGAGGCGATGACCTACACGCATCCGGTCTGGTTCCAGCAGGACGCCGCCGCCGCGCGCGCCGCGTTGCAACGTCTCGGCGCAACCCCCGAGGAGCGGATGGCGAAGGCGAAGACGGAGCGCGAGCGCGATTACCTCCGCGCGGTCGATGTTCTCTACGGCTCCGGAGCAAAAGACGAGCGCGATTTCAAGTACGCCGACGCCATGCGCGCCGTGCATGAGCGCTATCCGGATGACGTCGACGCCACCGCTTTCTACGCGGTGGCGCTCCTCGGCACGTCGCATCAGGGCCGCGACTTCCCCACCTACATGCGCGCCGCGGCGCTTCTCGAAGAGGTGTTGCCGTCGCATCCCACACATCCCGGCGTGCTGCATTACCTCATCCACTGCTACGACGATCCGATCCACGCGCCCCTCGGCATGCGCGCGGCGCGGCGCTACGGCGCGGTGGCGCCGAATGCAGGGCACGCGCTGCATATGACCTCGCACATCTTCATCGCCATGGGGATGTGGGACGACGTCATCGATGCGAACCGCCGCGCCATCGACGTCGTCAACAAGCAGCGCGCCGCGAAGGGGAAGCCGGCCGCCGCCTGCGGCCATTACCCGCTCTGGCTTCACTACGCCTACCTGCAGGAGCATCGATTTGACGACGCACGCAAGGCGCTCGACGCCTGCCGCGCCTCGGCGTTCGCAGTTCCGTTCGTCTCCGGAGGCGAGATGGATTCGTACGCCGGAAGGATCGATTCGTTCGTTGACATGCGCGCCCATCAGATCGCCAGCGCCGGGACGTTGATCGCGGCCGATGACGTGACGATCCCGGCCGGCGCCGAGCACGCCAATGCCCGCTTCACGATGGCGTACGGCGATGTGCTGGCGGCACACGACCTGGCAACCTTGAAGACCGCCGTGGCCCGTCTGCACGAGTTGCAGAAAGACGCGGTGGCGAGCGCGGAGCAGCATCACTCCATGAATCCAAGCCAGCGCATTCGCGCCGAGGTGATGGTGCAGCAGGCCGATGCACTGGTTCTCGCCGCCGAGGGGAAGCGCGACGAGGCGATCGCAATGCTGGAGAAGACCGCGAAGAGCGAGACGTCGATGCCGTTCGAGTTCGGTCCTCCGGTAGTCGAGAAGCCGACCTACGAGTTGCTGGGCGATGAACTGCTCGCCGCCGGCCGCGCGGCCGACGCCGCAGCCGCGTATCGCACCGCACTCGAGCGGGTTCCGGGACGCAGGTCGACCGTGGAAGGATTGCGGGAAGCGGAGAAGGTACGCTGAGCCCCCTGGGACCTCGGGCGTCTCGCCCGCGTTTTTGAAGGCAGAAGTGATGCACGATATCGACGTCCCCGCGTAGCAACGCGACGCCCCCTGGAGAGTCCGACCTACGCTTCAACACGCCTCCGTGTGCCCCGGTAGGACGCCTACCGTCCCCCAGTGCGTACACCCCTTCGCCCACTCGGGTACACCCTTCCCCCAGTTGGGGACACACCTTCCCCCAGTGGGGGACGCACCTTCCCCCGGTGGGGACGCACGTTCCCCCGGTGGGGACACACCTTCCCCGGTGGGGACGCACCTTCCCCCGATGGGGACGCACCTTCCCCCCGGTGGGGACGCACCTTCCCCCAGTTGGGGACACACCTTTCCCCAGTGGGGTACACCCTTTCGCCGGTGGGGTCGCACCTTCCGCCAGTGGGATACGCACCCTCCCCGGTGGGGTACATCCCGACCCCCGGTGAGGTACGCACCTTCCCCGATGGGGTACACCCCGACACCCACCCGGCACACCGGCGAAATTAACGCTTGACAAGGGGAACGCGATCCACTAACATCCCGAACCACAGAATCAAAGTTCGAAAGAACGGCGATTCTGGCGGCTGTCGGCGGTACGGGCGTGCTGGAAAAGCACATCAGACCTGTACCGGCGTGGGAGTTGAGTTATCTCCTCCTGCCGCGGGCGCCTGAGGTGTGTACACGCCTCGGGCAGACATCAACCGGAAGTATCGGCGCGTCGCCGCGACTTCCAGACGGTGGCCGCTCGCACTTGTCGACGAGTCGTGAACGCAACCTCCGGCCTGACAGCTCGCGTAAGGAGAAATGTCATGGATACCCCTGTCGATACCAACACCCCCGGTACCCCTTCCCCCACCCCCGAGAAACTGACGCCCGAGGCGGTCATCGAGCAAATCCGCACGCTGCGATCACAGATCGGCGACGTGACGCCGCTCTCAAAAGAGCAGCGGACCCAGCTCAAACGGCGGGCCAGCAAGCAGCCGGCCCCAGTGGTCGACGCCTCGATCAGTGTGATCAGCTCGTCGGACATGGTGGCGCAGGCTGTAGGCCAGCCGCTCGTCGACGTTCTCCAGCTTCAGAGCGTTTCTGTCCGCTGGAGCCTCGCCGCCGATGAGATCCGCTCATTGCTCAAGGGCATCGAGGGGGCCAACCTGGTCCGCCGCGAACAGCTCGCGTTCATCGCGTCCCAGGCGTACTCGTTCGGCTCGCAGCTGGTACGGAACCCGGCCAACGCGGACCTGGTGCCCCAGGTTGAGGAGGTCAAGCGACTGAAGGTTCTCACGCGCCGCAAGAAGGCGGCGCAGGTTCCTCAGGCGCCAGCGCCGTCTCCGGCACCGGCGCCCGTCCCCGTAACGTCCACCGAACCGAAAGCCTGAAAATAAGGAGGCAGTGAACCCGGGCGCGCCTGAGCGCGCGCCCGGGTTCCATTGAACGGTCATGAAAAACCCTACTGCACCCGAACGTGCCATGGCGCTCGTGCACGAGGTCATCGACGTGTTACAGCGCGCCGAACGAGCCCCCGATTCGCCGGTGAACACGTTCCTGCCGGGGAAGATGAGGCGTAAATACCGCCGCGCTGCCCGGCGCCTGCGGCGGCAGGAATCGCAGCCGCGCTACACAAATCTCCATTCCGCCGAGGAGCTAGCCGAAATTTATGAACGGACCGCGCAGCGCGACGAGATGATCGAGAAGGCACTCAGGGATTTCCAACGACTCACTCTGGCCCTCGGCCGGGTCCTTGAGGAAAACGACCCCGAGGTCGGAAACGCCATCGGGACGTTCATCGACGAGGCGGAGCGGTTGGCGGAAGAACACGGCCCCGGCAGTGAGGCCGCACGCCAATACTGGCGGTTGCAGTGGCTGGGGTGGTTCGGCCAGCGGTGGCACGCCCATCGGCGCCGGCCACGGGTACCAGGTCCCATGCCTCCTCTGTCGATGGATCCCTCGATCGAGGTACGCAACTATTTGACCGCTGCCGAGATCCTCGACTCTCCACCACCCCCGGGCGAGCTGGTCATCGCCATCCCACCGGAAGGGAGCGGCTCCGGACGCGAACGCGCCTATATCCGCATCGGCCTCGGCGCAGCATCGTGGGTCGGCAGCTTCGAGATCGGTTACACGAAGAGGGGTTCGTTTTCCCTGATGCCCGACGACAAGCACCTCTTCGTCTGCGCCAAAGGCGCCGGCTACATCATCGACCTGAAGACGCACACCCTCGTCGAGCAGGTCGGCACCCACCTCGCCTTCGTCTGGGTGGATGCCGCCAGGACGCTGCTCACGGTCGACCACAACGGCATGAGCCTCGAATCGTTCGGCAAGAACGGCCGCCTCTGGAAAACGGGCATCATCAGTACCGGAGGATTTCGAGAGATATCGCTCGAAGACGGCATCATCGCCGGCGAAGCGCGGCAGGGATCGCGGTGGGTCGGCTTTTCGGTGAACGTGGCGACGGGGGAGGTGCGGTTCGGGGAGGGGGTTTGAGGGTGTCAACGTAGGTCGGGCTCTCCAGTCCGACCGGTGTTTGCGCTGCGGTAGATACAAAACCCGGAGACGCTCGGGTACAGAACCAACCAACCGTTCGTGCTTCGCAGATGGACGATCTCCGTCCGCGTGGTCTTTGCGTTCCGTCGAGTCTGCCGCCGCTGGCCCACCACCTGCCATTCTGAGCGACGCGAAGAACCCCCGGACCGGAATCCGCAGCACAAACGCAGACTCGACCGTCCCGAGGGCGGGAGGTTGCACGCAGACCGAACGTCTCTCGCCTGACTACCGATCGGGCGACGATGAATGCCGATTCGGCTTTCTTGCAGTCTGCGCAAACAACTGCGATCAACTCGGCACACAGGCAATCGCGAGCCGTGGGCCAATGTGGCACAGACACTCATGTCTGTGCCCCCAGCCGAAGCCGATCGCCGCTGAGGGTTGCAACCTTCAATCATGCCGAGACCCGGCACAGACAAGAGTGTCTGTGCCACATTGGTCCTCGATCAGCCGCGGCGGCCGTAACGTGCTACGTCGTCCTGCTCGATCAAAACAGAGCCGCGATCAACGTCGAGGTCGGCGAAGAGGCCACCCTTCCCGAACGTAACGAGCTGAAACGTCGGATCGAACTTGCACTACACGAACTCAACGAGTCGCCCGTCGTGTTTCGCTGGGAATTCAACTCCCCGAGATCTCGGTGGCAGGTTGAAGGCTTGCTAAGCATCGCAGCACGGGCTCGGACAGAGCGTCTACAGTCGACCGCCAACGTGACTCTTGCAGTGCTTGCCGCTTTTCTCCGCGTCGCACCGACGTTTGCACATTTCGACGGACCCTTCTCTCCAGAACCATCCCACTTCGACCGCGTCCTGCAATTGCTCGTCTTCGGTGGCCATGAACGAAACCTGAAGATCGCGCTCGACCTGCGTCATGCCGTGCGGGAGCACGGCGAAGTCCGACTCCTCGGTATGCATGTGGGGCATGAAGATACCGAGGTTGTATTTCGACAGCCGGTGCAACATCTCTTGAACTTCGGGAAGGTGAATCGAATCCTGGGCCAATTGCAATTCAGGCGGAAAGCTCTCCATCAGTCGCTCCTTTCTCTGCAATGCTAAATTTTAGGGTATTATGTTTTTCGGGTCAACATAAGTCAAGAAAGCCACAGCGGCGACTATGAACTTCGCGCAGATCGCGGCTGCCGTAAAGGATGTCTGGGACTTCCTCTGGCCGCCGATCGCACTGATCGTCGTGCTTCTGGCCATCACGCGCGCGGTGGCGCCGAAAACCAACGTCGTGCTGGCGCTATGGCTCCGCGCGCGCCTAGACAGCGAACATCAGGCGAGAATGAACGAGATTGTGGATCGAGTCGGACTGGGGAAGACCCTGGCCGCGACGTTCATCTTCATCGGAGTGTTCGCGCTGTACGTAACCGCCACCGTATCCACCGTGGTGGGTGCCGCGATTCCTCCGAACATCTCCTATTTCCCGGACCGCATTCTGGCGCGCCGAATCAGCGACGATGACGCGGCCTGCATCTGGAGCCGTTATCCGTACACGGAGGGGCTGCGAGACGCAATCGATGCGGCGCGGCGCGACGGCCATCTGAAAATGGTAGAGGAAGCATCGAATCCATGGCGCGAGAGCGCCCTGGCGGCGCGCCGGACGTTCGACGCGGTCAAGTTCCTTGCCCTGTGGGCTCTCGCGTTCGCCGTGGCTGAGGCATGGAGAACCCGCCGGTTCCTGCGACCCGCCGCGCGTGCGGTAATCATCATGTCGTTGTTGTCGATGCTCGAGCTGATTGTGTTCGTGCACTTCCTCTATTGCGCGCGGCAGTCGGTATTCACAAGCGTCGTCGATCTAACCGCGATCGAGCGCGTCCTCGGCACGTGCAACGAGCGCACACGGCTGACTCCTGATCAAAAAACGGCGATCGACACCATGCGCCGCGAGTCGTGGTGGAAACTGTCGGGCGCCACGTCCGATTACGTCGATTTCGCGGTCCGCGAAGTGTTCCGTAGCGGAAGAGCATCGAAAAAATAGCGAACGGGCACCACCCGGCGGTACTGGAGAAAGGCGAAGTGTCAGGCCTTCGCTTTTCGGTTTCTCGTAACTCATTTATAACTCGAATACTTCAGGCACGCATGTGGGACGGTCGGCAAGAGTTGCGAGTTATTCGCATCACCGATGCTAAGTCAGGGAACGGAAAGCGAGTAGTGAACGCCCGAGCTGTTCCCTCATAAAACACTCACTTCGGCACGATCGACGGTAGATGCGTTTTGTCGAAGATGGACACCAGTTCCGTCACCTTGCAGCCGAGGGCGACGGCGAGGCGAAGGATGGTCGTGAGGCTCGGCACCTTCTGGCCTCTCTCCATATTGCTGATGTAGCCTTCTGTGAGGCCTGTGGCGACCGAGAGCTGCTGTTGCGTCACGCCGTACTTCTGACGCGCATTCGTCACATCTTCCTACAGCCACGGCCGCACGTCAGCATTATGCAGGCGGAGGGGCTCCTCGGGTGGTCGCGGCGGCAGATGACCGAGGCTATTGCCTCTGGGGACGTCGAGCTGTGGACGACGCCGCTCGGGAAGTGGTTTCCACGGGCGGAAATGATGGCCAAGGCGCTGGAGATCTGGCCGATGCACGTCATCGAAGAGGCGCTCGGGGACGAGGCGGACGGCATCCTGCCGCGGGCGATCCGGAGCGCGGAGTTGCGCGTCCGGCTGCCGCGGCATCACATCGACATGCTGCACTATCGAGCGGATCAGCAGGAGACAACCGTCAGCGGCGTGCTGGAGAGGGAGCTGGACGGCATCGCCAGCGCGCACCTCGAGGAGCTGTCGGCGGCGCTGCCGGGGTTCGCCGAGGCGATGGCGTGGCCGGGTGATTGACGAAAAGCTTTATCGGCAGATCACGCAGATGAACGCAGATGGAGGACGGTTTTATCTGCGTACATCTGCGTCATCTGCGGATAAGCCTTGGGTTAACGGTCCCGGTGCGAAATCGAATTACTATTCCGGCGTGAAAGTCGCGCTCGCCGTCGCCCTGTTCGCGTTCTCCGCCAACGCCGAAGTGACGGTTACCGTCGATCGAAGCACGGCCATGCCGGCCTTTCGATTCGCACGTGTAGCATCGCCGTCGAAGGACGACGCGGCGTCCAACGCGAAGGTCGAGCTCATCGCCGGCACCATCGACCGGGGTAGTGCCGGCCTGGCGGCGCTGATCGACGGAAAGGTGCCCGGCAACGATGATGAGCCGGAGGCGAACCTCTTCTTCCGCGCCGATTCGTGGGGCGGGCGCTTTCGGATCGACCTCGGCGCCGTGACTGACATCGCGGCGGTGAACAGCTATTCGTGGCATCCCGATACGCGGGCGCCGCAGGTCTATATTCTCTACGCCAGCGACGGAACCGATCCGAATTTCAATCCGGCGCCAGGCGTGAAAGTCGATTTGCGCGCCTGCGGCTGGCGCGAAGTCACCTTTGTCGACACGCGGGTGAAGGAAGGGGATGCCGGCGGGCAGTACGGCGTCAGCATCACCGACACCAGCGGCTCGCTGGGCCGCTATCGTTATCTTCTCTTCGATGTCTTCGAAACGGAGAGCGACGATCCGTGGGGGAACACGTTCTACAGTGAGATCGACGTGGTGGCGAAGAAATGATCCGGCGTCTTGCTCTTCTGCTGTTCCTGGCCTTCGCCACGATCGTGCGCGCGGCCGATCCGCCAGATCTGACGAAAAAGCCGACCCTCTATGTCGTCGGCTACGCGCATCTCGACACGCAGTGGCGCTGGGAGTACCCGCGCACGATCGGCGAATACCTGCCGCACACGATGCGCGACAACTTTGCCCTGTTCGAAAAATATCCCCACTACATCTTCAACTTCAGCGGCGCCAACCGTTATCGATTGATGCGCGAGTACTACCCGGCGGATTACGCGACGCTCCAGAAGTGGGTCAAGGCCGGCCGCTGGTTTCCAGCCGGCTCGTCGATGGAGGAGAGTGACGTCAACTCGCCGTCGGCGGAGTCGATCATCCGCCAGGTGCTCTATGGCTCGGCGTACTTTCGGCACGAGCTTGGACGGACCAGCGCGGAGTACATGCTGCCCGACTGCTTCGGTTTTCCGGCCTCGCTGCCGAGCATCCTCCATCACATGGGCATCCGCGGCTTCTCGACGCAGAAGCTGACGTGGGGATCGTCTGCTCCTGCCGGCGGACCCGACTCTCCGGAGAAGACCCCGCTGGGGACGCCTTTCAACGTCGGCGTGTGGGATGGTCCGGACGGTAATGGCGTCATTGCCGCGTTCAATCCCGGCAGCTACAGCGCCGACATCCGCTATGACCTCTCGCGCAGCGACACCACGCCGCCGAACGGCACCGACTGGCCGAAGCGCGTGCAGCGCAATGGCGAAGTGAGCGGACTCTTTACCGACTACCACTACTACGGCACCGGCGACGTCGGCGGCGCGCCGCGCGAGCCGTCGGTGCAGCTCGTCGAATCGATCGTGTCCAAGAACGACGGCCCGCTGCATGTCATCTCCTCGACCGCGGAGCAGATGTTTCTCGATGTCAAACCGGAGCAGATGGCCCATCTGCCGCACTACGCGGGCGATCTCGAGCTGACCAATCACTCCGCCGGCTCGCTGACGTCGGAGGCGTATCAGAAGCGCTGGAACCGGAAGAACGAGCTTGTTGGCCGACGCTGCCGAACGCGCCTCGGTTACGGCGGAATTGCTCGGTGGCCGGCGGTATCCGCGAAAGAGATTGAGTAATGCGTGGGCCCTGGTGATGGGCGGTCAGTTCCACGACATCGCTGCCGGCACTGCCACGCCGAAGGCCTACGAGTATTCGTGGAACGACGACGTCATCGCCATGAATCAGTTCGCAGGCGTGCTGACCAGCGCGACCGAGTCGATCGCCTCGGCACTCGATACGAACGTCAAGGGGAGGGCCATCGTCGTCTACAACCCGCTGAGCGTCGAGCGTGAAGACGTCGTCGAGGCGCACGTGCAGGGTCTGGGCGGTGGCGTGCTCGTCTTCGGGCCGGACGGCAAGGCTGTCCGCGCGCAACGCGAGGGTGATCGGATCGTCTTCCTCGCCAAAGTCCCCTCGGTGGGATGGGCGGTGTACGACGTGGTCTCCGGGGTTGAGACTCCGAGGAATCGCGTCGAGGAGCATTCGATCCGCGTCCACATTCAACCGCCGTCGATCGAGAACGATCGCTATCGCGTCGCCATCGACGACGCCGGCGACATCGCCAGCATTTTCGACAAGAAGACGAATCGCGAAGTTCTCTCCGGGCCTGCGCGGTTGGCGCTGCAGACCGAACATCCGCACGACTGGCCGGCCTGGAACATGGACTGGGCCGATCAGCAGAAGCCGCCGCGGGCGTTCGTTGGCGGCAAGGCCACGATCGACATCGTCGAAGAGGGCCCGGTGCGCTCCGCAATCAGGGTGACCCGCGAAACCGAAGGTTCGCGTTTCGTGCAGACCATCCGCCTCTCCGCGGGCGACGCCGGCAACCGCATCGAGATCGACAACGCCATCGACTGGAAAACAGAGGCCGCCGCGCTGAAGGCAACCTTCCCGCTGGCGGCGTCGAATCCGCTGGCGACCTACAACTGGGAAGTGGGGACGGTTCAGCGCGGGAACAACGATGAGAAGAAGTTCGAGGTGGCCTCGCATCAGTGGCTCGATCTCAGCGACGCCAACGGCGGCGTGACCATCCTCTCCGACTGCAAATACGGCTCGGACAAACCGGACGATCACACGCTCCGTCTCACACTCCTCTACACGCCCGGTCTCGGCGACGGCAACGGCCGCGCGTACGACGATCAGACGACGCAGGATTGGGGACATCACCAGTTCGTCTACGGCCTGGCCGCGCACGCCGGTGATTGGCGATCGGAAGGGACGGACTGGCAGGCACTGCGGCTCAGCCAGCCGCTGATCGCGTTCGTATCGCCCAAGCACGCCGGTTCGCTCGGCCGGACGTTCTCGCTGCTGCGCGTCAGTAACTCCCGCGTGCGCGTGCTGGCGCTGAAGGGGACTGAAGGGTGGCCGAACGACGTGATCGTGAGGCTTGTAGAGGTCGACGGAAAGCCGGCCAGTGATGTTCATCTGACGTTCTTCAAGCCTTTCGAGGCCGCGCGTGAAGTGAACGGGCAGGAGATGGCGATCGGCAACGCAAACGTCGTCAATGGACAGCTGGTGACGTCGTTCACTCCGTTTCAGCTTCGGACGTTCGGCGTGCGATTTGAGATGCCCGGGCCGACGCTCGAACCGGAGACTGCCCAACCAGACTCAGAGCCTGTTGCGCTGCCGCGCGACCGTGCCGTGTCGTCAAACGATGGCGCCAAGTCGTCGCCCGGCTTCGATGCTGCCGGCCGGTCCCTGCCCGCTGCAATGCTGCCGCGCGACTTCGACTATGCCGGCATCCGTTTCTACCTCAGTGAGGGCGGGAGGGCCGTCGTTGCCCGCGGACAATCGATCAAACTGCCGCGCGGTCACTACCATCGGCTGTATCTCCTTGCCGCCGCCGACGGCGATCAGAAGGCGACGTTCGTCGTCGGCGGCAAGCCGGTCGAGCTGACGATTCAGAACTGGACCGGCTACGTTGGCCAGTGGGACAACCGCATCTGGGCGAAGAAACAGGAGACGCTGCCTCCGCGTCCTGATGCGCCTCTGAATGCGCCGCCGCGTGTGCGCATGGCCACCGTCTTCGATGGCCTAACCCCGGGCTTCATCAAACGTGCGCCGATCGCCTGGTTTGCCTCTCATCGTCACAACGCCGCCGGCGAGAACGAGGCGTACGCATACTCGTACCTCTTCGCCTACGCCATCGACCTTCCGCGCGGCGCGAAGACACTCAAGTTGCCAGAGAACGACAAGATCCGCTTGCTTGCGGCGACGGTTTCGAATGAGGGTTCCGGGGTGGTCGAGGGGCAGCCTCTGTATGACACACTCACGCGATGATTTCTCGCGCCCAGGGGCGCTCGGGCACAGACAAGAGTGTCTGTGCCACATACCTCACTGTGTATTCAAGACTGTGTATTCAAAGAGACGAGCAATGTGGCACAGACACTCTTGTCTGTGCCTTCGGCTCTACGAGGATCCTGAATGAAACGAGTCCTGTCCGCCATCCTCCTCGCCATCCTCTTCCTGGCCTGTTCGAAGCAGGAGCAGAAGAGCGGCAAGTCCTTCACCATCGCCGTCATCCCGCAGGGCTCCACGCATGAGTTCTGGAAGAGCATCCACGCGGGGGCGATGAAGGCATCGCAGGATGAAGCGAAGGCGGGCGTCAACGTCACCATCATCTGGAAGGGTCCGATGCGCGAGGACGACCGCGAGCAGCAAGTGCAGGTCGTGGAAGGCTTCGTCACGCAACATGTCGACGGCATCGTCCTGGCGCCGTTCGACAAGAACGCACTCGTGCGGCCGGTCGAGGAGGCGAAGCGCGCCGGGATCCCGACGGTGGTCATCGACTCCGCGCTGGAGTCGCACGATCCGATCAGCTTCGTGGCCAGCAACAACTATCACGGCGGCGAGCTTGCCGCCGACGAGATGGGACGTCTCCTCGGCGGAAAGGGGAAGGTCCTGGCCCTTCGCTATCAGGAAGGGGTCTTCAGCACCGAGCAACGCGAGAAGGGATTCATCGAGCGGATGAAGGCGGCCTATCCGGGCATCGTCCTGGTCTCCTCGAATCAGTTCGCCGGCGCCACCCGCGACACGGCCAAGACCGCGGCGGAGAATCTGCTCAATCGCTTCGGCAACGATATCGACGGCATGTTTACGCCGAACGAGTCATCGACCGCGGGCGCTCTCCTGGCGCTCGAAGACGCCGGCAAGGCCGGCAGGATCCGCTTCATCGGTTTCGACACAAGCGACGTCTTCGTCAAGGCGATGCACGACGGAAAGCTGCACGGCATCGTGGTGCAGAACCCGTTTCGCATGGGCGAGCTCGGCGTGAAGACGCTCGTCGATCACCTCCTCGGCAGGAAGATCGAGTCGCGCGTCGACACAGGAGTCACGCTGATCACGCCGGCGAATCTCGACACGGCTGAGGCGAAGAAGCTGTTGCATCCGTTGGGGTAGGGCCGGGGTCTCGCGGTTGCGCGGTCTCGCAGTCTCACGGTTTCGGTGGTATCCAGAGCCGCGAGACCGCGCAACCCCGAGACCGCGAGACCACATACCCATGCTCACCCTCCGCTCCATCACCAAACACTTCGGCGCAACCATCGCGCTCGATGGCGTCGATCTCGACATCGCTCCTGGTGAAGTCCATGCGCTCATCGGGGAGAACGGGGCGGGGAAGAGCACGTTGATGAATATCCTCTCCGGCGCCTTTCCACCCGATGGCGGCACGATGACGGCCGGCGGGCAGCCGTATGCGCCGCGCGGGCCGGCTGATGCACGGGAGCGCGGGATCGCGCACATCCACCAGGAGCTCGCGCTCTGTGCGCACCTCTCCGTGGCCGAGAACATTCTCATGGGGATCGAGCCGTCGCGCGGGGGATGGCTGCAGCGCGATGCCTTGAACGATCGCGCCGCCGCTCTCCTGGCCGATTTCGGACGCGCGGAGATCGATCCGCGTGCACGCACCAGCAGTCTCCCGCTGGCCGATCAGCAGGTCGTCGAGATCTGCCGCGCTCTGGCCCGCGACGCGCGCGTCCTGCTGATGGACGAGCCGACCAGCAGCCTGCAGCGCGCCAACGTCGACCGCCTCTTCGATACCGTACGCCGCCTGCGCGACCGCGGTATCGCCATCATCTACATCAGCCACTTCCTGGAAGAGGTGCGCGAGATCGCCACGAGATTCACGGTGTTGCGCGATGGCCGGAGTGTGGGTGGCGGCGAGCTGGCCGGCGTGAGCGATGACGAATTGATCTCGACGATGGTGGGACGCGATATCCAATCCAGCCCTTCTCCGACCCCCGACGCCCGACACCCGACCTCCGAGGTCGTGCTCCATGTGCGGAACCTCTCCGCGCCTCCGCGTCTCCGCGAGGCCAGCTTCGATCTCCATCGCGGCGAGGTCCTCGGAGTCGCCGGCCTGATCGGCTCCGGAAGAACTGATCTCGTACGAGCACTGTTCGGCCTGCAAGAGGCCACCGGAGAGGTGACGATGCACGGCAACGGCTTCGGCTACCTCAGCGAGGACCGGAAAAACGAAGGCCTGGCCCTCCAACTCCCGATCGCCGACAACGTGACCTTGAGCCGATTCGAAACGTGCGCGCGTTTCGGCTGGATCAATCTTCGCCATCAGAATGTCCAGTCCGAGGACGTCATGCAGAGGCTGCGGATCAAAGCGCCGGGACCGCGCGGCATCGTCGGCCGGCTCTCCGGCGGCAACCAGCAGAAAGTCGCACTCGCGCGGCTGCTGCACCAGGATCCCGATGTCCTGCTCCTCGACGAACCGGGGCGCGGTGTCGACGTCGGCAGCAAGAGCGACATCTACCGCGAGATCCGGAGACTGGCCGCCGAGGGGAAGGGGATCGTGATGGTCAGCTCGTACCTGCCCGAGCTGTTCGAAGTGTGCGACACCATCGCCGTGATGACGCGCGGCCGGCTTTCCCCGGCGCGGCCGACCAGAGAGTGGACCGCCGACGCGATCCTGCAAACGGCCATCGGGGCGGAAGCGTAGGCTCTGATGTGGCACAGACACTCTTGTCTGTGCCGGATCTCGCTATGCCTGAAGATTCCAAACCCTGGCGGCTCCGGCCGGAGCACAGACAAGAGTGTCTGTGCCACATCGCCCCCCGCATACAATCCGCGCCTCGACATGAATCGTTGGATTCGGATCGTCGCGCCGATGGCAGGCCTCCTCGGCGTCATCCTCCTCTTCGCCATCCTGACCGGATCGCCGGAGCGCTACCTCTCCGGTGCGAACCTCCGCGTCGTCCTTGCGCAGACGGTCATCGTCGCCATCGGCGCGATCGGGATGACGATGATCATCGTCAGCGGCGGTATCGACCTTTCCGTCGGTGCGGTCATCGCCCTCACCAGCGTCGTCACTGCCTTGGCTCTGCGCGATGGCTGGCCACCGATCGCGGCGCTGTCAGCGGGAATCGTCGCGGGCGGCGTCGTTGGAATCGTGAATGGACTCGCGATTACCACTCTCCGCGTCGTCCCCTTCATCGCCACTCTCGGCATGCTCGGCGTGGCCCGCGGCGTGGCCAAGTACATCGCCGACCAGCAGACCGTGAATCCGCCGCCGACGTGGCTCAACGAACTGGCGGTGACGTTCCCGTCGCGCGACTGGATGCTGTTCGCGCCCGGCGTCTGGATCGCCGTCATCCTGGCGGCGATGATGGCGCTCGTTCTGCGCATCACGGTCTTCGGCCGCCGCGTCTTCGCCCTCGGCTCGAACGAGGTGGCCGCACGAGCCTGCGGCATCAACACCGGGGCGCTCAAAGTGCGCATCTACGCGCTGGCCGGTCTCTTCTTCGGTCTGGCCGGTGTGATGCAGATGTCGCGCTTGCGGCAGGGCGATCCGACCGTGGCCGTCGGCGTGGAGCTCGACGTCATCGCCGCGGTCGTCATCGGCGGCGCCAGTCTCAGCGGCGGCGAGGGGAGCATCGCCGGCGCCATGATCGGCGCGCTGGTGATGGCCTTTCTTCGCAATGGCAGTCAGCAGATGGGCTGGCCGAACTACGTTCAGGAGATCATCATCGGCGTCGTGATCGTTCTCGCGGTCGCCGCGGACCGCTGGCGCGCCTCACGCGCGGCGGAGAGGAGCTGACAGATGGCCGAGCCTCTTTCTTCTTCATTGCGCCGCGACCTCGGCACCATCGAGTCGTACGCCACCCTGCTGGGCATGCTCATCGGCGCGGGGATCTTCAAGGTCACCAGCGACGCCTGGGCGCTGACCGGCCCAAGCGTCATCCTCGGCTACGTCGTGCTGGCGCCGGCGATTCTGGCAACCTCCGTCGCCTACTCCGTCTTCCTCTCGACGCCGCTCGGCCGCGAGCCGGGCGGAGAGTACACGCACCTCTCGCGCACCTTCGGCGGCTACGGCGCAGCCTTCGTCGGCATCTGGCTCAAGGTCATTTCGTACATCGGCGCCCTGGCCTATCTGTCGCGCGCCCTCGGCGACTACATGGTCGAGCTCTTTGCCGGAGCGTTGCCTAAGACAGCAGCGATGCCGATCGCCATCGGCAGTCTCGTCTTCTTCTACGTCATCCACGTCGCCGGCGTTCGCTGGTTCGGTCGAATTCAGGTCTGGATGTGCGTGCTCCTCGGGCTTTCCATCATCGTCCTGGTCGTCCCCGGCCTCTTCGCTCTCCACTTGCACAACTACAAGCCTTTCTTCACGCACGGTTTCGGCGGCTTCGCCACGGCACTGCCACTGGTGTTCTTCGGCTACGCCGGCTTCGAGTCGCTGGCGCAGACCGCCGGAGAAGTGCGCGACTCGACGCATCGCCTGCCGCGAATCTTTCTCCGGGGAATCCTGGCGACGACAGTCATCTACTTCCTGATGTCGGTGGTTGCCTTCGGCGTGCTGCCCGGCGAAGAGCTGCGCCGCGCCGCCGCGCCGATGGCCGAGGTGGCGTCGCGGTATCTGCCGATGGGGGCAGCCTGGTTCGTCACGCTCGGCGCGGTGATGGCGTTGACGACGTCGGTCAACGCCACGATGCTGGTCCCGTCACGCGTAGGCATCATGCTCGCCGAGGATCGCCTGGCGCCGCAATTCATCGGATCGATCTCCAAGCGCACGGGAACGCCGATCGTCGGCTTGACACTGACGCTGATCGTGACGCTCCTCCTTCTCATCAGCGGCCAGGTCTCGCTGGCGCTGAATATCGCCGTCTTCGCTCTGGTGTGCCTCTACTTCCTGCACAGCATCGCGCTGCTCGCCCTCCCGCGCGCGAATCCCTCCCTCTACGCCAGCGCCACCCTCGGCATGCCGCTCGTCGTCCAACGCATCTGCGCCGTGATCTCGCTGCTGTCGATGGGGACGCTGATCGTGGTGCAACTCATGGGCGACTTCGACGTCCTCCGCCGTCTCTCGTTCCGCGAGCGGATCGCGAACGCCTCGCTGACCACGATCGAGCTGGTGATCTTCTGGGGGGCGATCGGGGCGGTGTTGTATGGGATCGCGGCGCGGAGGCGGACCGCTATCCGCAGATGAGCGCAGACTTGAGGCAGGTCGACTTACGTGAATCCAGTTGCGAGTCAAAGTCGCCGCAGTGCTTTTGGATCACGGGCCTGATGCAGAACTGCAACGACAAGGAGGCGATTATCAGTGAATTGATAAAAGAGGGCGTACGGAAACCGGCGCAGAAGCACGCGACGAAACGTGCGATGTACGACACGAAAGGCAAGGGGGTACCTTTGTGCCAACGCGATTGCGTCGTCGACGGACTCGACGAAATCCTCGCCAAGTTCACGTGTGATGTTGCGGTACCACAGCCTCGCTTCGCGGATATCTCGTTTCGCCCGGGCGCGAACGATCACACGCGTCATCATTCGTTCAGAAGAGACTTCTTCACGTCCTCCCACGACTCACCGTCATCGGGATTCTGTTCAAGATCGATCCAGCGTCGATCGAGCTCTTCGCGTTGTGCCGCAGTAATCGCGACGTCCTCCGGATGTTCGAGCATGCTTTCCCAGATCTCCTGGACGATTGCAACGCGCTCTGTCGTCGGGAGCTCAAGGATGTGATCGATTGGTACGCGGCTCATGGTTTCTGAATGTTACTCCCTCACGTAACGATCGTCTGCTTCGTCTCCTGCCTCTTCCACCGGTCGGTCCGCAGGATCTCGTCGACTGTGGCGAAGGCGATCTCCAGCTCTTCATCCGTCGTGTAGAAGTGCGGCGAGAATCGAACCCCGGCTCCGGGGCGGAAGTCGCAGACGATGTCTTCGGCGTTCAGCTCGTAGGCCACTTCCTTTGCGTGCGGCATGAGCACGGACACCGATCCGCCGCGGCGATTGGTGTCGCGCGGCGTGCGGAGCTCGAAGCCGCGGGCGTCGGCGAGGTCGATGATCCGCTGCGTCTGGCGCCGCGATTTCTCGCGGATCGTCTTCATGTCACCGCCGGATGCTTCGGCGATGACCTTCGGGCCTTCGCGGGCCGCATAGAGCGCGGGGATGGGAGGCGTGCCGAGGGCGAAGCGGAGGGCGTCGTCGCGGAAGCGCATGGGAGGTGGCTCGAAAGCGAACGGAGTTGCATGCGCCATCCAACCGGTGAAGCTCGGCTCCAGCTTCGGGCGCAGCGCCGGATCGACGTAGAGGAACGAGCCGCCCGGTCCGCCGCAAAGCCACTTCAGCACGCCGCCGACCGCGATCGGCACATCCCAGCCGGTGACGTCGACCGGAACGATGCCGGCGGATTGGAAGACATCGAGCACCAGCGTCGCCCCTACTTCCCGACAACGGCGCGCGATCGCTTCGACGTCGATCATGTACGACGACTCGAAGAGGATGTGGCCGATGGGGACGATCTGCGTCCGCTCGTCGATCGCCGCCAGCAAACGATCGAGATCGAAGCCGAGGCCGGAGGAATCGTGCGGTATGTTCACGATCTCCGCGCCGAGGCGGCGGGCAAGGCGGTCGTAGATATAGCGGACCGAGGGGAACTCGCCGTCGACGATCACCACGCGGTTGCGCGGCACCGTGTATTCATACGACGACAACACCACCGCCTCGGCGGTGGTGACGTTCGGCAGCATGACCACCGAGCCGGGCGGCGCCCCGATCAGCGGCGCGATGATGTCGCCGACCTCGATCGACATCATCCACCAGCGGTCGCCCCAAGCCCGCACGCCGCGCGACGCCCAGAGGTCGGCGTATTCGGACAGCGCCTCGCGCGTGGCCTCGGGCATCGCGCCGAGGGAATGCGAGACCAGGTACTTCGTCCTGCTCAGGATCGGGAAACGTTCGCGGAATCGGAGCAGCGGATCATTCATGCCTCGGTCACCGCGTAGCCATCACCATAGAACTTGCTGGTGATGCTCGTGTGGAATTGGATCGCCTTCACCGGCGGGTATTTCGGGTTGGCAATGCACGGCAGCACTTCCAGCATCTCGTCCTCCCACAAGTAGACCGCCATCGGAAACGAGACCCGGGTCTCGTGGCGCTGCCGCGGATCACGCGGCTTGCTGACACGGTGCGTCGTCGAGGGGAAGATGTCGTTGCTGATCCGCTGCATGTAGTCGCCGGTGTTCAGCACGATGCTTCCGGGCGGCGCCTCGATGCGCACCCACTTCATGTTGCGTCGATTGAGAACCTGCAACCCTTCCACGCGCGGGGCGGGGAGGAAGGTGAAGAGATCGATGTCCTCATGCCCGAGAAGCCGGGCAGCGCCGGATGCGTCATCGGCGTCGGAGACCGGCGGGTAGTAATTGAGGCGCAGGCCGAAGTTCGTGCCGGTCAGCTTCGCATCGAAGAGATGCGCATCGCATCCGAGGTAGGTCAGGAGAGATTGCATCACCGGGAGGATCAGCTTCTCGTGACCCTCGACGATTTGCCGGAAGAACTCCGCCTGCTTCTGCATCGGCCAGAATGAGCCGGTGTCTTCGAAGGCGCGGCGGCAGAACACCCACCCCTCCACCAGATCGGGGTGCATGTTGCTGGTCTCTTTGATCGGGAAGTAGCCCTGATTGACGGAGCCGAAGCGCTCCGCACGGAAGCGCATCTTCTCCTCGAGCGTGAGCGTGCTGAAGATCTCCTCGATCCTTCCGCCCGCTTCGTCGTAGAGCGCCGGATCGACGCCGTGACCTTCGAGGATGGCGAAGCCGATGTCGTGCAGGGCATCGCCGAGCTCCGTGGCCAAGGCGCGCTTGTCATCCGCGTTCCCGTGCAAGAACCGGCCTATGTCGACGGTGCGGATTTCAAAATCGTCGTCGAACTGTTCGTCAGAGTTACCCTCGGCGAGGTGATAGTTTTGTTGCTTCTCGACCTGGTCGTAGCGGATGAAATCCTGGTTGGTGGCCCGGACTCCTTCTTCTTTCGTCTGCATGCGGGGAGCATAATCCCACGAAATGCTTGCAATACTGGATGGTGGCTGCCGCGTAGTGGGGTTGAAGGAGGGCGAACCGTCATCTGAAGGCCCGCTGCGCATCTGGAAGCACTTCGGCCGGGAAGCGGGTGCGCGGGCGATCTCGCTGCGCGTGCTTGAGTTGCTGGCAGGGGAGAGGGCCACGCTGCGGAACGAGTCGTCGGACGAGGTGCTCTACGTCGTCGCCGGCTCCGGCTCGGCGGTTGGTTCGGCGATCACGACCGATTCCGGAATCTACCTCCCGCCGTCCGCAACACTAGAGATCGAAGCGACGGAAACGCTGACCCTCGTCAGCTCGCAATGTCCGGATGCCGGTGCCATTCTCGAGGGGTACGAGCCCGGCCACGGCGAGCCGTTCGTCGTTTCCATGCACGACCGGGCCGTCCAACGTACCGGCGACCGCTGGTACCGCGAGATCATCAACGCCGACGACGGCAGCACCCAGGTCACGCAGTTCGTCGGCGGCATTCCTCCCGGCCGCGCGCCGGATCATTACCATCTGTACGAAGAGGTGATCGTCATCCTCGACGGGAGAGGTGCGATGTGGGCCGGCTCGTCGAATACGCCGATCGAATGCGGCTCGTGCATTTTCCTTCCGCACGGACAGGTGCATTGCGTGGAGAACCGTGGCGAAGGGGAGATGCGGCTGCTAGGCGTCTTCTATCCGGCGGGGAGTCCGGCGGTCAGGTATGGAAGTGGAGGATAGCAGGGTCCGCGGGTCTCGGGATCAATTCGCCGGTGCAACCGCATCCCGGATCAGCTTGGTCACCAGATGGATCTCGATCGTGACGTCATCGCCGACGAACGCGGGATCGACCGAATGTTTCCAGCGCACCCCGTAGTCCTGCCGGTTGAGTTTCGCGGTGCCTGAGAAACCGAAGATCGTTCCCTTGTTTTCGTCGTCGCGATGCTTGCCGGTGATCCGGAACGGGATCACGAACGGTTTGGAAACCCCTCGCAGCGTAAACGTGCCCAAGGCGCGGAAGCCGTCCGCCGTCTTCTCGATGCGCGAGCTCTCGAACCTGGCCTCCGGGAACTTCTCCGCGTCGAAGAAGTCGGCGGTGCGGAGATGCTTGTCGCGATCCGCGATTCCGGTGTCGACGCTTGCAGTCTTGATCACGGCGCTGACGTGGCAGCGAGTCAAGTCCTCCTCGTCATACGCGATCACGATCGTGAAGTCGGTGAATTTGCCGGTGACCTCGGACATGCCTGTCATGATGGGAACCTTGAACAGGACGGTGGAGTGATTGGTGTCCAGCCGGTCGATCGTGATCGTTTTCGAGTGGCCCGGCAATTCGGCGAGTGTCAACGCGAGCAGGAGCAACATCCGTTTCATTGAGCCAGCGTATGCGACCGCGAATCGAATCGGTGCAACATCTCTGTGCCTTGACGGAACCGCGCCGGTAGCTGCGCAGCTCGCGAAACATTGGTACCTCAGAAATCTCCTGACGAAACGAAACGAGACCCTAAAGGCCATCATCGAGCGTTGAACGCCATCCGGCATTTTCTTTGACAACCCCATGTGTCGCTGGAGCTACCCCATGTGTCGCTGGAGCTACCCCATGTGTCGCTGGAGCTACCCCATGTGTCGCTGGAGCTACCCCATGT
>DATMNC010000076.1:0-18522 GCA_035569395.1 Thermoanaerobaculia bacterium | reverse complement strand
TCAACTCTCGCTCAATTTGGACAGCATCTGAGGGGGTCGATCTCACTTTCCCGTCAAAATGACTCGTACGCTCAGGGGAACCAGCGCTTTCTCAACCTAATTTGGACAGCTGTGGGCACAGACACTCTTGTCTGTGCCGGATCCCGCACGACTGAAAATTGCAAGCCCTCCGCGTCATGCGGCTCCGGCCGGAGCACAGACAAGAGTGTCTGTTCTGTGCCACATCGTCCCAGGTTCGCGGTGGCAGGCACGGCGAGGTAACAGGGTCGCAAAGGTCACGCAGGCTGTGTTCGATAGAAAATTTGGGGTCATATCTGACCCCCAACTTCCCTCGCCTCGCTCAAGGTTGTCCCCGAATAGCGCTGCCGCGTGACCGATCCGAAAGTACGACGTCATGTACGAGGGGTTGAATGCTTCAATGCCGCCTCGGCGTCTTCGAGCTCTTCCTTCCGGCGCAGGTAGCCGTGTTTGAAAATCAGGCGACGGGCCTCGGCGAGGTCGTGCTGCGCGGATTGCCACGGGTACTTTGCATCGCGAAAGAAGAGTCGCGCGCGATACAGATGGATGTCGGCCAGGAACAACGGCATCGGCCCGCGTTCGGCGATCTCCCACGCTTCGTCCAGGTCGCTCTGCGCGCTCTCGGGACCGGTGCGCGCGCCGGTGAGACTGCGCAGCCATGCGCGGGTGAGGAGGCCACGCGGGAGGAAGTCCTGCTGACCAGCGCGGCGGAGACCGGACACGGCATGGTCCAGCTCAATCGCTGCAGAGGTGAATCCGCTCTGACTTTCCCAGGACGTGGGATGGGAGGAGGAATGCTCCGGCTCACGTTGGCGACTTAGCGATTCGAGAATCACCGCGTAGAGCGCGGCGCGACCAAGCGTGAGATGGTCGAGGGCGATATCGAGCAGCCAATGGTAGCGTTCGCCAATCATGAGCGTCCGCGCAGCGCGACCCGCGATGGTTCGGCATAGCGCAAGACCTTCGTCGTTCTTTTGTCCTCCTTCCGTTTTCCCAGCTTCCCGCTCCACCGCCGACAAGAGCAGGTCGCAGTAAGAGAAGCCCCTAAGCGAATAGAGCAACGGGTAGTCGGGCTGGTGCTCGGCCTGCATCTGCTCGGCCTCGCGGAAGCAAGCCTCCGCCTCGTCCCAGCGGCCCGCTTGGTGCAGCACGTCGGCATGGGTTGCGCGATTGATCATCTGCTGACGCGAATCGCCGCTGCGGTCGGCGTAGGTCACTGACTGCCCGGCGTCCCCTACCGCCTCGGTCACCTCACCAAGGGTTAGCTCTAGCTCGCTCAGGTTACTGGCGCTGATGGCGGCGTTTTTCCAGCTCTCTTGCTTGATGTCACGCCCCAACACAACTCGCATCGGGCCGAGAGCCTCGGTGAGCCGGCCCAAGGCACGCAGTCGAGTGGCAGCTTCGTTCAGCAACCACGCCTGGTAGGCTTCCGTAAGTGCGGGCGAGACGTGGCTCCACGGAGCCTCGAAGAAGCAGGCCACGGCTCCCAGGTCGGAACCGAAAGCGCCGAGTTGGAACGAGCTGTAGGCTTCGCTCCCTCGCTGGATGCGGTCGCGGTAAACCTTCTCACACGCCTCCTGTTGCAACCCCGCATGGCAGCCGTGGGCCACGGCCTGGTAGAGCGGTTGTAGGTCTTCAAGCGTGGCGTCGGGCTTGTCCTCCGTGGTCGCGCAGAGGTGCTCGTAGAGCCGCCGGTGCGCCGCCCGCCACGCCTCGGGCTGCGTCGCGCGCAGGCGCTGGCCGAAGTACTCGCGCAGAAGAGGATGCGCGTCCAGGGAGCCGTCGGCTTGCACCGTTAGCAGTTGGATCTCCTCCAAGCGGTGATCGACGGCTGCCAAGTCGCGAGGCTGCAGCCCGACGAGCGGCTCGGTCAGGCCGGCGATGACCGTAGCGTTTCGCAAAGCCTCGAGGCTGGTCTTCGAGGCTGGCCGATCGAAGAGGCCGAGGAGGCGCAGGACTGCGAGCTGGCGCTGGCCTTGCGTGCCCTCGCGCTGGAACCATTTCTCGTAGGCTTCCATGGCCTTGAAGGCGTGGCCGTACAGACGGGTGGCGTCGTTCTGATATTCGCGGTCGGCATCCGCGAGTCGTACCGTGTCGCGTTTCAGGATGTCGCCGTCTTCCACGAGCCGCAGATACTGCCCGAGCAGTTGCAGCGTCAGGCCGTGGCCGTGCACCTCCCGGCTGGCCACCTGAAGTTCCTGGTCATCGCGTGGGATCTCACGGGCTCCGGCGCGCGTGGCTCCGCGGTCGTGCAACAGAGCTGCGCCGGCGAGGTCGGTCAGCTCTGTGAGGGCGAAGTCGTCGGCGGTCCGACCGTAGTATTGCTGGATGTCGGGGATTTTCTCCCGCGTGGTGACGACGCAAAGCCCGGCGTTTTGCGACGCAAGCCCTTTGAGCAGGGCCTCGATGGCGGCGTCCTTGAGCTTCCCCTGCATCACGCCGGGCGGATGCTGGAGAGGCTCGAGGCCATCGAGCACCAGGAGGCAGCGGACTTTCCCGAGGAGACTGGCCAGCCGCGCACCCCGTTCCCACGCGGAGCCGAGCGTGGGATCGGGATCTCCAAAGGCCTCGAGGGCGTTGGCGATGAAGACATCGGCCGAGGCGTTGCGCTGGTCATTGGTGCCCTGGCTGTAGAAGGACCAATCGAAGACGCGCTCGGCGCCGCGCCAGTCCTTCATGGCCAACTCGGCCATCCAAGTCGCGACTAGCGAAGTCTTTCCCATGCCCCCAAAGGCGCGGACGATGACCACGTTCTTGTTGCCGTTCCACGAGCCATCCAGCCTCGCCAGATCCTCGTCGCGCCCGATGAGCCGTTCGGTGGTGTGGCGGAGCCTGGTGGCGGAGACGGCGATGGAAGGCTGCAGCCGAGGAAGGATCTCCACCAGATCGCGAAGGACGGCGGAGCTTAGGCGTTCTTCGTTGAGGAACAGACCGCGGTCTTGACCGAGGGCGCTGATGCGCTGGTAGTGCTCCCTCTGCGCCTGTAATTCGACGGGGTCGAGGACGAAGCGGGGGTCGCGAGGGACTTCAAGCGTGTCGCGCTCGAAATCCGTGGGGCGATAAACGAACAGTGGGCGGTCGTGGTACATCGCCAGATACGCCTCCCACTGCGTATAGGAGAAAACCGGCTGGGGCTTGCGCAGAGCAGGCTTCAGCGGCGGCAGCTTGGTACCGAGGTCGGGATATTTTTGGAGCAGCGCGGACACAGCCGGCTCCTCCGGCGCGTCTCCAGTGGCCTTACCGATGAGGTGGATGATGCCGTCGCAGGCGCGGATGTAGTCGTCGAGTTTCTCCAGCGTGCTGCCGCCGGTGACGATGAAGTCTTCCTGCACCGCCACGTCGAGCGCGGGCCGCTTGAGGTCTCCCGTCAATAGTGCGCGATACGAAAGAAACTCACGGCTGACCGCGGAGAGAAACAGCTTCTTGTTACCTGGCACGTTTCCTCCTGGGTCGCGTGCGTACGTTCCCGAGGTGCTTCAATGCGGCCTCGGCGTCTTCGAGCTCTTCCTTCCGGCGCAGGTAGCCGTGTTTGAAAATCAGGCGACGGGCCTCGGCGAGGTCGTGCTGCGGGGATTGCCATGGGTAAGTCCCTTCGCGAAAGAAGAGCCGCGCGCGATACAGATGGATGTCGGCCAGGAACAACGGCATCGGCCCGCGCTCGGCGATCTCCCACGCTTCGTCCAGGTCGCTCTGCGCGCTCTCAGGTCCGGTGCGCGCGCCGGTGAGACTGCGCAGCCACGCGCGGGTGAGGAGGCCGCGCGGGAGGTGATCCTGCATGCCGGAGCGGCGGAGGCCGGACACGGCGTGCTCCAGTTCCGTCGCTGCGGTAGTGAATCCGCGTTGGCTCTTTTCGGACGTGGCCGGTGGTGAAGTTTGCGCCGGCTCACGTTGGTGGATCCGTGATTCGAGAATCGCCGCATAGAGAGCGGCGCGGCCCAGCGTGAGATGGTCGGAGGCGATGGTGAGGAGGGAGAGCTGGTTTTGCTCGTCCCACTTGAGCGTCTGCGTCGCGCGCTCGGCGACGGCGCGGCACACAGCAAGCCCTTCTTCCTTCTTCAGTTCTCCTTTCGCCTTCGCCTCCCGCTCAGCCTCCGACAAGAGGAGGTCGCAATATTGGAAGCCCTGAACCGAATAGAGCAGCGGGTAATCGGGTTGGTCCTTCGCCTGCATCTGCTCTGCCTCGCGGAAGCGCGCCTCCGCCTCCTCTCGGCGGCCCGTCTGGTGCAGGGCGTCGGCATGGGTCGTGCGCCTCAATATCCGCTCATACGCATCGCTGCTGCGGTCGGCGTAGGCCACGGACTGCTCGGCGTCCGCCACCGCCCCGGCCACTTCCCCCAACGTCAGCTCCAGCTCGCTCAGGTTGTTGGCGCCGTTGGCGGCGTTTTTCCAGTTCTCCTGCTTGATACGCATCTCCAGCCCTGCTCGCATCGGCTCGAGGGCCTCGGCCAGCCGGCCCAGGGCGCGCAGGTTGAAGGCAGCGACAGCCAGTAACCATGCTTGGCTGGTTTCCGTGAGCGCGGTCGAGACGCGGCTCCAAGGAGTCTCGAAGAAGCAGGCCACAGCTCCCAGGTCGGAACCCAACGCGCCGAGTTTTCTCGTGCTGTAGAACTCGCGCCTTCGAACAATACGGTCGAAGTAAACGTTGTCGCACGCCTCCTGTTGCAAACCCGCATTGCAGCCGTGGGCCACGGCCTGGTGGAGCGGTTGGAGGTCTTCGAGCGTGGCGTCGGGCTTGTCCTTCGTGGTCGCGCAGAGGTGCTCGTAGATCCGCCGGTGTGCCGCCCGCCACGCCTCGGGCTGCGCTTCGCGCACGCGCTGGCCGAAGTACTCGCGCAGGAGAGGATGCGCGTCGAGGGCGTCGAGCACGCCGGAACCGTGCTCACGCATCACCGTGAGCAGCTTCGCCTCTTCCAGACGCTGGAGGGCGAGGTTGCGCTGCGCCTCGCTGATGCCGATCAGCGGCTCGGTCAGCCCGGCGATGGCCTCCCCTTCCCATAAGGCCGCCAGGGTGCCGGCCGTGGCGGGCCGGTCGAAGAGGCCGAGCAAACGCAGGAGCGCCAGGGCGCGCCGGCCTTTCGCCTGATCGTCCGCCGTCCAGCCACTGTCGGCGAGCGACTCCACATACGCATCCATGACGTGGAAGGCATGGCCCCCTTGCTCCTCGGCATCGGCTTCCGAGAGCCGGAGGAGGTCGCGCTTGCGGATGTCCCCGCCGTGGGCGTCGCGAAGGTAGCTGCCGAGGAGATTGAGCGTGAGAGCGTGACCCTTCACGTCCTCGACCAGCTCCTCGAATTCATTCCAGAGCGTGCGCCCGTCCGGGCTGGGGATGGTTTTCCGCAGACTGCCCTTCACCCCGAAAGACTGGAGCAGCGCGACGCCGGCCTCGGTGGAAAGGCGCGCCAGCTTCTTCTCAGCAACTGTTTGCCCCACATAGGCGCGCAAGTCGGGAATGCCGTACCGGGTGGTGACGACGCACAGGCCGCGGCTGTTGGCTGCCAGCCCTTTCAGCAGTGCGGCGATGCCCTGGTCTTTCAACTCGCCCGGCGTGGGCGAGGTCGGCGCGTATTGGAGCGGCTCCAGGCCATCCAGGATGAGCAGCGCTCGCCGTTCGCCAACCAGTTGGGCCAGTCGCCGGCCTTTGTCGAACGAGCCCGCCGCGCTGCCCGCCATAGCAGCATCGCCGAAGAAGGTGAGGGCCTCATTGAGAAACAGGTCGGACGACGCCGCCAACTGCTCCCGCGTGCCTTGGCTATAAAAGGACCATGCCAGCACGGCCTCGCACCCCGGCCACTCCTGAAACGCCAGATCGACGGCCCACTTCGCCACCACCGAGGTCTTCCCTTCGCCGCCGAGCGCAACGAAGGTAAGGATGTGGGGACGCTTCGGTTCGCCGCGCACGACCTGGTCCCACGCGTCGGTAAGGATCGTGGTTTCTGCATCGCGCCCGATGAGATTCGACGGCGCGTACTTCATGATGCGGGAGATGTCGGGGGGCCGTACGGCAGACGTCGATGCATCGAAGGTGAGAGCGGTCCCCTTTTGCCGCGTTCTTGTCTTTGGCGTACCGACTGGGCCTGGCTCGACTCCCGCCTGCTGTAGTAGAAAGTCGTACAGACGTTGATAGGCCTCCTCCGACGTGAGGGCGTAGTGAGTGCCTGAGCGAAGAGGCTCAGGGATGTACTCCTCGGCGACGGAAGACAAGAAGACGGGTAGAAACTTCAGCGACCGGCTGCGGACGGAGTAGAGGTCACTCGTAATCAGCGCGCCTTCCCAATCAACGCCCTTCCCCTTACCGAGGACTTCGTGTCCGCGAAACCGCCGGTAGTAGGTCTCCGTGCAAACGACGAGAACGAAGTCCGCGGCATCGAGCTGATTCAACATCCAGCGCGGCCAGCCCTCCTCCGGCGTTCCGTTTACATACTGGTCAAGGAGTGTTTCGATGCCGTCCCTGCGCAGGCGCTCGGAAAGCCCCAGCACTTGCTTCCGATGTTCGTCGGAGTCGTGGCTATAGCTGATGAAGACCGTTGTTGCGCTCATGCGAGGTCGTGTTGTCGGGATTGCCAAGGGTACTTCACTTCGCGAAGCAAGGGCCGCGCGCGATACAGATGGACGTCGGACCTTTTCACACACACCGAGATCACAGCGCGGCGTAGCCGCAACCAAACGCGCTTTCTTGTGCGTGTACGTCGCCTCACATTCCGTCTCAGCGCTTGGGCAGCGGCTCTAACGACCCGGAAAACGCCGGGAGGCGTTGCGGATGGTAGCCGGTGGCAAGCGCCGAAGGACGCGCAGCCACCGGTTAGGATCGCCACCAAACACCGACCCCGGATGGGGTCGCGGACCGCGTTTCAGGAGATCGATATCTGCCACGGGTAACCTTCCAGTACCCCTGCCGGGGTACGACATTGGGTGGATCCGTAACCGGTGGCTGCGCGTCCTTCGGCGCTTGCCACCGGCTACCCTCCGCAACGCCTCTCGGCGTTGAGCTGCCGTTAGTTGCGGCGGCTGGCCGAAATCTTTCGGAGTATCGGATGGTTGGTGGAGAATCTCCGCGTCGGGCGCAGAAACCAATTGCTAGTAGTACAGAGATCACAGCGCGGCGAAGCCGCAACCAAACATGGGTGCCGGAAAGGGCATGGCAAGCACCGCCCCCTCATCCGGCTTCGCCACCTTCTCCCCCATCTGAAAAGCGCTGGGGGAGAGGACTCTCGATGTAGGGAAGCGCAAGCTCTGTTCTCAGGGAGGCGCACAGTTTGGAAGAAATCTTCGCGTCACGCGCAGAGACCGCTGGCTAGTAGTACAGAGGTTTTCTCTGTGTTCTTTGTGCCTCTGTGGTTATCCATTGCGAAAAGGGGCACGGCCGCGCGCATGCGCGGCCGTGCCCGGTCTTCTGTTACTCGACTCCTCAGTTCACGGCGGTGTTACCGGGGGCCGGAGCCGGAGCCGGCTTCTTCTTCTGTTTCCCCGATCTTCCGAGGTCGCGCCTCAGGTTGCCGACGTGTTCGGCGGCCGTGGTGGCCTCCGCGTCGCGGGCTACTCCTTTGGCGATCTCATAAGTCTGCAGCGCGTCGGCGACGATCTCGGCGCGCTTCCGATCGATGGTGAACTTGACGTTCTTCGCCGCACCATTCAGCTTGTCCACAAGGGGCCGGAAAGCATCGCTGAGCTGCAGCAGGTCGCCCGCCGCGGTGACGTCGAACTTGTTCACGCTTTGCAGTTCGGGGTTTGCCTCGACGGCGGCGATGGTAGAGAGGATGAAGGTGTCCGAGACGCTCTGCTGCGAACGGACGAACCCCTTGGTGAGCGGGTGAGACTGCGTGAAATCCGGCATCAGCGCCAGCGCCTCGTCGATGGCCGAGGACAGCTTCGCCGCCACCTGCTCGTAATGCGTGACCGTCGGAGTCTGCGGTGGCACCGGGTCATCCGGCGCAGCCTGCGCAGTAACGGTCGTTACTACTTTAGACATATGGTCTCCTCCTTAACGAATCAAGACCTCGCGGCGTGCCACGCGCGCGCCGGGACGTCGGGGTACCCGAACGGCTCTGATCAGGAGCCTCCGGGCAGGCGGCACTCGTACGTGTGCCGGTCCTCTGTAACAGGGAGCAGTCAGCGAGCAGACGCGCCGTGCCAAGGCGTAGCGATCCCGCTCCGGTGCCGTGCGGGTCGGGCGGGTCGTCTGCTGCTGATTGCATCCATCACGCACGAGGAGGGGCGTGAGCGAGGGAAATCCCTACCACGAAAAATTTAGTAACCTATATGCCACTGATATGCTGATACGACATGCTGGGATGCCTCATCCGTCTCAAATTGAGACGCATGAATTCTGAAACTGTCCGAATTTCAAACGTTAACGGCCGAATGAACGCAGTCGCGAGTGACATTGCATATCAAACCCGTTCGACATCGATGCGTCCGCGGGTGACCTTGCATATCAAACGCGTTCGACATCGATGCGTCCGCGAGTGACCTTGCATATCAAACCCATTCGACATCGATGCGTCCGCGAGTGACCTTGCATATCAAACCCGTTCGACATCGATGCGGCCGCGAGTGACCTTGCATATCAAACCCGTTCGACGTCGATGCGGTCGCAAGTGACCTTGCATATCAATCCCGTTCGACATGAATGCGGTTACAAATGACCTTGCATATCAATCCCGTTCGACATGAGTGCGGCCGCGGGTGACCGTGCATGTCGATCCCATTCGACATGAATGCGGTCCCGAACGACCTTCCACACCGCGAGACCGCGCAACCCCGAGACCCCGCAACCGCGCTACGCCGCCAGCCGTTCGCGCGCCGCGTCCAGCAGCCGGCGCACGTCGGCCACCGAGGTGACGTCCGCCAGACCGTTGCGGATGTCCTTGCCGTGGGCGATTCCCTTCGAGAACCAGCCGATCACGGTGCGGGCCTTGTGCAGCTTCCAGTTGATGATCTGCGGCGCGCCGTCGATCTTGGCCAGGTAGCGGTGCATGGCGTCGATGCGGCGGTCGACTTCATTCCCGGCCGGCACACCGCTCACGTACGCCAGGATGTCGCGGAAGATGAAGGGATTGTGCAGCGCGGCTCGGCCGATCATCACACCGTCGACGCTGGTGGTCTCGAACATCCGGATGGCGTCGGCCGGCGTCTTGACGTCGCCGTTGCCAAAAACCGGGATGCCCAGCTCGCTCTTGACCTGGGCGATGTAGCCCCAGTCGCTGGCGCCGGTGTAGGCCTCGTTGCGCGTGCGGCCGTGAATGGCGATGGATGCAACACCGATCTCCTCGAAGCGCTTCAGCAGCGGGATGACGTCGTCGCTCTCCCACCCCTTGCGCACTTTCACCGTGACCGGGATCTTCACCCGCTTTTTGATTTTTTCCACCACGCGCGCGGCGCGGTCGAAGTCTTTCAGAAGCGCGGAGCCGGCGCCGCTGTTCACGACTTTGCGCACGGGGCAGCCCATGTTGATGTCGACGATGTCGACGCCCTCGGCTTCCACGATCGCGGCCGCGTCATCCATCCGATCGGGATCGCCGCCGTAGATCTGGATCGCCACCGGCCGTTCTTTCTCATCGAACGCCAGCATCTGCTTCGTGCGCACGTTGTCGCGCGTCAGCCCCTCCGCGGAGATGAATTCGGAGACGACCAGCCCCGCACCGCCAAGCTCCTTGACGAGCGAGCGATAGTACATATCGGTCACCTCGGCCATCGGGGCGAGTGCCAGGGGCGGATCGATCAGGACTCCGCCGATATGAAACGGCTTGCTCAGGGACGTCATCGGAGTGTTCTTCAACGCGGCCGGAGCGGCCTGTTGTTCCAGCTCAAGTGCTAGGATGGTGGGTAGGGAGTTGTCTGTTGTCGGTTATCCGTTGTCGGGAGCCCAGGATTGCAGGAGCCTCGAACAACCGACAACCGACAACCGATAACCGCCTCACCCCGATCACCATCAAATCTAAATGGAGGCTCTCATGCGCCCGAAAATGATGCCCCTGCTGCTCTCCCTGATGCTCCTCGTGCCGACGCTCGCCTCGGCCGCGTCGCTCGCGGATGTAACGCTCGAAGACAAGATCACCGTCAACGGCCAGACCCTCGTCCTGAACGGACTGGGACTGCGCAAGAAGTTCTTCATCAAGGTCTACGTGGGCGGCCTTTATCTTCAGGCCAAGATGTCGATTCCGGCCTCGATCCTGGCCTCGGATACGTCACGCCGCATGACCATGGCCTTCCTCTACAGCGTCAGCAAGGACCAGATGTGCGATGCGTGGGAGGAAGGTCTCACCGCGAACGTGCCGAATGCCTCCGCCGATGTGAAGAGCGGCTTCAAGACGCTCTGCTCGTGGATGGAGCCGATCCCGAAGGGCAACCGCCTCGTCCTCACCTACGTCCCCGGCACCGGCACGACGGTCGAAGTCAACGGCAAGCCGAAGGGAACCCTGCCCGGCAAAGCGACCGCGGATGCAATCGTCTCCACCTGGATCGGCCCGAAGCCAGCCATGGGAGACGACTTCAAGAACGCGGTGTTAGGGAAGTAGGGGCTTCGGTTGCGCGGTCTCTGGTTTGGACTCCCCGATTGCGAGACTAACCGCCTTTCCCTCACGCTGTGCGGGATTGCCGCACCCTTTACGTCGAGAGCCCTTCTCCCCCAGCGGGTTTTTGCTGGGGGAGAAGGTGCCAAAGGCGGATGAGGGGGCGTTCCACGAAGATGTCATTCGTGCGCGACTCGTGCTTTCAAGCGGCGTCGAGCCAGTGCGGCAAGATACGATTATGTCTCGTGAGCGCCCCCCTCATCCGCCTTCGGCACCTTCTCCCCCCGCAAGAAACCGCGGGGGGAGAAGGGCTCTCGACGAAAGGTATGGCGAGACCTTCGCAGAGACCTTCGCAGAGACCTTCCGTAGAGGTTCCGCAGACCGGAGAACGGCAACTACCGTTTCCTGCACACAAACACGAGCTTCACCGTCCTCCCCTCCACCCACGGATCGAACTCGCGCATCTCGATCGGATGGAGGCCGGCTTCGCCCAGCGCGGCGACGATGTCGTCGCGCTCGTACGAACGTTGGGTGTGGCGCTCGCGGATGTTGATGTGCTTGCCGCCGACGACCGCCCATCCGGTGACCAGCGCGCGGCCGAGCCCTTCGCGACGCCGGTAGGTCGTGGCGATCTCCAGATGAAAGTCAGGCCCTTCATCGACGAACGGCTCCTTCATCCCCCAGACCTCGGGATAAATCTGGGGATGGTTCATATCGAATAGGAACAGCGAGTCTCCGTCCATGACTCCGGCAATCTCGCGGAACGCGGCGGCGAGATCGCGCGGATCGAGCAGATGATTGAGCGAGTCGTAGAGGCAGGTGATGCGCGAGAACGCCGTCCGAAACGGCAGCGCGCGCGTGTCGCCGCCGACGAGACGCCGCGCCCGTTTGCGGGCGACGTTCAGCATGACCGGCGAGATGTCGACGCCGGTAGAGACGAATCCGCGGCCGGCGAAGAATGGCATGGCCAGTGCGGTACCGCAGCAGACGTCGAGATGCGTCATCGATTCGGAGGGATAGCGCTCCAGCACATCGACGAGCAGCCGGCGGACCGCGCGGAAGTAACGCTCGCCCAGAGCCTGGTCGTACGCGTAGGCGAACGCTCCGTACGACTCGGCCGCGCTCACTTCCCGGCCCTGCTGGCCACGAGCTGCATCTCGCGCTCGACCGACAGGTTCGTCGGGTCGATCGTGTTCGCGGCCCGGTAGGCGAGCAAGGCCTCATCGAATTTCTTCTCGAGGGCGAGATAGCGGCCGGTCATGACGAAGATGGCCCGATACGCGGGCACGATCTCCGTCGGCACCTCATCATCGTCCTCATAACGGACCGTCTCGTCCGCCACCCCCCGCATCTCCAGCGGCGTGTAGCGAACATCTCGAAAGGCATGGCCCGGAACCAGCTCGATGAGCAGGCCGCGGGGCACGATGTCATATCGCTCGGACATCCGTTTGCGCAGATTCACGTCGCGCGGTTCGGTGCTGGCCGCGACCTCGCCACTCACATAGACCGGACCACGGCGCAGGTGCTGCTCGATGAGAGAGATGATCACGTCGTCGATGCGGCGATTGAACAGATCCATGTCGAGCTGATCGCGATCATTCTGGAAGGGTCCAAGCATCGGCACCAGCGCATCGATCTCGCGCCGCGAGTCGCGCGTCAGCGTCGGATAGCGTCGCGCCAACTCGCCGAAATACCACTGCCGCAGCAGAAAGCCGGTCTCGATGATCTCGACGTCCGGCCGGGCGTGCTCGACGTCGAGCCGGTAGCGCATCGGCGCGTAGAGCTGCCAGTCGCCCGTCAGCATCAACGCGTTCGGCCGCATCGAGCGCAGGCCGTTCTCCGCGTAGTCGTGCGAGACCCAATAGCGGCCACGGTCGCGGAACGGATACGTCGTCACGAGCGAAACCAAGGGCAGAATGAGCATGGCACCGGCGATGACCGAGCGAATGCGATCGGTCCTGCCAAGCGCGGCGAACGATGACGCGCCGAACGCGAACGCGAACAGCAGCGCGATGAAGGTGGGGATCGCGTACGCCGGCGTGTCGTTTGTGACCGGATAGATGGCAAACCATGTGGCGTTACCGATGATGAAGAGGACGACGTACCAGAAGATCGTCCGCTGCCGGAACCAGAGCAGGACGATGCCGGCGGCCGCGATGAGCAGAACCAGCGGCATCCAGGCCGGCCCGAGCTCCGGCCCGACCACGCCGACGTAGCGGCCGATCTGCGCGCTGTTCTGCGCCTCGCTGGTCTTGATGTAGCCGCGGTACTGCTTGCCGGTCACGTGGTCCCACACAGCGGAGAGCGAGGCCGGATCGCCCCAATTCATGACCGGCTTCCGCGACGCGGCGACCGGCAGATAGACGTAGACCAACAGTCCGGCCGCGAGCAGCAGCGCTCCGATGAGGGTCGTGCGCGTACGCCAGAAGTTGATGCCGCCAACGCGCGTGATCAGTACGGCGATCGCGATCGAGCCGGTGCCGATGGTGACGTGATGTACGCACAGCCCGAACCCGAAGAGGAGGGCGGCTCCATAAAGCCATCGCACATCCCGCGTCCGCGCCCATCGCAGCATCCCCCAGGCCACGCCTGCCATGAGCGCGCTGTTGATCGCATAGACCTCGGTGACGGTCGCGAATTGCCAGATTGTGCGCGAGAAGGCGAAGAGGAGGCCGGTGGCGAGCATGATCAGCGCGATTACCCACCGGGAGGGACCGCGCGGTTCGGACTCACCAACGCGAAGCTCGGATTGGGGCTTTCGGCCTGCGCTTCGATCATTGCGCTGTTTCTTCTTCGACCGCTTCTCCTCGACCGGCACTTTGGCATCGCGCGGCATCAACAGAATCTCCGCCGCCGCCAGCGCGACCAGAGCGCACGCCATCGCGGAGAAGAAGGCGCTGGCGATGTTCGTCCGCACCGCGATCGATCCGAACGGAAGCCATGTGAACAGGTGCGTAACGATCAGAAAGAACGGAAACCCCGGCGGATGCGCGTTGCCGAGGGACCAGACCGCCGAGGTGAGCTCGCCGCTGTCCGTCGGCCCGACCGCGGGCGCCAGAGTCTTGAGGTAGAGCGCGATGGCCGCGATGAAGACGATGGCCGCGATCCGGAGATCGGGGGTCGGGGGTCGGGGGTCGGAGACCGGCGCGGTGACGGGGTTCTCCGGCTCCCGCCCTCCGGCACCCGACACCCGTTTCATTGCGGCCAACGAAAAAATCCCTCTCCCGTTTTCTTGCCGAGCTTGCGCTCGGCCACCATGCGCCGCAGCAACTCAGGCGGTTCGAAGCGAAGGCCGAGCGTCGAGGCCAGATACTCGGCGATGCCGAGACGGACGTCGAGACCGACCAGATCGGTCAGTCGCAACGGACCCATGGGATGGTTGTAGCCGAGCTCCATCGCCTTATCGATGTCCTCGGCCGAGGCAACGCCTTCTTCCAGCATCCGAATGGCTTCCAGTCCGATGGCAAGGCCGAGGCGTGACGTCGCGAAGCCGGGTGAGTCGCGGACCACGATGGCCGTCTTCTCCATCGCCTCGGCCACCTCGCGCGCCTCCGCCACCGTTTCGTCAGAAGTCCGCTCGCCGCGCACGATCTCGATCAGCTTCATCACGTGCGGCGGATTGAAGAAATGCAGCCCGACGAAGCGGTCGCGCCGCTCCACCGATTGCGCCAGCAGCGAGATGGAGATCGACGAGGTGTTCGAGGCCATGATCGTCTCATCGCCGCAAAAGAGATCGGCCTGCGCGAAAAGGTCTTTCTTCAGCTCGAGATTCTCAGGGACCGCTTCCACGATCAAATCGGCCCCATGCACCGCCGGCTCGAGATCGGATGCGATGTGAATCCTCGCGCCGGCCGAAGCCGCCTCCTCCGCCGTCACCTTCCCCCGTTCGACGCCCTTCTGCAGCGTCGACTCGATCGAAGCCTTTGCCGCATCGAGCGCCCCGGCATCGGCATCGTGAATGACCGTCTCATATCCGGCAACCGCCGCGAGGTAGGCAATCCCCCGCCCCATCGTGCCGGTACCGATGACTGCAATCTGCCGGATCATGTCATGGGAGTGTATCGCAGCGCGTCGGCCAAAAGGCTTTCACCACAGAGGCACAGAGATCACAGAGAAAAACAAATCACTCTGTGATCTCTGTGCCTCTGTGGTTAAAGCCTTTTCGGACTACACCGCCCGCATGGCCAGCTTCAGAATTTCGCGATGGGTGAAGTAATTCACTGCCGGATCGTCGAGGTGGAAGCTGTAGGTGAACTTCTCGTCGTTGTCGGCCACGAAGGTGAAGCGGAAGTAGCGTTTCTCGGAGCCGCCGAACTCCTTCACGCTGGCCGAGTAGCCGTCATCCGGCTCGACTTTGATCACGCGATAGAGCCGGTGCGCGCTGATCGGCAGATCGTCGGGCGGGTAGTGGATGAACTGGATCGCGTAGATCTGCTTCGGATCGATGTCGCGTTCCGGATAGTCATCCGCATCACCCTCCGCTCCTTCGCCGGTGAACCAGGTATCTTCCTCTTTGAAAAGCACGAGATTGGCCGAGCTCTCGGTCATCGGCGTCACGCCCTGATCGAGATGGATGTGCTGCTCCGGATCGCTGGAGTCGCGGAGCTGCGAAAGGAGATCGATCATGTACTGGAGGCCTTCGCGGGTGCCGGTGAAAGCCACCTCGTCGTCCTCATCGGAGATCCAGACGTCCAGCCAGGCGTTCTTCGGAAGCTTGACGCGGCTCTCGAGCGTATCGAACGTCACCGCGGCGAAGCCGAGGCGCTTGGCGGCGGCATCGAGGAAATCGTTGCAGTGCGGATCCTCGACCAGATGCGTCCGCGCATAGTCGATGGCCGCCTCGTACGCGCGTTTGCGTCCGAAATCGTGCGTCAGATCGAATGGCAGGATGATTTGATCGAGGAGTTGTGCGTGGCGCTCGGCAGGTCGTGACATTGGCGTTTCGGGCTGCAACAACCGGCCGAAATTTATCACATTCCCACTACGGCGGCTGCGCCGCGTTGTCGGTTGTCGGTAATCGGTTGTCGGTTGCCATCAGCTACGCGGTTGCCGGTTGGCTGTCACGTTTGCGCGGCTCATCAGAAAACGACCACAAAGCAGCGCTCCATCAACCCGACAACCGACAACCGATAACGCGGCAAAGCCGCCGTCAGCTGCGATCCCGCGTCTTCCAGTCCTTATCCAGGTCCGCCAGGAAGCTGGAAAGATCGTTGGCGTGCTCTTCCTCCATGGCCAGGATCCCTTCCAGCATGCGCCGGGTCGTGTAGTCGTCGTCGCCGATGTAACGGATCATCTCCGTGTAGGAGTCGATGGCCACCCGCTCGGCCACCAGGTCTTCCTTGATCATGTCGAGGAGGTTCTGTCCCTCCACATACTCCGAGTGCGAACGCATCAGCATTCCCTCGGGATTGAGATTCGGCGCGCCACCGAGCTGTACGATCCGCCCGGCGATCTGGTCGGCGTGTCCCTGCTCCTCATTGGCGTGTTGCAGGAACTCCTGCGCGATCGGATCGGCGTTGATCCCCTGGGCCATGAAGTAGTGCCGCTTGTAACGCAGCACGCAGACGATCTCCGTCGCCAGCGCTTCGTTGAGCAGCTTGATCACCGTCTCCCGGTCGCCGCGGTACGCGTCCGTCACCGCCCCTTCCTCGATGTGTTGCCGGGCGCGCCGGCGGAGCTCCTGGACGTCGGTCAGAAAAGGTTTGTCAGTCATGAACATCTCTCCTTCAGGCCTCAGCTTGCAAGAATCATCGCCGTTCGGCTCCGAAGCGGGTCTGACGGGCATCATACGTTCGTCCGCGCCAGAGAAGTTTGCCCAGGATTCCCGTGATCCAGAGCGACCGGACGAAAATCCACGTCCAGATTCCAACCATGACCGGGTGAAGCAGCAGGGCGTTGTCGAGCCGGTAGCGAAGCGAGCGAAAGAGGATGAGACGCGTGACGCAGATCACGATGACCGTGGCCATGCTGATCCGGTCGCCGGCGAGGGCGAGGCCGTACGGCAGGATGTGGAAGACGACCGAACCGGCTGTGATCAGGATACCGACGACGTAGTTGCGGCCAAAGACGGCAAAGGCATTCTTGGTGAAGCCCTCCACCACCTCCGCGAGACCGTGATACATCCGCAGCGAGACCAGATCGTCGGCCCGGACGGTTTCCGTCGCACCGCCGCTCCGCCGGACCAGCCGGGCCAGAGCGACATCGTCGACCACCGAGCCCTTCAGCGCCTCATGGCCGCCGATGGCCTCATACCGCTCACGGACGATGAGGTTGCCGGTGCCCCCGCCGATAGCCAATGCGGCAACGCGGGTCCGATTGGAGATCCACGTCGGCATGAACGTGAAACAGAACATGGCCAGCATCGGCATGGCCGCGTTTTCCCCAAACCCCCGCATCTCGAAATAGGGCAGAAGCGAAAGGAGCGACGGGCGCCGCGGTTCGAGAAAGGCAACGGCGGCGCGAACGGCCTCGGGAGCGTAGACGACATCGGCATCGACGAAAAGGAGCAGCTCCCCCCGCGCGAGACGGCTGCCCTGATGCAGTGCCCACGGCTTGCCGAGCCACCCCTCGGGAGGCTCAGCGCCGTCGATCACCCTGACCCGCTCAGCGCCGATTGTGTCGTTGATCGCGCGAAGGATCTCCCCCGTTCCGTCTACCGACCGGTCATTGACGACGATGATTTCGAGATTGGGATAGCTCTGCGCCAGAAACGCGCGGACGGTCCGCTCGATGATCCTGGCCTCGTCGCGGGCAGGAATGATGACGGAGACGAGCGGCTCCCGTAACGTCTTCCCGTCCGCCCGAAGCCGGGGGATCAGCGCGAGGTTGACGATGGTGCGTATGAGCGCCAGGAACCAGGATGCGAAGATGATGAGGGAGAGAAGGCGCACGGCGTGGGCGTCAGAAAGTCAAAGGCGAATGTTGAATGTTCAATGTTGAATGTTCAATGTTGAATGCGACCGTGCCGTGTCCCTTCATTCAACATTCAACACTGAACATTCAACATTCAACATTGCCTTTGACTCACGACCCACCGCGAGACCCCGCAACCGCGCAACCCCGCGACCGTCTTACGCCGGCCCCATCCGCCGTTGCGCTTCCAGCGCATAGGGCGACTCGGGGTACTCCGTCACGATGCGGCGATAGGCCTCCTTCGTCTTCTCGGCGTTCCCCTGGGCATCCCAGGCGTGCGCGAGAAGTGCGAGGAGGGCGTCGGGCGGGAGGTTGGGCTCGGACTTACCGATCTCGGCTTGAAGCTCCTGCGCCACCTGCGCCGATTCGCCATTATCGATCCGCAGACGGTAGAGGCTGTAACGCGCTCCCGTCGTGAGAACCGACTTCGGATTGTCGTGGATGTACTTCTCCAGGCGCTTCCTGGCATCGGCCAGGTCGCCCCTGTCCGCGGCGATGCGGGCGAGGTAGAGCGAGGCGACGTCACCGGCATCGGTGCCGCCAAAGCTCGTGTCGACGGTCTTGAGCTGCTTCTCCGCCGCCGCCGTCCGATCCGCTTCCGTCTTGAACTTCGCTCCCGGCTGAGGCTGGGCGCCCGGCGCGGGAAGCAGCGGCGACTCGATGGTATCCATCGCCTTACCCAGCGCCAGCTGTGCCTTCTCCTCATGATTGGAGCGGTAAAAGTAGATTCCGTACGCGAGGATGGCGATGCCCACTGCTGCCGCGGTAATGGTCAGAAGAAGGCGCTGGTTCTCCTTCGCCCGGGTCGACCAGGAACCGACCTCGTCGACGAATTTGTCGTGCTTCAAGTCTCTGCGTTGCTGACGATCCATGGACCGAACTGCCTCCGTAAAAGTGCGTGACTCTAACCCGGGGTGGAGGAACGGTCAAATGAGGGCGGGGATTCCGGGGTTGTTCGCGGTTGCGCGGTCTCGCGGTTGCCAGCCGTACGTTCCGCCAAGCTCAGACCGCGAGACCGCCCACCCCAGGAATCCCCATCCCCATTTGACCGTTCCTCCACCCCGGGTTAGAGTCACGCACTTTT
>DATMNC010000075.1:0-13548 GCA_035569395.1 Thermoanaerobaculia bacterium | reverse complement strand
GCTACTTGCGCAAGGAAGGCTTCACGGTCTGCACGGCAAGCAGCGGCGCGCAGGGGTTGCGCCTGGCGCGGCAACTACTGCCCGCCGCCATCACGCTCGACGTGATGATGCCGGAGATGGACGGCTGGAGCGTGCTCGAGGCGCTCAAGGGTGACGCGACACTTTGCGACATACCGGTCATCATGCTGACGATGGTGGACGACCCGGAGCGAGGATTCACGCTCGGTGCATCGGAGTACGCCACCAAGCCGGTCAATCGGCGCCGTCTCTCCCAGATCTTGAAGAAGTACACCTGTCTCAAGCCGCCATGTCCCGTCCTGGTGATTGACGACGATCCTGTGAGCCGGTCGCTGACGAGGACGATCCTGGAGAAAGAGGGGTGGGTCGTTTCCGAAGCCGGAAACGGAATCGAGGCGTTGCAGAGCATGGAGCGCGACCGTCCCCGGCTCATCTTCCTCGACCTGATGATGCCGCGGATGGACGGCTTCGAATTCGCCGCCGAGGTGCGGCGGCATCCCGAATGGCGATCGATCCCGATCGTCGTCATCACCGCGCAGGACCTGACGAAGGAGGATCGCCAGCGGCTCAACGGTCACGTCGAAAAAATCCTGCACAAGCACGGCGATTCGCGCGAGTCGCTCCTGGAGCAGGTTCGCGATCTGCTCGCCGGCAGCAACGCTACTCGCGCTCCTCGGGAACGTGCGGAGGCACTGACACCATGACCACAATTCTCATTGTCGAGGACAACGAAATGAACCGCGACATGTTGTCGCGCCGGCTGGAACGCAAGGGCTATCAGATCCTGATCGCCGTCGACGGAGCCATGGGCGTCGATGTAACCCGGGCGAAAATGCCGGATCTGATTCTGATGGACATGAGCCTTCCGGTCGTCGACGGCTGGGAAGCGACCCGGCGCATCAAGGCGGACGAGAGCCTCAAGCACATTCCGATCATCGCCCTGACGGCGCATGCGATGGCCAATGACCGCGAGAAGGCGCTGGACGCTGGCTGCGACGAATACGACACCAAACCAATCGAGCTGCCGCGGCTTCTTGGCAAGATCGAGGCGCTGCTGATCCCGCCGGTTCTGGAGCACGCGTCGTGAATGTCCAGTTGTGCCCGGAGTCCGATCCCGCGGCCTCTGCCGCGATGACGGGACTCCCGGCGCAGCTTCTTCATGACCTGCGGAGCCCGCTCAATCAGATCATCGGCTACGCGGAAATACTGTCCGAGGAGGTGGAAGGGCAGCGGCGCGAAGACCTCATGAAAATCCGGGCCGCGGGCCATCGGATGCTTGCCGTCATCGAGGAGAACTTTACATCCATTCATGAGAAGAGCACCGCGGTTGCGCACGACGACCGCGAAGAGGCGGAGGAGTCGACGGCGGTCACGAAGAATCTCACCGTCGCGCCGGGACTCGTGCTGGTTGTCGATGACGATGCCGGCAACCGGGATGTGCTCTCGCGCAGGTTGAAGTGGCAGGGACATGACGTCACCACGGCCAGCAACGGAAGCGATGCTCTGAAGATGATGCGCGAGACCGCCTTCGACCTGGTGCTGCTCGACATCATGATGCCGGACATGGACGGCTACGAGGTCCTTGGGCACATCAAGGCCGACGAACGGCTGCTGCACATCCCCGTCATCATGATCTCCGCGCTCAACGAATTGCAGTCAGTCGTTCGTTGCATCGAAGCGGGAGCGGAAGACTACCTTTCGAAGCCGTTCAACCCGATCCTGCTCAAGGCACGTATCGACTCCTGCCTGGAGAAGAAGCGCTTCCGCGATCGTGAGACCGCGCTCTACGAGCAGTTGCAGGCGAATTATGAGCGGCTTCAGGAAGTCGAGAAGCTGCGCGACGACATGCGCAACATGATCGTTCACGATCTGCGCACACCGCTCACGGCGATGATCGTCGGCGTGGAGATGCTGAAACAGGACGGTGCTCTCGATGCGATGCAGCACGAGATCGTGGCCATCGCCGCCGGCGGCGGGAAGACGCTGCTCGGGATGATCAACGATCTGCTGGACGTGGAGAAGATGGAGTCCGGCTCGGCGCGGCTTCAATACGACGAGCTGTTCGCGGATGTGCTCGTAGCCGGCGCGCTCGACCAGGTGGCATCGCTGGCACTGGCGGGAGAGAACACGTTGATCACCGACATTGCCCCTGGGCTTCCGGTATTTGCCGGCGACAGGAACAAGCTGAGCCGCACGCTGGTCAACCTCATCGCCAACGCCATCAAGTTCACGCACGGCGGCACTGTGACGATCGCTGTGACCCGGGACGACAACAAATCGATGCGGTTCTCCGTCCGCGATACGGGTGAAGGCATCCCATCCGAGGCCTTCGAGAAGATCTTCGAGAAATTCGGCCAGCTCGATTCGCGCAGAGTGGGTACCGGCCTCGGGCTTGCTTTCTGTAAGCTGGCGGTCGAAGCGCACGGCGGGCACATCGAAGTCGGGAGCACGTTGGGGATTGGCAGCACCTTCTCGTTCTCGATTCCGCTGGTCGCACCTTGAAACGTGGGGCCGGTCACGTGCACTACTGATGGAGTATGAAATCATGCGAACGGAGGAACTCCATGTTCAAACGCGTCGTCCGGTTTTCTTTCCCACTCCTTCTGATGGCGGCACCGCTCTTTCCGCAGGCTCTGACCATCGGTCCTGGCTTCGGTGGCACTCCGAACGCGAGTGATTCCGCCGTAGCTCCTGTGCGAACCGACATCGATCTCGTGTCGCCCGCAAACGCCACCGGAACGGTGAGCTCGGTGCACGTCTACTGGTCGAGCTCCGGCTGCGCGAACGCGATCAAGATCAAGTTCTTCCACCGCAGCGGCAATACGCTGACGATGACGGCCGAGCGCGGACCCTTCAACTCGTCCGGCAATGACAATACGCTGGCGATGTCACCGGTGGTCCCCGTGCAGCAGGGAGATCTCATCGGCGTTGCCCGGGTGGCGAATTGCGGCAATCCCGGGACCTTCTTCGGAATTACGACTGCCGGCAATGTCGTGTTCGGCTCGGACGTGACCGGAAGCGTCGACATTACGACCGGCCTTGCTTCCGGCGCTCCGCTTGCGCTCGGCGGCACCGGCACGGCTACGGAACAGTTGCGCGGCTACATCCCCGTGGTCGGCTCGACCGCCGGCGGCTCCGGCTCGAATTTCAAGACCTCGCTGCAACTCCTCTTCGGCGCACCGGGATCGAGCGGATCCATCACGGGCAAGCTCGTTTTCCATCCATCGGGCACCAGCGGCAGTTCGTCGGACCCGACTGTCACCTACACCGTGGGCGCGGGACAGGTGGTCACGTTTCCTGACATCGTAGCCACGTTCGGCCGCTCCGGTCTCGGCAGCGTCGATCTCATCACCGTGCCGGCGGCGACCAAGCCGGTGATCATCACACGTGTCTTCAACGACGCCGGAACTCTTGGGACGTCGGGATTGACGGAGGACGTCATCGATCCTTCGGATGCTCGCGTCATCCAGGGAGGCTTCACGGCCTTCCTGGTCACGCCGGTCGATCCGACGAAGACCCGATTCAACATCGGCGTCCGGACCGGCGCCTCCGGCGCGAACCTGACGGCGGTATTGCGCGATACGAACGGTACGGCGCTCAAGACGGTCACGAAGAGCTATCTGCCGAACTGGTTCGAACAGGTGGACTCGACGGCCTTCTTCGCCGGAACAGTGGTCGGCGCCAACCAGTCGATCTCGATCACGGTCTCGATCGGCGGCAGCGCCATCGTCTACGGATCGACGACCGACGACATTACTAATGATCCGAACATCCAGTTTGCCGTGGCGTTGTTCGGGATTGCATAAAGGGCGCTTCGCGCGTTGTTGGTTGTCGGTTGTCAGTTATCGGGGAGTGGCCCTTTCAGTACCAGCGTCGACTCCAACCGATAACCGACAACCGACAACGCGCGAAGCGCAGTCAATCGGGGGCCGGCATGTCCAGTGCCGGCTCTCCCGACATCGTGTGCCAGGCGATGGCCGACAACACCACCAGCGCTCCGGCGATCGCGTATAGAGACGGTTTCTCGCCGAGGAAGAGAAAGACCCAGATCGGATTCGATACCGGCTCCAGCATGCCGGTTAGCGACGCCTGCGTCGCCGTGACATACGCCAATCCTCGGACGAAGAGGACGTAGGCGATGGCGATCTGGAACACGCCCAGAAACGCCAGCACCGCGAACGAGCGTGGCGTGAGGGCGAGATCGTGCGCCACGAACGGGAGGACGGCCAGCGCGCAGACGACGTTTCCCCACGTGACCGCCGCCTGCGCGGCGCGCTGCTCCCGCCGAAGGACCAGAATCAGCGAAGCGAAAAACACCGACGAGACCAGGGCCATGGCGTTGCCGGCCATGCCGCGCGCTTCGAATCGGCCGACGAAAAAGAGTGCCATGCCGCTCATGGCCACGACGATGGCGATGACGTCGCGCGCCAGCATCGGTTCGCGCACGACGATCGGCGAGAGGAGCAGCACCCAGACCACACCGGCGTACTGAAGAAAGATCGCATTCGCGGCGGTCGTCCACTTCGTGGCGACGACGAACGTCGTCAGGCACGCGCCGTAACTGAGGATGGCAATCGCGAACGCCGCTGTCGACTTCCACTGCCGTCGTCGCCAGACGCCACGGCCGAGAAAGAGCATCAGAGCGATGACGGCAAAGAGCGAGCGATAGAAAGTGACCTTCAGCGCCGAGTCAGCCACCGCCTTGATGCCGATGCCCCCTGTCCCCCAGAGCAGCGCCGCACCGACGATCAGAAGAATGCCCTTGCGGCGTTGGTCCATGAAGGGTTGCTAGGTTACTAGGTTACTAGGTTGCTGGGTTGCGCGGTCTCGCGGTTGCGCGGTTGCGCGGTCTCGGGGTTGTCAGTTCTCAAGAAATACGGCCAAGGTCGGCAACATAGCACCCAGCAACTCAGCAACCGCCCATCGCGAGACCGCGCAACCGCGAGACCGCGGAACCGCGAGACCCCACAACCTAGTTATAAAACGCCCCGCTATCTTCGAGCCGCGCACGGAAGTCGCTTTCGGCGGGAGGACAGGGAAGCGGATCTTCGGGTGGAGGGACGACGAGGGCGCACTCGCGAACAACGTCGGCGAGGGTGTCGATCATCAGCGGCTTGTTCACGGTCGCGCCGACGAGCCGGGAGTCGATCGTGACCTCATTGCCCGGATCGAGTACCGCCAGAACAAACGTCGTGCTGTCGGGGCGTTCTTCACGAAAGTTCTTCAGGAATGTGAGGCCTTCATCATCCGGCAGACTCATATCGATGAGAATCAGCGCGTAGTCGCACTGCCGCGTTTTCTCGATGGCGTCTTCGGCGCTGATGGCCGTGTCGACACCGAGGGGCTGGTGGCGGAGGATCGTGAACAGCATGGCGCGGAGAGCATCGTTGTCTTCGATGATCAGAACTCTCGCTTCGATCGGCATAGGCGTCGTCCTTTCTTGATGGCAGTTCTCAAAAGATGTGCCACTTCAGATGACTTTGCCTTACCCCTTCGCGCGTAACCGCGCCACGTTGCGACGCAAGCGCCGGGCCGAAGCCCGGCGCTGCACAAGCTCATGTGTCCCGCGCACGACTACTGGCGGACTTCGCGCTCCTGGCGCTGCTCCACCGCTTTCGCCGGCCGTAACTCCGCAATCGTTCCGATCAACTCGCGGTTGAAGGCCGGAAGGTCATCAGGCTTGCGGCTGCTGACGAGGTTGCGGTCGCGGATGACCTCGCGATCCTGCCAGTCGGCGCCGGCATTGCGCATGTCATCCTGCAACGTCGGCCATGTGGTGATACGGCGGCCGTTCACCAGCCCGGCGGAGATGAGCAGCCAGCCGCCATGGCAGATCACCGCGATCGGTTTGCCGGCCTTGTCCATCTCCTGAACGAACTGCTGCGCACGCTTCTCGACGCGCAGCGCATCGCCATTGATGACGCCGCCAGGAAGGACGAGAGCATCGAAGTCCGATGCGTTGGCCCTGGCAAGAGGAAGGTCGACTTTGAATTTGTCTGCCCGATCGTGATGCCTGAAGCCCTGCACCTCGGCGTCTTTCGGCGAGACCAGCACCGTTTTCGCTCCCGCCTTGTCCAGCATCTCGCGCGGACTGGTCATCTCGATCTGCTCGAATCCGTCCGTGACAATGATCGCTACGCGTTTGCCCTTGAGGTCGTTCATGATTGTTTCCTCCGGCAGGAAGGGCATGCAAGAAGGGTTCACTCAACTGTGCGCGGAGCGCGTTGTCGGTTATCGGTTGCTCAGTTGCTGGGTTGCTGGGTTACTGGAGGCCGAATTGCGGTGGTCTGGTAACTGGCACCAAGAAACTCAGCAACCGAGCAACTCAGCAGCAACCGATAACCGATAACCGATAACGCGCGCCAGCGCTTTACTTCACCAGCCGCGAAATCTCACGGAACTCATCCGTCCCCGAGCTCACGGTCAGCTCGAAGAGGACCATTTCCGTCGAGCTGAGCCGGGCACCGTCGGAGATCATGCGGCGGATGGCGATCTCTTTGTTGGCTGCGGTACGGGAGGAGATGGCGTCGGCGACGATGGTCACGTCGTAGCCGTTGGTGAGGAGATCACCGACTGTCTGGTAGACGCAGACATGCGCTTCGATGCCGGCCACGATGGCCTGCTTACGGTGGAGGTTGCGCGTCGCCATGACGAACTCGGCACAGCCAAAGCCGGAAAAACATGCCTTCTCGATCGGCTCGTAGCCGGACGTCTCTTCGAACACCCTGCGGATGACGGGCACGGTGGGGCCGAGACCCTGAACGTACTGCTCGGTCAGAATGGCCGGGATGTCGACCACCTTGCTGCCGCGTATGAGCCTTTCGATGTTGCGCTCGATCGTTTCGCGGTCGTCGATCACCGGCATCAGTTTCTGCTGCACGTCGATGACGATGAGAAACGCGTCGGCCCGCTGGAGTCTCGACATCGGCGAAGATTACACGATCACGTGCAAAGGCCGCTGTCCGCGCAGGAACATCGCCACATCGGTGGCCGCGATCCTGGCCATGGCCGACCTCGTCTCTTCGGTGGCCGATCCGATGTGCGGCGCCAGGACGACATTCGGCATCGCCAGCAGACGCGAGTTCACATCCGGCTCGTGTTCGTAGACGTCGAGCCCGGCTCCGCCGATCTGCCCCTCGTCGAGCGCGGCGCATAGGGCCAACTCGTCGACGAGCGCGCCACGCGCGGTGTTGATCAGGAAGGCGCCGCGCTTCATCGCCCAAAGGGTCTCCGGATTCATGAGGTGCCGCGTCTCACTCGTCAACGGCGCATGGATGGAGACGACATCGCTCGTCGCCAGCAACTCGTAGATCGGCTCCCCGCGGCGCGTGCCGGTCACAGACATACCGAACGCCCGAGCCCGTTGCGCGGCGGCGCTGCCGATGCGGCCCATGCCGATGATGCCGAGCCGCTTGCCGGTCAGGCTCGTGCCGAGGAGGTGAAGAGGCTCCCAGACGCATTGGCCGGTCGTACGCACTTCGCGGTCGCCTTCGACGATACGCCGCATCACGGCCAGGATCAGTCCCATCGTCAGATCGGCTGTGGCCTCAGTGAGCACTCCGGGAGTATTCGTGATAGTGACTCCAAGCTCACCGGCGGCATCGACGTCGACGTTGTTGTAGCCGACGGCATAGTTGGCAATCATTCGAAGGTCACGATTCGCCGCCAGAACATTGCGCGTCAGAGGATCGCTCAGCAGCGTAATCGCGGCATCGGCCTCGCTCAGAATCGTGATCATCTCCTCCTCGGAACGCCCCTGTTCCGAGGGATGCTCGACGAGCTCGCAAAGACCGGAAAGGATCTCGCGAACGATCGTCGGGTACTTCGCTGTGAGGACGACGAGCGGTTTCATGGAGCGGAACTCTAAGCCGGCACGGCCGGCTGCGCTAGTTGCCCAAAGCTCGGCCCAACCATCTTCGCTCCATCGTTCTGCCGCGCAGCCTGCAGCAGGCGTTGTTACACTGCGCCGATGTCCGCGCTCATCGGCCGCCTCTTCCAACTCATTGGGATGATCATCCTCCCTATCGGCCTGCTCACCGGCCTATTGAAAGACAACGTGACGATGGAAGTGCGCCTGCTCTTCATCGGCGGTGCGATTTTTCTGATCGGATGGTTGATGGCAAAGAAGACAGCGTCGTAGCTTCATCAATGGCGATCGTCTCCACCTTGTCCCCCCGCTCCGTCTGGTCGACCACGGCAGTCATGCTTGCGGTGACGCGGCCGAAGATCGTGTAGCCGCCGTCGAGGTGTGGTTGCGGGGAGTGGGTGATGAAGAACTGCGACCCGCCGGTGTCGGGACCGGAGAGTGCCATGCCGACGGCGGCGCGCGTGTACTTCTGAAGATTGATCTCGTCGCGGATGGAGAAGCCGGGTCCGCCCTCCATGTCGTTGCGCGGATCGCCGCCCTGGATCACGAAATTGGGGACGACACGCATGAACGAGCTGTTGTCGAAGTACTTCGCGCGGGCCAGCTGGGCGAAGTTCCAAGTCGTGACCGGAGCATCGTTCGTCAGCAGCGCAACCTGGATATTGCCCCGCGTCATATGAATGGTGGCGGTGTGCGGATGCCGGGACCATTCGACGATCTCGGCGTAGTCCGTCCGCGTCACCGGCAGCGGCGTGTACTGCGGCCGCGGCTTCTTGAGGTTCTGTTCGATGCTGTCGGCGGCGATCCGGCGCACGACCGGATCGCGGTCCGTCAGGAGGGCGCGAAGAACGTTGTCCCGCTCCGGGTAGTCGACCTCGGCGATGGAACCGATCGCGGCGAGGCGCGCATCATTCTGCTTGTCGCTCCGCGCGCGCTGCTCCGCCGCTTGGAGCGTTGCCAGTTTGTTTGCGTCATGCGACTTCGAATAGCGGCCGATGGCATAGCCGCGCACGATGACATCGGCGTCATCGAGTCGCGCGCGGATCAGCGGGAGGTTGGCATCGACGTGGTCGTCGGCGATCGTCGCCAACGCCTGCGCGCGGACGAGCGGATCGGGATCGTGCCCATACCGCTCGCGGACGGCGTCGGAGATCGCCGTTGCCGCTTCGAGCACGCGCACCTTCGCCCATCCGCTCAGATCGGCCGGGAGCAATTTCTCGTCGCCGAGATTCTTTGCGATCGCGCCGGCGGCCAGCTCGCGGTCCCAGCGTGAGCCGTTCGCGGCGATCTCGAGAAGGCGGCGGCGTGCCGGCTCGCTGTGCGGGGAGTAGTAGCCGATTGCATCGATCGATGACGCGCGCGTGCCGGGATCGGGATCGTCGACCAGCTCCAGCACGCGCATCGCGTCTTTGACCATCTCCGGACGTTCGATGACGTTTCGGTCCTTGGCAGCGAGACGGGAAATGGCCACGACCGCGTTCGTGCGAACCCAGGGATGCGGATCGCGCAATGCCTCGATCAGCAGCGTCAACGACTCCGCCGAGCCGATCCTGCCGAGCGCGGTCATGACGTTGGCGCGCGTCTGAGGATTCGGGTCATTGACCAGCAGTTCCAGCCGTGTACGTGCCGGGGCGTATGCGCGGCGGGCCAGAGCGTACGTCGCCTCCTCGCGGATGCGCGGCGATGGTGAGGCCAGCGCGTCCGCCGCGATCGCGGAGGCTTCATCGGTCTTGAATCGGAACAGGAATCGGATGGCCCGCGCGCGAATGCCTTCCGGCGTCTGCGCCGATGCAAACGCGGCGTAGCGCGCCAGCGGCACCTTAGCGGCCAGCTTCGAAAGCGCTTCGACCGCCTCGCCGGCGACGTCGCCGTCCGCGTCACTCGCGAACTGCAGCAGCGCATCGACCGATGTCGCATCGCCAATCTGCCCCAGCGCGAATGCCGCCGTGGCGCGAACGTTGGCGTCCGGATCGCTCACCAGCGTTACGAGCTGTGCCACCCCCGCCTGCCGCTCGCCTTCATCGCGGACACCATTGCCATTGGCATCGACGAACGTATGCGGCCCGATGCGCCCGAGGGCCAGCGCCATCCGCGCGCGGTGCAATGCATTTGGATGATGAATGCCCCAATCGACGAGCGCCGCGTCGTACTCACGCCTGTCTTCCACCTGCAGGATGCGCACTTCTTCCTCCGCCTTGAATCCGTAGGACACACGAGGCGCGGGAGTGGGTGGAAGGGGTGGCGGAGGCGGCACGACGGTTGTGCAAGCGACTGCAAGCAGGAGCGAGGCGAGGACGGCGTTGCGCATCGAGCGTGGATGATAGCGGTACGGAGCGCTGGCGTCTCGGCGGCGTCTCGCCGCTGAGAGCGCTTCACACCCTTAGCAGCAGTTCGACCAACCCACTCGCCGTGATCCGACAGATGAACGGCGGCAGGTTCCTCGCCAGGAACCTATCCATTTTCGGTAGCACGGCAACGATCGTCTCCGTTGTCTCGATCCCGCTGGCGTTTCCTCCGGTGAAGACGAATGCCGCCACCTTCGCTGATATGAGCGCATTCCGTTCGATCTCGCGCAGGCGAATGTTCTTGTCGCGCGTCAGAACGATCCATCCTTCCCGGCCGGCGACCGTGAGCCACTCGACGTCGCCGACGTCATGCTGAAACCGTTCCTTGTGACGGACAACCGTCAAACCGCGTACACGCAGCTCATTCGCAAGGACGTTCCCGTCGATGGAGCGATCGAGAAAGAGAACGCGCGACTCAAGCGGCTTCGCGCCGGACGCGGACGGTCTCGAACCGGATGGCCTCTTCGACTTCTTCGGTCGTTTGATCGATATCCTCCGAAATCGAGCCGATCGACTCACCGGCACGGAAGCGATCCGCGATCACGCCGGTCGGGACGCCGCTCGCGCTGAGAACCGGTCGGCCAAAAGAGACGCGCGGGTCCATCATCACCGTGCGCGGCGCACCGGCGGCACGCTGCTTCGTCACGAAGGGATACAGCCGGAAGATCCCTGTTCCCGAGGCGTCGTTCTCAACACGTGTAAGGAACGTCCGAAGAACGTCTTCCATCGCGAGCTGACCTTCCAGTGACAGGTTCTCGAGTTTGCGGCCATGCCGAGCAAAGAGCTGATGATTTGCAATGCGAAGATCCAATTTCACCAGGGGATGGTCCACCGAAGGAAATGCGTTCTCGAGATGCCTGAGCACGCGACGGAGATGCTGGAGCGAGAACGCATGGCGGCGGCGCAACTCGTCAAGCACAAAGACCTCGATGACGTTGTTGAATGACAGTGCTCTGCTGGCTGAACGATCTTCCGCCGCCGGAATCAACACCGCCCGGAAGTTTGATTGCCCGGCGACCCAGGCCCGGACGCGCGAAAGCGGAATGTCCAGACAGACGGCAACTTCGCGCGTCGTGTATGCCGGGAGATCGCGAGGATCGCGTCCGCCGTAGATGTCGAGTGGTCTGATCGCGGTGATGGCGTGCCTCCGTTGCATTGACGACTGTAACGCGGCGGGGCGCTGATCGGCAAACCGCTCCCGGCGCTGTGACACAACGCACCGATGCCCGCGTTGTCTATCCTCTTGCTACATACCCCCACCTGAACGACACTGCCCGCTGCATGGCCACCTCAGCTGACGTCGATGCAAAGAACCTGGCCCGCCGCTACGGAAGGCGGTGGGCGCTGGCGGATGTGTCGTTCACGCTGGCGGGAGGCGCGGTACTGATGGTGGCCGGACCAAACGGCTCGGGGAAATCGACGCTGCTGCGGACGCTGTCGACGGCGATCCGGCCCGACGGCGGCGCGGCGCGTATCGGAGGCTTCGACGTCGTGCGCGAGCGCGAAGACGTCCGGAAGCTCGTCGCTTTGCTCAGCCATGCCTCGTATCTCTACGATTCCCTTACCGCAAAGCAGAATCTGGCCGTCGTCGCCGATCACCTCGGCCGTTCGCGTTCCAACATCGATGCTCTGCTCGACCGCGTGGCCCTCGGGCGCCGCGCTGACGACACCGTGGCAACGTTCTCGGCAGGCATGCGCAAGAGGCTCTCGTTCGCCCGCGTGCTGCTTCAGGAGCCCCGCGTGGCAATGCTCGACGAACCGTACGGCCAGCTCGACCCCGAGGGCTTCGTTCTCGTCGAAGACGTCGTGCGCGAATTGAAGGCATGCGGGACAACCGTCATCATGGCCACGCACCAGCTCGCGCGCGCCTCCGCGATCGCCGATGAGGCGATACTGCTCGAAGCAGGGCGGGTGGCGTGGCGGGGGAAGGCGTCCGAAGTGCCATGCTGATCGCCGCCCTCCGCAAGGAGTTGCTCCTCCAATGGCGCAGCCGCGCGCAGTTCATGGCGGTGTTCGTGTTCGGTGCTGCAGCGTTGCTGCTCTTCAGCTTCGCCGTCGGGCCGGTAGCGGAAATGCTCAGGCAGTTCTCGGCCGGGTTCCTCTGGCTGGGATTGCTCCTCTCCTCGACGCTCACCCTCGCCGAGAGTTTTCATGCGGAGATGGAGAACCGGGCGCTGGAAGGGCTGCTGCTCCTGCCGGCCAATCCGCGTGCGCTCTACTACGGCAAGGCGATCGCCAACTGGCTACAGCTCACCCTGCTCGGCATCGCCCTCGTGCCGGTGATGGTCATCCTCTATGATGCCGGAACGACGCGCGTCGGGTCGCTCATCGTCATCATCGCCCTCGGAACAGCCGGACTCTCGGCGCCCGGGACCCTCTACGCGGCGATGACAGCGCAGGTGCGGTCAAAGCAGACGTTACTACCTCTGCTACTCTTTCCGCTGATCGTGCCCGCTTTACTTGCGTCCGTAAAAGCAACATCCTTGATCATCCTCGGCGATCCGATGAATCAGTCCAGCGCCTGGATCATTCTGCTGGTCGCCTTTGATGCAATTTATTGGTCCCTCTGCGGACTTCTTTTCGGTCGAGTCGTCGAAGAGTGAGGTCTCCACGTATGAAACGGAACCTGTTCTGGTTGGCGATTGCCCTGCTCGCGGCCGCGGTCTACTTCGGCCTGCTGGTAACGATCGGCGACCAGTATCTCCACGCGGATCTTTCGCTCGGGCTGCCGGTGGTGGCGCGAACACTGGTCGCCTTTTTAGGCGGCCTGGCGGCGGTTGTGATCCTCCTCATCGCCGACGATTTCAACAACCTCTCGCGTCCGAAAGCTCTCGGTATCGCCGGCGTCGTTTTACTCCTGATCGGCTCCTACTTCGGCCTCTTCGTCGCCCCGCCCGAGCAGTTCATGGGTGAGACGCAGCGGATCATGTACGTTCACGTCCCCACTGCCTGGTTCGCGCTCGTGGCCATGACGCTCGCCTTCGTCGCCGCGGTCGTCTTTCTCTTCGGCGGCGACCACGACTGGGACGCGCGGATGGAAGCGTCGATCGAGGTCGGCGTCGTCCTGGCTTTTCTCCTCTGCTGCCAGGGAGCGATCTGGGCCAAACCGACCTGGGGTGTATGGTGGGATTGGGACCCGCGGCTGACGACCACGGCCGTTCTGCTCTTCGCCTTTCTCGGCATCCTGGCGCTGCGGAAGTTCGTCGACGATCCGCACCGGCGCGCCATGTGGTCGGCGGTGGCAACGATCATCGCCTACGTCGACGTCCCGATCGTCTACTTCTCGGTCAAATGGTGGAACTCGCTTCACCAGCAGCA